>JAHPZI010000010.1:101577-123970 GCA_019058295.1 Promethearchaeota archaeon | reverse complement strand
GCCTATACGGTTTATGTGAATGGAACAGATAGAGCCGGGAATGTTGGATATGCTATACCCGAAAGCATCACCGGAGATTTGACTAGCCCAACAATAACTCTCACAGTCACACCATCATTCTCTAATGGCATTACAAATATCCAAGCATACAATACTACAGAAATCATTACCGGGAGTTTGTTAGCTAATGTTTCAACACCAAGTGGTTATATCTATCCAGTACTGACCTATCAAGGGGCTGATCTATGGACAGGTTCTTTCGACGTATCTTTGTATGGAAATGGTAGCTATTGGGTTTATGTGAATGGAACAGATAAAGCCGGGAATGTCGGATATGCCACACCCGAAAATATTACCGGAGATTTGACTAGTCCAAAAATTATAATAAACAAACCTAATAATAACGATTTATTTGGAAACGAGAATCCTTTCTATAATATAACTATAGTAGAAGATTATATTGATAGTGCATGGTACACTTTAGATGGTGGCATCAATAATTATACAATATTTCCAGCCATCGAAGGAGAAAATGTTGGTAATTTAATCACTAGTGCATGGTCTGGATTAGGAGATGGAAATTACATACTAAATTTCTATTGTAAAGATTCTGCAGGTAATATCGGAAATAGTTCAGTTCGGATTGAAAAAGGTCAAACTAGCTCAATTGCTCAAATTTATCCTGCTGCTCCTGGTGATGATGATAGTACTGGGGATGGTGGGGAAGATGGAATTGATATTATGTTAATATTAATAATTATTGGAATTGCTGCTACTATAGCTATCTTAGGTGTTATTTTTGGTCGAAGATCAAGGAAAACTCTTAGGGAAAGAGAAGCTGAACTCGAGAATCTAATAGCCCAAAGAGAAGAGATCACAGAAGGAGATATTACACTCTCCAAAGAAAAACATGTTTGTTTAGTTCATAAAGGATTAATAGAAGGATATAGCTGGATTTGCCCTTCGTGTGGCGCATATTATTGTTCACGGTGCATTGAAGTGCTTAAAGAATCTGAAAACATTTGTTGGTCTTGTGAGACCCCTATTGACCCTGATAGACCTTCTGCTATTTCATTAACTAAGCAGGAAGGAAAAAAGAAGAAGAAACGTATTGATATTAGGATTGAACACCCAGAAAAAATCGATGAAGAACCTATGGATAAAGAAATTACTCCAAAGAAAGCACCTGAAGATCTAAAACCAATAAAACTAAAGAAAGGGGCTCCAGATAGTCCAAAAGAAATTCAACAAAAGGAGGAAGCACCTAAAGATACTAAACCTCTAAAAATCTCTGCTCCATTAAAAAAATCTCCTTTGGAACCTCCAATGAAAGAACTCACCAAAGAAGAGAAAATCATTAAATTCCAGAAGAATATAGAAGATCTGCAGGGAAAGCTACAACAACTTGAAGAAAAACTCTATACTGGATCCATTTCACGAGAAAAATTTCTCGAAAAAAGAAAAATTATTGATCAAAAGCTAAGTGAAGCCGAAGGGAGAATTGAAGAATTAAAAAATGACTAAAATTTAATAATTTCTTTATTTTATTTAGTTTTTTTAGTTTATTGAACATTTCTTGCGAAAAATCGAAAAATTCTATTTTTTAACTATATTATTAAAGGTTTTATAATTCCCATTAAAATTTAAATTAATAAAGAATTATGAGGATATTGAGAAAATATATAACTTATTACAATGATTAAATTAGCTTTAAATCAAAATTCTTGTAAAAATCTGTCTTTACTAAAATTTATAAAATTCTCCAGAGATTTTGAAGGCGTAGAGTTAAATTTTAAAAAGATTAAAAGAAGTCTATCTAAAAATCTTAAATTAAAAGATATTTTAGAAACTTTAGAAATTTACAATCTTAGAGTATTTAGCATATTTCATTTAAAAGATTTTTCCTTGTGTTCAGAAAAAGATTATAAAACGAAAGTTTTCAATAATTTAATGCAAATGTTTAATTTATGCTATAAATTGGAATCAAATCTAATAATTGTTAATCCATCCAAACTTGAACTCTCATCTGAAGATACCCTAATACCAAAAGGGAGAATTATAAATAGAACAATAAAAAGACTTGCAGATCTCTCTAAAAAAGCATATGATGAAGATATCAATATAGGTTTTGAATTTTTAGGCTCAATACCAACATTAAACGATGCGATGGAAGTTTTAGAACCTTTTGAATCTCAAGAAAATTTAGGATATATAATTAATACAAGGTATATTAGTGGTTCAGATTATAACCAACTTAAAAAGATTAAAGATTTTATTTTCTTGATAAAATTAACCGATTTAAAATACGATGAAGAAGATATAACAGATAAATCTAAAGATTTTATAAAGTTCACTCAAAATATAGGATATCGTAAAGAATATTCAATAGAGTTATCGGAAGATGAATGTTTGGACAATCTTTATAATAAATTTAATATTAAATTTAAAAATATTTAATTAATTAAGATTAGATTATAAAATTCATATTATAATAATCAATTAAGGTCAGAATCTAAAGAATTTAAATAAATGTAACATCTTCATAATCGGAATCTGCCATATCTTCTCTAGCAACTCCTAATTCTCGTATTTCATGATTCAATTTTAAAACCGCTTCTCTTACCACTTCCTTACTCTTAGTTCCAGTGCAGACAATTCTTCCAGTAGAAAATATTAAAAAAACTGTCTTTGGGTCTTGCATGCGATAAATTAGCCCTGGGAATACTTCTGGCTCGTACATGGCATATTCCATTACTATCGCTGCTAAATTTAAATCTACATGTGTGTGTAAATCTCCGCTTGCGACAATATTCTGAATAGTAATTTTTGGATTAGACGCTTTAATTCCTGCTTTTTTAATTTTTTTCATTACTTTTTCTACTACTTGAACTGCCTCTTCCCCTTTTCTAAGTCCCGTGACAACCATTTTTCCCGTAGAGAAGATAAGAAATGTTGCTCTCGGATTAGAAACTCTCATAATAAGACCAGGAAATCTTTCCGGATTATATTCTGTTGATTCATATTTGCGAGCGATTTGATTAAGATCCATCTTTTCTTCGATCTCCATTATAACCGTTCCTACGACATTTTCGATTTTATAATCTAATTCTCCTTCAAAATCGTGTTCTTCAAATTTATTTTTTTCTTCTGACATGGGCTTACTTTAAAAAGGAATATTTCTTTTATATTTCTTTTATATTTCTTTATTTTTACTATTTATTATTTTTAAATTTTCAAGAAAATATTTAATTACTTAAAAATATATTATAAAATTCGTATTGTAATATAATAATCAATTAATGCAAACATATGATTAGATCATAATGACAACTTACGACTATACTTTCAAGATTCTCCTGCTGGGGGACGCGAATGTGGGCAAAACTTCATTCGCAAAACGCTATTGTTATAATTTATTCAATCCAAGCGAGAGAATGACTATTGGAGTCGATTTTCACGTAAAAACAATCGAAATAAATGATAAAAAGATAAAGCTTCAGATTTGGGACATGGGAGGGGAAGAAAGGTTCAGATTTCTCTTACCAACATATTGTCTTGGTGCTAATGGAGCATTTTTGTTATATGATATTACGAGATCTTCTACTTTAGACAATTTACAAGAATGGAGTTCTATTGTCAGGCAAAAAGGAGGGGAAATTCCCCTTATTATAATTGGCTCAAAACTTGATCTAGCTGAAACTCAACGGCAAATTCCTACTGAACATGGAGTTCAAATTGCTGAGAAAAATAAATTTGCTGAATTTCTTGAGATTTCAGCAATGAATAATGTTAATGTTGATAAAGCTTTTAGTATTCTAACAGAATTTATTATTCAAAACATGAAAGAACAAATAAATAATTTATAATATGACTATACGAGATGAATTTATTCAATTATCGAATTTATTTAATTCATTAGGTATAATTGAAAAAGGAATTGAAAAAATTTATCATCATTTATTAGAAAATAAAAAAATCGAAAATTTGAGAGAAGTCTCTCTTCAATATAATCTTACTTTAAAGAGAGGCTATAAGATCTGTTCAGTATTGAGCGATTTAGACTTAGTCCAAATTTATGATAGACCTATGAAAATTAATTTGGCTAACCCGATCATCCCAATTTGGCAAAAACTTATCAATAAAAGAATTGAAGACTTAAGGAGCGAATTTGAAAATGAAAAAAACCGGTGTACAACCTTTCTTGATGAGTTCATTAAAAGATACAAATTAAAATCTATAGAGGTTACTCAAGAGCCTGTTGAACTTCTTATCTTTGATATTAATAATATCGATGATATATATTATCCTTTTTTAACGCGGAGTGAATGCAAAATTGCGACAGGAATTCGCTATGAAAATCCATTAATTCCTTATATTAGAACAAATGCGTCAAAAGAAATCGAAGAAAATCTAAATAAAAGTATGAATAAAATCAAAGAAAACCTTAAGAATTTAAAGATACAGGTTGTTTTTAATAATGAATTGATTATTTCTTTATTAAAAAGTAAGGAATTTAAAGTTTTAACAGAAAATATTAACCCTATTGATTTTGAATTAAAAAATCTTGAAGTTCATATTATAGAAGAAGATTTTAGCAATTTTAGTTTAACGGACGAAGAACTAATTCAGCCAAGTTTCGATCCTACAAACAAGTTAATGGGATCGTATATAACTCGGAATGAAAAAATTTATCAAATTTTCAATGAAAAATTTAACGAACTATTTGAAAAAGGAGTTCCAATAAATAATTTTATCTCAAAACAAAGTTCTGAAGTTTCTATTAATTCTTTATCAGAAAAACAAACATTTGTTTTATGCCTATTATAAAAAATATTGAATTATAAAAAAAAAGAAGTTTCTTATTCTTTTTGTTCTCGTTTTTGTTTCGCAATCAGAGCTTTTTTAAACTTTTCAAGCAATTGTCTAGGAGTTACTGGAGTTTCTGATCTCTCATATGGATGTAATTTGCTCTTTATTCCAAATAAATATTTTGCGATATTTTTTAATTTTTCAAGAGGATAACGACCCATCATAGCAATCGTCTCCATCTGGGGAGAACCTCCACCATGAAGCCCAGCTACTTGTAGTAATCCTGCGATTTCAGAACAACCAAGACATTCTATTCCTTTAAAACATTTTAAAACATTTTCTACTTTTACTCGTGGATTTCTTTGCATATATTTCATTGCAAGGGGTCCCACTTCTTCGTTAAAGAAAGTTTCTAAGAAAGGTAAAGTGGCCATCAGTCCACCAGCAAGATCAGTAAGAGTTTTAAATTCGTTATAGATCTCCTCTCCTGCGTGTCTCCTACCCGCGTTAGTTAAAATTTCATCAGGTATCATTGTACCAGAAGGAGATTTCTCAGAATGTAATGCACTCGATTCTCCTGCTGCAAAAACTAACTCTGCAGTGCCAATAAGGTGTGCAAGCTTATCTCTCACATGTGTTTTATCCTGAATGCCATTATATTCTGCAACTAAAGCAGAAGCACTCGCTATAACCTCGGTCATTGCAGGTTTACATCCAGTATACGAATGACGATGATAATGAGCAAACATTAAAGCTAGAAATCCCGCATAGGGAGTTTGTCTAGGATCTGCTTGACCATTTAGGAAAATTCTATCATTTGGAATAAACACATCATCGAAAATTATAAATGTCTCACAATCACCTAATTTCATCGTTTCTGGTAACATTTCTGGCGGTACTATTTTCTCATCTGGAAAATGAAAATAGGCAGGTCTCACGAGTAGTTTGACACCTTCCCAATCTGCAGGTATTGCAAAAGCAACTGCGTATTCATTGTCTTCTGGAAAAAGTAATCTACATGGAACGGCGATTATTTCATGCACATAAGGAGTATTTGTAATACATTGTTTTGCCCCTCTTACTATAATCCCATCTTCCCTAGTTTCTACTATTCTTAAATAAGCATCTGGATTTTCTTGTTGTGACGGACGTTTTGATCTATCTCCTTTTGCGTCTGTACTTGCGCAACTCGCAGCAAGATCATTCTCTTGAAAATATTTCAAGTAATTTATAAAGTTCTCATAATATTTAGTCCCTAAAGCTTGATCACATTCATAAGTTATTACTGAAATAGCGTTAAGTGCATCGATTCCCATACATCTCTGTATACATCCTCCAACACGGTGACAAAGAACGCGTGTCATTCGCTGCTTCTTTAAAAGGTCTTCCATAGTTTGATGGATATGCGTATATCGATTGATTTTTTCACCTGTAATATGAGAAGTTGCAGTACATAAATCTTCGAATTTGGGATCCCAAGCTTTATCATATGTCTCTCTAACTATATGAATTCCCCCTTTTATTCGCGGGTCATCTCTACCAACGACTTCATTGCCAATGTATATGTTCGGCTTCATTTTTATAAGAGATTCATAATATTCTTCGTATGTTTTCATTTTCTTTCCCTTAGTTTGTTTTTTAAACTTGGTTAAGTTTGATTGATATAGTTTAATTAAGATTTTTAACTTTCCTCTTTATAAAAAAAGCAATGAGGAAACTAAGTGGAAAAAGCTATATCTCAAACTCTCTTTTATAAACCTTAATATAGAACAAATTATTAAAAAGAATATCTATCAAGATAAGGGTGTATTGATTAATAATGGCTAGACCTAAAGTAGTGTTACCAGAACAAGGAGTTCCTAAGGACGAAATTATAAGACTTATGGAAGATTTAATTAAAGGAGATATAAATTGGCGGGAAGGTAAAGTGTGGAGTTTAGTGTATCATGCTAGCGACGAGCATTCGGAATTCCTTAAAAAAGCTTATACTATGTTCTTTTCTAAGAATGCAATAAGTCCTATAGCCTTTCCCAGTTTGAAAAAATTTGAAATAGAAGTCGTTTCCATGGTTATCGATCTACTAAATGGGGATAAAAGATGCTGTGGAAGCATGACATCGGGGGGGACCGAAAGTATTTTAATGGCTATAAAAACGCATAGAAATTGGGCCCGTGAGAAGTATCCTGAGATTAAAAACCCAGAGATGGTGCTTCCAAGTTCAGCTCATCCCGCTCATCTAAAAGGAGCTGATTATTTTGGAGTAAAACCAATACGTGTTCCTATAGATCAAGAAACTCATCGTGCAGATGTCAAGGCTATGAAAGATGCGTTAACAGAAAATACAATTTTAATGGTTGGTTCTGCGTGTGATTTTCCTAGAGGTGTTGTAGATCCTATTCCTGAACTTGCTGCAATCGCAAAAGAGCGAGATATTGGGATGCATGTTGATGCTTGTCTGGGAGGTTTTATTTTACCATTTGCTAAGAGACTTGGATACGATATTCTAGATTGGGATTTTTCTGTTCCGGGAGTATCCTCAATTTCTGTAGATGTACACAAATACGGGTATAGTGCGAAGGGAGCTTCAATAATTCTCTATCGGAAAGAAAGGATGTGGAAACATCAGTTTTCTGTGTATACTGATTGGTCTGGAGGAATCTATATTTCAACAACAATGCGTGGTACTCGTCCAGGTGGAGCAATTGCTGCAGCTTGGGCTGGGATGAAGACCTTAGGATTAGAAGGATATTTGAAGCTAGCGAAAATTGTGCTAGATACTTCTAAGAAGATTATTAAAGGAATTCAAGAGATCCCTGAACTAGAAATAATAGGTAAACCAGATGTGAGCGTTTTTTCATTTAAATCAGACAAAATTAATATTTTTCAACTTGGAGATGAATTAGATAAGAAGGGTTGGCATTTAGATCGAATTCAATTTCCGTCAGCTCTACATATGATTGTGAACCCACACCATGCAGAAATCGCTGATTCCTTCCTGAATGATCTCAAGTTATCTGTAAAGGAAGTTATTGATAATCCAGAAGTTACCTCAGATGGAGAGGCTGCTATATATGGAATGGTTGCTTCTTTGCCTGATCGCGGGAAAGTAAAAGATATCGTCGTTAATTTTTTAAAGAGTGAATATAAAATTAAATAAACAGATTTAAATGGGAAACTGAAGAAAGTTGATTTAGGTAGTTTATATGTTCCTTAGATCATAGAATTGCTTAAAAGATAAACATTTAACTTTATATATCTTAAGATTAATTATAAAAAGGAATTAATAAGAAAATCAAACATTTTTCAGAAATTCATAAAAAAATTAAAATAAGTTCATTTTTTTAAATGAAATTAAAATAAAATAATAAAAATTCTCTTTAAAATCGAAAAACATTAAAGTTATACAAAATAATTATTCTATAAGTAATAAAGAAGGAAAATAAAATGGATAATCGAATTTATATCTTAGATGTTACGAATCGTGATGGTGTCCAAACTTCAAGATTAGGACTAGCTAAATTAGAAAAGACGGTACTTAATATTTTACTGAACAATATGGGAGTTCATCAAAGCGAATTTGGATTTCCAAACACGTTACATGAAACAAACTATATTAACGCAAACCTTGAGCTTGCACGAATGAAGGTTATCCATCCTATGATTCTTTCTGGTTGGATGAGAGCTATTGAGACCGATGTTATTAGCGCCGTGGAGTTAACCCGAGTGGAACATATAAACATTTCTATTTCAACCTCGCAACAGATGATAAATGGTAAATTTCAAGGTCATATCTCAGAACCAGACGTAATAGACATGATGGTCGCTTCTGTTCAAAGAGCAAAAGAATTAGGGATTAAAACAGTAGGTGTGAATGCAGAAGATGCTAGTAGAACTAAAATGGACTATCTGATTAAGTTTTCCTTAGCCGCAAAAAAAGCTGGAGCTGACAGAATTCGCTATTGCGATACATTAGGATATGAAACACCCTATAGAATTCATACTAGATGTAAGGAACTAACTAAAGCAGTTGATATTCCTATTGAGCTTCATTGCCATAATGATTTAGGTATGGCCGTAGCATGTTCTATTATGGGTGCTAAGGGTGCCCTAGAAGAAGGACAAGATGCTTATATAAATACAACTGTGAATGGAATGGGTGAACGCGCAGGAAACTGTGATTTGGTTAGCACGATTTTAGCTTTAAAACACGGTGCTGAATGGGCTGAATTGGATATGTTAGATCCAAAAATAAAACTGGATAAAGCTTGGAAAATTGCCAAATATGCAGAACACGCATTCGGAGTGCCAATTCCAGTAAATCAAGTAGGTGTAGGTGAGAATGCTTTTGCACACGAGTCAGGTATTCATGCAGACGGTGCATTAAAAGACAGAAAAAATTATGAACTCTATGATTTTAATGAATTAGGTAGAGGGGAAACAATCCTTTTAGAAACTGGAAGGAAAATAACAACTGGAGAATATTCGGGAATTAGCTCTTTTAAACATATCTATAAAAACTTCGACCTTAAGTTCAAGAACGATGAGGAAGCTCGTCAAATACTTGAGCTCGTCCGTTTTGCTAACGTATCAAAGCAACGCCCTTTAGTTAGAGAGGAATTTATGTTTATTGCCCAATACCCTAAAATTGCGGAAACAATATTAACTATGACACCCCCAAAGATAACCATCTTCCGTCCCTATATTGAACATAAAAAATTCAGACAAGATTTAAAAGAAGAAGAAATTAAAAAAGATCTTTTGAAAAAAAGCATCTAAACTCTAAGTTTTCTTCTCTTTTCTCTAAAATTTTATAAATTTTCTTCTCTTCTTTAAATTAATTAACTTCAAATCTAATAAGAAGAGAGCAATTTGCTATGAATATTGAAGATTTAAAAGAAATTATTTATAAAAAAGAAGATAATGGGATTTGTACCATTACAATAAATATGCCAAAAAGACGAAATGCTTTTTCTTATATTACTTTTCTAGAGATTGAAACTGCTATAAAAGACATGGAGCAGGATAAAAATGCGCATGTGTTAATAATTACGGGAAGCGAAGAAGGAAATGCTTTTTCCTCTGGAGGATATTTCAACATGAAAGAAATGTTGGATATTGCCCCAGAAATCCAAGCAGAAATGGACTTAGAAGATATTGCCATTAAGAAATTATGCATGAAGCTATGGGATTTTCCAAAACCTATTATTGCCGCAATAAACGGCTTAGCAATAGGCGCGGGTATTACGATGCCCTTAGCGTGTGCGGATTTGATTTACATGGCAGATGATGCTTGGGCAGGATTCTTTTTTGTGAAGCGTGGTATTGTTCCAGAATTTGGAAATTCGTTTATTTTACCTTTACTCTTAGGATTTCAGAGAGCTAAAGAAATTCTGTTCTTTGGTGATAGAATTCCTGCGAATAAAATGTATGAATTAGGTTTAATTAATGGGGTGATACCTCATAATGAATTAATGGCGCATTGTAGAAAGATAGCAGAAAGACTTATCCCTCCTCAAGGACCTAGTGTATCTATAAAATTGATGAAAAAAATAATGCACGATTATTTTAGAGAAATTATATCCCAAACCTTAGACAAGGAAAACATTTCCTTGAGACTCTCGTTAAAAACTCAAGATTTTCGGGAGTCAATCAAAGCTCTAACTGAAAAAAGAGATGCGAAATTTAAAGGGAGAGAAAACAAGATGATTAAAGATATTTTATATGAACCGTTTGATTTAGAAACTGAAAGGAAGAGACCAAAATACACTAAATAATAGGTCCTTTTTTCCTAAGTTGAGCAAGTTCCAAAATATCACTTAATTTCTATTTTTAAAGGTCGTTAAGGAGTTAAACTAAAACTTTTTATTTTGTGTTTTATATTTATAATTTTATTTTAATAATTATATATAAATTAATTATTTCCCCGAATTTGAAGTAATCCATATGACTAATGAGTGTAAATTTGTAATTGTAACAGGGGGAGTTATGTCAGGAATTGGGAAAGGGGTCGTGAGCGCCAGTTTAGGTAAAATTCTTCAATTTAGGGGGTTTAAAATTTCTGCTGTGAAGATTGATCCTTATTTAAATGTGGATCCTGGGACACTCAATCCCATAGAGCATGGTGAATGTTTTATAACTGAAAACGTCTGGGATTTCAGGCCAGTTGATGAATCAGAGGAACGATGTTATAAAATAAGTGAAATCGACCAAGATTTCGGTACTTACGAAAGATTTCTTGGAATTGAGATTGATCCTTCTCATAATATAACATCTGGTCAGATTTATCTTTCTACAATTCTTAGTGAGAGAAAAGGTAAATTTTTAGGAAGAACAGTCCAAATAATACCTCATGTAACTAATATGATTAAGCAAAGATTAATGGATATAGCGGAAAACGAAAATTTAGATGTATTGATAATTGAATGCGGGGGAACTGTTGGTGACTTAGAATCCAGCATCTTTTTAGAATCATTCAGGCAGTTAAAATTAGAGTTACCAAAAAGGCATACAGCATTAGTACATGTTACTTTAGTCCCTTATTCGAGGGCAGTCGGTCAGCAAAAATCAAAACCCACCCAACACTCAATAAAAATGCTTCAGAGTGCAGGATTACAGCCTGATATAGTTATATGTCGAAGTGAAAAACCTTTAGATGAAGATATCAGAAGAAAAATTTCTTTATTTTCCAATGTTCCTCCAGAGACAGTGATTTCTAATCCAGATGTCGAAACAGTTTATGAATTACCTCTTTTATTTGAAGATCAACAATTAGGAGATTCCTTGTGTAATTTATTAGATTTAAAAGCAAAATTAGTTATGGGAGATAATGAAATAACAAATTATTCTGAATGGGTGAAATTGGTTGCATTATTTAAAAGTGCCAAAGAAACTGTTAGAATAGGGATGCCCGGTAAGTATTTTAACATATCAGATTCTTATATTTCTATTAATGATGCTATAGAACATGCTGCTGCGCATCTTGGCTATAAAGCTGAGCTCAAGATGATTAATTTAACTGAAGATACTAACATTGAAAATGAATTAAAGGATTGTGATGGGATTTTATTAACACCTGGATTCGGAGAACGAGCCGTAGAGGGTATGATAAAATCGGCAGAATACGCTATGGAAAATAAAATTCCTTTCTTAGGTATATGCTTTGGAGCCCAATTGTTTTTCATTGCGTTTTGTAGAAAATATCTTGGATTAGAAGGTGCGAATTCCACTGAAATTGATCCTGACACACCGTATCCTGTAGTAGATCTATTAGAATCGCAAAAAACAGTCTCTGAAAAGGGAGGGACTATGAGATTAGGAGGTCTCAAAATAATTGTGAAAGAGGGAACCCGGTTAGATAAAGCTTATCATATGGAAGAAATCATTGAAAGATTTCGACATAGATATCATATTCAAGAAAAATATATCACTGAAGAGGCAAAAAGAAATGGTCTTATAGTATCTAGTACAGATGAAACAAGAAATATTATAAATAGCATAGAACTGGATCGAGATGACCATTGGATGGTTGGAGTTCAATTCCATCCAGAATTCAAAAGCCGTCCGTACGCACCTAGTGCACTCTACGGTGATTTTATTAAGAATTGTATAAAATTTAAAATAAAAAGAGGATTTCAATAAAAGAAACATTAGAAATCATTTTAATGCTCAATGATTTTCTGATGATGGTTTTATATATAACCTTATTCATTAAATAAATAAGATATAATTATAGAGATTTGAAGATATTTAAATAATAGGAGGTTAAAAACTTGGTGAAGTATATTAAATGTGCTTATTGTGGGGAAGAGTTTCCGAAGTCGGAAATAACTTACGAACAAGGTAAGCCTTATTGCAAAGATTGTTATTCTGAAGCTGAGATTTATGATGACGCTGATGTTATAGATGACGAAGATGATGAGGATTACGATGATGATTATGTAGATGATTAACCATTTAAAATTAGAATTTTTTAGTATTTCTTTATTCTTTTTTTCTTTTATACAATTATATTGATTTTTTTGTATTAACCAAGAAATATAACTGGTTAATAAATAAGATTAAAAAAAATTATTAGCTATCTATGTTTTAAAGAGATAGGAGAAAAATTATACGATAATTAGTATGTTTTATAAGAACGAAAAGCCAGCAATTTTAATGTTTCAAGACGGTCGTTATTTTCAAGGGATTGGTTTCGGAGCGACAAAAATAGTTACAGGCGAACTTGTTTTTACTACCATAACAGGTGCAGGATATAACGAAACTCTGACGGATCCTTCATATCAAGGTCAGATTGTAATAATGACACATCCTCTTATCGGAAATTATGGTGTTCCTCCATGGGAAAAGGATGAATTTGGAATAACTAAACATTTTGAATCCGATTCAATTAAAGTTAGTGGTTTTGTAGTAAATGAATGTTGTAAAGAACCGAGTCATTACGAAAGTGTTAAAACACTTGATATATTTCTCAAAGAGCAAGATGTTCCCGGGATAGAATGGATTGATACTCGTGCTATTACTAAGATTTTAAGAGAAGAGGGTGTTCAAATTGGTCTTTTAGCTGTTTATAACTCCGGAGAGACACCAAATATTGAAGAATTAAAAGAAATTGTCAAAAAAGCTGAAGATCCAAATTTAAGACATTTATCAAGCGAAGTATCAACAAAAGAAGTAAAAAAATATATCCCTCCGAATTCCCTTGGAAGAGTTGTAGTCCTTGATATGGGTGTTAAACTGAATATCCTGAGAAATTTTGTTCAAAGAGGAGTAGAAACGATTGTAGTTCCGAATAATTATAATTATGATAAAATTATGTCATATAATCCAGATGGTGTGTTTATCTCCAACGGTCCAGGAGATCCTGCGGTATATAAGGAAACCATTGATGTTTGTAAAAATTTAATTAAAAATAATATACCTACTTTTGGAATATGTTTAGGAAATCAAATTATTGGTTTAGCTGCTGGTGGGACTTCATATAAATTAAAATATGGTCATAGGGGCGGTAATAAAACAGTAATTCATTTAGAAACTAAAAAATGTTATATTACCACTCAAAACCATGGTTTTTGCGTGAAAGATTTTGAAAAAGGGGGATTTAAAGAGTTTTTAAAAAATATTGATGATGATACAAACGAAGGAATTGTTCATGAAACAAAACCCATTTTCGCAGTTCAATTCCATCCTGAAGCATGTCCAGGTCCTTTTGATAGTCTATATCTATTTGATAAATTTTTAGAAAACATGGAGTTGAGTAAAAATGCCGCTTAATAAAACAATCAAGAAGGCACTGGTTCTTGGTTCTGGGGGGATTCGAATAGGTCAAGCAGGAGAATTTGATTACTCTGGTTCTCAAGTGCTAAAGGCATTAAAGGAAGAAGGCATAGAAACGATCTTAATTAATCCAAATATAGCTACAATTCAAACTGATCCACAACTTTCAGATAGAGTATATTTGTTACCTTTAAATGTAGAGTATGTCGAGGAAGTTGTAAAAAAAGAACAACCAGATGGAATCTTATTAGCTTTTGGTGGTCAAACAGCATTAAATGTAGGTGTTGAGCTTAAAGAGTTGGGAATCTTAGAAAAATATAATGTGAAAGTTTTAGGAACTCCTATTGAAGCAATTGAAGCAACAGAAGACCGTGACTTATTCGTAAAAGCTATGGATAAATCAGGAGTAAAAGTATGTAAGAGCAGAGCAGTATCCTCATATACTGAAGCTCTTAATGCTGCCGAGGAGATTGGATTTCCATGTATGATTCGAGTTGCATACACCTTAGGTGGTAGAGGTTCTGGTATATGCAGCAACATGCGAGTATTTGAAAAAATGGCTAAGAAGGGGCTTGCCCAATCAAGAATTAACCAAATTTTAATTGAAGAGAGTATATGGGGCTGGAAGGAGATCGAGTATGAAGTTGTAAGAGACGCAGATGATAACTGCTTTATTAATTGTAATATGGAAAACTTTGATCCTGTCGGAATACATACAGGAGAAAGCATTGTTGTAGCACCCTCACAAACTTTAACAAATGAAGAATATCAAATGCTCCGTTCAGCTTCAATCCGAGTAATCCGAAATCTTGGTATAATAGGAGAATGCAATATTCAATATGGGTTAGATCCTTTTTCTAAGGAATTTCGAGCAATTGAAGTGAATGCGCGACTCTCTCGATCATCAGCACTTGCCTCCAAAGCGACAGGTTATCCTTTAGCATATATGGCGGCAAAATTAGCCATTGGATATACCCTCCCTGAATTAAAAAATAAAATTACGGGGATTACAACAGCATGTTTTGAACCCGCCCTCGATTATCTTGTGCTAAAAATACCTCGATGGGATTTAACTAAGTTTCATAGAGTTGATAGATCGATTGGAAGCCAAATGAAAAGTGTAGGGGAGGTCATGGCAATCGGTAGAACATTCGAAGAAGTAATGCAAAAGGCTATAAGAATGTTAGATATAGGTATGAAAGGATTAGTAGGGAATAATATTGAGCCAATCGAAGATATAAATGAATTAAAATATGCATTAAATAATCCAACAGATTTAAGAGTATTTAGAGTTGTTGAGGCTCTTAAAAAAGGGATTTCTCTTGATGAAATTTATAAATTATCACGTGTTGATAAATGGTTTCTTCATAAAATAAAGAATGTTATTGATATAGAAGATAAATTAGCAGAAATGGATTTTTTAGTAACAAATAATGATGAAAAGAAATATTGGCTAGAGATGGCAAAGCGTTTTGGTTTTTCTGATGGACAAATCGCTTCGATAATGGGAGTGGATACGATAAAAATAAGAGATATGCGTAAAAGAAAATTTAATATCCAACCTTTTGTAAAAAGAATCGATACATTAGCTGCCGAATGGCCCGCTATAACAAATTATTTGTACCTAACTTATGCAGCATCTGAACATGATATAGACTTTGAACAAGAAAAAAATGAAAAAATAAGAAAAATTATTGTGTTAGGTTCGGGAACTTACCGTATTGGAGCTTCCGTAGAATTTGATTGGGGTTCTGTTAATTGTCTCTGGGGGTTAAAAAAATTAGGTGTTGATGAGGCAATTATGATTAACTTCAACCCGGAGACTGTTTCAACTGACACAGAGACTGCTGATAAGCTCTATTTCGAGGAACTTAGCGGCGAAAGAGTTTTGGATATCTGTGAGCTCGAGAATCCCGGCGGAATTGTTCTTTCGGTTGGTGGTCAAATAGCCCAGAATTTAGCTGCTAAATTCACAAAGTATTCGGAGTTTTTTAGAAAAGTTAGCTTAAATATTTTAGGTACTCATGGAAGCAGGATTGACATGGCAGAAGATAGATCCAAATTCAGTTCTCTTTTGGATCAACTCAACATTAAACAACCAGAATGGGCTATGTTAACAACTACAGAGGAGGCTTTTGAATTTGCTAAAAAGGTGGGTTATCCTGTATTAGTTCGCCCGTCTTATGTTTTATCTGGCGCTGCAATGAGAGTATCATATAACGAAAAAACTCTTAAAGATACTCTTGATCTTGCTGCGGCCGTATCAAAAGAGTATCCGGTAGTAATTACAAAGTTCTTTACAAATGCTCGAGAGGTAGAATGTGATGGAGTTTCTGATGGTGAAAGTGTGTTTATAGGAGCTATAGTAGAACACATTGAGAATGCAGGTGTACATTCTGGAGATGCTACAATGTCAATTGGATATTATACGATTACAGAACTCGTAATTAAAAAGATTGAGGAATATACTAAAAAAATTGCTTTAGCTTTAAAAATTAGGGGGCCTTTTAATGTCCAATATTTAGTAAAAGATAATGAAGTATATGTTATTGAATGCAACCTAAGATCAAGCCGAAGTATGCCTTATGTCTCAAAGGCACGTGGTATAAATCTAATGAGACTTGCTGCCGAGGTGTTTATGGGAAAAAAAATACCTGAAAAATTAATGAATATGCCTTTAGGAAATTATGTTGCAGTAAAGGCACCTATGTTTTCTTTTATGAGGTTGGATAAGGCTGATTTTAGACTTGGAGTTGAAATGAGCTCAACAGGAGAGATTTCTTGTTTTGGTGATGATTTTCCTGAAGCATTAATAAAATCTCTTGAGGCTGCAGAAAATAATATACCATTACAGGGAGGAAATATACTAATTTCATTGGGTGGAGAAGAATTAAAAAAACAAGTAATACCAATAGCTAAAAAGTTTAAGGATCTTGGATTCACTATTTTTGCAACCGAAGACACTGCTTTAGCATTAAAAAATAAAGGGATATATGCTGTAAAACTTTATAAAATTCATGAGGCAGGGATGGAGCCCAATATAATGAACTGCTTACAAAATGGAGCAATTGATCTCGTAATAAACATTCCAATGCCAACAACATTAGAAGAAAAATTTGAAAAAATCCTTGAGGATGAGTATCAAATACGAAGAATGGCAGTAAATTACAATGTACCTGTAATTGTGAATTTAGAGCTTGCAAATGCCCTTGTTGAAGCGATTGGAAAAACTAGGAAGAAGAAAAAATCAATAAAATCATTGAATGAATATCATTCGGAATTACGAGAAATTTATTGGTAATCAGTTTCTTTTAAAAAAAAAAATTTTTTTCTGATTTAACTTAGTTCCATTTTATTAAAAGACCATGCCCCAAGAAAAATCATTATAATTCCAAAAGCGAACATTACTATTAAATCAAGCCAGAATGGGAAGAAAGAAACCCCTAATACTACATATCTTATAAGATCGACACTATAAGTAAATGGATTCATCATCATTGCAATTTGCATTGGAACTGGAACATTATTAAAAGCAAATAATGCTCCAGAAAGCCAAAACATTGGCAATACGATAAATGTCTGAATTAGTCCAAATGATTGAAAGTCTCTTATACGAGTGCTAATTGTTAAACCCACACCGACAATACCCACACTTGCTAAGAATGCAATAGGAATTACTAATATTAAACGCCAAATTAAACTAACATCATATCCAAAAAATCCGAAGGCTACACCTAAACAAAGGATAATTTCGACTTGAATTAAAGTCTGTAAAGCGACTCCTAAGGTTTTACCTGTCATTAAAATTCTGCGATTAACAGGAGCTACAATCAATTCCCTCATAAAACCAAACATTTTATCGCGCAGTACACTCATTCCCCCAAATATACCTGTAAATAAAATCATTATCGCAGCAATTCCCGAAGCGGTGAAAGCTCTCGGATCGACGGAAATACCTTGTATTCTAATTCCAATGAATGCAAAACCCGCACTAAAGACCAATAGAAAGAATATACCTTGGACTATTGCTGTAATAATTCTTGGTTTATTTCTTACAAATTCAAATAATTCTCTTTTTGCTAATATCCATATGACGGAAAAATTATTTTTTTTCAATAATAAATTTAAATCTGACATCTAACCTCACTTCCTCAATTGTCTCATCTTTATCATACTCTTTATTCCTTTTACACGATCAGAAGATTCTTCTCTAATAGCACTACCTACGAAATGTAGGAACACATCCTCTAATTTTGGCTGATGCATATTTATAGATTTAATACTCAAACCATTATCATTAATTTTTTGAATAATTGGCGAGAGACATTTACTTCCATTCTCACATGATACGGAAATCTCCGGAGTAGAAAACTGATTACTTTCAGTTAACTCTCCTTTTCTGATTTTAATAATCTCTTCTTTAATTCCTTCTGGAATCTGATCAATGAAATCCTCAGTAAAAAGATTAGAAATTCTTTTTTTAATTTCAAAAGGGGCATTTAAAAACATTTGAGATGCCATTGGATATTTTTTAAATGCTTTTAAAAGTTTTTTGGGATCTGACATCATCTCTTTCATTCGCATTTTTATCATTTCAGGATTAATTCCAGGCGGAAGTTTCATATCCAATGACATATTTTCTTGAGACGAATTACCAAAAGAGATATTTTTAATATTTGGTAATTGTTTTAGGGAGGAAATAATTATTGGGAGTTTTGTGTGATCTTCAATCTTTTCGAATTCGATATCAATGATATCACCCGAAATTTGCTTTTTTAAGTTCTCTGATGTATCTAAAGCGATTATTTTTCCATGATCCATTATACAGATTCTATTTGCAAGCTCATCTGCCTCTTCCATATAATGAGTTGTAATTAAAATTGTTATTTCCGAATCTCCTTGGTTTAATTCCTTAATCTTTTCCCAAATCTTTCTAC
Source organism: Promethearchaeota archaeon (assembly GCA_019058295.1). Classification (GTDB taxonomy): domain Archaea; phylum Asgardarchaeota; class Lokiarchaeia; order Sigyniarchaeales; family SOKP01; genus LW40-45. The sequence goes on along the minus strand of JAHPZI010000010.1, from coordinate 104,951 downwards.
GCGTTTGAGGATCTAAACCAAGAGTAGGTTCATCAAGGAATAGCACTTTAGGTTCATGTAATAAACCCCGTGCGATTTCTAAACGTCGTTTCATTCCTCCTGAATAATTCTTTGTATAAATATTAGCTTTTTCCTCAAGATCGACTAATTTTAATACTTCTTTAATTTTTTCCCTTCTTTGCTTTTTCGGCATGCCATAGAGAATTCCATGCAACTCTAAATTCTCACGACCTTTCATTTCATTATCCAATGATGGTTCTTGAAAGACAATTCCTATGCTCCTTCTAACTTTATCGGATTCCTTTTTAACATCATAACCATTTACTAATGCGGATCCTTTTGTCACATCTAATAAAGTTGCAAGCATACTTATCGTAGTGGTTTTACCAGCGCCATTAGGACCAAGAAGGGCAAAAATCTCACCTTTCTTAATATTAAAACTAATATCATCTACGGCTAAAACATTACCATCTACGTAGATTTTTGTAAGACCCTTAACTTCTATGATATTTTCATTCATCACAATTTATACCTATATATGATTAATCATAACTTTTTTTAAAAAAAAGGAAATTAAATTATTCATTTTTACTTTGTCGTGTTTTATATAATAGATATGCGGCAGTAAGTGTTAAAAAGGAAATAAGAGACATTCCAATTATAGCACCAGGTATACTGGGTGTTAACCATCGTTTAAATTCAGGATTATTTCCGCCAGGGCGTCCAAAGCTAACAGTTTCAAATCGGGGGTCAGGCATATCTAAACTTGCTTGAATTATATTTTCATAATAGGTAGGTAAAAATATTGGTTCAATACCAGTCCTAGTAAACATCAAGATAGAGTCAATAATGTTGAATGCTATGAGAAATAATAAGATACTTATAATGATAGCGGCGGATTTACTTTTATTAATACTACTCATGAAAATTACAATTGTAAAGACCATAAATGTATAAAATAAAGCCCAGCCCATTGATATTATATAGGTGTCTGGTAATTCTTGATATTTATAAAATGTAATGATACCAACCATTAAATAATAAAAAGCTATCAGAATTACGTTTAAAGCATATCGTGAGATTATTCTCCCAATCAAAAGACGACTTTTACTAATTTTTGGGAATAATAAATTTCCTGTCTGTTTTTGAAAATCCTCAGCAATTATTCCTCCTCCAAACGTAGCCGTACTTATTATTATGAGAATTCCAAAAAAACCAAAATAATCTCCAAGATAATCAATAGATTCTTCAGGTAATTCGACTCCAGCTGCCTCTCGAAGTTCAGCTAATAATAAACTTAGTAAAAAGATACCTAAATAAACGAATAGCATAATAATAAATGTTTTCCACGTTCTTTTAATTTCAAAATTGATTGTATCAGTAATCTGAGTAATATAACGATTTATTCCAATTGTTTGCTTTTCTTTAATAATTTTTTCAATCTCTAATTGTTCTTGTTTTAATTCTGTTGACATTTTTTTTCCTCCATAATTTTTTATTAATTAGGTATAATTTCTCGCTCAGGAGAAAGCATTTCCTTATAAGATTCGTCAGTAAGATCAATGAACAAACTCTCTAATAAATTCGCTTTAGGTACTGAAAATTCTAATACATTAAAATTGTTTTCAAAGAGAGCTTTATGAATTTTTAATTGATTTTCAGGAACTCCATTAAAAGGTACTTCAAACATTTTAGAATTCTCATTAAATCTTATTTTATTAACGCTACCACTCCCTAATCCATTTAAAGGTAGAATAATTTTATTGAGCCTTTCTATTAAATCTGTCAAATTATGTTTTGAGTAATCAATTAATTCAAAATTTATTAGACTTTTACGAGACTTTAATTCTAAATTATCTAATGTATCATAAGCGATTAATTTTGATTTATGGATTATAGCTATTCTATCAGCTACTTCTGAAATTTCATAAAGCAAATGGCTACTGAGAAAAATCGTTTTTTCCATCTGCTTGAGTTTCAAAATTAAATCACGAACATCTTTTCTTGCTTTTGGATCTAAACCAGTTTGGGGCTCATCTAATACGATAATCTCAGGGTCGTGGATTATTGCTGAACCAATACCAATTTTCTGCTTCATTCCTTTTGAAAACTTTTTAATTTTCGTATCTATCCATTCAGATAAACCGAATAGTCGAACTACTTCCTCAACACGAATTTTAACCTTTTTTCTTGGATAACCTTTCAAATTTGCAAAATAGCTTAATATTTGACGCGGGGTCATATCACCATAAAATGTAGGAATTTCAATCATAAAACCGATATTATCTAAGAGATAATCTCTGTTCTTAGATGATAATCTTGTTAGATCTCCATTATTTCTAATCCAGATCTCTCCTGCGGTAGGTCTTAGTAGGTATGCCATCATTTTCATGGTTGTAGTTTTTCCTGCGCCATTTGGACCAAGAAATCCCACAATTTCACCTCGCTTAATTTCTAAATCAATATTAGAAACAGCATAAAAGTTTCCAAATCTTTTGGTCAATCCTTTGAGTTGAATTAATATATCATCATTATTTTCATTCATCCTTACTTATAACCTCCTCTTCAAATTTCTTCATAGAATCCATTACAAAAGTTATAATTTTATCATTATCAAAAAAATCCATAAGTTCGATTTTATCTATAATTATATCTATATCATCTTTAACTTTTGTTAATTTTTTTGTTTTAATTTCAATATGATAAAGAATATTTTTCATCCAAGATCTTACACCTCTAAAAAAATCAATAGCATCTTCTTTAGATTCGAACTCTTTTATTCTCTCCGTTAACATCATCTTTAACCCTTCAAGGCTTGGAGGACCCATGTCAGCCATCATAGAAAATCTTGTTATCCACTTTTTCCTTAATTTGTTTAAATATTTTTTTCCTTTTTTAGTCGGGATGAAGAATTTCTGAGCCCGCCCTTTTATTAATGATTCAGAAGTTGTTAAATAATTCTTTTCTACTAATTCATCTAATGTTCTTAATAAGTTTCCTCTGGGGATTTGAAATCTCTTCTGAATTTTATATCCTGTTATACCATTAGGATTATCTGAAAGGAGCATCAATATCATCATAAATTTCATTTCATTAAAACCCTCTCTAGTTATAGGTAGAGGGGGGCCGAAGTGATGAGGGGGCCTAAAAAAAGGTGGGGGCCCAAAAAAAGGTGGGGGCCCAGGTGGCATATCTCTTTGGAATGCTGGGGGTTTTTCCTTTCTTTTTTGATTCGAGCTGTTCATCTTTTCAAACTTTTTACTTAAGAAATTTGATCATATGTCTAATCTGATCATATTATGATTCTATCAAATATTCTCATATTTAAATGTGATCATTATGGTCACATAGGGATAGTTTTATAAATATTTATA
>JAHPZI010000010.1:0-101477 GCA_019058295.1 Promethearchaeota archaeon | reverse complement strand
CATATTTAAATGTGATCATTATGGTCACATAGGGATAGTTTTATAAATATTTATAATTGAACTATTTTAAGTAATTATTATTATTTTTTTTTAAAATTTTGATTTGATGAGTGTAAATAGAAAAAAACTTAATTTTAATAACTATTAAGATGAAAAAACCAAATATTATACTATTTATTACGCATGATCAAGGTCAACTTATTGGATGTTATAATTCTTACCAGATGCCCAATTCTCTTAAAACACCGAATTTAAATCGCTTAGCTGAAAATGGTGTTAGATTTACAAATCATTTTTGTACAGCACCTCAATGTAGTCCCAGTCGAGGCAGTATACAAACTTCTTTATATCCTCATCAGAATGGGTTAATGGGACTTGTTAATCGTGGTTGGACATTACCTAAGCATAATAAAACTCTAGCAATGTATTTAAAAGAGAATGGATATACAACTCATTTAATTGGTCTTCAACATGAAAGTAAGAGGCGTGCTACTTTAGGTTATGATACTAGAAGCAAAACTGATGCTGATTTTAATTACCTTTGCAATAACATGGAAGAAGAAATCATAAATTTCTTTTCTGAACATAAAGATGACGATATGCCTTTCTATGTTTGTATAGGGACATTTGAGGTTCATATTCCTTTTAAAAATTTAGGTGTTCCAGTCGATCCAAATACAGTAAAAATTCCTCCTTTTTTGATCGATAATTCAAAATCTCGAAAAGATTTATCAGAACTTTATGGTGCTGTACATACTGTAGATGAGATGATTGGCAAAATAATCAAGAGTTTAGAATCTAATGGTTTGTTGGAAGAGACTCTATTTATTTTTACAACTGATCATGGAATTGCTCTACCTCGTGCTAAATGTACGATGTCTGATCCTGGAATAAAAACTGCTCTTATAATGTCTCAAACATCATCAAATTTATTTAATCAGGGGCGAGTTTTTGATTGTATGGTAAGTAATATTGACTTACTCCCTACAATTCTTGAGCATATAGGATCTGAAATTCCTAAAAATATTGAAGGTAGGAGCTTTCTTCTAGTTTTGAAGGGAAAAAAGACCACCTTTAGAAAGAAGATATTTACTGAGAAATCATGGCATGATAAATATGATCCAATACGAGCTATCAGAACTGAGAAATTTAAATATATTAAAAATTATGAAAAAATTGAGACTCAATATTTACTCCCTCTTGATATTTCATTAAGTACACGTATAGGGAGGTTTATTCAAAAACGAATGAAGGATACATTCGAAATTCCAAGAGCTGAAGAAGAATTGTATGATCTTGAAAATGATCCAAATGAGCTGACTAATTTAATTAGCGATCCAGCTTATTATAAAACCGTTAGTGAAATGCGAACGAAACTTAATGACTGGATGGAACGAACAAATGATCCTCTTCTTAAAGGAAAAATTCCTCATCCAAGGGGACAAAAATATTAAATTAAGGTTCAGAAATCCCTTGAATCTTATCATTGATTCTAAATAAGTTCTAGGAAAATAAGATATTTTTCCTTAATATAACTAATATATCTAAATCTTTCAATAGTGTTTTTTATAAGCCTATTAATAATTTGTTATAAAAATAATTATAAATTAAGAAGAATATACTTTAATTGAAATTGTTTTGTGATAATTAAAATCTCTCTAATAATCAAATAAAATATCATGCTTTTTAAAAAAGAGAACCTAATAGTGAGAGATAAACCTATAGAATACTGTGCTGTCTTCGGGGTTATATGTGATGATACCGGCTATTCAGTTTCTCAAGAATTATATAAAGGGCTAATGGCTTTACAACATCGAGGTCAAGAATCATCTGGGATCTCAATAATTCAAACGGGGGGTAAAATTTTTACATATAAAAAGAGGGGTTTAGTTTCTAAAGTCCTAAATGAAAAAGTACGCTCTCATTTTTGGGGTAATATAGGAATTGGACACAATCGATACGCAACGACGGGATCATCGGAATTTTCTTCACCCGACTATATGCAACCATATCATTTTAAGAATAATGTGCTTGAATTTTCTCTGGCTTTCAATGGAACTATACCTGTTTATGATAAAATTAAACAAAAATTGAACGAGATGGGTAGAGTATTCGTTACTAATACAGATACAGAGGTTATTGTTCAATTAATAGCATCTATTGCTCTAGAAACTGAAGACTGGGTAGAAGTTTTAAAAAGAGCAAGTAATTATCTTGAAGGCTCCTATGCTTTAATTCTATTAACTCCGGAAGGTGATATTTACGCGATGCGAGATCCGCTTGGTTTTAAACCTTTATGTATCGGTGAATTAATAACAGAAGAAAGAAATCTGTATTACGTTGCTTCAGAATCATGTGCTATTGATGCGGTTGGTGGACTTTTCCTAAGAGATGTTAAGCCAGGAGAAATAGTTCGTTTAAGTTTTCAAGATGATATTCATTCTGAGATAATTTTGAAAGCAGATAGAGGTGCTCTATGTCAATTCGAATTTGTATACTTCGCTCGCCCAGATTCTGTCATTGATGGAGTTTCTGTGGCTGAAGCAAGAATGAAATTAGGTGAAAATTTAGCAAAAGCAGATCCATATCTACAAGATCCTAAGTTTAAAGAAAATGCTATAGTTGTACCTGTACCTGACGCAGGTCGTAGTGCTTCTGTAGGTTATGCCCATGCAGCGGGGTTGCCTTACGTGGAAGGATTAATGAAAAATCGCTACCTTTGGCGTAGTTTCATAACTCCCGGAGCAGATCGTCGAAAAGCTATTGTTAAAGAAAAGCTTAATCCAGTAAGAAGTGTCGTGAAGGGAAAAGATGTAATTCTGATTGATGATTCGATTGTTAGAGGGACAACAACCAGTCAAATAGTTAAATTACTAAAAGAAAAAGGTGGCGCTAAAGCTGTCCATTTGAGGATTAGTTGTCCTCCTATTATAAGCGCATGTTATATGGGAATTGATTTTCCTACTAGAGATGAACTCATAGCTGGGAGAGCTCAGAAGCTATTTGGACAGAATTATATTGAAGAAATTAGAAGAAAAATTTGTGCTGATACATTAATTTACCAAAATGTGAATGATTTAGTACAGGCAATTGGCTTGAGAGAAGACCAGCTATGTTTGGCATGCTTAACGGGAAATTATCCCCTAAAAGCAATAGAAAACTTAGCTGAAATTGAAAACTCTATAGCAAAATCCAGATAAGTTCAAGATTAGAAGCGAAAACTTTCTTAATAATAAATAAAAAAAAAATTAAAGTCTATTTATATATCTATCACGTTCCCAGTCGCTTACTACAACGCGAAATGCGTCATTTTCTTCCAGTTTGGCGTATAAGAAATTTTTAAATGGATCTTCACCGAATACTTCTTTCATGAATTCGGATGACTGAAACTCCTTAAGAGCTTCACTAAGACTTCCTGGTAATGAAATAATTCCTGATTTTAACAACTCTTTCGTTGATAAGTGATAAACATTAAGGTCAGTGGGTTCTGGAATTTCAATATCTTCAGATAATATTCCATCTAAACCTGTTGCTAAAAGAACAGCAAATTGTAGGTATGGATTTCCTGCTGGATCCGGACATCTGACTTCGCATCTCGCCGCATTTGATTTTCCTCCAAAATTTGGAACTCGGATTAATGGAGATCTATTTCTAAAACCCCATGCAACATAAACTGGGGCTTCAAATCCAGGCACTAATCTTTTATATGAATTAGGCCAGCTACTTAAAACGGCACACATTGCTCTTGCATGGTTTAATTGCCCTGCAATCCATTTTTTCATTATAAGAGAGATATAATTTTTATCAGAATCATCGTAAAATACATTTGTACCATCCTTCCAAAGAGATTGGTGAACATGCATTCCTGAACCATTTATTCCCATAAATGGTTTTGGCATAAAGGTTGCAGTCATGCTGTTCTGAGCTGCTACAGTCTTTACAATCATTTTTATTGTATTAGTATTATCAGCGGTTTCTACTGCGGGGCCATATTTAAAATCTATCTCGTGTTGTCCAAGAGCAACTTCGTGGTGTAGCACTTCTATCTCGATACCCATAGCATCGCAATATTCAGCAAACGTAAATCTCATCCGTTCATTTATATCATAAGGATCATAGTCAAAATACCCTCTTAGGTCTGAGGGACTAAATGCCTTTTCTGTTGTATCTTTTTCTAAAATAAAAAATTCTAATTCAGGAGCACAAAAATATTCATACCCATGTTGTTTTGCCTTTTTTACAGCTTTTTGAAGAATATATCTTGGATCTCCCTCATAACGAGAACCATCAGGATTATATATGTCACTAAAAAATCTAGCAACATTCTTTTGTTTCCTCCATGGAATTATACAAAAAGTACTAGGATCAGGAATCGCTACTTTATCTGATTCTTCTATCGCACCATAACCCGTAATAGAACTACCATCAAAATTCTCACCATCTTGTAAAAAATCTTCTACTCTTTTAGCGTTAATTTCAAAAGATTTGACAATACCATGTATATCTGTAAATTGTAGGTAGATAAATTTAATATCTTGTTCTTTTACGGTTTCAATAACTTTATCGCATATTTTCCAGCGATTAGGATCATCTTTTTCAATCATATTAATCAATTTTTTTTTATTAATTATGCATATGCATAACTTTTCATAACTTTTATGAAATTTATTTTATGATCATATAGAAATACAATTTCTTACATTATTTAGTTTTTAATTAAAACAGTTATATTAGTATTATTTTAAGAATTTAATTCTTATTAGTTATAAGACTAGTTCTAAATAATTTGTAAAAATTTTTCTACCTCTTTTTATAAAATCTTTTTCAATTGTTTCAAAATTAGATAAAATATCTTCTTTACGATAATTTTGCAGTTCTGGAGCTAAATCTATCCACTTTTTTAGTAACAAAGTAGTGATCTCAAAATGAAATTGGAATCCATAATTTAAATTACCAATTTTGATGATTTGGTTTTTACAATACTTTCCCTGACCTAATAGCTTAATTTTCTCTGTCAATTCAACCGTTTCTCCATGAAGCTGGAACACCACGAATTTTTTATTTATATCTTTAAATATTGGATCTTTTTTACCAATATCCGTTAATATTACTTCATACCAATCATTACCATGTTTAAACCCAATCTCTTCAACAGGATTCCTATAAATCATCCCCCCCACTGCTTTCACCATTAATTGTAATCCAAGACAAATTCCAAATATGGGAATTGACTTATTAAAAGCAGATTTAATTATTTCCAATTCAATTTGTATCTTTAACGAATCATCATTTCCGCTATCTGGACCCCCCATAATGATTAAGAGCTCATAATTTTCAAGATTTGGTCTTTCTATTTTTATAGAGAAATCTAAGACATCAAAAGGTATTTGTTTTTCATTTAAAACATCGAGAATTAATCCAGGGTCTTCATGGCTAATGTTTTTAATAATAAGGACTTTTTTCATCATTTTTAATACTTAATCCTCTTTAATACTGGATATCTTCTTCCTATACCAAACGCACTATCACTTACTTTTATTGATTGTACTAATTGTCTACGTTTGTATTCTGAGTTTAAATAAAGCTTTCTTACCTTTAAAACAGTTTCCATATCAATCCCTCTATCTTTAAGAGTATCAAATTCATTTCCTATCCCATTTTCAATAATTTCACCTAAAATGGCATCAAGGGTTTCATATACTGGTATTGAATCACTATCCTTCTGATTTTCTCGCAATTCAGCGGTTGGTGGCCGTTCAATAATTCCTCTAGGAATAATTTCTTTTTCTCTGTTTATCCATTCACAGATATCATAAATCTGTACTTTTAAGAGATCACCTGGGATATTTTTACCTCCACATGTATCTCCATAGAGAGTACAAAATCCTACACCTATTTCTGATTTATTTCCAGTCGAAACTAATAACCAATTATATTTATTAGAATAATACATAAGGATTGTTGCTCTTATTCGTGCTTGGAGATTCTCATCAGCAACATCAAAGGGTAACTCTCCCATAATATCTTTAAAATTTTCTTCATATGAAGTAAATAATTTATCAATCGGGTGTATAATATAATTAATTCCCGTATTATCACAGAGATTTTTAGCTAAATTAATACTTTCTTCGGAAGTATATCTCGTAGGCATCATAATGGCCGTCACTTTTTCAGATCCTAAAGATGAAGCACAGATATAAGCTGTAAACGCAGAATCTACACCCCCACTTAAACCTAGAACCACTCCCTTGAATATTCCACTTTTATGATAATAATCGTATAAGTTCAATTTTAAGGCATTAACAACATTATCTCTCCAATCTTTTTCATAATTTTTTTCTTCTATTGGATTTTCTTCATCAATATTAATTTCTATATTAACAACATCTTCTTTGAATGCTTTTGCTTTAAAAATTATCTGCCCGAATTTATTAGAGATAAAACTATTTCCGTCATAGACAATTTCATCAAGCCCTCCAACCATATTTATATAAACGATAGGAACCGAAAATTGTTTTGATTTATCACATACTAAATCTTTTCGAATATTAAATTTATTTATATGATATGGAGATGCATTTATTACAATAAGAATTTCAGCTCCGTTTGAGATTAAATTACTTGCTACTTTAATTTCATAAGCATCATCCCATATATCTTCACATATTAAAATTCCAACATTTATACCTTTTATCTCAATAGGTTCAAACTTTTTATCAAAAGAAAAATATCTTCTTTCATCAAAAACATCATAATTTGGCAACAATCTTTTATTTTCAACATACTTAATATCATTTCCTTCAATTACTATAGCTGAATTATAAAAGAATTGAAATTTTCCTCTCAATTCAGGTGGTTCTGTAAATGTCCCGAGAATAATGGTAGGTTTTGAATTTGTATTTTTTATTTCTTCAATCGCTTCAGCGTTTCTCTTTCTGATTAAAGGATCAAGGATATGATCCATAAGAGGATATCCAACCAATGACATCTCTGGAAAAGCAATAATATCCGAATTTTGATTGTTTTTAATAATATCTATAATCAAATCTTTATTTCGATCAACATCTCCAGCGATAGGATTGATTTGGGCTATAACAACGTTTAATTTTCGATTTCTCATTCTAATATCAATTGTTTATTATATACTAATTCTATTATGTTCTTAATAATTTTATGTTTTATTTAATCTTTTAAGATGATTTCATAATATTTCATAAATTGATCATATTTCCCCTTACTTTTTTCATAATTCTTTAAGAATTAAAACGAAATGTGATATAACAATTAATCAAATTTCTCAATCAATTTTATATAGTAATATAATATATTTAATTTAATTTTAAGAATATAATTTTAATAAAAAAATATAATCAAAAAAATATAATTAGTTGATGATATGTCAGGAGCAGATATTTCATTTGTTATAATTTGTACAGCTTTAGTTTTTATAATGACACCTGGTTTAGCATTTTTTTACGGGGGATTACTACGAAAAAAAAATATGGTTAACATGATGGCTATGTGTTTCGTTTCTATAGCCATAGTTAGTGTTTTATGGTTTTTCATTGCTTATAGTTTAGCATTTGCCCCAGATGTTGGTGGAGGTCTTATTGGCAGTTTCAAATTTGTGGGTCTCATGAGAGTAGAACTTGGTACAAATTCTGCCTATTCAGATGATATTCCACATATGTTATATATGGCTTTTCAATTGATGTTTGCAATTATTACTGTTGCTATTATTGCAAGTCCCTTTTCTGAGAGAGTTAATTTTGGAGCATTTTGCATATTTATATCCATTTGGTTGATATTCGTGTATTCTCCAATTGCTCATTGGGTTTGGGGTGAGGGCGGCTTTCTAGGAGCCATCGGATGCCTTGATTTTGCCGGGGGAACTGTCGTTCATATTAATGTAGGGTTTGCTTCTTTAGCCGTTGCTTTAGTTATTGGACCACGAGAAGGTTATCGAAAAGAACCAATGGAACCTAATAACATTCCTTATGTATTGTTAGGTGCAGCTTTATTATGGATTGGATGGTTTGGATTCAATGGAGGAAGTGCCTTGGGTGCGAATAACATTGCTGTTTTGGCGATGTTTAACACGCACTTAGCTGCTTCTATGGGTGCTTTAACCTGGATGCTGATTGAATACTTTAAAACTGGAAAGTTTAGTACTCTAGGAATGGCATCAGGAGTATTAGCAGGATTAGTAGCTATTACCCCCGCGGCAGGATTTGTAGCACCAGTTTTTGCTCTAATAATAGGCGGTCTCTCTAGTGTAGTATGTTTTATAGTATTATCATGGAGAACTAGCTCAAAGATCGATGAGTCATTGGATGCTATTTCAATTCATGGAACGGGTGGAATATTAGGTGCCATATTAACAGGAGTCTTTGCTGGTATTGGAGCCAGCGGTGCAGTATTAGGAAATTGGGAACAAGTATGGATTCAATTAATAGGTGTAGCTGTAACAGTTGTTTATGCTTTTGTTGCTACCTTTATCATAGCCTTTATTATTGATAAAACAATTGGTTTCAGAGTCTCACCTGAAGAAGAATATGTAGGCCTTGATATTACTCTCCATGGAGAAAAAGCAGCGTGAGGTGAAAAAATGAAAAAAATTGAGTGTTTTATTAGACCAGAAAAAATGGAACCTGTAAAAAACGCACTTTCCGAATTGGAGATTAAAGGAATGAGTGTTTATGAGGTAAAAGGCCGAGGAAATCAAGGGGGAATGTGGTTAACAGGAAGATCTGGAAGATATTGTGTCGAGTGGATTGATAAAATAAAATTAGAAATTGTAGTAAGTAGTAAAGTGAATATTGACCAAGTTATTAAAACTATAATTGATAAAGCCCAAACCGGGAAAGAGGGAGATGGAAAAATATTTATAACTCCTGTAGAAAACGCAATCAGAATAAGAACTAACGAGAAGGGAGAAGATATTTTATAATAAATTTATTAATTTTTTTTTTTTTTATAAGTTATTTTTAGAAGATTAATTAAAAAACCAAATCTGGATTTTTTTTTTTAATTGAATTCAGCCAGATTTCTAAGCTATATAACATCCATAGTTTTAATCCGAAATTCTTATCATTTTCAGTATTTTCAATCCATTCTTTTAAATTCTCTATGTTCACGTAATTTTTAATGATATTATTATCATTCAATAAGAGTATCTTGAGTTTATTTATATAATTCTCTCCAAACCATTTATTCAAGGGAAGTGGAAAGCCTTGTTTTTTTCTATAGATAATATCATCCATCAGGTATTTTTTTGCAATTTCTTTTAACATGTATTTTGGAATATCATTAATTTCGGAGATTTCATTATAATTTAAATCTACAGACTTTTTCAAAGCAGAAATGGATTTAAATTTATTTTTAAAATCAAAAGGTAAACTATAGACAAATTGAACTAAATTATGATCCAAAAATGGAACTCTTGATTCAACCGCACTAGCCATACTTGAAACATCGCTTCTTAAAAGTAATCCTGGAAGATGTAACTTCAAGAAAATATATGAAATTTTGGTATAATAATCTCGTGGGCACTTTAACATGTAATTCTTAAATATTTCCCTAAAATCATAATAAAATTCTTCTTTTAGAATAAGTTTCAAATCATCATCAGAAAAATAACCATAAATATTCATAAAGAAATCTAAAAAATTGATATCTTCATTATGAATTGATTCTTTTAAAAAATCAAATGGAGAACGAAAAATTCTTCCATACCCTGCAAATATTTCATCTGCACCTTCTCCCGCGAGTACTACTGTAGCAGTTTTCTTAATATCTCTATAAAGTAAAAAGAGAGCGACTTCATTGGGAACTCCTATTGGTTCATCTTTATATTTTAGATATTCATTCATTACTGCTATGTAATCATCTTGATCGATTAAAATTTCATTATGTCTTGTTTTATACTTCTCTGCTACTAATCTTGCATATGGTGTTTCATCAAAACCATCTTCATTAAATTTGACAGTATATGTATTTACATGGTTGTTATTTAAGTCAGCCATAATTGCTGAAGTGAGACTTGAATCTATTCCTCCTGATAAGATTGATCCTACTTCAACATCAGCAACCATTCTATAATTTACGCTTTTTACTAATTCTTGTTCAATTATTACTTTTTGTTTATTGAATGTATCAATAGTTTCAAGTTGATTTAAGTCCCAATATTGAATTTGCTGGCATTCATTAGTCTCTAAGTCATAGATTAAATTATAACCTGGTTTTATATTGTAAATTCCTTCAAAAAATGTTTCATCTTCAAGAATGTAGCGATATCTTAGAAATGAGCTAATAGCTTTTGGATTAAGTTTTTTTTTTATTTTATGAATTAGAATTGCTTTTATTTCTGAGGAAAATATGAATTTTTCTCCTTCATAATAATAGTAAAATGGTTTTATTCCAAGACGGTCTCTCGAGCAAAAAAGAATATTTTTTTCTAAATCAAAAATACAAAAAGTCCACATCCCATTGAAATAATCAACACATTTATCTTGGAATCTCTGATACATTGCAAGTATTATTTCTGTATCAGTGGCAGAATGAAATTTGTAATCTTGACAAAACTCTTCTCTAAGCTCTTTATAATTATAAATCTCACCATTAAAAACAATATAAATAGTTTTTTCATCATTACACATAGGTTGATGTCCACGGTCAGACAGATCAATAATAGAAAGGCGATCATGCCCTAAAGACACATTATTGAAAACAGCAATTCCTTGATTGTCAGGGCCTCTATGAATAATTTCATTGTTCATTTGGTTTATTTTTGCTTTATCCTTCCAGTTAAAACCATTTATCCCGCACATAGACAATCAGATATCAAAAAAAGTTATTTAGCAATCAAGAAATATATAAATTTAAATTGTTAATTCATTCAAAACGTCTATTTTCTTCTGAAGCTGTATTTTATATCCTCTGTCAGTATAAGATATTTGGTAAACTTCAATCCATCCTTCTCTACCTTTTGTCATTTTCAATAATTTCTCAATTATTTCATCAACATTCGATCCTCGAACAACAGGTTCATTTGAATCATCTTCACTAAACCACATTGCTTCATAAAAAATTTTTTTCTGTTGAGATTTTTTCATCATCTTTTACGCATTTTTGAATAATTTATTGAAATAACCATTTAAATTTGTCTTATGATTAATAGGCGGCATTACCAAGAATTATTTTGAGTTTTGAAAACCCCTCTTTAATTAGGGCCTTGAATCCCATTCCTTGAAACACTTCCTCCAAAAAATTCTTTATAAATTTTTTCTGAATATCAGATCCTAATAATAATGTATATCTGTTTGAAGAATCTTTTACCATTTTAAAAAAATTACATGCCTCGAGGCGTTCTACCACTTTTTGGACCGTTGGAAGATCCATTTCTTCCAAAAATTCTTCTGCATGAGCTTTACCAATGGATTTATTCATCTCCCAATATTCATCGCTATCTGAAGAATTTTCAATAAATCTCAAAAATGAAAGGTAATGGTCGATATCTAATATTATATGCTCTCCATTTGATAATAACTCTAAATATGTATTTACTCGCTTTGCAACCCCCTTTTTACTATGATTAAAGACTTGATTAAATTGATGATAGAATCTAATAGCTTTCCTAATTAATTCTGACTGAGATTTGTGCGATCCATTCTTTAACTCATTAAGAACATCGTCAGTCTCATCGTCTAAAGCAATGGTTATTCTATTAATCTTATTACTATTTTTTTTATTCTCCAAAATCTTCACATCTTTTTCATTTATTTGCATATTATTTACTTTTTCTGGTGATTTTAATTATAGATTTACAATTCATATGATTGTAATATTTCATTTTTAGGTTTTTCCTCATTTAATTCAGGTATTTGGAGTAAACCTTTCTCATATAACATTTCTTCCTTAAAACAATCACAACATAGAAATTGAATTACGCGATTGTCCCATAGGGTTTTTAAATAATCTTGATTGAGATGAAAGTTTTTACATATTAAACTTGACAAATCTATTTTTTTTCCACAATAATAACAATATTTATCTTTCATTTCTCCTTTCCAATTCTATTTCTTTCAATAAAAAAATAAAAAATTTAAAATTTAAAAAAAAAAACTTATTTAATTTAGTTTAATAATCCAGATACTTCATTATCTCCCAGGGTGTCACATAAAGGCAAAATTGGTTCCATTCATTTGTCTTATATTCTATAAAGGCATCATAGAGATGCGATCCTAATATTTCCTTTGATATCGCATCACTCTCCAAAACATCTAATGCTTCTTTTAACGTGGTAGGTAATTGCTTAATCCCTGCTGCTTTCTTGGCTGCCTCCGACATCTCGTATACATCTTGGTCGACTGGATCACCAGGATCAATTTTCTTTTTTATACCATCTAAACCAGCTGTAACGATTGCTGCGAACGCAAAATATGAGTTTGTCGAAGGATCAACGCCTCTATATTCTATTCGTCTTCTATTTTTATATTTTTCTCCTTTTAAGTAAACAGGAATACGGATAAGTGCTGATCTGTTTCTTCTACTATACATTACATTTATTGGAGCCTCAAAACCGGGTACTAATCGCTTATATGAATTAACTGTAGGACAACAAATAGCAGTTAATGCCTCAGCATGTTCTAATAGCCCCCCAATATAATATCGGCATATTTGACTTATCTCTGCGTAATCATCATTAGGATCCCACATTACATTATCCCCATTTTTAAACAATGAATTATGAACATGCATACCACTGGCATTATCTAAATAAATTGGTTTTGGCATAAATGTAGCAATCCATCCATATTTAGCGGCAATATTTCTTGCAGCTAACTTATAAATTTGGACTTTATCTGCCGTGTCAAGTAAGTCACTATAGCTGTAGTTTAACTCTACCTGACCTTTCGTAGATACTTCATGATGATGCATTTCTATAGAATATCCCATTATTTCAAGTGTATGAGCCAATTCATTTCGATAGCCATTTGTGGTATCTTCTGGAGGATTCCTAAAGTATGCTTCTTTAGGACGTAGTATATACCCTCCTACATCGGTTTCTGGTGATACAGGATTTACTCGAGGAGGCCCCCAACTATCTCCTGCACCCCCCTTAGGGCTAACAAAGATATCATAATTTAAGCTGCTCGGATCTATTGACTTAAATACAAAAAATTCAATTTCAGGTCCGAAATAAGGCACATACCCCATAGATTTAGCTTTTTCAATAGCACGTCTTGCTACATATCCCCTAGGGTCACAATCCGCGGCTTCACTGCTACCATAAGGCTCTCTGATGTCGCCTATAAGAACAGCTGTTTTTTGTATACCACTAGTCCATGGAAGAACATACAACGCTTCGGGATCAGGATAAAAAATCATGTCGCTTGTATGAAGCTCTCTAAATCCTCTAATACTTGAGCCATCGAAACCAATCCCGGTTTCAAAATATTGATCTCCTTCTAGAAAATGATGAACAGGGGAACTAAAGCTTTGAAAGATCCCTCGAACATCCGTGAAAGCACATAGCACAAATTCTACTTTTTCTTCTTTTAATATTTTTTTTGCTGCCTCTGCCGATCCCATCTCAGGACTAATAATACCTTTTGCTAAACTTTCTTTTGTTGTAGTCATAATAATCTCATTTTTTTGTTTCTATATATATTAAAATTCTTTAGTTATATTTTTTATAACAAAGTTATATTATGATCAGATAAATCATGATCGTATTTAAATGTGGTCATATTCTGTTAATAAATTTATTATAATCAGCATTTGTCCAGACAAAAATTCATAAAAGTTCATAACTTGATCATTTTATCAATTTCATAGGATTTTCTGGACATTTGAATCATATTTAAATACTTAGATAACAATAATAAATATGATGAGTGATGAAAAGTTGAAAGAGTTAGAATCTATTGATTATGATATTTTACGGATATTAACTGAAGATAGCCGTAAATCAAATCGTAAATTAGGGGAGGAATTGGATAAATCACCCACGACTATTGGAAAACATATAGAGGAATTGATGGAAGGAAAAATCTTGAAAAATTTTACAATTGAGATCGATTATGAAAAATTAGGATATGACATTATCGCTCTCGTTGAGCTAAATATCTCACAGGGGAAGATGCTCGAAGTAGAAAATGATATCGCAAAAGATCCTCATGTTTTTGGAGTTTATGATGTCACAGGTAAATATGATGCATTGATATTAGCGAGATTTAAGACCAGGAAAGGCCTTAGTGAAATGGTTAAGAATATTAACTCTAAACCTTATGTTGAAAATACAAATACCCATTTAATTTTAAATGTGATAAAAGAAGGTACAAATTTAGCTGAATTAATGGAAAAATAAAATTAAATTAAAATATTATAATATTAATAAAAATTAGGTTTATTAATATGGTTGAAATTAAAAAAGAGCTTTTATCTCCATGTGGGCTGTATTGTGGTGTCTGCTCAATTTATATAGCCCATAGAGATAATAATTTAAAATTTAAACAAGTGCTACTTCCGGTTTATAAAGCATTTGCCAAGACTGTAGACGATATTGCTTGTACTGGTTGTCTATCTGATGGTGTCGTTTTCCCTGTATGTAGAAGGTGTCCAATTAAAGATTGCACGAAAGAAAAAGGGATTGATGGCTGTCATCAATGTGATGAGTGGCCATGTAAGTATATTGAAAACTTTCCTATTCCTGTTGGAAGAAAAGTAATAATGCGGGCTATACCTACATGGAGAGACCAAGGGACAGAAAAATTTGTTGAAGAAGAAGAGAAAAGATATCATTGTCCGGAATGTGGAAATCCGTTATTTCGCGGTGCAAAAAGGTGTAATAAATGTAAAAACTCAGTTGATGTTGATTAGAATCATATCAATATATTAAAATAAGAAAAAAAAATTTTATATATACTGTCCGCAGTAATTTCCTCCAAATGGTCTTTTTGAGATTGGTTTTACCACTTGTAATGGTTTTTTGCCAATTAGATCAAAAGGGATATTGAAGATTTCACAGAATTCTTTGATATAAGGTTCTATTTCTTTTTTTGTTTCTTCCATTAATTTAAAAAGTTTTGCCCCTACTCCTAATTTTGACTCAAGATTTTCTTCAGTTCTTAGAATAATCTTTCCCCTATGAATTCCAGTACCTAATTCTCCTCCACAAATTGAATGACTATTTTCTATAATCGTCCCATCAGGTAAGAATTTTAATCCTAAAGTAATTATAAGACCTCCAGCCATATATTCACCTAGGAAATCTCCCGCAGTTCCTCCAATTATGATTATGGGATATTGATGCTCATATTCTTTAATATGTATCCCTACTCTATAGCCAACATCTTTTTTCACATAGATTTTGCCTCCCCTTGCAGATAAGCCTATCACATCGCCGCCATCCCCATCAACGATGATAAAACCATCATTCATGGTATTACCCATTTGATCTTCACAATTTCCATTAACAATGATTTTAGGACCATCCATAAAGACTCCTAAATCATTACCAGGAATCCCATTTATAATTATCTCAAAGTCTCCTTGTAGAGAGGCAGCAATAAATCTTTGGCCACAAACATTATTCAAAATCAATCTTTCATATCCATTTTGAATAATTTCATGGATTTTGTCGTTTAAATCTTGATATTTTAAAGGTTTCCCATTAGGTGCAACATCTATCTCAACTGTTTTTTTATTCTCTTTACTCAAAATCATAGTTGTTTTTATCATATTTTTCACTCTCCTGCATGTTTTACTCCTAATATTTCAGCAATTCTTGGATTTGGACCAATGTATCTTAATCTATCTCGATTTGAACGAAGGGATTCAACTGAATCAATTCCCATCGCGCCTAAAACTTCTTTGAGCTCCTCGTTCCAACTATGGAATAAATTGATGATACGATTTCGTGCAACGTCTATGTCGAGTCTCTTTACCAAATACTCATTTTGAGTAGCTATACCCCAAGAACATAATCCCCTAAAGCATTGTTGACACATCCTACATCCCATAGCAATTAGAACTGGCAAACAACACATTCCTACATCAGCTCCTAATGCAATTGCTTTTATTAAATCTGCAGAATATCTGATGGAACCCCCTGCTACTAAGGTGATTTCATCCCTAAGTCCTTCGTCTCTTAAACGCTGATCAACAGAAGCGATCGCAAGTTCAATTGGAATCCCTGCGTGATCCCTTATAATTCTTGGTGCCGCTCCAGTACCACCTCGGAAACCATCTAGTGTGAGGAAATCTGCTCCTCCTCTTACTATTCCAACTGCTATTGGTGCTGAATTATGAACAGCTGCGATTTTTACACCAACAGGCACCTTGTATCGCGTAGCTTCCTTTAATGCAGCTATGAGCTGGGCAAGGTCCTCTATGGAATATATATCATGATGAGGATATGGGCTCAAAGCATCAGAACCTTTTGGAATCATTCTGGTTTGAGAGATCAGGGTATTGACTTTCTCGCCAGGGAGATGTCCGCCATGTCCTGGCTTAGCGCCTTGCCCAATCTTAATTTCCAAACCCGCAACATTATGCAAGTAATTAATATCGACTCCAAACCTACCTGAAGCAACTTCTGAGATGATATTAGGACCATATTCATAGAAATCTGGATGCAAACCTCCCTCTCCTGAACCTGCTAATATATTTAACTCTTTCGATGCTTGATATATTGCCATACATGCATTGTAGCTAATAGAGCCCAAGCTCATATGACCTACCATAATAGGCATATCAATCTCGAAGTGAGGATAAAACTCCGTTTTCAAGGATACTTTAGAAGGATCCCCTTCATCCATCGAAAAATCAAGTTTATTCGGTCTGCGACCAAAGAAAACTTTAGTTTCGATTGTTTCCCTTAATGGGTCGATTGCTGGATTGGTTACCTGGCATGCGTCAAGGAGCAAATCATCAAATATAGATCTAATGGGTCTATCGTTTCCAGTAGCACTTAATAATACACCTCCATTCCCAGACTGAGCCCAAATGATATTTCTTATTCTTCTTGTATAATTTCCGTGAGGAGGTAGATACGATTCATTTCTAACAACTCTTATTGCTTTTCCCGGACACATAGTAACACATCTCTGACAGGCCACACATTTATCATCTTCAGCAACTATTCTCTCTCCATTAAAACTCAATGCTCCATAGGAACAATGATTCGTACATCGCTTGCATTTCTTACATAAGTCTCGATCAATCTCTATTTTAAAATATGTCGGAAAAATATGGCTTAATGACATTTAGCTTTAAACCCCCATAACTGATAATTGTAAATTTTCAAATGGTAACTCAAGCCCATTTCTAATAAGTCCCTCTCCTAACCTCGCTACAACGGCTGTACCACTGCGTGGATGCCAAATTTCTTTGAATTTAAAAGATTTGCTAGAATCTAACATTAATCTTTTAAAGGAAGCCTCTTCACTACTTAAGTATATTGTATTTTCATCTTCTGATATTGCGGCAATTAAAGGTCTCAATTTCTTCCTATCTGTCAAGCCGATCAGAGTAGGTATATGTCCATTTTGACCTACAACAATGGAAAATGGCCCGTTTAGCATAGCAGATCGATAGGTAGCTCTGATATTTTTAAGCGCAAGCTGATATTTTTTATCCATACTTTCAATCTCACTAAAAAGTGGAGGTGCCAATGCTAAGCTAACAATAGGAATCGGAAGCTTATGCCTTCTAACTAATAAATCAAATAAATAGGCGATAACTTCTGTATCGGTAAATAATGTACATTTATACCCAAATGATTCTAAGTATCGCATATTGGTTCCATAAGATGTAATCTCACCGTTATGAACAACAGACGTCCCTAGTAGATTAAAAGGATGAGCTCCTCCCCACCAACCAGGAGTATTTGTTGGAAAGCGACTATGACCTAGCCACATGTATGCTTCATAATCTTTAATTTTGTAATATTCTGCAATTTCATGTGACCACCCATTACCCTTAAAAACACCCATATTCTTACCTGAGGACATTATAAAAGCACCTTCAATTTTTTCATTTACTTCCATTACAAGTTGAACCATTTGTTCATCCTGAGATAAACTTTTCATTTCTTTTGGCTCGTAAAACATTCTCCAAACAATAGGAGGTTTATCAACATTGCTTGGCTGTTTTGTTGGAATCGGCTCAGAAAAAACCACAACTCCTTTTGAACTGAGAAAATCTTCTGTATTTAATCTTATTTGATCATTATCGAACAGAAAATGGAGCGCATAGAAATCTTTATATTGCGGATATATTCCGTATGCTGCAAACCCCGCACCTAGTCCATTCTCTCGATCATGCAAAATTTCCAACATTTCTATGATTTTATCTCCTTTTGTGAGAGTCCCATCAATATTTATAAATCCAGTTATCCCACATCCATCAAAGACTCTTTCATTTCTAAATTTTTCAGAGGGACTTGTATAATTCTCCCATCTCATTCTTAACTTTTCTCCTCCAATTTTTTTTCAATTTTAAGTTCTTTTATGATTTGTTTCAGATCATCAATCTGAGGTTTACTTGACGACAAACCAACCCTCTTCCTTGCTGAACGGGAAAACATCGCAACTGTTCCCATTTTTTTAAAGGAATCAAGTTGGCCCTCAAATCCTTTTGTTATATATCCTCTTTCTCTTGCTAAATTTCTTAAAGTTGTAAAAATATCAACTAATCCAACCCTCATAGGGCATAGTTCATAACAAACATAACAATCAAGACACATCCAAATAGAGGGATCTTTTATAACTTTATCCAAATCACCATCAAGGATTTTTTTAATTATATTATTAGGATCGAATGATGTAATCTTAGCGACAGGACAGTCATTATTACATGCCCCACATGAATAACATTTCTTCAAGAACTCAATATCAAAGTATTTTTTAATTTCTTCATTCTTTTGGTGAATTAAATCCACTTTTTCAAAGACTTTATCAACAGATATCCTATGAAATCTTCTAATAGTATCCCTGATGTCGATCCCAAGTGCTATACACAAAAGTTCTGAATAATATAACACAGGAATGTCATATTCATAATCTAATTTCTTGAGATCTTGCTGTACATGGTCAAATTGAGTAAAACATTGCGGACACCCGACAACTATACAATCAATTCTCCTTTCTTTCATAATTTCTAATTTAGTATGCGTCATTTCCATCCCCGAATCTGGATTATCTGCTCTTGCCAGACTTCCCCCACAGCAATCCATCTTTCTGTCATATTCTACACTTTTAGCTCCCAAATCTTCAATTAATTCATCGAAAATATGTGGCTCCATAGGATCATCCATCTGTATTTTATTACTAGGTCTAAGAAAATGACAACCATAATGAACAGCGACACGTAATCCCGTTAAAGGATATTTAATGTTATCTTTAATTAGATCTTTTCCTAATTTATGAAAGAATTCAACTAAATGGAAAACATCATATTCTCCTGTAGCTTTTAAATCTATTTTTTCAAGCTGAGAATTCATTCTATCTCGAAAATGAAGATCAGATCTTATTTCTGATCTTATCCCCTTTAAAGTTTCAAAACAACCATTACACGGTGTTAAGATATTCCTTTTTTCGCCTTCAGCAAGTGCTAAATTCCTCGCCGCTGTAATTGAATAAATTAATTCATCCGTATTTTTTATACCATTAGGCTCAGGACAACATGAAAATCGCGAATTTTCACTAAATTGAATTCCAAAAAACTCCAAAGCCTTTCTAATTGACACTTCAATAAAAGGCAACCGGTAAGATATCATACATCCTGGAAATAAAACAATATCTTGCTGAATTGTTATTTTACATCACTTTGGGTAAGTTATATTTTTATCACAAAGTTATATTATATATTATTATTATATATATTTTTACCAAATATAAGTTTTTTCATTAATCTTAATATCCTATAAAACAAAATGATAAGGAGAATTCAATAAATTAAAGAAATTTCAAAAAATGGGAATCAAATCTGAAAAACTTTCAGGTGAATCTATAGAAATTCAGATTTTTAATAATAAATTTCAAAGATTTTTATAGCTACTTCTAAATTTTTAAAAAAATAAAAAAGAGTAAATTAAAATTTATAATTTTTTATGACAGAGCCACCAGTCTAAGCATTCATAATCCTTTCCTGCATTTGAAAGACGTTCTTTTACTGTTTTAACATCTTTTGCTGGCGGGATTATCACATGATCTCCAAATAATTCATTATTCGGCCAATTTGCTGGAGTTGCAACTTTATTTGCATCTGCTGTTTGAAGTGCCTTAACTGCCCTAAGAATTTCGTCCATATTACGACCAATTTCTTGGGGATAATATAGAATAAGTCGAATTTTTCCTTCGGGATCTACAACAAAAACCGCTCTAACTGTATTTGAGCCTTTTCCTGGATGGATCATTCCTAGCTTTTTTCCAACTGTTCCATCATCAGCAATAATTGGGAATGGAATCTCAACTTTTAGATTATCTTTAATCCATTCCTCCCATTTTATATGGGCAAATACTTGATCGATAGAGAGCCCTATTAATCGCGTATTGAGTTCTTGAAATTTTTCATTTCTCACAGCAAACGCATGGAATTCAGTAGTACAAACGGGTGTAAAATCTGCAGGATGGCTAAATAATATAAACCACCATTTACCTCCCTCATTTGCATCATTTGGTAATTTCATCATCCCCTGAGTCGTTTGGACATTCATTTCAGGAAATTTATCTCCTAATAGGGGTATACCTATACTTTTTTCAGACATGATAATTCACCTTTGAAGCTTATCATTTGAATAGATATTCAAATTTTTAAAAATTTCCTTTATAATATATAAATTTTAAAGATTATTTATAAAAAGAATAATTATTCAAGAAAAAATTAGGTTAAATTTAATTTTTTATCTTGCCAAGGTGCGATTTTTCGAATGCTTTTAATATTTCTAGTATTGAATCCCGGTGTTAAACGAGAAATCAAGCATTTTATGTAAGAGTTATATTAAATATACTGAATATATAATCTTAACCGAAAATATATAACTTATTTATATTTACATAATTAATATAAAATTAAAAAAAAGTATAAGAAAAATGACAAAATTTTCAATGGTAACTCATCGTTCGAGTATGATTGGTACGCGAACAAGAGTAGAGGATTCGTGTGAATCTGGATTATGTCCTATTTGTGTAGCTGATTGCCCTGTCTTTTGTGAAGTTAGTAAAAGCGCTCTTAGGGGCAGAGAGGTCTTATATCCTTCACGCGAATATTTTGGAAACTCAACTGCAGGCACACCTAAGGATTTCGGCTTATCATATAGTGATTTTCAGATCCAATTTGAAGTGAGAGGGGCCCAAGGAATTAAGGAAGAAGAGGATTTAGTAATTTTTCCTAATGTGGATATTAGTACTAAATGGGGGAATATAGATCAAAAATTACCCATTGTAATTGCTGGTTTAGGTAGTACATATGTTGCTAAAAGAAATTGGATTGGATTAGCTGGAGGAGCTGCTCTTGCAGGTGTTAGCATTACAGTTGGAGAAAATGTTGTAGGGATGGATCCTAATGCAAAATTCGATGAATCTGGTGTATATCCAAAGGTAATCGATACAGAAGATATGAAATTCCGTGTTGATACCTTCAGAGAATATTGGGATGGACAAAATGGAGATATTATTGTTCAAAAGAATGTTGAAGATACAAGATTGGGTGTTTTTGATTATGTCACCTCAAAATTAGATGTAACTTCACTTGAAATAAAATTTGGACAAGGAGCAAAAGCTATTGGTGGAGAAGTAAGGTTACATACCTTAGAGCATGCACAATTATTACAAAGAAGAGGTTACTTAGTTATTCCCGATCCTTCTGATCCATTTGTGATAGAACAATGGAAAGCGGGAATGATCCCTGATTTTGAGAGACATAGTAGAGTTGGATTGTCTACTACAGAGGAAGTTTTAGAGGAAATTGATCAAATAAGGTCAAGCGGAGCTAAGAACATTTTCATTAAAACTGGTGCATATAGACCAGCTGCGACAGCTTGGATAACACGATTAGGTATTGAGGGCAAAGTTGACGGAATGACCTTTGACGGAGCTGGTGGCGGTACAGGAATGAGCCCTGTTAGTATGATGAATGAAGGTTCAATTCCAACGGTTTATCTACAAGCATTAGTAATTGGCTGCTTAGATATGATTAAGAAAAAGAGTCCAAATGTAAAAATTCCCACAATTGCTATTGCTGGCGGTTTTGCAAATGAAACTCAGATGTTTAAGGCACTTGCAATGGGAGCTCCATATACGACTTGTATTGCCATGGCTAGAGCACCGATAACCGCCGCTATGAAAGGAAAATATATGGGTGAAATAATTGAAAAAAAAGCAGCAAATAGAGGAATGCTTACTTCTTTAGGATTTCCTTCTGATAAAGAACCAGATACATTGACGATGAGTGAAGCATTTGTAGAGTATGATTCCTTAAAAAGAAAGCTACCTGATAAAGAAATTCCTGCTTCTCCAGTTGGAGTTTATACATATTTTGCAAGCAAATTAGGCACTGGACTGAAGCAATTACTCGCGGGCATTAGAAAATTCGAATTAGATCTGATTTCTAGAGAGGATATTGCCTGCATTTCCCAAAGAGCTTTTGATGTATGTAATCATTGGGAATTAGGGATAAAATCACAAGAAGAACTTGATTTAGAACTAGTTAAAAAAGAAATTTACTCTGGAAATTATTAAAATTATCTTATTTTTTTTTTTTTTTTCACTCATATTCTATTGTACTTGGTGGTTTGTTCGAGATATCATAAACGACTCGGTTAATCCCTTTTACCTCGTTAACAATTCGAGTCCCTATTTTTTCTAATAAGTCCCAATCTAATTTGGCAAAATTTGCTGTCATTGCATCAAGAGACTCGACGATTCTAATTGAACAAATATACTCATAAGTGCGAAAATCCCCCATAATTCCAACTGTTTTCAATGGTAAAAACACACAAAATGCTTGCCATAAACTTTCATATATTCCTGCCTTCTTTATTTCTTCAATTAATATAGTATCTGCTTCTCTTAATATATCCAATCTTTCCTTATCAATAACTCCTACTATTCTAACAGCAAGTCCAGGTCCTGGAAATGGATGTCGATAAATCAGGTCTTTTGGAAGTCCCAATTTAATCCCAATTCGTCTAACTTCATCTTTATATAAATCTTTAAGTGGTTCGATTATTTCAAGCTTCATATCTTCTGGTAAAGTTAAATTATGATGAGATTTTATTTTTGCTGCTGATTTGCTTGTAGTAGCAGTTTCTACTCTATCCGGATAAATAGTTCCTTGAGCAAGATATTTAATGTTAGGATATTCTCGCTCCAATTCTACAGTTTTATTTTCGAAAACTTTGATAAATGTATGTCCGATTATTTTTCGTTTTTCTTCAGGATTTTCAACATTTTTTAATCTCTCTAAAAATAACTCTTCAGCATCCGCATAATGAAAATTTGCGAATCCTAATTGATCCCGGAAAGTTTCTTGAACTTCAATCTCTTCATTTTTACGAAGTAGACCGTTATTTACAAAAATACTATGGAGTCTATTGCCAATTGCTTTATGAATTAACATAGCGGTTACAGAGGAATCTACTCCTCCGCTTAATCCTAGAATAACTTTATTTTCTGAACCTACCTGTTTTTTTATTTTTTCAAGAGCCTTTTCAATCCAATTCTCTAATTTCCAATCTCTGCTACACCCGGCAATATTTATGAAGTTTTCAAGAATTATTTTTCCCTTTGGTGTATGACCAACTTCAGGATGGAATTGAACACCATAAAGCTTTCTGTTTTCATTTCCGTATGCTGCTATTGGACAATTTTTGGTCTTGGCAAGAGTTTTAAATCCTTCTGGAAGCTCTCTTACTTGATCTCCATGAGACATCCACACAATCTCCTCTCGATTTAATGAACTCAATAGTGTTCTATTCTCAATAACCTCCAGATAAGTTTTCCCATATTCCTTATAATCGTGGGGTTCAATTATACCTCCAAGTTGATGGATTATTAAGTGATGTCCATAACATATACCCAACATGGGAATGTTATTTTCTAACATGTATTTTAAAACGGTATTCTTTAATTTTGGACTTCCGTCATCATATATACTATTAGGGCCACCTGAGAGAATAATAGCCTTTGGCTTTAATTCTATTAGTTTGTTAAGGTCAGCATCAAACGGAATAATTTCAGTGAATACGCCTAACTCTCTTATTCTCCTTGAAATTAAATGGCAGTATTGCCCACCAAAATCAATAATAATAATTTTTTCCATGTATTAATTAAGGTAATTTTACCTTTTTCAAAAATATAACACTTTTAGTTATATCTCCTAATTAATAATTTCCTTAACTCAAATAAATTTAAGTGCATTGCTAGTCCAATTTTCGATGGTCATAAAGTTGATTGGGTGGAAATAATGAGCAGATTGGAGTGATTCAATGAGTCTGAGACCAAAGTTTATTAAAATGATTCCTTTAAGGCAATTGAAAAATCCTTTTTCATTTGACTACTGATTTAAGGATTATTTGATAAAGTTCATGAGCAAATTTAGGTTGATCTTCAAGAATGGTATTTGAATCTAATGTTAATATCATAAATTTAATGTGAATCTTTACTCCAAAATTTACAATGTCATACCATGGACGAGCACCAAAAATTTCTCTATATTTCACACATAAGTTATGAACTTCTCTTATTTTTCTTTTAAATCCTTCATAGGGAAATTCCATCCTAAATGTATATCTATGAATTATCGGATTTCGAATATTTTTACAAACTTCAAACATTTTCTTCAGATATGTCTCATCAAGTGTTTTTAATTGTGCCATTGCTTTAACTTGAGGACTTTGAATTTTTCTTAAGAATTGTTCAAAATTTCGAACTTTACGTATTTTTTGCGTATAATTTACTAATGAAGATGAGAAAGTTTCTGTATTAGAGATTTCGATAAATTTTCCATCAAAAGTTTCTAATATTGTTTTAGATAGAGTGATACTCCTTACAATTCCCTTATTGCCTTTAATTTTAACAATATCTCCTACATCAAAAGGGCCCACAAACATTAAAACTATTCCTGATATTAAATTTTTAAAAATTCCACTAGAGGCAAAAGCTAAAGCTGTACTAATAGCACCAGTAAGAATTGCAGCATAAGTTGGATCAATCTTTTCAAAAGAAGGAAATCCTTCAATTATTAAGTATATTATAGTTACAAATGAAATCAAGCTAATTATGAATGAAATTTTATTTTCTGTCTTTATGGAAATCTTTTTAAAATGTTTCATAAAAGAAGTAATAATTTTATTCAAAACAAATAAAATAAATCCAATAATTATAATATAGATAAGTGCTTCTAAATCGTTACTGAAAATTGCCATTTTTTTATAATCTCTGTTTTTTATACTTTCTTTTATTTTATTATTGTCACTCAGCAATCTTTTCTGGATATAATTTATAAACTATATCTTTAAGGAAATTATCAATATATTCAATTACTAAATTTGGATCTTTTGATAGTATCAATAAAGTAATTTGAACTCTATCCCACGTTGTTTTTTCTATTAAATAGTCAGGTCTTATCCCAAAAATTGGTTCATACTTATCAAATACAGTTGACAATAAAGAATTTAATTTATCAGGATTTATAGGAGATAAAACTTCCACGATTTTTGTATAATTTGTTAATTTTTCTCCCCGAGAAATATATCCCTTAAAATCTTTTAAATATTTTTTTAATTTTATTTGATCCCCGTTATTTTTATCAGATTTTATTCTTCTATATGTGAATTTAATAACAGATGCATTATAGACAATTCTATTAGGAATATGAGTCAATGTTCCATCAAATTCCTTTATTATTGTATAATTTAGATTTATTTCATGTATTATTCCTTGTATCCCATCTATTTCTACTAAATCACCTATCTCTACATCTTCTCTTGAGATAAGAATTACACCAGATGCGATATTATTGATTATATCTTGAAATGTTAATGAAATTGCGATAATTAGGAATGAAATCACGGAAATAGTAAATGTTGGCGAGATAAAAAACAGTAAAGAAAATAGAAAACCAATCCAAATTAGATTTATAATTAAAGAGAAGGCAAATTTAAAAATACGAGACTTTATTATTAGGTTTACAATATTAATTAAAAATGTACGGATGATATAAATAAAAATGTTTAAGATAATGAGATTGATAAGAATCTGATCTAGACCAGAATAAAAGTAAATCCAATATCCTACATACCCAAGAATTAAAATAATTATAACTTCAAGAATTATCTTATATATTCGTTTCATTTTTAGGAATGTAAATTTTTTAGGTTTTATTAACGAAATAATTATATAATCTTCAATAATCGTATTCATTATATAAAATTTTCAAGTTAAAATTATTAGTATGACTATTAATAAAAAAAATCTTTGTGAATGGTTAAAATGATCAAACGAGTTAAGAAACGCTCTAAAAAGGTTGGATTACCTCCAGGAACACTTCTATTTACTGGAGAAAAAAAAGTAGAAATTGAGAAAATAAAAGTTATCGATTTTAACGAAGAACAGTTAGAAATTAATGAATATAAAGAATTGAAAAGAGATTTATTCAATAAAGATGAAAGTATTGTAAGATGGATAAATCTCGACGGTTTAAGTAGTGTTGACTTGGTTGAAAATCTTGGTAAACAATTTCACATTCATCCACTCATTTTAGAGGATATTATGAATCCCGAACAGCGTCCAAAAATTGAAGTTCTGAAAAACTATTTATTTATTGTATTAAAAATGTTGTATTTGAATGAGGAAACAGAACTAATACAAAGTGAACAAATCAGTCTAATAATTGGGTCGACTTATATAATCACTTTCAGAGAACAAGAGAGTAAAATCTTTGATCCTATCATCAAAAGATTAGAAACATCAAGAGGTTTAATACGAACAGAAAAATCGGATTATTTGGGCTACGCAATTTTAGACGTTATTTTAGACAATTACTTTGTAATACAGGAAAAAATTGATGAAGAATTAGATTTAATAGAAGAGGAACTATTAGAAAATCCTAGTTCTGAGCTTCTAGGAAAAATTCGCCATCTTGAACGCGAAGTTATTACATTAAGAAGGATAATCAGGCCATTAAGAGAAGTTATTAATTCATTTCAAAGAGAAGAAAATTCTATTATTCATGACACAACTCGTTTATATTTAAGAGATTTATATGATCACATTATTCAGACCATCGATACATTCGAAAATTTTCGAGATATTATAACAACATTGCGTGAAAGTTATTTATCACGCATAAACCAGAGAATGAATGAAGTAATCAATCTATTGACGATAATAACTTCGATTTTCATTCCATTATCATTTCTAGCGGGTTTTTATGGGATGAATTTTATTTACATGCCCGAAGTCCGACAGCCTCTGGCTTATCCAATTGTTATAATGGTTATGATATCCATAGCAGTCTTAATGCTGTTATATTTTAAGAAAAAAAAATGGATTTAAAATAGATAATAAAATCAGATTTATCTAATAAGCAATTATTGTATTCCAATTATTCCCAGAATCAGACGAGCAAATCCAGTTAATAACATAGATATAGCGAGTATAAAAAGTAATGCATTATTGCTCATACTTAAATTAATAAGAACTATTACAGATAAGAAAATTACAACGATTCCAACGAATATTAAAATCACTCTATACCATTTATAATATTCTTTTGTTAAGACTCCCACAAAAACTCTAGCGACGCCGATTATTAAGAACAATATAGCAATTAAAATAATTAATATATCAATTGCAAGTATTGGTGTCGTTAAGGTGCTTATTAAAACGATGATACCAAAGAGAATAGCAAGTAGTCCACTTAAGATTTTCGCTAATTTTGCAGAACTATCAAGTTTTTCATTAGCATATCCATTAATTAGTCTAGCCACACCAATAATTATGAGTCCAATTGAAGTCAATAGTAATAAAAATATTACACCAGCGACAGAATATAAGATTACAATAACAGCTATTACAATTGTAATTAAACCAAATAATAGATTAGATGCCCTTAGGTTTTTTTCACTCATTCTTTTTGACATATATACACCTTTAGTTGATTTAAATTAGATATTGAATACTATTCTATTATTTTTATTTTTTAAACTTTATACTTATAATTTATTTGATTTATAAATTAGCAAATCTTTAAAAATGAACGTATAAGTTTCTAAATAATTTTAATTGAATAAAAAAAATGGGAAATTCTTTTTTGTTTAATTTCTTTGAGAACAAAATTAAAATTTAAAGAATTTTTTACCATATCTTTTTACTCTTTTCTATTTTTTTATGAAGTCCATTAATAGTCTTCTTTTCTTTACTCAATTTATAAGATTTTTTATATGCTTCTGGTTTTGATCTACGACGATTTTTTCCTTTATTTTGTTTTTGATCTTTTAAACTTTTTATTCTATGTTCATATTTCTTACTCATATTTTTTATCCATATTAGTTCTGTCTCTTATTAATTTATATATTGTTTTAGGTATCAATTAAACTTATCTCTAAGGAGGTTTATTATTTTAATTATATTTAATTGCTGAGATTTCATTATAATCGCATTTATTTGATTAATTTTTTAATACCAAGGAACATATCCCCAAAAAGTTAGTATGATAAGATAAACAGTTAATCCAAGCATTAATATCCACAGATATATATTGAAGAGCGCATGAGGGACTTTTTTCTTATATTCTTCAACCTTTTCTTTGCCAAAGGTGGGTTCAAGATTTAATGTTGTTTCAACCCATCCACTTAACCAGTTGGTATAATAGAAGAAGGGTGCTAAGATTATACTATAGACAGCACCGAGTATTAGTGCATTTCCTAGATAGACTAAAAATAGAGAGGTGTATAATGGATTCCGGACAATCCCCCAAAAACTGGTATCTAAAATCTCGTCAGACTCAAGCATTTCACTATTTATTACCTTAAGTATTTTTATTATCGCTAATACTAAACAGATAAACGCTGGTATTAGGATTCCAAAACCGATGATACTTAAAATTAACCCGGGTAATGGGCCATAATTAACAACTGGTTCAGTCATTATCTGATTTGAGGGTGTCAAAACCATTCCGAGGGACCCATAAATCCTAGGTTGTCTGGTTAAATGGACTGCGAAGACCATAAAAATACCAAAAATAGCGCCTATTGGGTCGATTATTTTGAATAATAACGTATATTTTTCTGGATTTCGCTGGTGATATATTATAATGAGAGCATATAGCCCAATAAAAGAGAAATAGAGATAGAGCCAAACAATCGTATATGAAAAAAGACCAGAAAACATTTCACTTAATATATTCATTCCTTCTTAACCTTAACTTTTTTTTCAGATTTTTTTTAATTTTAACCACTTTATTGAATTATTAAACATTTAGCTAAACAGCGTTTAACACATGCATTACAATTTATACATTTTTCTGGAGTCCTCAAATCAACCTTTTTATCAGTTTCATTAAAAACATATAAATTTCTGGGACATATTTCAATACATACCTTGCAACCAATACATTTCTCTCTTTCGAGTGCAATTTGTCCATACGGTTGGAGTTTGTATTCACTAAATAAGAACTTAAACTTATCTTTTCCTTTATTCCAACTTTTTTCTCCCATCTCACTTTTATAAATGGGCGTTAATCCATGAAAATCTTCTGCTACAATGTATGCTACAAGAACCGATAGTACTATATCCCATATTAAATAAAATAGATTTAAGAAACCTATAAAAAATAATGATACTATGATTATAATGAGGACAATTTCATAGACCAAGACTTTGGGGCGACCTGTTTTAAATGGAATATTTGGCAATATAATCAATGACCCGTAAATTATAATGAACATCAAAATTGTACTATTTAGATATAGGGTTAAATTATATGATTGTATTATTAATGAAACAATCCAATATATTACTGAGAATATCAGAAATATGCTAAAAAAATAGAGATTTGCCATTTCTGCTCGTTTTTTAATAGGAAATCTAATTATTCTTTGTTTTTCTGTTTTTTGAAAATTATTATTAATATACTCGGGAATGTCTTTTGCATATACAGGTCCGAATTTTACGTTCCATCCGACTTTCTTTTTGATAAGTATGGGATCAAGTCCAGAAGCACTCAATTGAGGTAATATCAGCGTTCTATGGGAAACAAGTTCATTGATTCCGCTCGTTTTAATAATAGAAATAACTTGATCTGTATGAAAATCATCTCCACATGCACCACACCAGACATTAATGCCATTGGAAGGTGCTACTAACAAATAACAATCAAGGTTTTTTATTTCCTTTAAAACTCGTTTTACTGTAAGAATAAAGTTACAAGTCAATAAAACAGGGCTTTCTTTTGTCGGGTTTCCAATTTTAATTACATCTGGCTCAATAGGAAAACCAATCCATCGAAAAAAATATGCTCCAAACAATTTAAATTTACTTTTTATGCTCGTTTAAATCACCTTTTATTTTCTTTGACTGAATTAGTTTTAATGTGTCTAATAAATACAATTTTTCTTCTAATATCATGAAATTATGTTTTTTTAACTTTTGTTCGAAATGGGTTAATGGAGAAGTCGAAATATGAGCTTTAATAAAATTTATTAAAGAGATTGGCATTCTTACAAAAAAGTAGGCAACCTTTTTCCAGAATTTTTTTGGTTTCACTTCATCCACGATAATAAATTCTCCATTTTCCTTTAAAATACGATAAATCTGGTTTAAACAAAATTCTTGTTCTTTTTGATAAAGTTCACTAAATGAAAGCGTTGCAGTAACTTTATCAAATGAATTATTAGGAAATGCTTCATCTAAATCAATAACAGGCATTTTTATGATCCTTACTGATTCAGATAAATTCTTATTTTTTAGATTTTTTCTTGCTACGTCTAACATTTTCTCTGAATAATCAATTCCAGTAACTTTTACTCCCTTTTTAGCAGCAATAATCGCTAAAGTTCCTGTACCCATTCCAATATCTAATAAATTTTCCCCTTCATTTAAATAATTTTCAACGATTTCTTGCTTTATTTTTGGAAGCCTTCCTAAAGTTAATGATTTTATACCTTTATCATATTTCTCTGCTTTATGTTCCAAAGATTTCATATATACATAGGACATTTATAACTTACATCTAATTTTTTTATTTAAGTTATTGGTTTTAGCCGGAATCCTTTATTAAATATCCAAATTCTTATACATCTCAATTGAATAATTAACGATTTCCTTTGCTCCTTCAGCATTTTTCCATTCTTTAAACTTTACCCACTTATGAGGTTCCAATCTTTTATAGGTTTCATAGAACTCTTGTATTTCTTTTAACTTATGGTTATGAATATCACTTATATCATGAAACCCTTCAAATCTTGCGTCATTAACTAAAACCGATAAAATTTTAGGGTCATCTCCGTGCTCATCCTCAATAATTAATGCTCCTATCACTCTTACCTTTACAATACATCCCACTTCTAAAGGTTCGTAACTTAACACCATTATATCAAGCGGATCCTTATCATCAGAGAATGTCTGAGGGACGAATCCATATTCAACCGGAAAAATTACGGAAGAAGGAATGATGCGATCTAATATAAATGCTTCCCATTCGTTTTTATACTCATATTTATCTCTTGACCCGCTGATAACTTCTATTACAGCATTTAAAATACTTGGAGGATTATCTCCAGTGGGGATCTCTTTCCAAAAATCCATATTTGACTAAAATTAAAAAAAACTTTTAAAATCTCACCTTAAGAAATATTAAGTTAGATTTTCTATCTGAATTTTCAGAATAAATTAAGAATAAAACTATTAAATTATAAAAGAATTAGGATTTTTGATGCCTAATTTTTTCCTGTTCTGCTAAATTTAAAGATAATTCTTTATTGAGGTCTGCAATCATATTGTGCTTTATTTTTAGTTTATTTTCCTTCTCAAATAATTCCCCCTTAATAATTTCTACTTGTTTTCTCTGAGTATGTATTTGAGTTTCTGCTTTTGAAATTTTTTCAGGGGATTTATTTGTTCCAACAGTTTTAATATACTTATTGATCTTTTTGGTTAATAACTTAAGTTCCTTAGCGAGACTACTTCTTATCTTGGATATTGCATATTTGTTTTTGATAATCTTCTTTTCTAAGTTATCAATTTTTTCATGGATTCTTGCAAGTTCTAATTGTTTTTTTGCTAGATTCTCATAAAATATCGCATAATTACTTTCTCCCCGCAATTCATCATCAGAGAAGATTAAAATACCCTCGTCTTTGAACTTCTTTTTTTTTGTTGAGAGTTCTTTTTTTCTCTTTGCGAGGTTTTCTCGGGTTTTTGCGATTTTTAATTCACTGTGTAATAACTTCTCTCGAGCTTTGGATTTTTTTGACTCCAATTTAGCCATTTCTTTAAATAATCTTGCGACTTTAATCTCATTTTCTGCTATAATTAAATTCTCTTCTGCTTCCTTTTCTAGTTTTTCGATATTCTTCATAATTGATTCACTATTAGCTAAGATTTTACTTTTATCATACTTTTTTAGAAATATAAATTTTATTCTTATAATTCAAATATAGTAAAAAAATTAGGAGCTATAATTATCTTTAACTTTATAATCGCAAGTTTAAAATTTATACAAACTTTTAAGATTTTAAAGGAGCTTTAAATTGAATTTCAAATTATAACCAAAAATTCGATATAGGGGTTTAACGAATATAATATTGATTCCAATTAAATTAGAGCGAATTCATAAAAATGTTATACGTGATATAATCTGCCATATAAGATATTAAAAAAAATTGAATTAGTAAAGGACCTGCTTTATGAAATGGATTTGGAAACCCCTCAAATAGCAAAGAAAGCACATGCAGGTAATTTCATCATAATTCGAATTAATGAGAAAGGAGAGAGAATTCCTCTTACAATAGCTGATTATGATAGTATATTAGGTACTATTACAATTGTTTTTCAAGTTGTTGGAAAAACAACTACATTATTATCTCATCTTAATGAAGGAGACGATATTTTAGACGTGGCTGGACCTTTAGGAAATGCAATTCATATTAAAAAATATGAGAATCCTGTTGTAGTCATAGGAGGAGGTATTGGTATTGCTCCAGCTTATCCTCAAGCTAAAGAATTGAAAGAGGCCGGGAACAAAATACTTACAATCATCGGAGCTAGAACAAAGAAGTTACTTTTTTGGAAAGATAAAATGGCTTCTGTAAGCGAAGAATTAGTTATTTGTACTGACGATGGCTCAGAAGGAATAAAAGGCGTTGTAACAGAACCCTTAAGAAAAATAATAACAGAGAAAAAAGTAAGTTTAGTTATTGCGATTGGCCCATTACTTATGATGAAATATGTGGTCTTAACAACAAATGGAAGCTCAGGACTTCCAAAAATCGATACTATGGTGTCATTAAATCCTATTATGATCGATGGTACTGGAATGTGTGGTGGATGTAGATACTTGACAAATACAGGTGAGGTTTATTTTGCATGTGTAGACGGTCCAGATGTGGATGGGCATACAGTAGATTTTGATAATCTCATTAAACGTTCAATGAGATATAAAGAACAAGAAATGAAATCGATTGAACATTATGAGCATGAATGTAAGGCAATAGAGAAATTAAATAAAAATAAGAATTAATAAATAGGATTTTATTCGTTGAGCGATAAAAAAAGAGTTTCTCGGCAAAGAATGGAAGAACAAAATCCTAATGTTAGAATTCATAATTTCAAGGAAGTCCCCCTCGGTTTTACAGAAGAACAAGCAATTATAGAAGCAGATAGATGTTTACAGTGTGCTAAACCTTTATGTGTAGAGGGTTGTCCTGTTTTTATAGATATACCTGAATTCATTAAGCATATTAAAGAAAAGAATTTTAGAGAAGCAATCGATACTATAAAAAACTTCAACATTTTACCTGCAATTTGTGGAAGAGTATGTCCTCAGGAAGTTCAGTGCGAAGGAAAATGTGTGCTGGGGAAACGATGGGAACCCATCGCAATTGGTGCCCTAGAACGATTTGTGGCAGACTGGGAAAGAAATAATATGATCAAATCTTGTCCCGAATGTATGCCTCCTAATAGCATTAAAGTCGCAGTTATAGGATGTGGCCCAGCAAGCATAACCTGTGCGGCTGATCTTGCGAAATACGGATACGATGTGACTATTTTTGAAGCTTTTCATACAGGCGGAGGTGTATTAGTTTATGGCATCCCAGAATTTCGTCTACCAAAAGCCATCGTAGCAGATGAGATTAATACACTTACGGAAATGGGAGTTAAAATTCATTATAATGCAATCATAGGAAAAATTTATTCCATTCAAGATCTAAGAGACATGGGATTTAAAGCTTTTTTCATTGGTGTGGGGGCAGGACTTCCGATGTTTCTAAAAGTACCTGGGTTAAAATTGATTGGTGTTCTTTCAGCAAATGAGTTTCTTACTAGGGCTAATCTAATGAAAGCTTATTCCTTTCCAGAATATGATACACCCATTAACGTTGGTAAAATTGTAACTGTAATCGGTGGAGGAAATGTTGCTTTAGATTCTGCTAGAACTGCTTTAAGACTAGGTGCTAATAAAGTGATTATCGTTTATAGAAGATCAGAGAAAGAAATGCCCGCAAGGCAAGAAGAATATCATCACGCTAAAGAAGAAGGTATTGAATTCCAATTTTTAACAAATCCCGTTCGCTTTATAGGAGATGAAAATGATAATGTTATTCAAATGGAATGTATCCGTATGGAGCTAGGTGAACCAGATGAATCTGGAAGGCGTCGACCAATTCCCATCGAAAATACTGAATTTATCATAAATACAAATACTGTTATTATAGCAGTTGGAACGAGAGCAAATCCTGTCCTTACTAAATCTACTTCTGACTTAAAGCTAAATAAATGGGGTTATATTGAGACCGACGAAGATGGTAGGACTAATATTGAAGATATTTTCGCAGGAGGAGATATTGTTACGGGATCTGCGACAGTGATCTCTGCAATGGGTGCAGGAAGAAAAGCAGCAATAGAAATAAATAAATATCTGCAAAATAAGAAATAAATCTATTTTAAATTATTCACCTTCTACTTTCAAAATTTTATTTTATTTTTTAAATAAAATAAATATTTTTAAAAACATTAGATTTTGTTTTATATTATGGAAATAAATCCTTATGAAGTAGCAAAAAAACAACTTGCAATTGTAGCTAAAGAAATTAATTTGGATCCAAATATACATGAAAGATTAAAGTATTGTCAAAGAATACTTACGGTATCAATTCCAATAATAATGGATAATGGTTCACTTCAGATGTTTGAAGGTCATCGGGTTCATCATTCTTTGGTTAAAGGTCCTGGAAAAGGAGGTATAAGATATAGTAAAAATGTAAATCTTAACGAGGTTAAAGCTTTAGCGATGTGGATGACATGGAAAACGAGTTTATTAAAATTACCATTAGGAGGAGCAAAAGGAGGTATTAAAGTAGATGTTAAAAAATTATCTAAAGCAGAACTTGAGAGGCTTACAAGGAGATACACAGTCGAAATAATTAATTTTATTGGTCCCGATAAAGATATTCCTGCTCCCGATATGAATACGGACTCTCAGACAATGGCTTGGTTAATGGATGTATATTCTATGCATAAAGGAGTCACAGTTCCAGGGGTGGTAACTGGGAAACCTGTTGAGATTGGAGGCTCCCTTGGAAGGTCCACAGCTACGGGAACAGGTTTATTTTTTATAGCTGAGGCAATTTGTCTTAAAATGGGTTTAAATTTATCTGAGATGACGGTAGCTATACAAGGCTTTGGAAAGGTGGGCAAAGTCATCGCAGAAAAGTTATATAATATAGGGTGTAAAATTATTGCTATTTCTGATTCTTCTGCTATATTATATTCTGAGGATGGTATTAATATCAATGAATTAATGCAATGGAAAGATAAATACAAGGAAATAAAGGATTATAAAAAGAATTCTGTACAAAATATATCAAATATGGATTTCTTCAAATTAAAATGTGACATATTAATTCCCGCCGCCACAGAAAATCAAATAACAAAAGAAAATGCGGAAGAAATTGATTGCAAAATCATACTTGAGGGGGCTAATGGACCCACAACACCTGATGCTGATGAAATCTTGAAAAATAAAGGAATAACTGTTGTTCCAGACATTCTTGCTAATAGCGGTGGTGTGTTAGTATCATATTTTGAATATATTCAAGATATTAATGCTTATTTTTGGGATCTTGAGAGAATCAACAAAGAACTTAAAAGAGTTCTATTAAAAGCATTTGAGGATGTATATACCCTCTCTCAAGAAAGAAAAGTCACTTTAAGAATGGCCGCTTACGTTCTTGCAGTTTCTGGGGTTGCTGAAGCAATAAAATTAAGAGGTCATTATCCATAAATCGAAAAAAAATTAGGTAATAATAAATTCTTATTTCTTTAAATCTATACGTCCCATAGCTCTAAAGTTTAGAGCCTTATTAAATTCATCATAATCATAGATTCTCCTGCCATCAATGAGATTAGGTGTTTTCATATGCTTTTTAAAATCATCTGGTGTTAATTTCTTAAATTCATTCCAATCAGTTATCAAAAGTGCGCATTCCGAATCTTTCAATGCTTCTTCAATGGACTCAGCATATTTAATTTTATCTCCAATGGCTTCTTTTGCGGAGTTTTTAGATTTAGGATCATATCCCACTATATCGGTGACATTTCTTCTTAATAATTCATCTATTACCCTTATGCTCGGAGCTTCCCTCATATCGTCAGTACCCGGTTTAAAGGAAAGACCAAGTAATGTGATTTTTTTACCTTCTAATTTACCGATTAATCCTTCTGCAATATCTAAAATACGGATAGCTCTCAGATCATTTATTTCTAAAACTGCTTCTAATAATTTGGAAATATACCCTTTCGATCTCGACCATTTCGTAATAGCGTTAACATCTTTGTGGAAACACGCCCCTCCAAAACCTACTCCCGCACCTAAGAATCTATGATTAATTCTATAATCTAAACCTACCCCTTCCATCACTTGAACAACATCAACATTAGGGACAAGTTCAGCCAAGTTAGCAAATTCATTAGCATATGATATTTTTGTGGATAACAAGCAATTATTTCCATATTTTACGAGTTCAGCACTTTCCAAATTCATTCGCTTGATTGGGCAATTTTTGAGATGTTCTCCATAGAAGTATTCATAAAATTCTTGAAGCATCGCTCCGCTTTTCTCGTCTATTGAACCAAGAACTATACGGTCAGGTTTAAGAGTATCTTCAATGGATCGTCCCTCTGCTAAGAACTCAGGTTGCATACATAGCCCAAAATCTTTTCCTGGTTCTTTTCCTGAAACTTCTGTTATAGTTTTACCTACTAGATTCCTAGTTGTCCCCGGTACTACAGTCGATCTCACAACAATTAAACGGTATTTATCACTTTTTTTCAAAGCTTCACCAATCTCTTTAGCAGTACTTTCGATAAAACCTAAATTGATCGATTTATCTGGTCGCATCGGTGTTCCCTGTGTAATCATCATAATATCTGTGTCTACAACAGCCTGAACAGGATCAGTCAAACATTTAAGAAGTTCTGGCTTTTGCTCCTTTACTTCAGACAGCATTTCAGCTAATCCTTCTTCAAAAAAAGGAGATCTGTAATCATTTATTATGGCAGCTTTTTTTTCATTATGTGTAGAAGCTATAACTTTTATATCTTTTAGGGCAAAGCATGCTGCGGAACATAATCCAATAAAACCAGTTCCTAAAATTGAAACGCTATATTTATACATATATTATATATCCAATTATTATTTTTACATAGTGAAATGATAAATTATAATTAAAAATTTTTAAATGGATAATTTTTTTATTTTTAACAAGGGTTCCAATAAAGTATAATATTTATTTTACTAATTCTTAATAAAATTACACTTTAAAGAAATAATATTAAAAAGCTGTTTTTGAGAGATATAGTGATTAATGAATGAAATTGAAAAAAGAAAGGGAAAATATAAGCCAAATTAATAAAGAATTTCAAGAAGAAATACGAAATGGCGCCGAAAGGCTATTCAATTATATGAGCGATTTTATCGAAAATAGGTTAGATAAAGTAGGGGAAAAATTTCAAGAAATAATATTATGCGAAAAGCATTGCGATAGGATTAAAGAGAAATATATAGAGGTTTTATTTAAGGATAAAAGAGCGCTTCCTTTTTTGATTGAAGACAGATATAAAATAATAACTTCTTTAGATAATATTATGGATATGTCTGAGATCATAGCCAGATATATCCAAGTTTTTCCGTTCGAATTTTATGAGGATATTAGAGACGAGATGAACCAATTAAACAAATTATATTTGGAGACTGTAAATCAACTTCTAAATTGCACATTACTTATGGAAACCAGTTTTAGCGGGGCTTATGAGATAACTTTTGAAGTTGAAAAATGGAAAAGACAAGCATTTGATTTGAAATTTAAAATTCTTCATATTATTTTCCAGAAAAAGGACGAACCATTGCGAATAAGCTTAACATGGAAAATAGTTACATTAATTTTTGATGTAATATCTGGGGCTGAAGAGATTTCAGATTTTTTAAGAGGATTAATTATTAAGTATCCCGGTAAATAATTCAGGTGAATAAATTGGAATTTACAATCATTATCATCATTTTCCTTATTATAGCAGTAGTGATCGCAGTAGGAATCGGTGGGAATGATGAAACTTTTTCTGTGATATACGGTTCCAAGATTCTAACGATGAAAGAAGTCCTTTTATTTGCTGTTATACTTGCATTTGCGGGGGCATTATTATTAGGCGAAGGAGTTGCAAAAACGGTTGGGAATAGTATTCTTGCGAGTAACATTGAGGTTACCCAAGTAATTGTTATGACTGTTTTGATTTCAACAGCCATCTGGTTGATTCTTGCATCTGCTTTAGGGCTTCCGATCTCCACAACTCATGCTACAATCGGAAGTATCATAGGGATTGGAATTTTTCTATGGGGAATTACCGGATTAAATTGGGGAATGATTCTCTACTTGGCAATGTGGTGGATTTTATCTCCTATTGTAGGATTTTTTGGTACATATTTTGCTTATAAAATTATGTATAAATTTAAAGAAAATCGGCTTAATGGATTTCAAGACTATGAAGGGTATGAGAAAAAATTTGCCATCATCATCTTAATTGCAATTTGTATTACCGCTTTTTCAAGATCGGGAAATGATTGTTCCAATGCGGTAGGAATCGTGGTGGGTGTAGGTAAAGTTGATGTTGGTTTTCTCCTGATAATTACTGGTTTGAGTTTAGGCTGTGGACTTGTTGTTTTAGGGAGGGTAGTTATTAAGAATTTAGGAGAAATGACAGAACTTAGACCTTCCACAGCATTTGCGGCGCAGCTACCAACAGCAGCAATAATGTTAATTGGAACCATTCAAAAAATACCACTATCAGGATCTCACATGCTAGTTGCATCCTTAGTAGGATTAGCGAAAGCAAGCAGAACCCCGATGAAAAAAGGCTTATGGAAGATCATATTGGTTTGGATTTTAACTTTCCCTGTATCAGCAATACTTTCTATTATTATTTACTTTCCCGTTAAATTTTTTATCTAATTTTTTTTTCTAATTTCAGAAAAAATACTATAAATAATTGGAATTGATTAATTTATATTTCTAAATAAGAATACTGAAATTCTCGATAATATTTTAAATTAACATATTATGGATAACAGGAAAAAAAAAACCCATTTAATAAAAAAAAATAGATCTTCTATTAACCAAACTGTTGAATTTTCTCCAGAAATAGATCGTTTTATAAAAACTCGCCATAAAGGGACGCGTCCGTGGATTTTAGCGCATTTATTTCATAAAAATAACAAATTTTTTATTTTTTTCGTTTTATTTACTACAATCGTTGCTGCAAATTTAAATTCAGCTTCATTAATTGTCCTAGGTATGACGATTTCTGAATTAATGGATGGTAATGATTCAAATTTTATATTTTACATTATTATAATTTTAATATTAGGTATAAGCGTTCCTATTTTAAGACTTTTTAATTATCTGGTAAGAGAGATTTTGGCTCAACGATTAGAAAGAGATGTTCGTAGGGAATTTTTTACCAATCTTCTGGGAAAAAGCCAATCTTTTCATGATCAGCAAAAAATTGGAGAAGTTATGGCACGTGCCACAGATGATGTCCGAATGCTTAATTTCATGATTAGTCCCGCATTATCACTTATAATAGAATCTTTTACTTCATTAGTTGTGCCTTTAATATATATAGCATTATTTTTTCCTCCCCAATTGCTTTTAGCTCCATTGATTTTTGTAATATTCTTCTTATTTGCGTTAAGATCTTATATTCATAAAATTACACCAGTAACTGGTATATTGAGATTTGAATTTGGTCGAATGAATGCAACTCTGACTGAAACTCTAAACGGTATAGAAGTTGTGAAAAGTAGCACTCAAGAATTGGCTGAGAT
Organism: Promethearchaeota archaeon; assembly: GCA_019058295.1. Classification (GTDB taxonomy): domain Archaea; phylum Asgardarchaeota; class Lokiarchaeia; order Sigyniarchaeales; family SOKP01; genus LW40-45. The sequence goes on along the minus strand of JAHPZI010000010.1, from coordinate 60,872 downwards.
GAAGAAATATCTTGATAAAGCAATGAATTATAGGGATGCTTTTATTAAGCAAGGACATATTCAAGCAAAATACCTACCACTCTTATTTTTGGCATTATCTGTTACATTTGGGTTGACTCATGCAATTTATCTATATTATCAAGGTTTTATGAATATTGGACAAATCATCGCGTATGTTGGATTAATTTCTTTATTGCGTTTTCCCACATTTATTTCTATATTTGTATTTGCTATTATTCGTTTGGCTGTTTCAGGCGCTCAAAGATTGCTTAATTTTATGAATCAAGAAACTGAAATTGACGAAAACCTTGAGGGTAGTGAAAAGATATTTGAGGGTAATATTAAATTTGAAAATGTTTCTTTTGCTTACTCCAAACGTTCTCAACCAATATTAAAAAATTTATCTTTTGAAGTGAAACCTGGACAGACAATTGCGATTGTGGGTACAACCGGATCAGGTAAAACCACTTTAACTAAATTAATTTCCCGCTTATACGATGTGAATGAGGGTAGAATACTTATAGATAATATAGATGTGCGCAATATGGCATTAAACTCTTTAAGAAGCCAAATCTCATATATTGAACAAGATGTATTTTTATTTTCTACAACCATTTTCGAAAATATTACATTTGGAAGAACGAGTTCAATTGAAGATGTTGAAATGGTTGCTAAGCAAGCTCAAGCACATGAGTTTATCTCTAAATTACCAAATGGATACAATTCAGAGGTTGGAGAACGAGGTGTTCAGCTTAGTGGTGGCGAAAGACAGAGAATTGCAATAGCCCGTGCATTTCTTAGTGATCCTCGAATTCTAATATTGGATGATTCAACATCTGCAATTGATTCGGCAACTGAGGATAAAATTCAAAAAGCTATTCGAAACATACTAAAAGACAGAACAACAATTTTAATTACTCATCGTTTAAGTCAAATAAGATGGGCTGATTTAATTTTAGTATTAAAACAAGGAGAAATTGTAGCCAAAGGTACTCACGAAGAATTGCTTAGAACATCAGAAGAATATAGGAAAATTTTTGTTAAAAAATTCGATGTAGATTTAGATTATTTATTAAAACAATGTGAGGAGAAATTGTAATGTTGGCCGGTCTTGAAGCAGAAGAATATGACCGAAAGTATGAAGATAAATATTTAGTAAATCGGATATTTTCTTATTTTCATCCGTATAGGCGAGAAATGAGCATAGTTATATTTTTTTTGATAATCTCAGCTTTTACATATGCTTTGATACCAATTTTGGTCTCAATTGCTATAACCAATTTAGAAACTAATAGAGATCTTTTATATTTGATTATAGTCATTCTATTAATTTTTATTTTAAATCTTTTAAGCTGGGGGTTTAACTATTTTCGGCAGAAATATACTGCTAGAGTAGTTGGAAATGTTGTTTTAGATTTACGAAGAGATGCAAATAAGTCTGTATTAAACCATGATCTATCATTTTTTGATAGGAATCCAATTGGAAAAATTGTCAGCCGAATGAACACAGACAGTCGAGATTTTGGTCAAACTGTTGATCTAACAATGCAGGTTGTCTCATCTCTCTTTATTATGGCAATATTGTTAATAGTTATGTGCTTAATTAATATGTTTTTAGCTATCATTTTTATGATCTCAATTCCGCTCTTTTTTATCGTAGCATTATTATTTAGGAAGATAGCTAGACATAAGACTCTTTTAGGTCAAAGAGCATTAGCATCTGTTAATGCGTATGTCAAAGAAAGTTTTAGCGGGATTCAAATAGCAAAAACTTTTCGACAGGAAAGGAAACTTTATGAAAAGTTTAACGATGTCAATAATCAATCTTACAATGTTAACTTAAAGAAAGGATTTGTTTTATATACAATTTTTCCTTCCCTTGGTGTTATAATGGGAGTTCTTTTAGCTTTAATTGTTTATTTTGGAGGCATATACGTTATTGGAGGGCAAATAAGTGTGGGAGAGTTATACCTATTTCTACAAAGTCTTCAGATGTTATTCTTTCCTCTATTAGTGATTGCCGCATTTTGGCCCCAACTTCAAGCAGGATTAGCAGCCTCAGAAAGAATTTTTGCTTTAATTGATACTCCTCCAGTTGTTATTCAAAATAACGATATAAAACCAGAAAAGTTCAAAGGTAAAATTGAGTTTAGGAATTTAACATTTCAATATGAAGATGAAAAAAGAGTTTTCGATAATTTTTCTCTAACTATACAACCAGGTGAATCTTTGGCTATTGTTGGTCACACAGGGGCAGGTAAATCTTCTTTAGCTAAATTGTTGGCTCGATTTTATGAATTTCAAGGTGGCAACATTTTAATTGATGGAACATCAATTAGAGATTTTGATCTTAGCGAATACCGAAAACAAATAGGAATTATACCTCAAATACCATTCTTATGGTCTGGTACAATTAAAAGTAATATTAGATACGGTTTTAATAACGCAACTAGAGAAGATATTATTGAGGCATTGAATCAAACAAGTGGTTATGGTTGGGTTGGGGAGTTATCAAAAGGATTAATTACGAAAGTTGGAGAAAGAGGGAATCAACTTTCAATGGGACAACGTCAATTAGTCGTTTTTGCCCGAACTTTACTCGAGAATCCTTCAATTCTCATTTTAGACGAAGCTACGGCTAGTGTAGATCCCTTTACCGAGACGCGAATACAAGACGCCCTTGAAAAGACAATTAAGGGGCGAACATCTATTATTATTGCACATCGTCTTTGGACAGTTCGCCATGTCGATAGGATTATTGTTTTAGATCATGGAAAAATTGTTGAACAAGGAAACCATGATGAGCTTATGGCAAAAGGCGGAAAATATGCTGAACTTTACAATACTTATTTTAGACACCAGTCATTAGAGTATATAGAAAAAATGAGAAAAAGTACTCATGCCTGATGAAGAAGAAATTCAGGATAATATTATAGACCCAGATATAACTGTCGAATATATCTTTATTGAGAAAGCAGAAGAACAAATTAAACCTATTAATGACGACCAAGGATATCAAATGGGATTTTTTAATCTATTTGTATCAGGATCATTCAAAAATGATAATCTTACTGAATTTAAAAAACAAGTCTTATTTGAATTAGATTTTAGTGTGAAGGAGTATGAGCATTTCAAATCTGAGAAATTAGATCTAAATGACTACAAATTTGCTCTTGTTGATAATGATAAACACATTATTGAGTTTCATATAATGGATGAAGCTTTTTTTACTGCTCTATTAGCTTCCCTTAGAAATTTAATGATTGTAGGAAAAAATTTCGACATTGAAAAGTTCAAACGGCATGAAATATTCAATGAATGGTTTGATAAATACACCAACAGAGTATAATTCCAAACTAATTATATTTTCAATATGATTGTTCCCATATTAGTGGGAAGATTTACCCAGTTCTTCCAAATCATTTAAATAGGATATTATTATTCTTAAATATAACAAAATCGTTTTTTTTCTCACCTATTATCATGAAAGAAGCGAACTATAGATGTCGGAAAAGGTAACGCATCTGTAGCCCATGAAGGCTACTAAGGAAAAAATTAAGCTTCAATCAGTAATCCGTTTGAGGATATCATACGGTTTTTTACCTGCTATATATTTTACTTAATTCCATATGGTGAAAGCTTGCTAAGTATATTTATGTAAGGTAATTATAAATAATATTAGTCAGATTTGGGATTAAGCAAATTAGAGTAAGGCTAGAAATATTTAAATAGTTAGAATGGCTTTTCTTTATTAATGCAAGATTTAAAGAAATGGTTTGACAGGGCAAGAGTGCCTGCAAAAATTGAAAAGGAACCCCTAAGTTCTATGACTTTGTCTGTTAATAATAACGATATTTTTCAAATGACAATTGACACTCGGGGTAAAAACGGAAGAAAAAGAGAATATTTTAGAATTTACTATGGACACCCAGAAAATGATATCAGAGTTATTGACACAGATTCTAAGAATCAGCAAGTCATTTTACTTGTTAATGAACCTGAAAGGGAATATAGAGCTAGAATTTGGGATGGAAAAAAGCATGATTGGAAATATGTTACTCGGAAAAACTCTGGTTTTCTTAGAAAATACTTAATGGGAATGGATGAATCGCATTTATTTATCGCAGAATTACCAAAAAACTTAGGAGTCGTTAATAAAATTAAAGATGCTCATAAGGTGTTGAAACCTGATGCAGTCTTAGAAAATGAAAAAGATACCAATAGGATAAAAAGACAAGGGGAATGGTTTTTTATCCCAGCCACACCTGCAGAAATTATGATTATTGAAGATAATTCAAATTTAATTGAAAAGAAAATGCAATTAGGAATCAACTCTTGGAGAGGAAAAAACTCCCATATTGCTGATCTATTAATTAATATAAGAGGAGATCAATTTGCTACTGAAAAAATTTCTCACATTGAACATAAGACTTTAAAATTACATGGATGGTTCAGAGTAGTAAGGAATAATGAAGCAAGAAGTTCAGCCATTTCTGGTAATCAAATTTTCAACGGAGTTAAATGGGTAGATTAAAAAAATAAAAATTGAGGTGGCTAATTCCAATGCTGGAATAGCATGTCTCTTGTAAGTAGAAAACAAAGAAAAAAAAAGGGTAAATACCCTCGAGATAGAATTAGTAGAAAGGTATTACACAGACAAAGAATTAAGAAGAAAATTCTTAACAACCGTGGATGGAAGTTAGATTATCCCGATACTTTTGAACTCATTGATACTTACCCCTACATAGTTAGAAAACAAAAAGAATAAACAAATTTTTTAATTTTTTTTTTATTTAAACTTATTAAAAAAAAGAAAAATTTTTACTTCACTATAAAGTGCCATAATTAATTACATCAAACTCATATACGCAAGATCATCATTTTCTTCTTCTATTGCACCACAATTTGGGCATACTTTTTGACGGGGTTTAGTTTCATTACATTTGGGACAAAAATTAGAATAAAATGTTGTTGTATAAGCTTCACCTGTGATCTCATCCATATTGATTACAGTTCCGTCAATTTCTACTTGGTTCTGAGCATCTTTGTTTTCCTTAAGTTTTGTAAGTTTTTCAAATATACCCCGGACTTTTTCCTTTGGTTTTTTATAAGGTCCCTTGCCTTTTTTTTCCCATGAGATGTTTGCTTCTATGGATTCAAGTATTCCATCTTTTCGAACTTTGAAATTATGTGGAGTTCGATGGATTTCTAATCCTTTTACATCACCTTCTGGATTAACTACTACAACTCCGACTGTATTTGTTGGGAATTTCAATTTTTTACCTATTTTTTCTGCTCTTTCCCGGCGCTTTTCAACATTTTCGGTATATTTTGTATTGTCAGCAACATCTGCCATAGCATTTTCATAATGAACTTGATCCCATACACGCATTTGGTCTATTGTTGAAGCAGGAGCTTTATTTACAGCATGTGAAAACTTTAATGACCGAAGTTCCTTTAACATACCTCGTCCTGCTTTTCCACCATATCTAAAATCAGCTCCCGATGATAAGTGATGAGGAGCATGTACACATTTCACAGGGATTTCTACTGTTTTCATTGGTTCCACTTTTATGGTTCCAACACACATTCGATCTTGAGTTCCTTGACCTTTAAAAATCTCTCCTTCTTCGATTAAAATCGGAAACTCACTAATATTTTCAAAGAGAATATGTGCTACTTCAGTTCCTTTATCAGTTATTTTACAAGCACCTTCCTCAAGCGCTTCGGATAACGAAAGATAATCTCGTTCATCTCGTGGAATTTCATGCTTGATTATAGGAATGAAGGTGATTTCTTCTAGTACTAAAGGAACTCCAATTTCTATACTTTCACTTGCTAAGACTTTTGTAGCGAATTTCTTAATAGTCTCTATATTTGTCATTTTTTATATTTCACTTCTTTTTTTTTTTATTAGTAGAAAGGGATTCTAAAATTTGAATTAATTATTGAATTAAATAAATTCAAAATCTATTAGATTTCTTTCTTATGGACTGAATACAAATTGTTAATATTTCTAAGAAAATTCACATTTATTAATCTTCGCAACCTTTAAATATAAAAAGGACATTCCCACAAAAATGGGATCAACCACAGAGAAAGATCGGGAAAAAACTTAGGATATTATTAATTCAGATTCAGGTGGTTCCTCTGAATCGTACCTTACTATGTAGCAATTATTCATCTTCTCGCGCCATGCATTAAAAGTTTCAGGATTGTATTCCTCAGGGTATTCCCTACAAAATTCTTTCATTTCTTCTATTTTACTGTCAGTTTCTGCAAATCTAGCTAAATGAGCTAAAATCTTAGATCTTACTGAAATTTTCGGTCTATATTTTTCTTTCTTTATAATTTTAGCTCTATCACCCGACCCCCAAACTCCACGTAAATCCATAATATCATTTGCAAACATATATTCTACTTCCTCTTCTGATAGATTAAAAAAATTTTTTATTGCAATATCACTAGAAGAGTATTCTTGGTTAAGTTCTGAGCGGTGATATTCAACATTGTAAGACCATAGATCTTCTTTTTTAGTAGAATCAATTTCAAGCGCATTAAGTGCAACATTCGAAGCAATATTGGCAGCATATAATGAACTAGCAATACCTGATCCAGTACTGGGATCAACTTGACAAGCAGCATCCCCTATAATTAGAAGACCATTATCAACAAAAGAATCAAGAGCTCTACGCAAGGGGATAGGGGCTTCATACCCTCCCATAACAATTTCAGTTCCACACTTATTCTTGTATTTTTCAATCAACTCGTAAACCATTTCTTTTGGAGAAATTTTTATTGATGATAAATCGGTATGTCCTCCAAGGAAATCTACATAATTGTCTTGGTGAAATGAAACCCAGGAAATTCCCTGATTTTTACCAACGAAAACAATTTCATGTGAATCTGATACTGATGGTAATTTCTTCCTAATTTCTCTGTATATTATAGAAGTATCTTCCCTTCGGATATTTTTATCAAAATCCGTCTCAAAAGGAATATTAGAACGAATGACGCCCTCATATCCAGAACAATCCACTATCAACTTTGCTTTAATAGTTTTTGAATTATCAAGTTTTACACCGATTATTGTATGTGTTTCCTCATTAACAATTGGTCCAATTACATTTACATTATCATAAAAATTAACTCCATTTTCTATCGCCTCATTCAATACACGAGTGGTAAATTTACGGCGGTCTATGTTGTAAGTTTCTTCAAATGGAGGAATCTTAACCTGTATCGAATCCAAAGGTGAGCAGAAAATAAAGTTCCCTACTTTAAATAATTCGTCAGATTCAGGATGATTTATATCAACCTTATCAAAAATATAAGTCGCAACAACATCCCACCAGTCATGACTTAATGCATTGCGATCGCTTTTCTCAACCAAACATACCGAATAATCCGCTCGGGCTAAATTACGGCTGAATAAACAACCCGCTGCACCTGCTCCAACAACTATTAAATCATAATTTTTGTTAGGATTTCTCATATTAATTAAAAGGGACATAATTGTATAAAAAGATTTCTTCGAAAAAAAAAGATATTTAAAAAAACACTAATAATTAATAGGATAATAATGAAAATAAAAAGGAGTATTGCGTAAAGAATATTTTCGGATACCAATTAATGAAAAATGATATTATAGAATCTAAATCCCAGCATTAATAGTGAACCCCCCATCAACTACGATTTTTGCCCCTGAAATATAACTACTTGCCTTTGATGCTAGAAAAACAATCGTTCCTTTAATATCATCTCCTTTACCAAATCTTCGTATTGGAGTTAAATCTAGAAAAGGAACTCCAACCGTTTTATACATTGAACTCTCTTTATCTTGAAGGTACTCCATCATACCTTCTTCCATGTTACCTGGGAGGATGGCATTAACTCTAATGTTATACTTCCCCCATTCAACTGCTAATGATCTCGTTAGACCAACAATACCTATTTTGGTTGTAGCATAGGCCGTCATACCAAGTGAAAATCCTACTTGTCCATTTTCACTAGAAAAGTTGATAATATTTCCGTTTTTCTGTTTTATCATCATTTTTCCTATCTCTCGACAACATAAGAAGGTCCCTGTTATATTTGTATTAATCATATTATTCCAACGTTTTAAACTATAATTTTTAGACGGTGCTATTTCGCCTTTTCCGGCATTATTTACAAGAATGTCGCATTTACCATAGTAATCTTTCATTTTTTTTGCCATCTGCTTTACTTCATCCTCTTTTGTTACATCACACTTAATTGATATACAATCTCGTCCAGTTTTTTTTAATTTATCAACAGCATTATCTAACTTCCCGGTGATATCTCTTCCACAAATAGCCACATCCGCCCCTGCTTCGGCCATCCCTTCCGCGGAAAAATATCCCAATCCTCTCCCGCCACCGGTAACAAGAGCAACTTTTCCATCTAATTTAAATAACTCTGATATGTGAGTCATATAATCACCTTGAGTAAAAATTTAATTATTATATTTGAATAAAATTTTAAAAAAAAAGAAATTTCTTATTTTTATTAAATTAATAGAATACAATAAAAATTAAATTTTCAAAAAAACCTATTTTCTTAGAAATCTATTTTGTATAATCAAATAAAAAATGATGTAAAAATGGAAACTCAGGAAAAAATAAATTTAATATCTGTAATTTTGTTAGTATTAACTGGGATTTTACATTTAATTGCGCCATTAATTTATGGGATGACTTTTGAAGGTATGGGGATGCTCCTTTTCGGTATTATTTATGCATGTTTAGGAATTTTAGTTCAATTGAAAAGCGAGAATAAAATTATTGGAATTTTAAGTATCATATTTCCCCTTATCGGAGCGATTATAGGTACTATTTTGCTAATACTTAGCTTTAATGCGTTTTTATTATTTTTAGTTATATTGGATCCAATTATCATTGTATTGCGGATTTACATTTATAAGCAATTATAACTGTGAGAAATGAGATTTTAAAATTTTAAAAATTTTTTTTTATCCTTCTATTATTTATCCAAATATAAGAACTAGAATAAATAAATATAAAATTGCGACTGCAAGATGGATGAATGCAAAAACGGCTCCTGTTTTTAACAAGCGTTTAAAGCTAAAGTTTTCTACTCCTGAATCTTGGGCGATCTTTAACGTCATCATATCACAAGCCGCTCCTTGAGGTAAAAAATTACCGCCGAGATTCACTCCAATAATTAATGCAAACAAAAGCGGAATGGGTGGAAATCCCAATAGGATTAATGTATCTATAATTGGTATGAAAATTAATGCAGTTGGGGTGTTTGCCACGAGTCCAGATAACAAACTAACCACTATAAGGATGACCAAACAAACCAAAAAAACATTATACTCTTTAAATTTAAACATCATGATTAAATCTCTAAACCCCGCTTCAATTAAACAGCCAATAACAACATATAACGCAATAAAAAAGAAAATAATCGGCCACTCAATATCTTTTAGAAGCCCACTCATTTCTTTTTTAGTGAATTTCTTATTTATAAGAACAAGTACTAAAGCAGAAATAGCTGCGGTTAAATAAAGTAAAGGCAGCACAGCAAATAAAACAATAGTAATTATTATTATTATTGAATTAATGTAAAACATTCTCTTATTTTTAATCATAACATCTGTGTTAATTAATTCTAACACAAATTTTTTTTGCATGTCTTCAATTTTTGGTTCCTTACTTAAGATAAATCTATCTATGAGAAAGATTGTTAGAAATAATAAACCAAAAGAAAAAATCCAATAAAACTGTATAAAATAAAGTGTATTTAATCCAAATGCTGTAGAAATAATAATATTTTCTCCAGACGAGAAAGGTGTAATTATCGATCCAATGTTTATACATATCGTCATACCCATTAAATAAGTCCCTGCTCTTATTTTCAAGAAATTACAAAGTCGAATCACAATAGGAGCTAAAATTAGAACAACTACAACATCGCTAATGATAGACGCCAGAAGGGTTGTAATGATACATAGAAGCCAGAAAAAAGTCCTTTGATTGCCTTTCGAAATTTTGAAGAGCTTAACCGCAACATATTCTAAAATGTTAGAATCTTGCGCGATTTTGGTTATTATACTCATGCTTAATATGATGATTATAGCCTCCCATTCAACAAACATAATAAAGCCTTCTATTCCAATACCTCTTATAATTCCTGTAACAGCCCCACAGATAAACATAAGAATAAGCGAGATTGCAACAAAATCAAGATCTTTTAAGGAATAGCTTACAATCATTAAAACAAAAATTATGAAAACAAATAAAAGAAGGGCGGGGTTCATATTTAATTACTCTTGCAGAAACAGTTTTAATAAGAATGTGTCTAAATTAAGCTGATTTAATAGTGATATGTTATTTAAAATATAATCAAACAGGCCTTCTTGGACAAAATAATTTAGACTTTCTTGAAAACCTACCTCTTCTCTAATTGTTTTTACAATTCTTCTCATTAAATTTATAATCTGTTTTTCCAAAACAAGCATATCACAGTTATTGGGATTGATAGTAATTATATTAATCCCTGCTTCTCTGGAAAAAGAAATTTTGCTTAATTCAGTATTATTTTTTACATACTCATTAGCAAAATAATTTTCGAACATAATTTCAATTTTTGCGAAAATATTTTCTTTTGAAAGTACATTTAGTCGATTTTGCACTATTCCTAATAGATCAAAAAGTAATTGCTGAAAAATTCCTAAAATATCATAAAATTCTGCAATTGTCGTAACGCTTTCAGCCGCAAGCCAGTTTTGATAATATTCGTTGATTGTATCTTTAAACGGTTTAAATATAGTAATGTTTCCAGTCCAAGTTTTCTCCCATTGATCTTTATCTTTTACATATTCTTGAATAAAAGCTTGTTTTATAATGTTCAATCGAGCTCTAAGCATTTCCGCTTTTTCATCTTTATTTGCTGCAGCAATAAATAGTAAATCAACTTCTCTATCTTCAACATAAACCCAAATATATCCAGACATAAGGATTGCTTCGATACCTTGCTTGAATTCAAATGCTGCAAGAGAATTCAACGCTGTTAATAATCCAGCGACAAGATCTTCGTCAATATGTAAATTTATAAAAGCTTTATAAAGAAGTGTAGTACCGCTGTTAATATCAATTATCCAGATGTTCATTAATTATATTAAGACATTTTAATAATATTAATTTTTTTAAACCCCTTAGTTCCATAATAGTTCTTGGAAATTCAATTATTGATTTCCAAATAACTATCTTGAAATCCTTTTGGATAATGGTTATAAAAAATTCTTCAAATCTTTTGTTTTACAATATTTTTCAATATTCCTTAAAATACCAGTTATCTTTGTTCTTAAAATTAATTCAGTAGCGCTCCCAAAAAGACTAAGAAAATTACTACTTAATTTAAAGTCATGGATAAATATTCCGATCTTAGATTTACTAGGTGAAAGTGCCTTTACCCTTATATTACCCTCTAAATCCGTTACATCTTTGTTGTTTCGAACATTAAATTCTATTAAGTGCCCTTTTCCTTGTTCTTCTCCCTTATCGACTAAAACCAGTTCTCCTTCCATTTCTATAGCAATATTAACAACTTTTATCATATCAACAATATCAGTATGCAAAACATTTGGAGAAGGGAAGCTTGCTTCAATCTTATCAACGGGGCTAATTTCTTCCCAAAACTTTGGATTGTAAATAGCCTTTAAAACAATATCTTTATTACAATTCTCTATTTCTAAAACTTTTGAAATGACTTTTGTCATATAAACCTCAGCCTTCCACGATTATTTCATTTGGAATCATATTTCTTATTTTCATCATTGGTAGAATGATAATTTTATTTTCCTATTAAAAATGAGGAGAGTAGAAAATTTAGGGGCTAGCTCTTTCGGAATAACATACTTTTTTCTACATCATTTTCATTAGAGCATTTGGGGCACACCCACGAATTTTCGCTTTTCTTGACTGAATTTATACATCGAGAGCAAATAGCAATATCGCATATGCAATAATGTAATTCATCTAGAGATGCTTCAAAATTCTTATTACAGACGAAACAATTTGGAGGTAATGAATCTTCTTTTGACATCTTCTCAATTTAATATTATTATCTAATCTTCTTATATACTTTTAATTTTAAATAATATATTAGAATAATTTAAAAAAAATCTTCAGAATTTTCTACAAAAATCCTTTTTTTGAAAAAAAAAAAGAGTTATATAATTTATAACCCTAAAATTTATAATTGAAAAGATCTGAATTATAATCAAGGAAAACGTTTTATAAATTTGTTAATAATGATGTTAGTAAAAGTTAAAAGCCATTCTTTTAGAGATGACCTTTTTATCAATGAAATAGTCGCATCTCAAGATCAAATCAAAAGAAGTGAAAAAATAATTATTAAACGTATTCTTTTACAAGAAATTGCTTTAAATGCTTAGTTTTAATTATCCTCTTTAATTAATTTTTAAATATTTCTTAACGAAAATAATTTAAAAAAACTTACTTTATACCTTTAAACAATACCTGTTTAAAAAAAATTTTTAGAATACTATGGACAAATTAACCCTAAGAATGCAATTATTGTGGCTCTTAAGTATATATTTTATTTATAGAATTATTAGAGCTTTTATAGAAAAAAAAAATGAATTAATGATTTTATGGAGTTTATTTCTAATTATATATATCATCAGTTTGCTGATTATGCTGTTTGTGGTTAATAATTGGAAAAAAAGAGAAGAGTTTTAAAAAAAAATTCACCAATTCTATGCCCGACTTATTAACAATTAAAGACTTAACCGATAAAGAAATATTAGATTTATTAGATTTAGCTGACGATGTGAAAAAAAGTCCAAATAAATATTCTTCCAAGCTAAATGGAAAAAGCATAGCTTTATTGTTCCAGAAAACATCCACACGAACAAGAATCTCTTTTGAAAGTGGCATGTATCAACTGGGAGGAAACGCTCTTTATATAGACTGGCGAACAACAAATCTCCATTTAGGGGCATTAAAAGATGAGATAAAAAGTATTAGTTGTTATGTAGATTTAATTATGGCTCGGGTTAACGAACATAAGAGCCTTGAAGTTATGAGAGATGCTTCAAGTGTTCCAGTCGTTAATGGTTTATCTGATATATACCATCCATGTCAAATTTTATCAGATTTGATGACAATTCGTGAAAAATTTGGCAGTTTTGAGAATATTAAAGTAACATGGGTGGGGGACGGTAACAATGTGTGCAACTCCTTAATGATCGGATGTGTAAAGTTAAATATCCCTATTTTAGTCGCAACTCCGGAAAAATATAGACCTCATCAAGAGGTGATGGATTGGTTAGAAAAAGAAAAAAAAACTCAATTTTTCCATATTTATAATGATCCAAAAGAAGCTATAAAGGAAGCTGACGTTGTATATACTGATACATTCGTATCTATGGGCCAAGAAGAAGAGACTGAGAAAAGATTAAAAATATTTTTGCCAAAATTCCAAATAAATAAAGAATTACTAAACTACGCTATTAAAAACCCAGTAATAATGCATTGTTTGCCTGCACATAGAGGAATTGAGATCACGGACGATGTGTTAGATTCAAATAATTCAATCGTATTTCAACAAGCAGAAAATAGACTCCACTTACAAAAAGCATTGTTGCTTAAGTTGCTAAAAAAATAATAAAAATAGTTTGTAGACTAATTAAGTGTTATTAAAGATTCAAAAATAAATCAAATTTTAAATTGATCTTAATTCGAATTCTATTTTGATTGTAGCAATCACATGCGGGTTTAAACTTAGTTCTATGGTATTTTCGTCAAGTAAATCTAAGTTTGCCTTAATTTCATTAATAGGCTTTTCTTCTAACAAATTAACGAGTATTGCGCTTTTAATCATGATTCCTTGATAAAACCTTAGAGAAGTTTTCTCAGCACTAGACGATAAATTATAACACCTAACAATTAATGAATTACCTACTTCTGATTTTTTCAGAGCGCTCAACTGAATATTTTTATTATCGATTTCAAGAAAGCTTAATTCAGGGGGTAAATAAGATTCTACGTTTTTAACATATGGTTGTTGGAAATATGTTAAGAGTCCATTATTTAAAATATGAACGTCAGAGAATCGTAGTGGTGTTTGTTTTATAAGCGAAATAAATATCGGTTGTAAAGGATTATTGAATTCTTTTCCTTTGACATGGATCTCTGAAGTTAAAGGGCTTAAGCCTTTTTCTTTAATGACAAGTGAAAATTCAAATTCGTGTTTTCCAAGGCATTGGGCACCAGGGGTTTTTATATCTGGTCCCGCAATACTCCCCCTCGTGGCAAATCTCACACGCGAGAGCCATTCAATACATCGTAATAAGGTTATTGCGAGAGTTATAGTTCCATCATTTTCTCTAACTGCTTCATATTCTGGTAACCCCTTATTAAGTACAGCAAAGCAAGTTTTTTCATCACAAACACTCACAAAATCTTTCTGATGATTTGTAGGTAAAGCTTTTTGGATCCATCCCTCACTATTAGGTAATTCCACATTTCGAGGAACGATATAGAAATGTCCATCGGCATAGATTTTACTTGATTTAATATTTGAAGGGAATAAGACTCGAATACGATGATCTTTACTATTATTTTCTAATTCTATCTTAAAATCAATGCGATCAATTCCCTTATATAATGATATGTAAATTACGATATCGTTATCAACTCGAGCCTCCTCTCTTTTATCTCTATTTCTTGATAAAGAAACAGGTAATTTTAAGTTCATGTTAATTTTAATTGTTTTATGGGTAGGACCGTTTAAAAAATGAGAAATTTCAGTAATTATAGCATCTTTTGTTAAAAATTTTAAATCAATTTGATTTTCATCTGGTCCTGAATAATCATATTCATCACCCCAATCACCGACATCCTCAAATAGACAGATATTCTCGTAATTAAATCCACTCAATTTATAAAATACGTCAATTTTACCTTTTTCATTGATAGTAACCTTATAAAATTCATTTTCTATAGAATTATCGATTAATTTAAAGTTCTCTGAATCCGCGTTATATCTTTTTTCATCTTCTTGAGGAATTATATAATAAACCTTGTACCCACAAGCCGGGACTTTAGCTAAAAAGGTTAAACGATATCTAGTATCATATTCACGATTAAATCTTGTTAACTCTTTTAAAGAAAAATACTGAAATTCAATTTCTTTCCCGTCATTATCTAATATCTTTAAATTAACTGAGGTAATTTTGATACGTGATGTTCCTAAGCCAACAAGATCAAATTTCACAATATCTTCACGTTCCCATGGAAGAGGATTGTAGATAATTAACTCGGTTTGATCTTTATTTTCTACTTTAAATTTAATTAGCTCGTTTAAATAGATAAAGGAGTTCTTAAATACTTCATTTCCTATTTGTTCTGCCCAATCAAATCTAGTTTTCATCTCATCATGAACTTGATCAATGCTACAACCACATATAGAATCATGCGGATGGTTTTTAATCAACCATTTTAAACCAGTAAGGATATAAGCTTTCGGATACTCGAATGTTTTAGATCTGTCAAGGGCCCAAGTAATAGAGGATAATGGTTCAGTATATTTTTCGTATAAATATTCTATAGCAGTATTTCTCTGTTTTATCCACATTCTGGCAGAAAAAACTCCTGAAAGTAAAGGACTATATTTACCTCCCCTAAGTTCTCCTTGAAAAGAGTTTAAATCTTGTTTTGTCTCCAAGACCTTATTAATATAATATTCAAAATCGTTTTGCTCCATGAATTTATTAGGATAAAGTTCATTCCATTGTTTAACAATGGTAGGAATGTCCGGAACTGCATCGTGATGATCAGAACCGCTGTTGAGTAATACATATGGAGTTGCCGTATATTGTTCCAATTTCGAAACAACTCTATTGATCTTTTTAAGAGCCATTTTATATTGCCCTTCTCTTTTTTTCAAATTTAATTCTGCCACAGACCCATATGATGCAATTAAATGAATACCTAAAATTGATGCTGCATTTCCAGGAGCATTCCATATAAATTCCATATTTAGATTTTTCTCTTTAAATTCGTTTCCAAAACCTCTCATAAAAAGACATGAAGGTATTTCGAATCCACTTAAAACTTGGGGTAATTGAGCGATATGCCCAAAAGGATCTGGAATGTATCCCGCCTTCATAACAGAGCCATATTTCCTTGCGATTTGATGCCCAATCATTAAATTCCTTATCAACGATTCACCACTAATTAGAAACTCGTCCGGTAAAACATACATCGGTCCTATTGAAAGTCGCTTTTCCTTTATATATTTCTTAATTTCTTCTTCCTTTTCTGGCCTTGTCTCCAAGAAATCTTCTAATGGAATTACTTGCCCGTCTAAAGTGAAATTTTTATAATCAGGGTCCGTTTTCAAAATATTTAATAATTTATCCATCATGAGAACAAGTCTAGCCCTGAATTCTTGAAAAGTTAGATACCATTCGCGATCCCAATGAGTTTCTGGAACAATTATTATGTTATTCGCTTTCATTTTAATAACCTCAAGTATATTTCCTAAAAAATTAACAGTTTATTTAATTTTAAAGATCTATTTCTATTTCATATTTTTTTAACTCATTTATTAAATGATCAGTATAAAAATAGACAATTGTATTAAGCCCGACTGACTGTCCGTATTTAACACTCTTTCTTTCATCGTCAATAAGAATTGCTTCTGATGGGTCGCATTCAATGTGATTTAAGAGTTCTCTATAGAATTCTATATCATTTTTGTTTTTTTGATAATCGAAACTATACACAAAATCATCAAATAATTTCCCAAAATTATACCTATTCTCAAGAAATTCGATTCTTTCTCTAACATTGCCACTAAATACAACTAACCTATATTTTTTACCTAATTCAATAATAAGCTCTTCCATTTTATAATTTGGGACGTATGAACCAAACCATAAATTGCGTATATGATTCCCATCTGCTAAATTAAATTTTGAAATCAGTTTTTCTTCGAACTCATCCATTGTAATTAATCCCAACCTTACTAAATTTCCTTCATTTTTATCACCATCTCGAAAAAATGTTCTTAATAAATGACGGTTTTTATTTTTAATCTCGTACATATCTATAATCTTCTCAATAGCTAGAATGGTTCCTTTAGTGAAGAAAACGCCACCCAAATCAAAAACTAGAGTTTTAATATTATATTTTTTCATGTAAATAAGAATAGTGCTATTCCAATATATTAATTTAAATTTTTTGAGTTATCAAACTTTATAAATATTGGTTTTTATTAGTTTTTTACGAATTAAAAACATAATAATCAAATAAAGAAGTTAATAGAAAAATGTTGCGCCAAGTGTTTGTTATTAAAGGGGATGATATAATATATCAGCGAATTTTTGCAAACGCTTTAAATAGGAATGAAGTTGAAGATCTTCGATTTAAAATTAAATCAGAAGCAAGGAAAAAATCCGAGGAACCAATTGGATTTTTTGATTATTATAAGTATAGAGTTTCTTATGCAATGGAACTTCAATTAAATCTAAGTTTTATAATTATAACAGGATTAATGGATGATTATTTTAGATTAATTCGACCAGTTCTATATAATCTTAAAGAAGAATTTTTGAAGATATACTCGGAAAGTAATGAGCAAAAAGAGATTGATCTATCGTTGAAAGAATCTCTTAATTCGATTATAGATTCAATGCATAGTAGCATAAGTTCCAAGATATCACTTGTTGGATTTTCCGGAGTAGGAAAAACAACTATTAAGAATTTACTTAAAGAGGATGAAATTCCACTACAGCATATACCTACAATTTCAGGAGATATGACAACTGTTCAAATAGGGAAACTACAATTTCAATTATTTGATTTTGCAGGGCAGGAACAATTCAAGTATCTATGGAAGGGATTTATTAAAGGGAGCACCGCAGTATTAGTAGTAACGGATTCCACTCCTATAAATGTTGAAAAAAGTAGATTTTTTATAAATTTGAGGAATGAAGAAGCGCCATATGCTTTTATAGCTATCATCGGAAATAAGCAAGATCTCGATAGTGCGATGAAGATTGAAAATATTGAAAATATTTTAGGATTAAAAACCTATCCGATGGTTGCAAATAAAGACGAAAATCGCGACAAAATGATCCACATTATCGCAGACATCTTAGACATAAATGTTGAGTCATCTCCCTTATTAGAAGGAACAGTTGAAAAAGAGAAGGTTGAAGAAATTGCAGAACCAACACCAGAAGTCGCAAAAGAGGATGAGGCGCCCTTAAAAAAAGTTTATAAAAATGTTAATTTAGACCTTAAATTATGTAATGAATTGATAAGAGATATTAAAGGCGTAAAAGTTGAAAATATTTTAAGAAATCACTTTAATATGATAAGTTCTACGATAAAAGCACTTAATAACAATGAAGAATTAGCCTATGAAGATTTTTACAAACTTTTTCAAGATCACTCAGAAAATAGATTTGAATGTAAGAATATAGCTTTAAAACAATTTTTGGAGGTTCAATTCCTCTTGTTAAAAAAATCTATTGATGAGGATGAAATTATTGCAACCAAATTAAAGGATGATTTAGATATTGTTATAAATGCTCTCATTTGCGCTTATTTTACTATAGCAAATCCATTTAAATATCCTATTTATGAAACATTACTAAATAAATTAGAGTTAGACAACTTTGATGCGCAAACGGTTAAAGAAATACATGCCTATTATCTGAGGATTCTCAATAAGATTTCTAAATAAATAATAAATTATAAAGATTAAAAAAAAAGATACAAAATTCACAATATACACCTTATTATTTATAATAATCATTTTTATATTGTCTTTACCTATTATTATAATAAATTAGCCTTAGATTGATTTAAGATGTCAGAGTGGAAAAATAGGGTAGATTCAGGTAAAGTAGAAGAAAAGACTTACTGTAGTGGTTGAGCAATAATTGATGGAATAATACATTGCGCTCGGAGTATAAAAAAATACTTTCAAAATCGAAAAATATCAAAAAATAATAAAAATATTCTCAAAGATTAAATCGGAAAATGGTAGGATTTAATTTTAAGGTTCCGCAAGAACCTGAGATTACCATTGTTAATTCTTATATATGATTAAATTAGATTTAGATTATCTATAATTTTTCGGACCTTCTCCAAGCTTCCTATAGATAAATCCACGATCTTCGACAGATTTTTTATTAAATATATTACGACCATCAATTATGATTGGTTTTTCTTTGTTTACTTTATTTTTTATATCGTCCAAATCGAGATTATAATACTGTTTATGATTGGTCGCAAAAATTAAAACATCTGCATTTGAAACCGCTTCGTTAAGATCCCTTGTCAAATCGGTCTCTTTATAATCTCGTTCTTTGACATATGGATCGTGCGCAATATATTGAATATTATGAGAATGATAACGATTCTTTAAAGTCCATACTATTCTTTCGGTAGGGGTATTTCTGGTATCATCTGTGTCTGCTTTATAGGCAACTCCCATAAGAGCAATTTTGAAATTATCATGTTTATTTGCTTCCTTTAGGGCATCTTCCATTAACTCTATCATATGATCTGGCATGAAATCGTTTAATTCTCTTGCTTTTAATAGAATATCTGAATTATGCATATGGTCAGTATAGTTTCGATGTCCATACACCAATAAATGAGGATCTTTAGTTAAGCAATGACCCCCTACTCCTGAACCAGGATAATGCATCATTCTATCGTGCCTATAGTTAATTAATTCTATAATTTCAAAGATATTTCGATTGAAGTCTTCAGCGACTAAGGCCATTTCGTTAGAAAACGCAATATTCACATCTCTATAGGTGTTTTCAATGCATTTTGTCAATTCTGCGGTAAGTGTGTCAGTAACTTGTAGCTCCTTTTTAACAACTTTCCCATATAAAAATTTTCCTTTCTCGTTTGCCTCTGGACATCCCCCTCCAATAACTCTAGGAAAATCTGTAATATATTCTATCAATTTTCCAGGCATAACACGTTCAAAAGAAAAAACTAAATAAAAATCTTCTCCTCTCTTCATACCACTTCCTTTCTCTAATATAGGTTGAACTATATTATTAGTGGTTCCAGGAGCGACAGTTGATTCGATAATTACAGTAGTACCCTTTTTTAAGCGAGGAGAAACTAATTTTGAAACATCCTTTAAAGAATCATAACGTGGAACTCTTAAATCATCAACTGGGGTCTGTACATCAATCAAAATAAAGTCAGCGCTATTAACATCTTCGTATTTATCTGTAACCTTAAATTTTCCATTTTTTACAACTCGCTCAATTAATTCATCTAATCCTGGTTCCTCTCCTTCAAAAGGATTTTTCCCAGCATTAAGCCAATCAATTTTCCAGCCTGACCTATCTGATCTTCTTTGAATTCCAGTGACATAAAAGTTTGGTACATCTGCTAATAATGCAGCCATAGGGATACCAACATATCCCATTCCTATAACTACAATATTTATTCTTTCTTGCGAAGTCATAAGCTTTTAACATCTAATCTAATTGATCTATTAAATTTAATTTGGTTTATCTATTTTGCTTTTTTTCTTAAATTTAAAAAAATAAAAAAAAATTTAATTTGAGACTAACATCAATCTCGTTTTACAATCTTAAATATACCAGCGCATATAAATCCAACAATCATTCCTCCTACGTGGGCAAAATGTGCTGTTCCTGTAAGGATCAGCATGGAAGTTAATCCATAAATTAGCTCTGTGGCGAATGTGATGAGTATAAACATTCTTGCACTAATAGTCGTTCCAACAGCTCCTAAATATTTGAGCTTATTCTTTGGAAAAAGAGTGCCATAGACCGCTATAATACCCATTATTGCTCCAGATGCCCCTAATGAGGGAATATCTCCCCAACCTACAAATATAGCGAAAATACCATGTAAGAGAGACCCAACCAAGCCAGATAAAAGGTATGTAATAAGAAAGAAAATATGACCCATCTCATTCTCACAGTTATCTGCAACTACAATGAAAAAGGCTAAATTCATCGTAATATGAACCCAATCGGCATGCATAAATGTTGATGTAAAAATTGTCCACATTCTCTCGCCTGCAAAGAACTCTGAAGGATAGAATGCCCCCGCTGGAATGAGCATGTTTCCTGTCGGATCTAATACCTGGACGATAAATACTAGTATATTTATTATTATTATTAGAACAGAGATATACTGTTTGTAAAGCGGAACTTTATCATCCTCTGCTTCAACAACCAATTTTTTTTCACCATTTAATTTTTAAATATAGATTGATGAATAATAATTTCATTTTATTCTATTAAAAGGTTTAAGTTTAAAAATTATAATATTTTCCAATATCCGAAAAACTGTATCTACCAAAAAATTCGGCAGGTTTTTTCTTTATGGTGTTATAGAAAGCGCGCACAAGTGATATAACTAATTGTGATTTATATTTTGATAAAGCCTCAAAAATTTTGTCCCTATATTCTCTGATATTTATTTTTACTAGTTTTTCTTTTGGGACCTTTTGAGCAACATAAATACAATATCCATAGAATTCTGTATTTTTTAAATCCAGCTCTTTTGCTGCTCCTACTGCTATATCATAAGTGGCTTGATGATCTACATGAGGATTATTATTACTTGGTAAGACTATTCTATCCGCATCTTTAATAATAGTCTTACTTAATTCAATTCCTTTTTTAATGTGATTTTTAGCTTCTTGGTCTGGAATTTTAAATTTATAAATATTTTCCTTAGGGATTCCTAAAAACTCTGTTACTTCGTCAATTTCTTTCATCCTAATCTCTGCTAGCTCATCATCAGTTATGTTTATAGTTTCTTCGGATTCATCCAATCTACCTCTCGCTCTCTCATAACTATAGGCGGCGCGTCCATCAGTAATATAGATAATATGAACATCATGTCCTTCATCTTTCCACTTAAGCATACTCCCAGCACCAATCAATTCATCATCAGGATGAGCTGCGAATATTACTATCTTTAATTCATTTTTTTTCATAAAATTAGAGTTGATTTTATCATATAAAATTCTTTTTTAAGATCTATATTTTATATAACAAGCTTGAAATAAAACTTTAAAAAAAGCAATAATAAAAAAAAAAATAAATATTAGATTTATAACTCTATTTTATTCTCGAACTATTCTCCTTTTCCTGATTAAATAAGCAGCGACAGCAATAGCACCAATAGCTAAACTTATTCCACCTATAATTAGAATGGAAACCAAAAATTCAATTTCTTCCTCATCGTCATCGTCATCGTCATCACCAGGCGGAGGAGGGGGAGGATAATATTTACCAACTATAAAAGGTCTTACCTGAGAAGTATAGACATCACCAAAGACTTGAATTGTATGTGTTCCATCTGAAGGCATTGGAATAGTAAAATTTCCTAGAATTGGCACAGAGTCTTGAACATCCAATGAATAAGCAATGTTATCCAATGGTATTTCACAATCAAAGCTAATTAATAATCCTTCTTTCGAATTATCTCCAAGATTATAATTTGTATCCCAAGAATATCCAACAGCATCTATGTAAATTTGATAAATTGTAGATAATGTTCCTCCGCTCCATACTGAAAATGTATCTATCCAATTTCTGGTATATCTAAAATCTAAATCCTCTGAGGAATTGCCATCTATTATAACTCTATAAGTATCTGGTGACAATCCTTTATATCCCACGCTTCCACATTCAAATTCAATTTTAACATGCATCCATGTATCAGCAGAGTAAATAAGCATCGGCGTAATACCATCTTTTTGATACATAGTATACCAAGTATTAACAACTCGATACTGCCAAGCATCATTCATAATCCTAAAATCGGGACCAATAGTGGAAGTATCTCCCATTAACCTTATTCGTTGCGGATCCCCGCCCGTAAAAGTTGTATTTAACCAAAATTCAATTGTTCCATTTACCTGTTGCACAAATGTATTATCTGCCCAATAAATATTGTTATCCGTATTATCAATTTCTAAAACTTTATTATGATCGTCTAGTGAATCTACTACAGTACCCTGAGAAGATGTCCAATTATATGGTACCATGCCATCCTCATCGCTTTCAAATCCATATGATGCTGGATAATATCCACTCATAGGTTTAGTGTATCTTTTATTCTCTGGAGTTATTATATTAATTATACTAACAACAAAATTCCTAATCTCAGATTTATGAATTGTTCCTGTTTCGTTGCCAAATACCTGAATTGTATGAGGCCCATCAGCTGGCATTGGAATTGTAGTATTTCCTAGAATGGTTTTATTAGCTTGCCCGTCTAAAGAATAACGTAACCAATCTGGAGTAATATCATGGTCAAAGCTAAGCAGTAATCCTTCATACAAATTATCTCCAATCTCATAATCCTCATCCCAAGAATAACCCACTGCGTCAAAATGACCTATTGGGTTACTAAAATCCCAATTAGGTCCCGTATGTATATGAAACTCATTTATACTACTAATGCTACTAAAAAAATCGATATTTAAGCCTAATAGCTCATTATCAATCGACCAATTATATTTTTGAGTATCACCATTAAAAGTTATTCTATGATGATGCCATGAATCCGCAGTATAACTTAAGGAAAGCCAAGTGGCACCAGAACCTTCATCATAATAAAATCCTCCATCATCTATTCCAATGAATGGTCCTATAGTTCCACCATCTCTTAAAGTTACCGCAATACCGTCTTGAGCATCTTGCCTTGAAGATAACCAAAACTCAACAGTACCATTAGATTTTGAACTAAAATAATTTATCACCCAAAACTCAAAAGCTCCATTATTATCAAAGATTCTCGCGACCTTATTATGACCGTTAAAATCTTCAACAATATGAGCATCACCTATAATTGAATTATAAACCCATCCCGTGGGATTTTGACCGTTTTGATCGTTTTCGAATCCATAGGTAGCGGGATAATATCCACTCATCGGGCTTGTGTATATAATCTCTTCGGGTGTTGTTATATTGATATCTTGAATTGCCGCAGTTTTCAAATCAATTTCATCTCGAACTTCCACTAATTCCTCACTATTAAATTGATCGTCGTAAAAATTATAACTGCTAATAGTTGATAACACGCAAAATATTCCTAAAACCAATAATATTGTTTTTATCTTCTTTTTAGATTTCATTTTAATTTCACCCTTTAAGGTTATTTTTAAAAATCAAATATAAGTAAGACACTTTTGTATATAAATCTTTTATATTTTTGTAAAAAAATAATTTGAAAAATCTAAGTCTATAGAAAGAGAGATAAATTCAAATCTACATCAAGATTCCTGCCTTTTAGTAAGCATAGGTCTTTTCAATTTAAATTCAATATATTCAGATTTAAAATCTCATTTTACAAATCAAGAATATTTTTAATTGAATAAATTAATATAATATCAAAATCTAAAAGAGACAACAACCAATTCATCATCAGCGTGCGAATACTACTATCTTTAACTCATTTTTTTTCATAACAATGTTATAATAATTGTTCTAGACTTATAATAATTTTAACTGAATTCTTTAATAGTTTAATAGTGTAAATATAATTATGAAATTAGGAAAATTAGATGATATAGCCAAACTCAGATCTGATTCTGTTAAGAGAAGGAGATTATCAAGCCACGACAAGGAAGGAGGCAATAAAGATTGGATTATAATTAAATCGGGTGAAACTGCTGTATTAGGAGAAATAAGTGGAGCTGGCTGTATAAAACATATTTGGTGCACATATGCTTGTGTTTCAAGACGTTCTCTACGTAATGCGATTCTAAGAATGTATTGGGATGGAGAACCTGAAGGCAAACCAAGCGTAGAAGTACCATTTGGTGACTTTTTTGGTTTAGGGCACGCAAAACATAAAAATTTTGTTTCTTTACCACTTCAAATGAGCCCACATAGAGGGAAAGGCTTTAATTGTTGGTGGCCAATGCCCTTTTCATCGGGATACAAAATTACCCTTGAAAATGATAATCCTACAAAGTTTAAGCTTTATTACTATATTGATTACGACATATTCGAGAACGGACTTGAAAATGAAAAGGATTTTGGTAGATTTCACGCACAGTGGCGTCGAGAAAATCCACCAAAAGTTAAAAAGCGAGATAGTGAGACAGGGAAAAGATTTACTACTTTAAGACCAATTAGATTTATGGCTTCTGGAAAAAATAAAGAACCATTAAAATACAATTATAAAATTCTCGAAGCAAAAGGCAAGGGACATTATGTGGGATGCCATTTAAATATTGATAATAAAACCTTTATGCCATGGTTTGCAAACTGGCCAGGCGAGGGGGATGATATGATATTTATTGACGAGGACATTGAAAAGGGATTACCAACGCTTCATGGAACTGGAACGGAAGATTATGTGAATCAAGCATGGTCCCAGCATAAAAAGTATTTTGCTCCTTATCATGGCACGATAAAGGGAGGTGGATTAAATTGGTGGGGAAAAATCTCTTATTATAGATACCATATTGAAGATCCAGTATATTTTAATAAAAAAATCATAGTATCTATTGAACATGGTCATGATAATCATCGAAAAGACGATTGGTCATCAACAGCTTATTGGTATCAGAAAGAGCCTCATGATCACGATCTATTCCCAAAATTATTGAACCGAAAAGGGAGAAAACCAAAAACTTTTCACTCGGCACATATGATAAGAAAAACGCTGATTATAATGTTAATTGGGTTTTTAATCTATTGGTATATCTTGAAAGATCTTTTAAGCCCTTTTTTCTAAGAATTTAATTTGCCAATTTATCTTGTACATATTTTAATAGTTCTTTGCCACTAAAAGGTTTAGTTAAATAACCATCTGCCCCCAATTTTTTTCCCTTTTGAATGTCTTCATTGAAACTCTTCACTGTAAATAAGATCACTAAGATATCCTTATATTTATCATTCTCCTTAATCCTCTGAAGTACAGAGTATCCCGATGTCCCGGGCATCATAATGTCTAATAAAACAAGGGCAATTTCATCATATTTTTCTTCAATGATTTCCAATGCATCGCGTCCATTGGCACATGTCAAAGTTTCAAAATCCCCCAATTTAAGGAACTTTTCTGTTAAGTTTACAATATCTGGCTCATCATCTACGATGAGAATTGTATTTTTTGCAGACATTTTTGGTTTTATAATTTATCTTTTGTTTTAAAGCATAATTATAATAGTAAAACTTATTTTTAAATAGTGAGTTTTTCTATTTTAATAATTTTGTTGTTTATAAATGAGAGTTTCGATAGAACGAAAAAATCAATCTAATGATCATGAAAATTCCAGAATTTCCATATGATTATATTGGTTCGAAAGCTGAAGAATATGAGAATCAAAAATGGATGGAACGAAATCAAAAAAGGACCACATTTAAATGTATTCAATATCTTTTCGATAAGGAATTAGGAGAAGATAATAATAATATTCTTAAAAATTTTCCATATTTAATTTTAGACCTAGGGTGTGGAACCGGATTTTCATCGGAGATGATAATTTCAAGTGGTTTTAGAGTAGTAGGAGTGGATATTTTGAGCGATATGCTTATAAAAGCAAATGCAAAGAGAAAAAACCTCAAGATTAGTAATTTGGATTTAATTCTCGCAGATATTAATCATTTACCTATTAAATACAATTCAATTGATCATATTCTTTCAATCTCATCTTATAACTTCATCACCTATGAGAAATATGGCAGGGAAAAAAAGAAAGTTGTTAAAAATACAGCAAACTATTTGAATAAAATTTTGAAAAAAAATGGTCGAGTAATAATAGAATTTTATCCTGAAAATGATGAAGAGTTGGAACTGTTCACTGATTCGTTTAAATATAACGGTTTTGATGGTTTTATGATAAAAAATAATCCTAAACAAAAATCAGGTCAAACTTATTTACTTCTAAAGAAAAAACGATAAAAAATGGGAACATGCAAATTTTGTGGAAAAAAAGATAAACTAATATCTCAAGTGCTCCAAGTATGTAGAGATTGTATTATTAATGGAGATTGGGATATAATTAAACCTCACTTACACTCAGTTCACACCGAAGTTCGAAAACTTGTAGATCTACCGTCAGATCCTCCAAAAGTAGAAAGAAATGTCAAATTAAAGTGTAATTTTTGTATTAATGAATGTCGTCTTTCTGCGGATGATACAAGTTATTGTGGATTAAGAAATATCCAAAAAAAAGAGACAGGAGAATTACCTTACCCCTCAAAATCAAAAGGTTATATTCACGGATATATAGATGCAAATCCAACAAACTGCTGTAATTCATGGTTTTGTCCTGCGGGAAGTTCAAGCGGCTATCCTGAATATTCAAATTATAAAGGTCCTGAATATGGAACATACAGCTATGCTGCTTTTTTGTACGGCTGCACTTTTGACTGTTTGTTCTGCCAAAACTCGTCTCATAAAAATTTTTCAAAAAAGCACTTATTTGAAGCCGAGTTTTTAGCAAATCAAATTGTAAAGAACGAAAAAATAACTTGTTTATGCTATTTTGGAGGAACCCCCGAGTCGCAGTTGCCTTTTTCAATTAATTTAGCAGAATTAATATTAGAAAAAATAGAGAAAGATAGAATCATGCGTATATGTTGGGAATGGAACGGAAGCGGAAGGCGCGATTTAGTTGAGAAATGTATGGAAATTGCAATCAAAAGTGGCGGAAACATCAAATTTGACTTAAAAAGCTTCAATAAGAAATTAAACTTAGCATTGTGCGGCATTAGCAATAGCAGAACTCTTGAAAATTTCAAATTCTTAGCAGAAAATTATTTTGGCACAAGAAAGGATAATATGCCGGAAATGAGCGGGTGTACATTAATGGTACCTGGTTATACTAATCACGAAGAAGTAGAGCACATAGCAAAATTCATTAGAGAAATAAATCCTAAAATTCCCTACAGTCTATTGATATTTCATGGGGATTATCAAATGAGAGATTTACCAATAACTCCAAGAAAACAAGCGATGAAATGTTTAGAAGTTGCTCAGAAATATTTAGAAAAGGTAAATCTTGGCAATAAATTTCTTTTAGGATTTTCTTGAATTAAATTAGTTTTTTAATTATTTAATACATCCAATCGTTTTTGTCAAGAGAGGGGAATTTATCACTTATAAAAAATAAGTTTTATATATAAACATCCCTAAATTAGATTAAAGAAAAGATAATTTTCCAAAATTAAGAGATTTAGGAGAGAAAGGTGAAAAAGCTAAGACTCTTCAAGTTGAAAGCTAAATTAGTTTTGTTAACAGAAATCATTCTAGTTCTCATGATCATCTTTATCAATTCTATTTTTTTAAATACGCGTGAAGTTAAAGCTGATTTTGATTTGAAAGTAAAGAAAGGCGATACATTTATTTATAAAATAACAGATTTTGAAGCTGAAGATCTAAATTCGATAAATTTTGAATTTTACTCAGATCCGGATAAAGCAGAAAAAATTTGTTATGAAATCTATCAGATTGATAAAAAATCAACTACACATAATACTGATTATTATAAAATTAGATATAGAATATGGGGATTTACAGATGATGAAAATGATTTCTTTCAGGGTCATGATGATTTAGGTGAAATCCATGTTTTTGAATATCCTCCTGATTATGAACCTAGATCGGCTTATTACACAGTTAAAAAAATGCATAATAATAGTGATGTCCTCATGAGCATTGCTATGGATGATGTAAAAACCTATTTAAAAAGTATTCCCTGGCATATAAATACTACTTATGTTGGTCAATGCACTATAGTACAAAGCTTTGGAACTCATTATATATATTATAGATATGATAGCGATAAAGGATTTTTAAGAGAATACATGATAATATTAGGTGGAAATGTTATATTTCGTGCTCTATATTGGGGTTCACACAAAAATCCATCTGAAAATGAATTATTTTTCGAGTTGCTCCCCTTTCTTATTGCGACTGGAGCAACTACTGGGATAACAATAATAATATGCTCTATTATTAAAAAAGTAAAAAAATAAAAAGTTAAAAAATTGAAAGGTAAGAAGAAACATGATATAAGACACATTTTAGAAAAAGAAAAAGAAGTTGATTCTAAATAAATTTAATTAAGGTGAATATTACATTAAAAAAATAACAATCATCAAATTTTTAGTATTAATTAGCTTGTTTATTCTCCCTCTTATAAATATAGCTCTAGCATTTAGACCTAAATATGTGGAAATAAGTGAAAATAATACATTTATTTGGCAAACTGAATATAATGAAAAGAATCTAGAGAGATATTACAGGCATATCGGAAAGTCACCAGGTTGGATAGAAGAAAATGTTGATCTCGATGAGGATAAGGAAGCTATAAAAATTGTAATTTTAGATATTGGTGATAAAGAAAAATCCATTCTTGGAGCTCGAGGTGTAAGAATTACATATAATTACTATATTACTGAAAATCGCATTGCAAATGATTGGAAACTAGAAGAAAAAGATGAAACATTCGCTATCTTTGATAGTGATGAGTTAGAATTTTATAGCAATCTATTTAAAATTGGATTTTTTTTGGATGAAGATATTCTTGAATCTGAATTACCTTATTTTATTTCAAGTTCCTTGGACTGGGATAAGTTAATTATTCAAGTTGAAGACTACTATTTAGCAAACGAGTATAAAAAAATCAAAATTAACCGAGAAAATAATGAAAATGGTTTTATTCTGAATATTGATGAAAAACCAGCTGATGAGGAGGAAGATTGGGAATATGTTTATAAATATACTGAAGATGGAGTTCTTTGGTTTTATGAATGGAAATATACTGGTCGTACAATAATAAAAGTTGAATTGGAATTAGGATTGATTCAGGAGTATAAAAATTGGTTCATTTTAGGAATCATTGCTTTTACTTCAGTAGTAATTATAATTGTAATTAGAATACTATTAAAAAAATTAAGATGAGTTGGTAAACCTATGGGACGTGAAATAACAGGGGGAATTACAGCTATGATTGGAGGCTTTTTTATTCTAATTTCAACTTTTCTACCTGCAGCTTATGTTAGGTGGGAATTTTTTGGAACAGATGTGGATGTTTATTATTGGATATGGGGATTTTATATCGCTGAAGGAACTGATATAGAAAAATCATCATTTAAATTTGCGCCTGAATTTTATGGTTTTATGTGTGGAATTGAAATAATAATTATATCAATTATAACAATAATTAAGGGAAATAGTGCTAGGAAAGGTAAAAGCGGCGGAACATTTTTGTTGCTAATGGGGATCTTAGCAATAATTTCTATGATTGCCTGGGTATTTGCTGTCGAACTTGCTTATACGGGACGTATTAAACTTTTTGATACAGTATTAATCATGAATTTTTGGGATTTTTTTGATTTTGGTATAGGGTTCTATACCTTATTCATTGGTGCTAATATCATCATTATTGGATCAATTATTACAATGAAGAGGTAAAGAATTTAATAATTATAATTCGGAAGATAAAAAATAATGTTTAGCTTAAATAAAAATAAAAATAAAGTAATTGACATAACTTTTGTCATTGTCTTATGCCTCATGGTAATAACAGCATCAAACACCTCAACACCTTTCTCTGCTGATGTCGCCACAGGGTCCAAGAAAGCAGGCTCCTTAAGCACATCATCATCTAATGGAGGGACCTATTGTGGGATATGGATATCAGGAAGTAAAAACACAGCTAAATATGGCGTATATGGCACGAAAGGAGTTCCTAATGTGGCGAGTTTTCCAGGAGCTAGAAGCGGTTCTGTTTCTTGGACGGATAAAGATGGAAATTTATGGTTATTCGGAGGTGGAGGTTATGCCGAATCAGGTTTTTCTGGGTCGTTGAATGACCTCTGGAGATTTAATATCACTTTAAAGGAGTGGACGTGGATGTCAGGGGCTAAAACCATAGATCAAAATGGCGTCTATGGCACGAAGGGAGTTTCTCATATAGCGAATTATCCGGGATCTAGATGGGGGTCTGTTTCTTGGACGGATACGGACGGAAATTTATGGTTATTCGGAGGGTATGGTTATGACGGATCAGGTAGTTATGGGATACTAAATGACCTCTGGAGATTTAATATCACCTCAAAGGAGTGGGCGTGGATGTCAGGGAATAAAACCGATGATGAATATGGCGTATATGGCGCGATGAGAGATCCTGATATTGCGAATTATCCGGGAGCTAGATACAGTTCTGTTTCTTGGACGGATACGGACGGAAATTTATGGTTATTCGGAGGGTATGGTCGTGCTGGATCAGGTAGTTGGGGGAGGCTGAATGACCTTTGGAGATTTAACATCACCTCAAAGGAGTGGGCGTGGATGTCAGGGAATAATATCCTAAATCAAATTGGAGTATCTGGCACGAAGGGAGTTCCTGATATGGCGAATTATCCGGGAGCTAGATATAGTTCTGTTTCTTGGACGGATAAGAATGGAAGTTTATGGTTATTCGGAGGTTATGGTTATGCCGAATCAATTTCGGTTGGGCGGCTGAATGACCTCTGGAGATTTAACATCACCTCAAATGAGTGGGCGTGGATGTCAGGGAGTAACTTCCCCATTCAAATTGGTGTATATGGCACGAAGGGAGTTCCTGATATGGC
Organism: Promethearchaeota archaeon; assembly: GCA_019058295.1. Classification (GTDB taxonomy): domain Archaea; phylum Asgardarchaeota; class Lokiarchaeia; order Sigyniarchaeales; family SOKP01; genus LW40-45. The sequence continues at coordinate 29,230 of JAHPZI010000010.1, read as the reverse complement.
GAATTTTCCAGGAAGTAGAACCAGTTCTGTTTCTTGGATGGATATAGATGGAAATTTATGGTTATTCGGAGGTGGTGGTTATGACGGATCAGGTAGTTATGGGGTACTGAATGACCTCTGGAGATTTAACATCACCTCAAAGGAGTGGGCATGGATGTCAGGGAGTAAAAAAACAGATGAATATGGCGTATATGGCGCGATGAGAGTTCCTAATTGCGCGAATTATCCGGGAGCTAGAGGGAGTTCTGTTTCTTGGACGGATACGGACGGAATTTTTTGGTTGTTCGGAGGGTATGGTTATGCCCAAAAAGGTGCGGAGGACTATTTGAATGACCTCTGGAGATTTAAATTTGGTTGTGCTTGTCAAATTCCAAGCACGGGCGATGACGATGATGATGATTTTGATTTTAAAATTGATTATGATCTTGATGCTATAGTTCTTAACTATATTTTAAAACCTGTCACTTTTTTATTTGTATATCCAATACTTGGGAGTCTAGCTATTATTGTTTACTCCCAAATAAAAGGTTATTATAAAAAAAAAAGATTGAAATAATGAAATTAGGAGAATAAGATCTTTCTAATGTCCACTTAATATTATTAAATAGATATGTAATCAATGTTTATTTAGTCAAAACTCATCTCACAATTTTTTCAAAAAAAGACATTTGTTTGGTACTGAAACTTTAGCAAATTTTATTCAAATACCTTTTTGATGATTAGATACAAAAATTTATTTAATAGCAATAATTTTGGTTAATACGATTAGTTATTATAATATAGAAAATGCCGTATAAATTCTAAAAAGTAATCACTGGTGATATAAAAATACAAAAAGCTCGCATACGTTTATCATCGACCAGATTAGAAGCTCTAAAGTCCGTTTGCGAACAGCTCGAAAATGTTTGTAAAAAAACTGGTATTAAAAAATACGGGCCAATACCTCTTCCTACGAAAAGACTGAGAGTTCCCGTTTTAAAAGCGCCCTCTGGCCAAGGAACAGCAACTTGGGCTAAATATGAAATGAGGATTCATAAACGCCTTTTCGAAATTATTACAGATGAGAAATCGATGCATCTTATTATGAAAATTCAAATTCCGGAATCTGTATTAGTGGAAATTGAATTAATGTAGTACTCTTATTCTTAAATTTTTTAGATTGTGATATATATGACCTTAGAAGAACTTACTGATTCTTTAGACGCTTTATTTTATCCTCGAAATGTTGCAATTTTTGAAGCATCCGAAAAATTGTGGTATTTTATGATGGGATTTACTCAACAAAGTTTTGATCAAAACAAATTATATTTAATTAGCCAATCAAAAGATGAATTATTTGGTTTAAAATGCTATAAATCTTTGGAGGATGTCCCGGAAGACACGATTGATCTTCTAATCCTTTCTGTGGGAAGGCATAGGATAGTTGATAGTTTAAAACAATTGCTATATCAAAAAGTAATTAAGACAATTCACATCTTCACAGCCGGGATGGGAGAATCTGATAAAGATGGCGTTGAAATTGAGAAGGAAGTATTTAAAATATTAAACGAGAATAATACTCGAGCAATCGGGCCAAACTGTATGGGAATCTATTCACCTAAGGGACATTTAGCTTATGAACCATTATTTCCCGTAAAGCCCGGGAACATCTCATTAGTTTTCCAATCAGGGGATTTACATTCCCAAACGATTAGGCTTGGTTCATTGCGTCATGATTTAAGATTCTCAAAAGGAGTTAGTGTCGGAAATTGTGTAGACCTTCAAATTTCAGATTTTTTGGAATACTACAATCAAGATGATGATACTGATTTGGTTTTAGTTTACTTTGAAGGAATAAACGCACTTCACCCAAATGAGGGAAAAAAATTATTAAATACATTAAGAGGGATGAAAAAACCAGTCTTGTTTATGAATGGCGGGAAGACCCAAAGGGCACAGACAGCAGTAAAAACACACACAGGTTCAATTAGTACAAATCAAAAGATTTGGAAAGCCATTTACGAACAAACACCCATAGTTGAAGTTCCTACTTCGTTTGATGATATGCTAGATTATACTTATTTATTTTATAACTTTATAAATAGAAATAAAAGTATAAAAAAAGAAATTATGTATCCAGAAGGGAAAAATGTTTTAGTAATTCTTTGGTCAGGAGGTTTTGGAATTGCTGCTACAAATACATTAACAGAATTAGGATTAAACGTGCCGTATTTCGAAGGTGAGAGATTAGAAAAATTACGAAAGATATATCCGGTAAAAATCGGCAGTCTTTCCAATCCTTTAGATTTACCATGGATATCGTCTAGTGAAACATATTTCGAAATCGCTAAAGCAGCAATCGAAGAAAATACAATTGAAGGAAAAATTGATCTTGTACTGCTTTTAACGGATGCGTGGGAAGACGTCGAAGAAGAGGGGTTTTTTAAAAGTTATTACAATAACTTATTGAAAATAAAAGAACTTACAGAATCCTTAAATAAAGTGTTTATTTTAATTCTGCCTGAATACCCTGCGGTAAGGCGAAAAAAATATTATAAAAAACTTATAAAGGATGGTTTTATAGTATATCCTAATTTTCGAAGAGCGGCGAAATCATTTCGGGCTCTTTATGAATATGGAAGGAAAACACAAAATAAAATATGAACTATTTTGGTAAAGTTACTGATTTCTATTAATTTAATAACTTTAGAATTATTTTAAATGAGTTTAAATCATTAGCCAAATATATGTTTATTAGTGAAATAACACTTTTTTTCATTTTAAATCATAACTATTGATTATAATGGCTGATATTCATACTAAAAGCTTTTTCGGGCAAAAAAGTGGTATTATTGTAAATTCTCCCGCAAAGTTGGTGCCTTATATATTTCTTACATGCATTAATAGAAAAGAAGATGGAATTTGGGAAAAACCTTCTAAAAATGAGGGAAAAACAGTTAGGCTTTCAATAGAGGAAATTATTTGTATTTTAGAAGTTTTAAATAGGAGAAGTCAAAATTGGAGAGGGTATCATGTTTTTAAAGAAGAAAAAACAGAGATTTTTGTTGGGTGGGAGAGCGAAGCTCGTGAAGTCCTGAAATTTAAGATTGGTAATTATAAAAAGAAGTTAAAATTTCCAAATACAAAATTCTTAGTTAAACTACTCGAACATATTTTAGACGAAAAAATAGAATTTGCTACATCAGGAACTTTTGAAACAAAAGATCGAAGAGAAAAAATAGTTGAAAGTGAATATAGCGTATTTTCAGAGCATATAAAAGCAAAGGATGGTCTCCACGTTATAGAGACAACAGAATATGATTCATCAAAAGATAGGATGGAAATTAACGCAAGGATTAAAGTGGAGAGTGAGAAAGCGCTGTTAATCGCTCTTGATACGGGAAACGAGTTTTGGGTCCCGAAGAGTACTATTCATAATAATTATGATGCGAACGATAAAGCAAATTTCCAGAAGCTCTTAGTTGACAAATGGATAATAGATAAAAATATGATTCAGATATTTGATAAGGAATAATTAATTGGTAAACTAATTTGGAACCCTTTATTCGATTAGAAAGAGAATTTTTTTCTAGAGACACTCAAGATGTAGCTAAGGATCTTTTGGGGAAATATTTGGTAAGAAAAACAGATAAAGGAGCTATCGTAGGGAAAATTACGGAAGTTGAAGCTTATTTGGGTCCAAACGATAAAGCGAGTCATTGTTATAATTACAAAAAGACTGAAAAAACAAAAATAATGTACGAAAAACCAGGCACTCTATATGTTTACTATATTTATGGGATGTACTATTGCTTAAATGTTATAACAGAACCTAAAGGTATGCCTTGTGGAGTTTTTATAAGACAAATTTTCCCTATTGATGGAATTGATTTGATGAAAAAGAATCGCAAGGTAAAAATTGGAAGGAATTTCAAAAATTTAGCAGATGGACCAAGTAAACTTTGCATGGCATTCGATATTACAAAAGAAGAATTTAATGGGAAAGATTCTTGTTCTCCAAAATCAAAATTATTTTTCACTTATGGTGAAGAAATTAACGACCACGATATTAAAAAAGGTAAGAGAATAGGAATTGACTATGCAGAAGAAGACAAAGATCTTATCTTAAGATTTACCATATAAAGTTAGAGTTATTATAAAAATAGTCTTCAATTTTATATTTATTTAAAAATTTTAATAGAAAAATGACAATCTTGTAAACAGATTAATACAAAACTACTTAAAAAGAATAAACATTTAATAAGTTTGAATGCAAGTTTAATTAATTGCTTTAAAATTATTATAAAATTAGGAGATTATGCTAAGTAATGAGTAAAAATTCATTAAAGTTTTTCCATTCATATGTCACTGAAATGGCTGAGATCGGCGGTGAAAATTTAATAAAGTCCGTGTCAACTAAACTTGGTACAAAATTGGGAAGGCTATATAAAGAGCGATCCCCCAATGCTACTTTAGAAACAAATTTAAGAAAAATTTATACAATATTGGGGGCTAAACCTAAAATTAGAAAACTGGATGATAATACATTAGAAGTAACTGTAGCCTATCGAAAAAAATTTTGTCCTATTGGAGGAAAACACAATGTAGAGAGAGCCAAATTTGTAAAAAATAATATTTGTAGTCCATACACTCTAGGTTTCTTACATCAGATTGAACCTAACATAAAATTCGAAGCTGAGATTAAGAATTGTATTCTTTCAGATAATACTAAATTTTGTCGCTACATTTTAAAAATGGAGCCAAAAAATAAATAAAGGAATCCCTATAACTGAAATTAGATTTTAAGGGGATATTCACCATATTTTTTAGTTGCTTCGACCATCCATCTTAAATTTGGAACATTTACCCCCGGATGCATGTTAGCGGCGGAGACTATAAAACCACCGCCTAGTCCGGCTGTTTTTATAGCGTATTTTACCTCATTATACACATCTTCCTTAGTGCCATCCACTAGCGTTTTTGCAACATCTATATTGCCCATGAGGCATATTTTATCACCCACCTTTTTCTTAACTAAAGCTAAGTCGACTCCAGCAGTAGGTTCAAGGCTTTGCAATCCGTCAAATCCACAATTAACTACAAAATCCAGAAGAGGTGTTACCTGCCCATCTGTGTGAAGAACTATTTTTCCACCTCTTTCATGAACAGCGTCCGTTATGCTTCTATATGCAGGTAAGAGTACTTCAGTAAATTTTTTAGGACTCATCATTGGACCTGTTTTATATGCAAGATCTCCTGATTCAATAAATAACTCTGCTCCGGCATCCATATAACTCATATAGCAATCAACGGTAAATCGTGCTATTACTTCATGTACTTCCTTTATAAAATTTGGATTCTTATGAAGCATTCTTGAATAGTATGTTATTCCCATTCCTTGCGATGCACTTTCAAATACACCAGCTAAATCGTTTGTAACCGCAACGAATATTTTATCCTTATGTTTCTTATTTATGCGTCGATAAAATTTCTTAGCCATGTTTGTATATTTCTTAGTCACAGTGCCTTCAATATTTTCTTTTACAATTTCCCATTTTTCAATAGAATTCGTGGTGCCATATAAATAGTAGGGATTAAAATTACCTTCATTGTTGCGGGCCTCCCAAATTCGCCCAAACATATCCTTCATGAGATTTTTTCCTTCACTTTGATCATCAATAAATTCTACGGGAACAATTCCAACTTGCATACAATCTAATCCTATTTCAATAGCTGCTTCAACGCATCGGGAAAAAATTGAAGTTTCCACCGATTCTATCAATTTATTAATTTCTTCAGGCCAGTTATCGGGATTTTCACGCTTATACTGTTCTAATAAATCAAAATCGCTCATTGGAGGTTTCCCTAAAATTTTGTCGACATTATTCGCATCAATTAAAATTGAATGGCAAGGAACTCTGTCGGGTTCTTCTAGATTCAATGCTTCTAATACTCTTTCTCTACAATTCATTTAAGCACAACGTCATTTGTTAAAAAGAAATTAATTTAATTTTAGAAAGGCTTTTTATAAAATTTTTTAAAAAAAGTTATGATTCTGCTAATTCTTTAATATGCTTTACACCTTCAACAGCGTCATCAGCAAAATCATCAGCACCTAAGTCCTTTGCAAGTTCCTTACTTAAAGGTGCACCACCAACGATTAGTTTAACATTATCCCTAAGTCCTGCAGCTTTTAGTGCTTCGTGTACAGTTTTAATCTGATTTACAGTCATTGTTAAAAGAGAACTTAAACCCACTATTGTAGCTCCAGTTTCCTTTACTTTTTCCACGATTGTTTCTGCATCAATGTCCATACCTAAATCAATGACTTCAAACCCAGAACTCAATAATAATGTTCCAAGAAGATTTTTACCAATATCATGATTATCCCCTCTAACTGTTGCAATAATCACTTTTGCTTTTTCTTTCGATTTATCAGAAGCTGCCATAGCAGGTTTTATAATTTTAAATGCTTCTTTCATGGTTTCTCCCGCTAAGACTAATTCGGTTAAATAATATTCTTCTGATTCGTATCTACGCCCAACTTCATCCATACCTTTTGTTAATGCGTTTAAAACATCGTAGGGATCCTTTCCATCCGTTTCGAGAGCTTCGTTTACAGCATCTGCAATATCATCGATCTCGAGCTCAATTATGAGTTCAGTAATTCTTTCAAAATCCATATTTTTTTTTAATCTTTTTAAAATTAAAAAGATTTAGAATAATCAATTATTGAGGAATAAATGTTAATGATGATGAATCCCACTGAGCGAGTTATATCTGTAAGCGAAGGTAAAAAAGTGGATAGAGTCCCAACAATGTCTGTCCTATATGACCAACATCCTGCTCATCAAGTATTAGGATTTCCAAAAAAAACAGATAAAGATTTATATGAGAGTTGGTACGGCCAATTATTTCTGAAGCGATTTGGCATGGGGCGTTTAGGCAGAAAAATTGCACAAAACGATGTTGAAAAAGCTGCTCATCTTGGAATAGAAGCTGCCGTGAAATTAGGATTTGATGCAGCATGGGTTATATGGGGAAATGCTTTTTCGAGCTTCCCTGATTTAAACACAATTCAAGATGATTGGGGCTCATATAATGATATAATTTTCGATGATCATGGTAATGCGTCTTATTATTATCGCGAACCAAAAATTACAACTCCTGAAGAATACGAGGAATGGCTATTTTTTCCTGATCCTGACAAAACCGCTAAAAAAACCTATAAGTTTTTTAAAAAATTGTTCTTAAAATTCGGAGAAAAAATATGTATATGTGGAGATGTGTATTGTGGTCTGTATCAAGCAATGTTTACGAGCATTGGGATTGAAAAATTAGCGTATAATATTAGAAAACAACCTAAATTTATTGAGAACTTTATTTCTCGTTTAGAAGAATTTTCGATTAAAACATCCATGGCAATGATGGACGCGGGAGTGAAGGTAATTATGAAAGGAGACGACTTGTCTTTTAAAACTGGACCGCAAATGAATCCTAAAATTCTCGATAAGTTATGGGGTCCATCTTATATTAGATTATGTGAAGCAATCCATGATAGAGGTGGTAAAACGTTTATCCATTCATGTGGAGACAATACTAAATTGATTGATTATTTTATTAAATGGGGATTTGATGGTGGTCACGCATTCGAACCCACCTCAAATGTTGATATTTATAAGGAAAAAAAAATTCATGGTGCTAAATTCACAATTATAGGCAATATGGGAGTGGATTATCTCCTTACAGAACAATCAAAACCAGAGGAGGTTGTTGAAAAAACTAAAGAACTCATAAAAAATCTTGCTCCAGGTGGTAGATTCATATTAGCTCCTGCTCATTCTCATTCTGAAGTGGATATGTCAAAAGAAAAGATAATGCTTGAAACTGCTTGGGAGTATGGGAAATATCCAATAAGCCTATAAATTAAAAATTTAAAACCGCAAGTATCTTGTTTCTATAATCTATTAGTAAGAAAACTTATTTTTAGATTCCTGCCAAATTTTTAATGTGTTTAACTCCGTCAACAGCGTCATTAGCAAAATCGTCAGCGCCAAGTTTTTTTGCAAGTTCCATGTTTAATGGTGCTCCACCAACGATCATTTTCACTTTATCCCTCAGATCTGCTGCCTGTAAAGCTTCATGAACAACCTTAATCTCTTCTACAGTCATGGTTAAAAGGGTACTTAGAGCTAGAATTTTTGCTCCAGTTTCTTTTACTTTATTAACGATAGTCTCAGTATCTACATCCATACCTAGATCGTATAATTCAAACCCAGCACTTAAAAGCAATGAGCCAAGAATATTTTTTCCAATATCATGATTATCTCCTTTAACGGTTGCCAAAATAATCTTGGTTTTTTGACTTGATGTGTCTGCTGTTGCTAGTGCTGGTTTTAATATTGTGAATGCTTCTTTCATGGTTTCTCCTGCTAAGACTAATTCGGTTAAATAATATTCTTTTTCTTCATATCTTCGGCCCACTTCATCCATCCCTTTCGTTAAAGCATTTAATACTTCAAAAGGATCTTTTCCATCTTTATTAAGTGCTTCCTTTACAGCATCAGCAACATCATCAACTTCTAATTCTATAATAAGTTCGGTTAATTTTTCAAAATCCATAAAAATCTACATTTATTCATTAAATTCTTAATAGATATAAATTAATTTTTATAAATCTTCCATTTCAAATAAAACATATTAATTACTTTTCTAATTCAGTAAAATCTATAAGATCTTCTTGAAAACCTAGTTTTTTCAGCATAGTTTCTGCCTCCCTTATGATATTATTTACCAATTCTTCAGCAGAAATAATTTTATCAATTGTTCCTGCTGCAAGAGAATAGGCCGTACCTTTCATCATTTCAGATTCAAAGTGCAAGATTTCATTTAGAGTTTCAGGATCAAAACAATCTATATCAATTATTTTTTGCTTCCACTCTTCTGAAATAGGACTTTCTGCTGTAGCAAGAAAAGCTGTACACATGTGAACCGCTTGAGCGCCCATAGTTAGTGCCCCTAGCATCCCCCTTCCATTACTAATCCCACCTGAAGCAATAATCGGAACCTTTAACAATCTATTAGCGTTGACCATATTAATAAAAAGCGTATTTTGTTTAGGATTTTTAAATCCTCCGCCTTCAAGACCAGTTAAAATAATAGCGTTTGCTCCCATTTTCTCTCCAAATATTGCATGTCTCATTGTAGTGGCTTTATGAATCCAAGTCATTCCCTCATCCTTTATCTTTTTTCTAAATACTTCAACTTTAGGTCCAACCGTTATTATTGTTTTAATTTGTTCTTCCTTAGCAATTTCTAAATGTTGAGAAAACAATTGAATAAGATCTTTTTGGAAGTCTCGTGGAGTATTTGGTGAAAAATTTACCCCAAAGGGATTTTTTGTACTATTTTTAATTTCCTGAAGTGCATTTCGAAATTTATCTAGATTTTTAAAATAAGACCCCGTTAATATGCCCACCCCACCTGCTTTACTTATTGCTGATACTAATTTTGTATTGTCGTATCTCGCAAATGCACCTAAAATAATTGGATATTTGCAACCAATCATTTCGGTAATTTTTGTTTTCCATTTCATTTTAATCACAAAAAATTTTAAAAAACAAGTATATAATAAAAACCTGATTCTTGACTTCAATCCTGAAATTATAACCTTGCTTTTATGCCCCTCCACACCCGCACCAAAAAGCGTGAACATCTATGCTTACGACTGCTCCATCCCTGGCCTTATCGGTTTTGCAATTATGAGCTTATACCTTTCCTACAAAAGATACTGTTCTGACACCCACCTATTTGGCCGATGCTTCGCCGGAACATAAAACCGGATAATAACAACTCATGAGACCTTAAATCAGGCAGTTCCGCTGTGAGCATTTTGCGGTCCGTCCAGCATGGGACTTCAGACCTGCCCAAGTGGTCCATATCAAATTAAGGATTAAAAGAATAAAAATTTATTGAAATTAAGAAAAAAGTAAACTTTTCTTTATTATCTATGCTGGAATTAAATAGGATTAAACCTGTTCTTCAGAAGCTAATTTCTTACCCACGAATTTTCTATTAAGTACCTGTATAAATTCCTTTGTGTCTGGAAAAATATATGTAATATCGTCACAATTGTCACTATCAATTGTTATCTCTTTATAAAACCGACGCACGACTTTTTTATTCAAATCGTTAATCTTCATGAATAAAGAAAATAAAAGGGAAAATCAAAAAACAACATAATATGTAGATATTTATAATCCATATATTCATCAGATAATAATAAGTATAATTTGCTTTCTTGATTTTAATTTATTAATTAGAATTAGTTATTAAATTAAATTCAATTTTAATTAATGTAAAAATTCTTTTAATTGGGTAATTATGTCGATTGAAGTTAAATTTATTGATGCAAAAACTCTCAAGAATTTTATGAGAGACGTGTTTATAGGTGTTGGCGTACCAGAGGAAGATGCTCAGATTATTTCTGATGTTTTAATCGCCGCAGATTTGAGAGGCATTGATTCCCACGGGGTTCAACGTCTAAAAATGTATTATGACAGAATTAAAGAAGGGATATATGAAGTTAAAACCAAGATAGATGTGATTAAGGATGGTCCAACAACTGCTTTACTTGACGGTAATTGTGGTATGGGACATGTAATAGCACATAAAGCAATGAAAATGGCGATTGAAAAAGCTAAAAAATATGGACTTGGTGCGGTTGCTGTAAGAAATTCGACTCATTTTGGTATTGCGGGATATTATTCATTGATGGCAATTAAAGAAGGAATGATTGGCTTAGCTGTAACAAATGCCAGACCTTCAATTCCTCCCACTTTTGGAGTAGAACCAATGTTAGGTACTAATCCTTTAACAATCGGTGCGCCAACTGATGAAAACTTTCCATTCCTTATTGATTGCGCGACTTCAATTATACAAAGGGGTAAGGTTGAATCATATAGCAGGATAGACAAAAAACTTCCAGAAAATACTGTTATTGATGAGAATGGGGAATTTATGATTGAGGCAAGTAAGGTGTTAGAAAAGATGATTGAACGAAAAGCAGCTCTACTCCCTTTAGGAGGCAAAGGCGAGGATACATCAGGCTATAAAGGTTATGGTTATGCAACCATCGTTGAACTATTATCCGCAGCTCTTCAAAATGGAATCTATCTCAGAGATACTTTAGGTATTGTCGAAGTAGGGCAAAAAAGACTAAAAGTAGGTCATTTTTTCTTAGCTATTAATATCGATAGCTTCATAGGGATTGAGTCTTTTAAAAAAACTGCAGGTAATATTATGAGAGATCTTAGGAACTCTCCTAAAGAACCTAATGCGAAGAGAATTTATACTGCAGGTGAGAAAGAAAGTATGGCTGAATTTGAGCGAAGCGAAAAAGGTATTCCCTTAAATATTAGCTTACAAAACGATATTAAAATAATGCAGAAAGAACTCGAATTAGACCAATATAAATTTCCTTTTTAACAAATCTTAATTCTTTATTTTTCTGAGTCGAAAATAATTCCGCCCGTTCGACCTTTTAAAGGTTCAGAATGAAGTAAAATTTCTTTTAAATTATCAATTTTTAATTTGTTTCTAATTTTTTTTTCAATATCGTTTAAGTAATTATGAACTTGAGATATATTTTCATCTCCATCAAAAAATATATGTAGCTCTAAAATACAATAATTATAAGTGGTCCAAAATTCAAACCCGTGATAACCTCTAATATAAGGTTCTGATCTAAGGACTTCTTCAACATAACGCTTAATTTCGTTGATAGAATCTGAATCTGCGGCCGAAATTTCGCAATATTCTTGAGAAGATAACTTCTCTTTATATTGACTTTCTATATGCGTTATTATTCGCGATAAAAATGGTGCTTGTTTTTTAAGTTCAAGTTCAAAATTAGTACAAATATCATGAGCCTCCTTTAGGGAAAACTCATCACTAATTACAATAATCAAAGATAGAAAATATTTATCCTCAATTCTAAACACATTAAGATCTTTAACATTTAAAATATCAGGAAATTCAGTTTTCATAGAATAGATTAAATTTATAATATTCTGTCCTAATGATTCCTCTCCTCCTAATGGATTCATTTCAATTAAGCATTCTACATTATAATTTGGAAAAAAGACTTGGCTCATAGCTCGAATTGATTTAGTTATTTCATGAGCATGAATTACTGAGATATGGTCTTCAACAGATAAGTTGGTTTCTAAAAATAAATTTTTACCACTTGCTCTTATTCTCAAATCTTCCACCCCAATTACATGTTCAAGTTTAAATATATTTTGTCTAATATCTTCTAAAATGATTGAATCAATAGGATTGGTGTCCGTTAAATCTTTTACACCCTTTTTTGTTAAAAAAAATGCCCCAATTATAATCCAAACGGAAAGAACAATGCTAAAGAATGGATCTAAAAAAAACGTCCCCATTAAAGCGAATATAAAACTTATAATGACAATTATAGCGCGCATTGAATCTTGAAAAAGATTTAACCCCTGCATTTCAAGTGAAGGGCTCTTATTGCGTCTTCCTTGCCATATAAGTATTCTTGAAAAAATTATGTTTACTAAAAATGAAATTATTAATATTTGTAGCCCGATGTCAGGAGAAGTGATTTGATATTCTCCAGAAGTGATAACCAGTAGAGCATAAAAAATCAAAATTATGTATAAGTTTATTAGAATAATTCCTTGAATTAGTGCTCCAACAGGATCTGTTTTCGAATGACCCCACATATGTTCATAATCAGGAGGTTTTTGACTATGCTTTATCGAATAAAGAGTTATGGATACAAAAACAATATCTACTATTGTATCGACTGTTTCAGATAAGAAACTTAAACTACCTGTAATGATCACACCATAAATTTTTAATGCAGATTGGAAAATTATCACTAAAAGCGAACTTATGCCAAATTTAAGTTTCTCGTCCATTCCATCTCACAATTAATTTTATGCGCAAAATAGATTAATATACTATTGTAATAAAAAGTATTGTAAAAAATTTAAGATAAATTAAGATATTAAAATTTCAATTTAACATATTTTCTTTTAACTGAATTAAACTCTCTTTATTAATTTTTTCAGGAGGTAATATCTCTTTTAAAATATTTATAGTGTCGTTAATCGCATTTAAAGTCTTATTTATATTGCTTTTTTTAAACTCATTTTTAAACTTAAAAAAATCTATATAAAACAATTGGTCGTCATTATAATCCTCCATAATAAAAACAATTCTTTTGATATCTACCATAATAATAACTTCTTCGATATAATCGAGGTTAAGAAATACAATATCATCTTTTATATCTATTATTTTTAAAAAATCTGAAAAATTTTTAAAAGATTTCACATACTTCTCCAATCTTTCAATTTCTATCATGCTTTTCTTTATGATTCTTTTATTGGTTATAATATCTATTTCTATGTAATTTTTTAATTCTTCTGAAGTTTTTTGAAATCTTTTAATCCATTTTCTTCGATATTTGATTGAGATCCATGTAACTGAAAGGACTAAAACAATCTCAAGAATTAAAAAAAGAGATAATAATAAATAGGCTACTAATAAATTATTAACAGAAAACGCAATGATACTTGTATATAATAGTCCAAAGATTAACAATGTTGACACCACGACTATTCCTATAATGATTGGATAGATTTTCAATAAGTTATGAATATTAGTCCGTTTCCATAGAATTTTTTCACCATTTTGCAGGACTTTCTCTATTTCTTCCACTTTTCAAATCAACTTTGGTTTATGTTTTGTTCATAAATCATATGGTTGGGATTAGCATAACAGTAAAGACATCCATGATGGCATTCCCATTCTTTGTCATATCCTCCGATATCTCGACTTTTAGTGCACCCACATGATTCTCGTTGTCCTGAATCTTTTGCTAAAGAAACTTTGGCATTCCATAATTTACTTAGATAATTTCCATCAATACAGTGGGCTTGAGATATTTCTGGTATCTTTAATAAATCGGGATTACAACAAGTATAAATCTTAATCTTATACTGATTAGCTATTTTAATGAGTTTATTCGCTGTTTTAATCATTTCTTTTATACTTGGTTTATAATAATTAAATGAGTATTTTTTCATACGCTGTTCTACTTTCTTATAATAAGTGGCAAATGAGATGGTACATTTTTGTACACCCGCATCGGCAAAATGTATTGCTATTTCTTTAAAATCTTTAATGTTGTCAAATAGGACATCATACTCTTTCCAAAAAACAATAGGATCAAATCGCCACATTATATGATCTGAAGAAGTAATTTCAATTAATTCATCTAATTGGGAAAAACTCTTTTCAAGAGGAGGTGCTAAAGGTTCGAGAACCTTCACAGAAGAATTACGCGTGAATTGAAAATAGACTGGTATCGTCTCATTTGAAAAAAGAGTAGAGGGTGTATATTTCGAAAATATATCCCATTTCTTTAAAAAGTTATGGAAATCTTTCGACCATAATACAAATCCAGCTACATCTCGCGGTTTAAGGGAGACTGAACTAACTTTTTTATTAATAGGATTCCTAACTTCAATTACTTCTTCTTCAATAGCTTTTTCAAGACGGTCAATATAAAAAGCGATGCCATCCGTTCTCCGACTAAAACTAATTATTTGCTTCATTTCATAATTCTATATTAACTAGTTGTACAAAGATTATATTTTCTATTATTATAATTTCTTAGATAATTCAAATAAGGGATATCAATTTCCAAAACTCATTTATTTGGATATCTTCCAATTTTATCTAAATATTTAATCCAATATTTTTTTTCATCCTTAGTAACATCCCTACGTACGGGGATTTCAAGACCATATACATTTTTAACAAATCGTTTAATAACATTATGAGAAAGACCTAAAAGTTCTGCTATCCTATATGTTGGTAGATTTTTCAGAATTTTTTCAAATTTTTCTTTAGGTAAGACTTTCAACAACCACTTTCTTTGTGATGTAATAGAAAAGGATTTTAATGACGCTCGTTTACGTTTCATTGAGTTTTTCATTACTGACATCATTTTATCGAACAAATGAGGTCCTAAGGAAAGTCCGTATAATTTTAGTACCTTTATTTTTCCAGTTTCATAATCGAACTTTTCTATTTTAGTAAGAATAACTTCATTCTCAATTTTATAGTAATTCCTTATTTTTTCAAGAAAAACACCATTTGCTGAGCATATGTGAGGACTTACGTTAATTTTTCCTTGAGGAGAGGTATATTTGCGTAATGAACCATCTCCATCATATAATCCTAAAAGAAAGGCTAACATTAGTTTTTCATATTTCAAATCAGGTAAATTGGGTATCTTAACTCGTTTTCCATTCTTCCCAATATCGTAAGATATGCCCCAGTTTATTAAGTGTTTGGCCATACTATTTTCCCACTCTATATTTCCTGATAAAAACCGAATTTCTGAATAATGATAAACCTTTCCCTCATCATTATGGATATCATAATCTTTAATAAGGTTTTTATTAAGTCCTAGTGCTTTGCAAAATGCAATTAACCTTTCTTTATCTTCTGATTTTTGTCCAAATCCTATACGAAAATATCTTCCAGATTGTTTTATATCAATAGCAATCCATCCATCAGCGAATAAAAATCCTAGCCAATATGCTTTTTCAATAGTATTTATGTCTTTAAAATAATTCAAATCTAAATTTGGATGGTAATATTTTATTTGTGAATGTGGTGTCGGCTTAGGATTAAAAATTTCTTCATAAAGATTAACACAATTAATAATTTCATTTTCAACATTCTTTAAATCCTTAATAATATCTATGTGCTGCTTTTTTAAAATGGAAAAATTTTTTTTCATAGAAGCTCTCATTACGTTTAGTTTTTTTACAGCAATAGCTTTTTTAGCATATTTTTTCATCCTTTGAGCTGGGATATAATGGTATGGTAAACCAAAAAATTTGCTCATTCTGCGAAATGAAGTAAAATATGGTTTTAAAAGGAGTTTTATTTTATCATTAGATTGATTCTTCATAATCTTACGAATCTGATTTGTGAACCAGATGTTCCAATGTTCTATATCCTTAGCATCCTCAAAAGTCTTGATATTATTTATTTGCCATCATTCCTTTTATTGATTAATGTATATAATACTTTTCTTTTTTTATAACATAACTCTCACAAGATTTATAAATATTTTATATTGTTAACCAAACCCAACATTTCACATCATCAGGCATAAGTGAGACTCGAGATATCTGTTTTCGGTTAAATGGATTAACAACATCAACATAGCCGATTTTTATTTTTTCTATAACCCAGTCCATTAAAAATGCGGGAATGTCGGTTCTTCGCGAACAAGATATAATTGGTGATTTAACAATAGTCAAATTAGTAGTCATTATTCAATTTTATATATGAAACTTCTATTTAATTCCTCTTTTTCCTTCAATCCTTTGATTTATAATAAAATTAAATATTTTCTATTATTCAAATCTAATTTTTTAAAGCTTAAAATATTCTAAATAATTATGATTCCTTCAATTGAATGGGTAAATAATAAAGTTAAGATGATTGATCAAACTATACTCCCTCGAGAACTTAAATTCTTAGAGTTTGACAATTATCGAGATGTAGCAACTTCTATTAAGGTTATGAATATCAGAGGGGCTCCTGCGATTGGAGTAGCCGCAGCGATGGGAATGGCACTTGCTACTATTGAATATAAAGAACTGCCAAAAGAGCCTTTTCTTAAAAAAATGGAAGAAGCTGCTGAAGTAATAAGAAAGACTCGCCCAACTGCTTCAAATCTATTTTGGGCAGTAGATAGAATTTGGAAAATTATAAGTAAATATCCAGACAATCCCTCAAATATATCTGAACTTGTAATAGAAGAAGCAAAATTAATGGCTCAAGAAGATATCAATGTAAATAAAAATATTGGTAAAAACGGAGCTGCTTTATTAGATGATGGAGATGTTGTTTTAACGCATTGTAATGCAGGGTCACTCGCAACAGTTCAATATGGTACTGCTTTAGCTCCTGTAAGAGCTGCTATTGAAGGAGGAAAAAAGATTAGCGTAATCGCTGATGAAACACGACCAAGACTGCAGGGTGCTCGCCTTACGGCCTATGAACTTCAATACGATAAGATTCCAGTCAAGGTTATTTCAGATACTTCGTCAGGATTAATAATGAGATTAGGAAAAATAAATAAAGTTATTGTTGGCACTGACCGTGTAACTTCTGATGCTGTATTTAATAAAATAGGCACTTATTTAGTTGCATTAGCAGCGAAAGATAATAACATTCCATTTTACGTAGCGGCACCAACTTCCACATTATCTCTTCAGGAGACTGTTGATGATGTCACAATTGAGCAAAGAGATAGTAAAGAAGTAAGTTGTGTTTTGAATGAAGTTCAAATTGTTCCTGATGGGGTTGATTGTTTAAATTATGCTTTTGATATTACTCCATTTAGATTGGTTACGGGGGTCATAACTGAAGATGGTGTTTTTTCCCATGATGAACTTTTAAAGAAGTATAAATAGATTTTAACTTCTAATTAAAAATATCTTCCAAAACTAATTTTAATTGCCTTAAATTCCGGGTCTCACTTAATTTTCTTCTGAGATCTGTAGAATTTTTGATATTTTTTGTTAACCAAATTGAATTTCTTTTTAATTCTATGAATTTATATTCTTCTAAAGGAAATTGAAACTTTGTTCCATCTACAAAATCGTCAAGCACTCTTTTGTAGAGTTCTACACGCTCTCTCATTAAAGTTTTGTTATTTATAAAGGGGATTTCCCTCCCTTTTGTGAAATATTCGTAAATTTGATAAAAAAGTTCTGGATTTCCCAATGTGCCTCTACCTATCATGATTGCATCGACATTAGTGTAATCCATAAAATATTTTGCGAATTTTGGATTAATTATATCTCCATTTCCTATTAAGGGAATTGAAATTGATTCTTTTAATATTTTAATGAAATCTAAATCAATAGCCGAAATATTAGATCTATCTTTTACTGTTCTTGCGTGAACTGTTAAAAATTCTATACCAGAGTCATTAACGATATCTTTAAAAGTAATTAAATCAAAGTTTTTTTTAAATCCAGTTCTAGTTTTTAAAGAAACTGGTCTTGAAGAAAATTTTACAGCAATTTCTAATAATCCTTTTAATTTTTTAAAATCATCTATTAAATAACCACCTTGTTTTGCTCTAATAGCTCTTTTAGAAGGACATCCTGCGTTAATATCTAACACGTCAAATTTATAGCTCTCAAGATATTCTATTGATTTTTTTAGAGCTTCCGGATCTGAACCAATTAATTGAACACTTATAGGTCTTTCTTTTTCAATTTTATATAATTCATGCTCAAATGATTTAGGGCTACTCACAATACCTTTTGTATAAATCATTGGGACGCAAACTAACCCGATTTTATAAAAATTTCTACAAAACCTTCTGTAAGGTCCTGTAGTCACATTTTGCATAGGTGCTAAGACAAAGTTATTTTCTAATTTTAAAGTCCCTAATTTCATGATGTTTTTCTTATTGTCTTTAACTTTACATAATAAATTATAACCAAGAAATTTTTTAGAAATTAAATTCTATTTTAATTAAAAAACAATTACTCACTTTAAATTAATATTTCCAGAAAAATTTTAAAAAATAGTGAATGAAAATCGTGTCAGATTATATTAAAGAATATGAGTTTAAAATTCCACCTAAAGAAATTATATATGGTGATGAAGAACCTTTAAAGTTGAGCAATGAATTCTCTTTTTATCATAACAAAAACATGTTTCGAAAGGAACTCAACCGTCTTCAAAATCTCTTCCTTAGATATTTAAAAACTTCCCTAGTAGCTGCGGGAATAAGAGATTCTTATTTAAAAGAAATTTATTCTGAGAATCTTTTAATAATAATATTTACTGATAATAAAATAATAAAAGAAACCAACCAAATTATTGAAGCCAATTCTGATGTAGAAGCAAAACTTCTCTCTAAATGCTTTTATCTTGAATCTAGCACGAAATTTATGCTTCTTTTAGCAAAAGATATGAAGGGATTAAATTCGGGAATAGATACTATGGAAGAAATTTTTACTCAAACTTTCAAGGATTATTTAAGACAAAAAAAATTTGATGATTATATAAAAATTTGTCCCTTTAAAATGATCAGTTGTGCAAAATCTTCCTAATTTTTGATTTAAGGAACATATTCCCAAGGATTTTGCCTTTTTAATTTATATGCTTTCTCAGCGTATTCTTCCATCATTCGGTGCGTGTTGAAATAAGCCGCCAGTGAGATTGCATTTTTTTGCATGAATACCCACTGATCATGATCCATATAAGTCGGGATAACTTTTTTCTCTAAAATTTCATAAAGGGCATTAGAATCAATATCCCAACTGTTTGAAACACCAGGATCATCTGGATTTGAGTCATCAGGACCGATTGCCCAGCCAGCAAGATGATTCATTTTATATCCTTCTAACCACCAACCATCTTGGACGCTTAAGTTTAAAACCCCATTAAGGGAAGCCTTCATCCCACTCGTTCCTGACGCTTCTCTATATCTGTTTGGTGTGTTTAGCCAGATATCACATCCACTTACAAGCATATGAGAAAGATCCATATTATAATTTTCCATCATTACTACTTTAACGCCATAATTATCATACAAAAATTCTGCAGATTCATGTATTTTTTTAATATAATCTTTTCCCATTTGATCTTTTGGGTGAGCCTTCCCGGCAAATATAAATTGTATATTGTTTCTACATATTTTGCCTAATCTATCAATATCGTTAAATAACAGTGTTGCTCTTTTATAGGTAGCAAATCGTCTAGCGAACCCGATTGTGATTAATTCCTCGTCTAAAAGATTCCAACTATGACCTTTTTGGTAGCTAATTAGGTTGAATTTATTCTCAATATGAGCATCAAAAAGTTCTAAATCGTCAAGTTCTATAGCATTCTGAAGAATAGAGGGAGTTGATCTCCAGTTTGGCCATTTTCTACCGAATAATTTTCTTATAGGTTTTGAAACCCAAAAAGGATGATGAATCCCATTAGTTATAGAGTCGATTTCATATTGAGGAAACATTTTTCTTGAGATATCCCCATGTTTTTTTGCTACTGCATTTCTATAGCGTGACATAGCCATTCCTAAAAAGGTCATATTTAAATCTCCATTATCATCTCCTAATTTTCGAAGCTCCGCAGGGAAGCGATCTACAAATACTTTCTTAACTAAGTCTTGTTTGAAGCGATCATGCCCCGCTGGAACCGGCGTATGTGTCGTGAATACTACTTTTTCTTTAACTTTATCAATACTTCCTAATTGATTGTAAAGTTCGCAAATAGAAAAAGAACCATGACCCTCGTTTAGATGGTATGTTTTCAAATTATTATAACCTAAAGATTCTAGAAGTTTCACACCTCCTATACCTAAGATCATCTCTTGTACTATTCGATTCCATCGTGAGGTTGAATCATACAACGAGCCTGTCATATTTTTCATCCATGGTTCATTACCCTCTACATCTGTTGTTAATAAATAAATAGGTAAAATATGACCCGATTGGCCCACCATATTATATTTCCATGCAGACACTTTAACATCTTTATCTTCAATTTTCATTGTAATAGGCTTAGGAACTTTTTCAAATTCGTAGAAGAAACTCCATTGAATCTCTTTTTCTTTTTGCTCTCCTTTTTCGTTAAAAAATTGATAAAAATACCCTGCGCTGTAACATAAACAAATAGCTACCATAGGAATTTCTAGATCGGAGGCAGAACGTACCGTATCGCCAGATAATACTCCTAAACCACCACTATATGTAGGGATGTTTGATTCTACGGCTATTTCCATTGAGATATAAGCTACTCTAGTATTGTTAATAAAATCTTGATCAACTTCCATTTTTAAAATCACAAATTTATAGAATTTTTATTCTATTTTTATGTTTTAATATTTTTTGTATTATATATTACTTTAGTTAAATTTATGTTTATAAGTTGCGTATAGTCTTTTTTCTGGTCAAAAATATCATAATAAAAATTTAAGAAGACTATTGAACACTTTTTCAGTTTCCTCCGAGAATAATAGATGAGCATTATTATCATGTAAAGAGAGCTTCGCATTAGGTATTAAACCTACTAATATCTCACCATTTTGTGGAGGAACGAGAATATCTTTCTTACCATGCATCACTAAAGTAGGTGTATTGATATTTTTAAGTCTTTTATAAGAATTGAATCCCATTACGGCTCCGATTTGGCTTAGATATGCTTTTGGATTAGTTGGTATAATAAGAGCCCTATGGATATAATCTTCTATAAAATCAACATTATTCTTAAGGAACTCTTTAGTATATAGAACAGGAAGCGCCTTTCTTACAATTTCTTCTTCTGTCATCCCTTTTGTGTTTTGGGTTAATAGTTGTAATATTTCTTTTGACGGAGGGATTGATTTTGACCCCCCGCAATTTGTTGAGCAGAGAATAAGTTTTTCTACCTTTTCAGGGTAATTAAGGACGAATTCTTGAGCAATCATCCCTCCCATTGAAGATCCTAACACGATTGCGCTCTCAATATTTAAAACATCCATTAATCCCGCCGTATCATCAGCCATCATTTTAATGGAATATTTCATATCGGGTTGATCCGTTTTCCCAGCACCCCTATTATCAAAGAGAATAGTTTTAAAATTCTTTGAAAGCAATTCTAAGTAGGTAGGATGATACTTATAAATGTTATGATTTAATCCACCAATTGATACAAAAGGGTATCCCTCTCCATGTATTTCATAATACATGTTAATATCATTAACTTTAACACTTGGCATTATAATTCGCTGAATTATTATTATGGTAAAGAATAATATAAAAAGATAGTTAAAGGAATTATATATTTTTTTTTAAATTTTTAAGGATTTATCCTCTATTACTTTTTGTATTATATATGTGCGTGGATAAATTAAAAAAAAATAAGGAAAGAAAAAGGTAGATTATTTATTCTTTATTTTTTGCCAATCGCGTAGTAATTAAATCGTTTAATAATCCAAAAAATATACCAGCAAAAAAATATGTTATAGTAAATGCTTGTCCAAGGAAGGCAAAGCCCACTGAAACAAAAGCACCAATTATAGCACCTCGAAGAATAGAATTTAATACATCATCCTCACTTTTATATACTTTTATTCCACCAGCAAGCCCTATTAATGCACCCATGACAACTCTATTATACCATGCCCCTAATAAATAAATTGTAGCATTTGGATATACGGGGTCTGGAAGTCTCAGTGATACGCCAATAATACAAAAAATTCCAAGGATGGCCCCCATAACTATTCCTATTATTAATCTCTTTGTTTTAATTTTCATTTTAATAACCTCTTTTAATCATTTTTTTTTATTTCTTTTTTTTTTGACGTTTTATGAGTTTCTTTCGATTCTTTTGCTTCCTCTTCACTCATAATTTGTCTTACAGGTTTTAACTTAATAATCGCTCCGTTACACGCCCAACATACGGTTATTTATGGAGTAAGTCTTTAAGTGTTGATTCTTTTTTATAAACCCATTGTTTAACAGTCAGAATATCTTCTTTATCTAGTAAAATAGCAAAAAATCCTATATTAGTTAGTATTTGCTTATAGAACAAAATTGAATCATGGTAATTAATCACAAAATCTCGTAAAGTTCTCTGTTCCGAAAGAAATTTTATAGGCCCGATTAATTCATATAACCTCGCAGAAAACTGTTTTAAAGCTGGCTCGTCGTCTGCAGCGTAAACTAAAGGCAAGCCCTTCAGGCGTCCCCCCACTCCAAAAATTGCAATCATTTCTGCTTTCACTCTTTCTTTAAGCTTGAGCAAATCCTTCTCAATTGCTTGGATCGACTCTTCTTCCTCTTTTTTTTCCCCAAAAATCCTCGTTAATATTCCCATTTTTCGCTTTTCCTTTCCTGCTAACTTATTTAACCTAATTTTGCAAGTATATTTGAGGTCTCGTCTACTAAAAATGTAGCAAGCCCAATTGGCGTGTTACGCCTTACCAATGCCGATAATATAAGTTGATCGCTGACTTTATGTAAAATTAGATGTCTCTCTTCGTAAGAGAGAATTATCTGATCTAATACGTAATTTCTTGATTTCCAGAATGCATCAATCATACGCAGACATAAATCTAAAAAGGCTTTATTCCACTCCTTCGTAAGGGGGACACCCGAACTCGAAATTAAGTCACAATCTAAAATCTCTTCGTTTGAACGAAAAGTTTCAAGTACACCCATATAAGACTTTTTTAAATCATCTGATATTCCGACATCAGAATATTCATTTAATAAATCTTCAATAATATCGCTTAGACCTTCAAACTCATCTTGGCTGCATAAATGCTTTTTTAAAACACCGCCATATTTTGAATAGATCGTTTCTTTTAACTTTTTTAACTGTTTTCGAACATTAATTATACTGTCACTTTTCTCAAAGAATGCAGCCAAAATGATATCATCCGCCATTTCAAATAACAACCGATATGGTCCTAACTCCATATCTTGGATTTCTGCTCCGAAAGTTGATTGCGTAAAATTAAATGTAGCTGATATAAATCCTGACGCAAGAGTATCGTTCCATTCTTGATTGCCATAAGTATGACTACAAATATTCTCCCCAGATCTCCTTAGAACTAAGATTGTTTGAATCATATCATTTGAAGATTATTCTTATAATACTAATAAATGTAAAAAAGATAAAAAAAGATTTAGTTACTACTTGATTGTTAAGCTGAAATTACAGTCACAGTTATCTACCGCTCTCAGCTTAATGCTCCTGAACTCTACATCAGGAAAGGCTTTCTTAGCTGCGGTTTCTAATAGCCCTTCTGTATAAGTACAAAAGAATTTGTTATCGATCTTTATTCCTGCCTTTTTGAATGGACATAATTTAAGAATTACACTTAATTCATTACCGTTTATGCTTATTTCAGCTTCACCCTCGCCCATCGCAGGTTCTAACACATCTGATACAAATTTCTCTGCAAATAACTCAGGTGTCCAACTATCGACCTTATACTTCTGCTTTATTCTCTTTTCAACTGACTCCCCTACTTTCTCTCCCATCAATCTAAAAATTGTCTGAATCGATTCAGGTCCCATCACGTTATTAAACTCGTCCATTGCCATGCTGAACATGGAGCTAATGAACTTCAACTGCATTAATCTTTCCTTTAATCTTTCACTCATTTTTCTCTCAATCCTCTACTTGAAAAATCTCACCAATTTTTTTACTTGAATCTTCCATTTCTAGAGTTACTAACCCGATGTTTGGTTCTTTCTTGGTTATTGCCACTAATATAACCCGACCTGCCCCAATCAAAAACATATTTCCTTTGTCAAGTTCAAGATTTAAACTCTTAAACGCACCACTGAAAAGAGCTTCAGCTGACCTCTTAGAAGTACCTAGAAGTGCTGCCGACATTGCAGCTATCATTCTCTCATTTGATTCACTTGGTAGAGCAGAAGCAATGATTAATCCATTGGTTCGAATTACAGCAGAACCAATGACATCAGAAACTTTACCTTCGAGATCGTTTAAGATTTTTTTGACTTCGTCAATCTTACTCATAATATACCCTTTTTCTCTATAGTATTACTTTTCAATTTTCACTAATAGAAGTAATTAGAATGATTCATATTAAACTAAAAACCCATAGTAATTAGAATTACATGTAATATTATTTAAAAAGGTTCACAAATCGACAATTCTACTCTAATTATTACAAAAAAAGAATAAAAATATTTGAAATAATAAGACCTCTAAAAATAGAATTATGGTTAAAAAAGAATTTTTTTAAATTTTTAAGGATTTACCTTCTAAAATTTCTACTTTAATATCAGGATCTTTATTAGCCATTATTTCCTTGTATTTATTTAAATCCGATCCCCAATTATGCATTGGAACTACAATTTTAGGTTTAAAATCTAAAGTTGCTGAGCATGACTCTTCAAAATCCATTGTAAATCTACCACCACAAGGCATAAGAGCCACGGTAATATCCTTTAAATCTTTCATTTCAGGTATTCTTTCAGTGTCTCCAGCATGATAAACTCTTTTGCCTTCCGTTTCAATGATGGTCCCCGCCCATTCATTACTTTTTGGATGTGTTCCCTTTTTAATTGTATAGGATGGTACTAATTCTATCTTTATATCATCAACCTCAAAAACTTCTCCGAATTTTAGACCTTTTCCATTGAATTTATTTAAATTATTGGAGATACTGACAGGTCCTAATAAAATAGTGGAATCTTTCAATATAGTTTTGATTGATCTATTATCGAAGTGATCTCCATGTGAATGACTTGAAATTATTATGTCTGCTTTATCTGCGTCTTTAGGAAGTTGATAAGGATCTAAATAGATAATTTTTCCACTATCCGTTTTTATTTTAAAAGCGGCATGGGAAAGCCAAATTATTTCCAGTTATTTCACCTCTTTTCAAAATTTTCTAATTGAATTTAGTAATTTAATTAAGAAAATTAATACCATTCCTTTTAATTTTAACTTAAAAAAGGATTTTAAAAAAAGGATTTTATTCGTTTTCTTTTTCTTTATTTTCTTTTTCTTTGTTTATTTTATCGAGAATTTCTTGCCGAAATTTTATAGCCTCTTGAAAACTTGGATTGAGTCCTATACTCCGTATAATGACATCAAGAGCATTTTCTAATCTATTTTGTTTTAAAAAAACATTTGCCAAGTTATACCATGCTCGACTATCATTCGGATCTAACTCAACTGATCTTTTTATAAGTTCTTTTGCCCTATCATAATTTTCTTTTTTAAAGAATGCGAATCCTAACTCACTCCAAGCTTTGGCAAAATTCTTATTAAGTTCCGTGGCGGTTTTGCAAGCTTCTATTGCTTTATCGAATTCACCTTTTAAATTATAAATTTCACCAAGATTACCCCAGGCTTCGAAAAGGTTTGGATCACTTTCTACAATTTTATTAAATGTTTCGATGGCTTTATCTAAATCTTTTCTCTCTTTATAAATTAAGCCAAGTTCATTCCAAATTTTATAAGCGCTCATATCTAATTCTAAAGCTTTATTATATGCATCTATTGCGTTATCTAATTCTTTATTTTCTTTATAAGCTAAACCAAGATTATTCCAGACTTCGAAAAGGTTTGGATCACTCTCTACAACTCGCTTATATGCTTCTATAGATTTATCAAATTTACTTATCTTAGAGTAAGCATAACCCAATTTTTTCCAAGCTTTTATGAAATTTGGGTCAATTTCAACAACTTTATTATAAGCTTCTATTGCCTTTTCGAAATTTTCACTTTTAAAATTCGCAGCAGCAATATAATTCCAAGCCGTTAAAAATGCAGGTTCAATTTCTACAACTTTATTATAAGCTTGAATCACTTTATCAGCATCCCCTTTTTCGTTATAAGCATATGCAAGATTATTCCAAGCTTCAAAAGAACTCGGATCTAACTCAACAACCTTATTATAAGCATTTATAGCGTTATCAAAATCACCTTTATTAAGGGAAATTGATGCCAATTTACTCCAACCCTCTACTAATGTAGGATTGATTTCTAGGGCTTTTTGTAATGCTTGAATAGCGCTTTCAGTTTCACCTTTTTTTGAATATGCAATTCCAAGATTATTCCAACCATCAAATGATTGCGAATCTATCTCAACAACTTTTTTATATGCTTCTATTGATTTTTCCAAATCCTTCATGTTTAAGTAGACAAATCCAAGCCTACTCAAAATCTCTAAATGGTCCGGATTAAGTTCTAAAACTTTTTGGTAAGAAGTTATTGCATTTTCGAATTCATTTTTCTTAAGAGAGGAATTTCCAAGTATTTTATATGCATCTATAGCTGTTGAATCCATTTCTAATGCTTTATTAGCCGTTTCAACTGCATTTTCATACTCTTCATTCCTAAAATAAACATCACTTAGATTGGTTAATATTTTAACCTTAGTGGAATCGATTTCTAAAGCCTTTTTATATGCTTCAATCGCTTTTCCAAAATCTCCTATCTCTCTGAACGACGAACCCAAATTATTCCACGCTTCATAAGAGTTTGGATCTAATTCTACTTCTTGATTAAATATTTCTATCGCTTTCTCAAATTCACCATTTTTAAAGGCCTTAATACCAATATATTTTTGAGCTTTTACTTGTATTATTTCTATACGTTTTCTAAATTCTTCTATCTTGACCTCAATTTTTTCAAGAATATCTAAATCGTGGTATTCATCTATTTTTTTAGCAGTATTTAATATTTCAATGGCATTTTCATATTTTTTAAGTGCAATTTCATAGTCCTTGTTCTTTTCAGAGACAAATGCTTCATCTGCCTCATCTAAAGCTGTTTGAAATAATTTTTCGACATTCATTATCCTAATTAATTAACTAATTAATTTTTTAATTTTGAATATTAAATATATTAATAATAAATATATTCAAAATAGAATATTTAACCTTAATTTAGTCCAAATTTTATAAATTTAATCTTCTTTTTCTACTTTTAATTCTGGACCTTCTAAAGAAATCTTTTTAGATATCCCAAAAACATCTGAATTCGTTATATCTATTTCTTTTAAACGTTCTAGAAACTTATTATTTTTAAAATTAGGGATTTCATTCAATAAATTCGGTTTTGGTAAAGTATGGGATAAATTTGGATATAAATGGTCTTTCTTCGGATTTAAATCTTTTAAAAGATCATCTTTTTCATTATTATATTTATTGAAATGTGGGTTGTATGGTCTTAATTCATTATTATATAACTCTTTTATTTTAAGAACGCTTTCTGGAATAGTTGATTTTGTCATTCGACAAGTTGGACAATTAATTTCGTCTAAACCATGGATGCAAGGCATAATTTTTTAAATAAAAAGATGTTATTCAGTTCTTCATTATTAAAATTAATTATATCTTATATTTTTTGGTTTCTCTTTGGTCAATATAATTTAATAAACTCCCCCCATATATTATTATATATACAAATTTGTATTGTATATCCAATCATTTTTTTATTAAAATAATATATCCTAATTTCTATGTAAGGTATGCCCAATGAAAAAGAAAATATATTATTTCATAATAATTGTTCTTAGTATTCTTTTTATTAGTATCCCTATTCATAATTTACAAGTTCAAGAGAGAGGTTTTTCCTTAAAGACCCCGCGCATTTCGGGCTCGACGGAGCCCATTTTCAGTTCTTCCTCTATTGGTCCAATTAATTTTAGTGAATTCCAAATAATAAATTCAGAAGATAAAAGTCCAGATGTGCGGATCTCCATTCAAGATGAAATAAATGGAATTGATAAGGATTCCGCTTCATATGCATTTTCAATAAATGGAGAAGAGCCGAAAGCATTTATGAATCCTTACTCTGATAAGTTTGATGATTCCAATTTACAGGGATTTTGGGAAAAAACAAACGGATTTAATGGAATACTTAATGAAGACTCAAATGGATTGAATTTTACTGATGATGGGATGCATACATGGGATGAGGTAATAAAAGATGCCCCTTGTATCACACAAAATATAGCCGGATCATTCCAAGTAACCGTGAAGTTAAGGCCAAATGATTTGGGGCAAGAGAAGGCCGCCGGGGGAATAATTGCGATTCTAAATTCAACTGATGCCCTCAAATTAATGGTGGAGAACAAAACTAATTCAGTAAATATAACCTTTTATCATATTCACCTAAGTGCGAAATTACTCATTGGGGAAATCGAATCGTCCCAGTATGATCTAATTTGGTTGAAACTTATAAGGAGTGAAGATTCATGGAAAGCTGAATATTCTACTAATGGGGACACGTATGCAAATTATTTTACTATAGCAAGTAAAGAAATCACTTCATGGGCGGGTGCTCTGACAGGTAAATCAGGGTTCGATCCGATACCAAATGCCACCGCTAAAGTGGGGTTACTCGTGGAGTATGATGCATCAATTCTTTTTGAGGATTGGAAGCCCACTCCAGAAATAAGTGTAACTGGTGTTGATGGCTCGACTGTAAAAGAGAGCATTAAAGTCGATTCCGTTAGATTTGATCAATATTCTGAATTTAATAATAAGATAATCTTTAGGTTAAACAATACAATACAAGAAGAAAGTATTAGTATAATATATACAGTTAATCTAACAACAAGCGCTTTATTTAGAGATGATACTCTTTATTCTGATGGAACCCACGCGTATATAATTGA
>JAHPZI010000009.1 GCA_019058295.1 Promethearchaeota archaeon | reverse complement strand
TTTACAGTTTTAGCTGCAGTTTATGAAGAAATTATGTTTAGAGGGATAATTCAGAATCATATCAATGAATTAACCAATGAGAAAGATGTTCAGACAATTCTTTTCACTGCTTTAGTTTTCACTGTAACTCACTTATTTTATTTACCATTTATAGGATTTGGGATATTCTATATTTTCGTTTTTATAATGGCTTTATTATTAAGTTTATTAAGAATTAAAGCAGATTTATTGGCATGTGCAATTTTACACGGAGGAATCGTATTTATTTTAATAATTTTCGTTTAAAATGAGCGATCCATTTCTAAAGCTCTTGATGAATTCAAAGAGATTGTCTTAAGACTTGAAGGTAAAATTAAATATTGATTAGAAAATTCGAGGTTTAAAAACATTTTTTTTTAAAAATTACTACCAGAATATCATCATCTGGAAGTGATTATAATAATGGAATTAAGTAAAAAAGTATTAGTAGCTTTAGCTATCTTATTGACTGTTTCCTATGGTTTAAGTATGGCCGCTGCTGGAGTAAGTATCCCAGGTTGCGGTGAGGTCGCACCTTAAACTGAAATTTGGTGAAATTAGGATTTAACATAGCTTAAGTACTTCTCTATTTTTTTTAAGAATTTCTCGTTTAAAATTTGTTTAATTCTCCATAATCCATCGCAAGGTTAGTCGCCTTATGTCTAACATTTTTACATAAGATTCATGCTTTATGGAGTTAAAGTTTCGTAATTTCAAGATATTCGACTTTTTCTGAGACTTTCACAAGTTTAGGTTGTATTTTATCAATTGTTCCGACAGTCCAATTATTAATACCATTGCTTTTTAAAGCATTAGAAAAGTCTTCGACATAATTTTGATCTACAGATATTAACAACCCACCTGATGTTTCAGCACTAAAACAACCTTCGAAAGCATAACCTAAATCGTCAGAAAGCTCCTTAGATAATTTTATATATGGAGTAGTTTCTATAATTGCTGATAGTTTAGAATTTTGAAGCATTTCTTGTAAATGTCCCGCAAGACCAAAACCAGAAACATCGGTCATTGCGTGTACAAACGAAAAATCTTTGTATGAGTGTATTGTTTTAATTACATTTTGAGTTGAAGTAGTCATTATTTTTATTGCAAGATCGATTGAATTCTTAAGCTCATTTAAGGAATATTCTTCTAGCATCTCAGGAGAGTCTTTTAAAATCCTATACGCTGCTGAAATTGGTTGTAATCCTATAGGTTTTGTAAGAATTAATTTATCTCCTTTCTTTACGCCAATCTTTCGAATCACTTGATCCTTATGAAGGAATCCACTCGCTTCACCACCCATTAAAGGCCATTCACTGTAAATTGTGTGACCTCCAACCACTTTAGAATTAATTTTCTTTTCCATGAAATTTTTAATACCTTCAAGAATCCCTTCAGCAATTTCTAATGGTGTATCGGTTTTAATTGCGAGAAAAACTAACATTCCTGAAATCTCTGGAACGTTCATCGCAAAAATATCGTTAGTGACGTTACAGGCGGCAATTTCTCCCATAATTTTCGGTTCATCTACTATGGGTGTGAAAATATCAAGGTTTTTTATTTGAACCATATCAGTGTTTGGTATAGGTATAATTGCCGCGTCTTCTATGTCCCCCTCTTTAAGTAATCCTACATTCGTCAATAGTTCGTTTAATTTGCTGCTTCCTAGTTTACATGATCATCCGAATATCTTTACTTGTTTGGTTAACCTGTATTCCTTTTCCATTAAACACCTCAAATATTCTTTTTTAATTTATATAATTTTTCTATTAATAAAATCGATAATATGATTTTATATTTAGATTAATTTTCTAAAATAAAAGAATGTTTTTCTAAGGGAGAAGAAGATCTATTCTTTTAGTTGTTCTCCTTGGGATTTGGAATGCGTCTTTGTAATACAAATTAAGTGATATCTCATCAGCACTAGGACTCATATTGGATAAATTCCTGTTAATATTCTTATCTATTTTTAATATGTAATTAAACTTAAACACATTTCCCGATTTTAAATCGTTTAAATGAAAATATTTTGGAAAGCTCTCCTTTTTCAAAAATCTAAGATAAGTAGGAACCTTTAAAGAAATTTGTAAATCTTTAAAATCTAAATTTGAATGATTATTCAACTTAAAGTAAAGATACATTTTATTACTAATGGTTTTAACATTTTTGAATACGAGAAGATCTTTATCGTCAACAACATTATATTCAATTTTTTGGGAATATAGGTAATTATTTACAATTTTAGCATTAAGTTTATTTTTATTAATGAATTTAAGTATAAATTCCGTTAACTGTTCTTTTTCCAATCCAACATAAGAAGAGAGTAAATTAAGTTTTATTGGATTCATTATTTTTAAATAATATTTAATTTGAGTTATATAAAGTCTTTCTTCATATTTCCGATTAAAATGTCTTAATTTTTGAATAAGTAATTCTTTAGAGGAATTCCATTTATCAATGTAGGGTCTAACAAATAAATCAAATCCATTTTTCTTGTCTTCAAAGAGTTTTTCATTTCCAATTATATTATCAATTTGATGTTCAGTCTCGGAGATAAATGTTTGGATTTGTGTAGATCTCATATCCATTAATTTTTTTACGTTAGCAAAGTCTTTTTTCTTAATAAAGAGTTCAAGTTTGGAATTATATTTATTGAATTTATCGTTATATTTTTTCAAGACTTCAATGCCTTGCGAAATGACTGCGTGGATATGACTTTGAATAATTTGGAACGCAAGTTCATTAGTTACACTATCTACCTCTTTAGAATCTTTGGCTGAACCTTCTATTTGCATATAGTCAGTAATAATTTGTTCTTTTATTACTTTAATTTGATTATCAAGATTGATTAAATATTTTTGAATTTCAATTTTGGTTATAACCCATTTTTTTATTAACGAATGGAAGATATCATTAAACTCAACATTATGAATCAATAATTCTCTTATATCCATATCTAATTTAAACAAATTTTTTCTTAATTGTGTGATAATTGCGAATTCTTCTTCTAATATTCCACTGTCACTTATGAAATTTTGCATTATAACCTCTAATTTATTATTATAATTATAATCTTTAATATAATCGAATTTTGCTATAAATACATTGATTTTATCATCAAGTAATTGAATTTTTCTTTTTAAATTCGCAAGAAATTCTACTTTTTTATCTTCGTAGGTTTTTGTGATAAAACCCTTTATAATACTTAATTCGTCGATTACTTGTACCTTTGTATCTTCCCAATCTTCTATTAAATCAAATGCCAACCGCTTATATTTAATGTTATTTATTTTGATATTAAACTTGTTTATTTTTTTCAAGATTTTATTGTATTCTTTACCCAAGCGTACTTCAGTATCACTAAATTTGTAATCTTTTATATAGGAGTCCAACTTTTCTCTAAATTCAGCAGGAATTTTTCGAAATTTGCTGATTTCTTTATTTAATAAATTTAACTCGTATTTTGCTTTTTGGATTTTTTTATCAATATCTTCAAAGTTTGATTTAATCTTTTTTATCGTGTAAATTAATTCATCTCTTATATCTGAATCTAACTCCTCTTGTAAAGCTTTATTCAATTCAAATATAATCCAAACAGCCAATTCATGATTTTTTAATATAAAACAGATGTTTTGTAATAATATAATTGTATTTTTTCTTTCCCTCCAATATTTTGATTCTAAATGGTATAGAATTTTAGTAATTTCATTTTCTATCTCTATTTGATATTCTTCAAATAACCGTTTGAAAACTAAGGCTATTCCTTCTCTAATATTTTCAGAAGGATTCTCTAATTCTTCAAATAAGTAAGGAAAAATGACAGAAATATTTTTTTGGCTAAGATCATAAAGACAATTAATTAAACTATTGCGAAATTCATGATCACTCGTATCTAAAGAAGTTATTAAGTTAGAAAATATTTGATCAAAATTATTCTCAGCTATATTAACTAAAGCATCCACTACTTTTAATTGAATTCTATAATCGTGTTTCTTTAAAAGATTAATTAATTTCGGGATGATTGGAATTATTTCAGAGGATTTTTCTTTACCGATTTCTCCAAATAACCAGATAATTAATTCTTTAACTCTCGGCTTTTCGTTATAAAGAAGATTCAATAAAATATAAAAAATTTTTTCCTTAGAAAGAAAGTATGTACCCAATATTTTTATTACATCTGCTGCTGCTCTTGCAACGTCTTCGTCCTCATCTCTTAGATTGATAATAAATATAGATAATAAAGGTTCAATATCTCTAATTTTTGTATAATCTTGGTTTAAAAGCTTTTTAATTGTTTTTATAACTTGAAATTTTACTTTCCAATCATCATCCATTAATTTTTCAGTAAATTCGTCAATTAGCATTTGAAGTTTATTTAAATCTATGTGCAATGATAAAATTAAATTTCCCATTATTTTAACGCTCATTCTTCTTACAGAAGAATCGTTATCAAAAAATCGTGCTCGGATTTTATCAATTAAATCTATCAATAAGTTGGGTCTAAACATAGAGATCTGATATAATATCTCTAAAGAGACTAGTCTAATCCAAGAATTAGAATCAGTTATAAATCTTTCAATATTTTTAATAGTTTTTAATGATATTGAGGGTGTTTTATCACAAATTAAATTTAGAAGATTTAAACTCTTATAAATTAATTCTTCATTATTTTGTTCTTCTATAGCTTTAAAGATTTCTTCAGCGGCTTTTTCATGGTTACCGTTAGAAATAAGCTCTTCGATTTTTTTTATATCGAAAGTTAAAATCGTCAATGCTTTTTGCACTATTAAAATCTTAAAAATTTATTATTCAAAGATATTTTTGATAAGATCATATAAATATGTTATAATAAAATTATCTTGATCTAAAAAAAAGAAACGGTTTATTACTCTAAAGTTCTGAAAAGATTAGTTTTCTAATAAAAGGTCAAAAAGTTCTTATCAATAATTTCACTAAGCTGAATATTACTTTTTATCATTTTATTTTCCATTTCAGCAGTAAAAATGTCGATTTGTCTAACAGCATCAAAAAACGCGCTTTCTAAGTTTTTAGTAAATATTATTGATTGAAGTGCATATATTTTTCTGTTTCTTTTTAAAAGTGAATAATATAGATATTGAGACCGAATTGATAAAAAACCGCCTCTTTCTGTTGATATTTCATCAGAAAAATTTAGAATAGCAGTTAAAAAACCAGATACTAAAAAGGATAAATCTTCTGATGACACAGGCTCTTTTGATTGAAAATTATAAATATATAACGGCAGCCCTGAATCTTCAATAATGAAAAATCTCTGTAATCCTAAATCCTCTGTAAATATGATGATTAAGGGTATTATTATAAAGAGAGATAATGATATTGCACGAAATAAAGTAAAAATTAACTCTTGTTTTTCATAATCAAATCCCTCAAAAAATGAGAACAATAAAATTAACACAACAATAATGACGGTAGTTCTCAATATTTTCGGATTATGAACTATTTTTTCTTTTTTAACTTGATATTGATAATAGAAATATGCTCCAATAATAACAAGAGCTGAAATTAAAGGTAAAACAAATCCGTAAAGTAATCGAGGTGGATCTGAGGTAGCAAAAAATCCTTCAAAAAGAATTTGATCTTCCAATTTCTCAAGTTCTGCATTACCGACAGTTAAAAGATAATAAAGTGGGATTAAAGCAATAAAAAGAACGATTAGCTTACCATAAGGTTTTTTAATCGTCTCGTTGAATTCTAAACATGCAGCAAGTAAAACAAAAGTAGCACAAAATCCAGTAAAAATTTCCATACGATCAAAGAAAAAATATTGTTTACCTAAAACCATCTCATTATAATCTGCTATAAACTCAATTAATTGATGTATTCCCCTTACAAGAGGAAATAAAGCCCATAATAATATATTATGAGTTCCCTTTCTCTGACCTAAATATAATATCCCTGCAGCTGTTCCAAACATTACTAATGACATGATGAATAGTACTTGCAATTCAAACATTAAAGGCAAAATTACACAGACCTACTTTTTAAGAATTTTAAGATTAAAGAGAACAATAATTTAAAATATAAATATGAATATCTTAAGATAAATTTTTAGCCTAAGAAAAAAATAATAATAATAAAAATTATAAATTACTCAATTAATTCAATGATAGCTGTACCTGATGTTGCGATCGTTTCTCTATATATTAAGATTCCCTCATCAACCTCTTTTTCATGGACTAATCCTTGATTAATATCCTTTTCGGAAATGTAACCACGCTCTCCAGCTTCAAATTGTTTTACTATATCCCAATCTTTATCTTTATTGTAAACATTTGTTATTGTAGTTTGTACCAGATCAAGAAAAACTCGTTTCCCTTCAATTTTACTAATTTTTGCTTCTGTAATTAAAAAGTCACTACATCTGAACATTGAACGCATGTCTACGGAAAATTTCAAATTAAAGGAGTAAAAGCTAAGTTATTATTTGGATATTTAAATTTTCTAATAAAATATTAAGATGATCTATATAAATTTAATATGCTGTATATTTCTCAAAAGAATTTTGTTTTCTTAAGTAATTAATACGATTTAAGGGTTAAATATATATTTTGAAAATTATTGCTAATAATACTTTTTTAAGGATTGCAATATTAATTCCATGTTCTAAACTTAGAATCTTTTTTACCAGAGTCATTAACAATATTTATAAAAGAAGTGTTTTTTCAAAAAAATTCTTGAAGGTAAGTTTCGTAGAATTAATTACTTTAACCTCCTTTACATTTATAATTTCCTTTCTTACAATTCCTCCCTTTATTTATCAATATAATGATGGCCCATATTTAATTTGGAACGATGATCCAAAGACAACAATAACAATAATATGGACAACAAAAGAACCAGAATTTGGTGAATTGCAATATAGTAAATATGGGGGTCCCCCACATCAAGAGAAGACTGCGAGAGATTTTAATTACGATACGATACACATAATTAAATTAACTAATCTTAAACCTGGAACCAAATATTTTTACAATATTCCTTCATTAGGAGAAAAAATCCATGTTTTTAAAACAGCACCTGAAGGTACAAAATCATTTAATTTTATGTTGGTTGGAGACATAAGACAAACAACTGGAGAACGAAGTATTTATGATGAAATAAATGAATTAATTAGAGATTATGATTATAATTTTTTTATAAGTGCAGGTGATAATGTTCAAGGTGGCAACAGAGCGCGTTCTTGGCATGATTTTCTTCAAATAATGACAGAACAAGGGAAAAATCATCCATATATGAGTTCTATTGGGAATCACGATATAAAGAGAAAAGAAAATTGTGTTAATTTTAATGATTTTTTTCCTTATGATTATGCTAGTCCTTCACATTATTATTATAGTTTCGATTATTCAAATGCACATTTTATAGTACTGGATACTTTTGATCTTGATAATTCGAAGGATGAATATCTTTCAGATGAGCAAATAAGCTGGCTTCGCGAGGATTTAGATATTAATCAAGACAAATGGCTTTTTGTTTTAATTTATAAACCCCCGTATAGTACTGCATATCATAATATGAACTATGATCTAATCTCTCAGCTATGTCCTATTTTTTACCAATATGAAGTTGACGTCGTTATTTCTGGTCATGAACATAATTTTGAATCCTTTTGGACCAATAGAACTGAAGATTGGGGCGGTACACTTTACTTGATATCAGGTGGAGGTGGCGCACCAATTCATAGTGAGATATTATATCGTCCAAAGAATCCTTGGAAACATATCTGGCATAATGCATCATTAGAACCGTATCAAAATGATTATATAACACTTCATGACCAGCTTTATGGAGAATTAATTTATCATTTTGTATATTTTGAAGTAAATCATGATACATTACATATTCAAGCAATAAGAATTGATGGTTCTATAATACAGGATTTATATCTAAAAAAATAACGAGTTATTCTTAAAAAGGGAAGTTTAAACCTAAAGCTCACATATTATCTTTAATTAAATCAATTTTATAACATTTAAGGAAAAAAAAAAGATAAAAGATTTATTCGTGTAATTCGATTATTGCCGTACCTGGAGTTGCGATTCTTTCTCTGTATGTTAAGATACCATCATCTACTTCTTTTTCATGGATTAATCCTTGATTAATATCCTTTTCAGAAATGTAACCACGCTCTCCAGCTTCAAATTGTTTTATTATATTCCCATTTTTATCTTTAATATCAACATTGGTAATGGTTGTCTGAGTCACATCAAAATAAACTCGTTTCCCTTCAATATTATTCACTTTTGCTTCTGTAATTAAAAGGTCACCACATCTGACCATTCCACGCATATCTACGGAAATCTCAATTAACATTCCATATTTTCCATGTTCTAGAAAATCTTCAAAAAGCTTAGTTATAAATCCATAACTAAAGAGACCATGGGCGATAACACCTTTTAAACCAGCTCTTTCGGCAACCACATCGTTTGTATGGATGGGATTTGTATCTCCAGACGCTTTTGCATACATTTTTAATAAATCCCGAGTAATTCCATCAAATTCATTCTTAATAATATCTCCAACCTTAAGATCTGAAATTTTAACCATTTTTTTTTAACCTCTAATATATAATTTAATATCCTCCTGACCTTATGGCTGCGGTAACTGTTGGTTTACAGACAAGTTCACCATTTTGATTTTTCACTTCAACTAATAGCTCTCCAAAGAGAATCATATTTTTCTCAACCACCCAGAGTTTACCCCACTTTGCTGTAATAGTTAATTTATCTCCGGGCTTAATATCTACACAGCCCTCCCAATCATATTTTTGGCCTGCATGTAACAATTTTCCGACATTTAATATGAAAGGGCGTATTTCGCCATCCTGTTCTAGTTTAACTCCTATAAGTAATTTATATAATGCTTTAACAGTGAAAAAATTAGCAAATGCATGACATGCGATGATTCCTTGTTCCTCTGATCCAACATATTTAGGATCTTCTATTCCATATACCTTCGCAAAATTTATTAGATTCTTATATCTAATATTAAATTTCGCAGATCCCTCAACTTCTGTCCCAGCAAGATTCTTTATTAAAAATTCAGCATTTTTCTTTATTTGTTCATCATCCAATATATTCTCACTTTAGATTTTAGGTTAATTTTTTTATATTACATTTATCTTTGTTTTTGATTTTATTAAATTTTAATTACTTTTATTTTCAATGAGAATTCATTAAAATAGTATATATTAAAGGAACAATGGTTCAATTAAAATTGATTTTAGTGTAAATAGAGGGCTCATTCTCTGATTTATTAAAATAATCTAAGATCGTATGTTTTTTTGCTTTTCCGTTTAAGATAATACATGAAATTTTATAATTCTTTATTAAGTCTATTGAATAGGAATCAATAGGTTGAGATTTCTTCATGGATGTCCCAACTTCTTTAATATCTAATAATTTATTCGATTTTTTCAGATTTTTATAGCCCTTGACAGTTATTTCCCGGAGTATTTGATTTTCTTTGGTTATAATTCCATCTACATCTTTAATCAAATAGCATTCTTTTAATTCAAGCTTATGAGCAAAATATAAAGTTATCGAATCTGATGTAACATCCCAACTATGGGGTAATTTATCAAATTGATAAAGATATTTAAACGGCAAAAAAATAGAAAACAATTCTTTAGACAATTTTAATTCTGTAAACTCTTCAAAAGGTTTGATAAAAGAATATTTCTCACTTAATAAGTTACCGTTATGATTCATAGCATATATTGCCATCCAATGAGCGAGATCATTTCCAATCTTTAATTTTTGATCTAGAATTCGAATAAAATTAGCGTAAGACCCTCCACCTGGTATAATTATGATTTTTTGAATTGAATTGTTATCTAATAAATGTTTTAATTGGGATATGGTAGAATCTAGATCTTCAGGTTCTTCTAAAATTTTGCCTCCAATTTTGATGATTATTGTCTTATCTCGCATGAATAGCACTAATCGTTTTTTAATTGAAAATATAAAGCCCCTGCAACAGCAAAGGCAGAAGAACTAATGTTATCCGGTATTTTGGTTATGCATTCATAATCTTGAATATCATCATAGCCTAGTTTTTTTAACGACTTTTTCGCTAGAAAATTCGAAGATAATCCAGTTATTATAAATGACAGATTATTTTCAAATGCAGGTATCCTTTTGATAAGTTCTGTAGTAAACTTTTGTATTTCTTCAGACACAATTTCAATTTGTTTTTTATAAATGTATTGTGTAATTTCGTCTAATTCATCCTTAGTAATAGTGTCAATATCCATGCATATTATTCTAGCTAATCTAGCATAACAATCATCAATTGATTTTGATCTGTTATCTGCTGTATCATTAATGTATTCTTCTTCAGAGATATTATTTAATATACGATGTATATCTGACACTAAAGCAAATTTTTCAAAAGAGATTCGAATTAATTCTCCTTTATAAGGTACAACATGTGTTATTGATGGGATTGTTGCTCTTAAACCACCAGTATATATCAATTCATGATTTAACATCCTTGAAATATCATCTTTACCTTTAGCAACTGGATATGAATCAAGTATAGGAATAATATCGATAGTAGTTGACCCTGCGTCAATTAAAACGCATTGTGAAATAAAATGCCCTAAAAACAAAGAAGTAGACACCCAATTTGCTGCTGCAATTAAAGCATAATTACTCTTTGCCGTCTTATAATCAATAAATTTACCCTCATTATTAATAAAAAATAATTTTTCAATTTCAAACACTTTTCCTAAAGCATCTAGAATTGTCAAAATGCCTTCACGCTTTGTTTGAAACGCATCTGAGAGCTCAGCTGTAATGGTTATGGCAATTTGATCAACATTTATCAATTTATATTTATTATCACTTTTTTTTTCTAATTTGGATACAACCATTGTTAACATTTTTGGTATATCATCTATACTTTTCTCCCAAAACGGAAAATATTCAATATGAGAAAATGATTCTTCAATTTCGGAATTTTGAAATTTAATTAAAGCTGTTTTTGTATTTACGCCTCCAATATCTAATCCTAAAATCAAAAGATTATTCATTATTAATTATATTTAATTTTATGATATATAAAAATCAAATAAATTACTAAAAAAGTGATTTTTTTTGGACATACCAAATGTAATTGAAAAGGAATTCTTAATGGAAAATATTGAAAAAATAGATTGGAAAGGTAGTGGTACTCAAGATAATCCTATTATTGTTGAAGATGAGACTCTTCCATATAATGTTATATTTAAGACAGAAGATCTGTATATTCATTTAAAAGATATTGATATCGGTATGTTAGTCTTAGATAAATGTCAAAATATAATCATTGAGGATTCTATAATTTCACTTGTTAAATTAAAATCGTGTAAAAATGTTGTAATTAAAGATAATTTGATAAGAGTGGTTAAACTTTCTTATAGTAAGAATATTACGATAGAAAAGAATAGAATTTATTCTATTTTTAATATACGCCTATTTACGACTCTCGTTCTTATTAGTTCTTTAGCTTCTGGTATATTAGCGATTTTTAGTTATATAATAGAGTTATATTTACTTCAAGATATAATGGCCGCTCTTCTAATAACTGGATTAATAATTCTAATTATTGAGTTGTTAGGAAAGAAAAGCAAAAGATTTCTTCCTAAAAAATATAAAAACAACGAATTTTTAAAATTTAAAGAAGATCTAAATCACGATTTAGAGGAAAACTATGGGGAATGAAAAGTATATTTAAATATTAGTTATTCTTAGCGTTCACATAACGATTTTTTAAATAGGAAATTATTAAATCAAGATTTTCCCCTGTTAGAGCATTAGTTAAGAAAAAATCATCTTCCTTTAAATTTAATTTTTCCTTGAGATAAGTTATTTCAGACGAACTAGCTAAATCCTTTTTGTTAAATACTATAATAATTTCTATTTTACCATCTTGTGTAAAGTTTTGCTTAACCTCGTTATATAATTCTATTTGTGAATTAATATTATAGCCACAAGCGGGTGTAGGATCAAATACGAATAAGATCAAATCGGAAATTAGACGTAACGCCAATATGGCCTGTAATTCAATGTTATTTCTGGTTGTCATTTCTCTGTCCAAAATTCCAGGACAATCCATGATTTGAATTCTTACCTCATCAAATCTTCTTTTAAGGATTAAATGCCCTAAGTTTAATTTTTTTGTTGTAAAAGGATATTCTCGAATTTCGATTTTTTTATTTGTAGAAATTAATTTTACAATGCTGCTTTTACCTACATTTGGATACCCCGCAACAACAGCACATGGCATAGTATAGTCAATTGAAGGAATTTCTCTTAATTTGCCTCTTATATCATTTAAATATTTGAGATTATGATTTTGCTTATTTATAATGGAAGAAATCCTCCCGAAAGCAGATCTTCTTAATTGATCTCCTTCTTTCGGGACTTCAATCTTGCCTAGATTTTTTGTATATTCTCTCTCGATTTTGCTCAAAACGGGTAAAATTCCATTTAGTTTCCCTAGAGTCAATTTCAACTCATCAGTATTTACCAATAAAGATGCTAATTCTTTATAAAAATCCGGTAAATCATCTATCATTGGGACCATTTTTATTATATTAAGAATACGGTCAATTAAATCTTTAATGGCAACCTTTATCCTCTTAGTTTCTTTCTTTTTTGCTTTAATTAGAATTGGAGCGTTTTTAGAAACCTTAGCAGAACTTTTCATAGCTCTTTTAAACGCAATGTCTAGTAATTCTTGTGAGGTTGGAACGTGAAAAAACTCATTAAATGGATTTTTCATGATTTGAAGTGGTGTAAAAAATATATAAGATGATAAATCTAAGAAACCGTATAATATTACATTTTTGGTTATGAATTAATTTTAAATAATAATAAGTCGAACTAAGTATTAAGAAATTTATTTCCTTTCGAGAAATGTTTGGTGATAAATAATTATGACTGAATCTAAAGAAATATTGTCTAAAAGATCTTTACTGGTAATTGGCTTCATATCTTTATTGCTTTTTGTTATTGGAATGATATTGTTAATTTTAGATTATAATGAAGCTTTATATATAGAAAATTCTACTGTTCAATTAATTTTTGAAATCATAACATTCACTGGCGAGTCACTTTTCTTAATTTTAGTATTCGCAATTTTAATTTTCATTTATGATAAACGATTCGCTGTCAGTTTCTTTTTAATGTTTGGTATTTCCGGAATTTGTAATTCAATGTTAAAGGAGATAATTAAAGAACCTAGACCACTAACTAATATCACTAAAGCTGATGAACGTGGATATAGCTCGTCGGGATATGGTTTTCCTTCCGGACATGCTCAAGTGGCTGCATCCATTTGGGGGTTTACCGCATATCATTTTAAAGATAAGGCGCGACCCAACCTTATTCCCGTAGTTTTTTCAATTTTTATATTTCTTGTAGCACTTTCAAGAGTAATCCTCGGAGTACACAGTCTTAAGCAAATTATTTGGGGGCTTCTAATAGGTATTATAATTTTAATTGCTTTCTTATATTTGGAACCTATTATTTCAGAAAAATTCAATTTATTAAGTTTACCAATGAAACTAATACTTGCCATCGTACTTTCTGTTTTACTTTATGTCATAGGTACATTGCTATTTCCTGAATTTGCCGGTTATGGGGAAAATATATATGCCATCGCGGGGGGTTCTTTACTGGGATTATCAGTGGGATCTCTTTTAGAAAGAGAATACGTAAAATATGAACCTTCGGAGTTGAATTCTAAGCAAAAAGTAATTAATCTAGCAGTAGGGATAACATTACTATTGATCTTCTTAATTTTTATTTATGGCTTGATAACAGGATTGGATATTCTTCTATTCATACAAAATGCAATATTAGCACTTATTATTACCCTCTTGATGCCATTTATTTTTACCAAAATTAATCGATCTTAATTCAAATTTCTTACTTTTTATTCTCCGTAAAAACTAGTTCAAATCCCATAAAAAATAAATATTACTGATATTTTATTTCTTATAACATGAAAATAAGACGAATTTATTGTTTGGAAACTCAAACAAAGGATAAAGCCCCTAGGAAGGGGAAATTGTATAGTAAACAATATACACAATAATTCTCTATAAATTCGTCTCTGTTAATTTCTCTAATTCTTACAATATCTATTTGATTCATCGCTTCTAAATACTAGAGGCGACTTTTGATCGGAATTATTTTAAATTGTAGGTCGAAATTTAAAAAAAGTTTTATATTATAATGCAAGAATTTCAAATTAATTCAATTTAGATTAAGGAAATTAACGATTGAACCAGAAGGTTTAAATAATATAAGATCTTATTATATATTGATTATGAATAAAATAAAAATTGGTATATGTGGCGCAACAGGTGTCGTTGGACAAAATTATATTAAATTATTGCAAGGGCATCCTTGGTTTCAAATTGTAGATGTTGCTGCATCGCCAAGATCGGCTGGAAAAACTTATGCAGAAGCTGCTGGTTTTAAATGGCAAATGCCAATGTCAATTCCAGATTCTGTTAAAGATTTAATTGTAAGGGACGTACAAGATTTTGAATCTATTCCAGATGACTTAAGTTTTGTATTTTCGGCGATAACTATGCCTACAAAAGACCAAATTAAAGAAGTGGAATTTAAATATGCAGAAAAGGGAATTCCCGTTATTAGTAATAATTCAGCACATAGATGGACACCGGATGTACCAATGATTATAGGTGAAATTAACCATAAACACGCAGATGTAATACCGATTCAGCAAAAAAATCGAGGTTTTGATAAAGGTTTCGTAGTGGTAAAACCTAACTGTTCTTTACAAAGTTATTTAACAGCAACTTATGCAATAGAAGCTGCCGGTTACAAAATCGATAAATTAATAATTACAACGCTTC
Source organism: Promethearchaeota archaeon (assembly GCA_019058295.1). GTDB lineage: Archaea > Asgardarchaeota > Lokiarchaeia > Sigyniarchaeales > SOKP01 > LW40-45. The sequence goes on along the minus strand of JAHPZI010000009.1, from coordinate 10,267 downwards.
AAGCCGTGTCAGGGGCGGGTTATCCAGGAGTAGCTTCATTAGATGTTGTTGATAATATAGTTCCTTACATCGGCGGAGAAGAAGAGAAAACAGAACAAGAGCCACATAAGATCCTTGGAAAAGTCGGAGAGAATGGAATTGTCAATGATGATTCAATTCAGATAAGTTCCACTTGTACTCGAGTTGCTGTTAGCGATGGACACACTGCTAGCGTTAACATGAAATTTAAAGATAAGGTCCCCTCTAAAGAAGAGATAATTAAAATTTGGACCGAATTTAAATCCGTGCCACAAGAATTAAATCTGCCTTTTGCACCAAAACGACCCATAATCTACTTGGAAAATATTGACAGACCGCAGCCGAAAAAGGATAGAGACAACGATAAAGGAATGGCTGTCAGCGTCGGAAGGTTAAGAAAAGACAATGTATTTGATTATAAATTTGTTGCGCTAAGTCATAATACCGTGAGAGGCGCCGCGGGCGGTTCCATATTGACGGCTGAGCTATTAAAGGCTAAGGGCTTGATTAAGTAATTAAAATTAATTATTTTAATACTCAAACCTTACTTTAGATTTTTTTTACTATAATTAACTTTTCAAATTAAAAAGTTAAAATATAAATACTAACTCAAATAATTTTATTATTAATTTCAATAATAAATATTTTTAAAACAAATTTCTAATTGAAACTAAGGTGAGTTGTTAGAATGACTTTGGAGCGGATCATTTTTGCTGTCATGATTCTTATTGGAATCTTAATGATTGTTTTAGCTGTTCTAGGAACCCTTTATTGGGGTTTATTATTACCCATTGCTATCTTTATAGTTATAGGGGGTATCTTTTTGATAATCATAACGATAATATTAATCGCTATTATAATCTAAACTCCTTTTTTTTATTTTTATATTGTAATCAGAATTCATGTTTATCAATAAAAACTCTTAAAATCAATTTAGTGAGAGATTTTATTCTTTTGCCCATCATCAATTTATAGGGGGGTATTTCGGGATAAATACTAAAGAGATTTTTATTTTTAAACATTTTAATTACTTTTAATTTTGAAAAAGGTTTAAATTTAGAAAAGGTTGAAACGGATTTATTTATAATTTCATTTATTAATAAGCTGTCTATTTTTATTACAGATGATATAAATCCAAATTTTTCTGAAATTTGTAATTTTATTGTTTGTAAATTATTGGGTGTTCCATTGATAAAAAGTTCATTTCTCTTAATAGATATTATCTTTATTATTCTACTGTTCTCTATTTCAATTAATAATGCGTTTCTAAAAGCTTTATTCAGAGAATCTAATTCCCTTAGCTTCCCATTTTTATATTTAGAGATGTTAGTTAATATAAGAAGGCTTTTGGAATTTAAACCAAAATTGGAATTGATAGAACTATAGATTAACTCTGGAATCGCCCAATGTGATATCTTTTTAAGATTTAGATTAATCCCAAAAAGTCTGATTAAGAATCTTCTTAAAGGGTTATAGATTTTTGGTTGAGGAACCATATCCCAATGATTCTCAAAGCTTCGAAATCCAAATAAAACTTTTTGAAGAATAAATTTCAGATTTTCTATTTTTAAGGGAAATTCTAACTCAAAAATATATGATAATAAAGAAATTAAGTGTTTTTGATTGAAAAAATACACTTTTTCAGCTTTTAATTTGATTTTAATTAGGTTCATAAGTCTTTTTTTGCTTATTCCATTAACATTGATGCCTAAATTTCTGGGTGTGTATAATTTAAAAGTTAGATCTGAACCAGATTTTATTTTTTGGATTTTTAGGATTAGAATTAATTTCTCTGAGTTAAGAATAATTGAAACATTAAATGGTGCCAAATTTTCTTCTAAAAACTCAAACAAATTATTTAATTTTATTCCATTTAAAGATAGAATTAATTTTTTTAGGAATTTATAAATATTAGGCTCTGGATAAATATAAAATATCTTCTGTTCGAAAATTGTATGTATTAAATCAAGAAAGTGCTGTACAAATTCATAGAAATTAAGATCTTCTAAACCTTTACAAAAATTATTTATATATTCAATAGCCTTATTCTTGAATATTCTTAGCGATGAGATTCTTATGTTATTTTTTTTCATTAATACTGATTGAGCAACATTAAAAAAATCATTTAAATTGTCTAAGTCAATATTTTTAATCTTAATCAAATCTTTTTGTAATATTTGAAAAGATTCGTGTACTCCCGCTTTTTTTGTTTCGTATAATATTAACTTTAAAATCTCATCTTCATTGTCAGAAATAACAATATCAAGAATATTCTGTTGATCGTTAATGAATATCGGATATAAGAGTTCAAAAAGATAATATACAATATTCCCATCAGTTTCAATGGGTGATAATGGAATTCGAACTCTCTCTTTTAATTCTTTAGATTCTTCAAAAAGTTCTATATTAGAATTATACTTTAAAATTTTCAACCAGTTATCCTTGAAATTATCGTTAATTATCAGTTATCCTACCTCCCATATTCTTAATTTTTTAGTTATTTTTTCAGGAGTATAAGAGGCAACTGTCTCAGAATATAAGTTAAGCATTGGTAAGTCTCTTTTTCCGTAAAAGTTTAATAACAATTTAATGCATTTGAAAATATCTGGCGGACACCCGGATAACTTTAATAACTTCTTATTTGCTTTATATTTTCTTTTCTTCTTAGATTCTTTTATGATTACTTTGAATTTCTTTTTTCTTGTACTACTTATAGCGCAATCTCCAAAAAGGATTATATTATCTTTACTTATATTATTAGGATCTGGAGGGTCATCTCCTATTAAAAACGAGTTATTAGGAGTAATGTATTTTAAATCCTTTGTCATATTAGTTTTCATAAGATTTAACAAATGGTAAGCTTGTTTAAAGCACCCCGAACATAAATTACCTGTTTTAATTGAAAAATTTTGTAATTTAATCTCGTCAAGCTTCTTTGCACACTTTTTGATTATTAAATCAATATTTTTAATATTTTCTCCGATAATTTTAATCTTTGAAAGATCAGCGAGACCTAAACCTTTTTCTTCAGCTTTCAAAATCAGATCGGATTTTTTTATATCGAGATTCATTATTTTTGAGGTAACTGCGTCTACAGCAACAGCATCATTTCCAAGGACCATTATTCCTGTCTTAGTTAAATTTGAATCCTTATAAATAAACGGGCCAGCATTTTCTAAAACATAAAAAAGATCATTAATCACTAAATTTGGTTTTTTTATACTAAAAACATCAATAATGTTTGAAATTAAATCTTGTTTGTACTGATCGTTTGATTGAAAATTTTCTCCTTTCTTTAATATTTCTTGAAATCTGTTTGGAATAATTGAATAAGAACTGAGTAAAGATAATCTTAATTTGAATAATGGATCAACATTTACCTGATTCACTGAGATAAATTTATCTGAATCCAGAATTACTTTGGGTACTATAAATGTCTTATTATTTACTTCTACTTTCGAAAAAGACCGATTTTTTATAACTTTTAATTTTTTAGAATCAAATCCTTTCATATAGAAATAATTACTGTTATCTAAAAACGCTAATTCCCCCTCAACACTCTCAAAATATTTTTTAAGCCCTAATATATCCGATATTGCTTTTATTGTGACACCTTTGAATGGAAAGCTGCCAAGATAGACTTTTTTAGCTCCTGCTTTCTTACATGCTTTGACAATTGTTTCAATTACATCAAAATTGGTATTTGTTGGAAAACCACATGGTAGGGTTAAATTAAATTTGATAAATACTTGATCCCCATTATTAATATATTTAGAAATTCCTCCGAGTTTTTCAATTCCATTTAAAAGATTTTCCTTAGGAGTCTCGCCTTTGACTATAGCAACTTCAACGGGTTCAGAGTCTATTAGATCCATTTTAAGAATTAATCTGAGAGAATTAATTTATAATTTCAAAACCATTTTATAATATTATAATAGATTTTTCAATTAAACCTTTAGCGAAGTGGTAAAAAATCTCTAAAAATAATCTAATAAAGATTCAAATTAATCAATCGAAAATTAAATTTCCGTTAAATACAATTGGAATTGATATAGGACAAAGCTTAACTAAAATTGTTTATCTCGAAGGTGATAATTTAGTTCTTAATTTAATGGTAACTAAACCAAATTTCGAAGAAATTATTGAGTTTTTAGATTCAAAAAAAGGATTTTATAAAAACTTTAATTTTACTGGTGGTAAAGCTTTCAATTTATATAATAAATATTCAAAAGAAGTAGAGACAAACTTATATAACGAATTTCAAGCAAATTTTAAAGGAATAGAAACTCTTTACTTGCTAGATAAAGAAAAAGATGTACCAGATTCTTTAATAATTACTATAGGGACGGGAACCTCCATAATCTTGAAAAAAAAATCGATTAAGCATTTAGGAGGAACCGCACTTGGAGGAGGCCTATTTATTGGATTAATTAAATTGCTATTTAACTTTAATGATTTCCAGGAAGCGATGAAAATATCAACAAAAGGAGATAGATATAATGTTGATTTAAAAGTATCAGATATTTACGAACCGGAAGACGATCGGGTTAACTCGATTTTTAGAGAATTCACTGCTGCGTCGTTTGGGAAAATTAACGATAATTTTCCTATGAATTCAGTTCAGAAAGAAGATATTATAAATTCCTTAATATGTATAATCGGTGAAAATGTTGGAATAATTGCTTGTCAAATGGCAGAAAACAATGAGATTAATAATCTGATATTTTGTGGAGGATTTCTTAGGAACAACAAGGTTTTAAAAAATATATTATCCTTGCTCTGTAGATCTCACAATAAAAAAGCGATTTTTTTAAAAAATTCGGAATTCTGTGGGGCTATTGGAGCCCTTCTTATATAAATGTGTGCCCATTGGAGATTTCTATTCATAGCAGTAATTTAAAATTAGCCTCATAGAAACACTATAAAATGGGCACAATATAAGTATAGAATTTGGCATAATTAACTTTTAGGGTATTATTAATAATTTTTAAAATAAAAAAAGTTGAAAATCCAAGTAAAATTTCCTTGTATTTTCAATTAAACTGTTTCAGAATGCCCCTTTAGTAAATCAACATTAGTTTTTCCTAATTTTACTGCCAATTCAGCTATGATTGCGTCTAAATAGACGAATGCTGCTATTTCAAATTGAGTTCCTTCTGGAGTTAAAATTGCGGTATCAGCGGCTACAGTATCACTATCCTTTTTAGTTCGGCCTATTAATTTTATTGTTATATCCCCAATTCGTCCTATAATAGTATCAGGATGAGATGTAATGGCAACAATTGCATAGGGTTTTATAGTATTTACATAGGTCTCGAGTAGACTTACGACTATATTCGTAGTACCAGATCCAGATAATACTATTAAGATATCCTTTCTCCTTAATGGGGGTAGACTTGCTAAATTAGTGATCATATATACCCTTGCACCTAAATGGACCAAACGTGTTGCAAAACATTGTAAGATCATCCCGCTCCTTCCAGAAGCTAACAAAAAAAATCTCCTTTTATTCTTTAAACCGTCATATACTATATTAATGAATTTTTGTGTATGCTTGAAATATTTTGGTCGAGCAACATGGTCCATATTATCTTTAAGATTATTTAGTATTTGCTCCATTGACTTGAAAATAATAGCTTTTGCCTTATTATTTATTTCTAATTTATTTAGTTCAGACATTTTTTCGGATTCAGGATTATTTGACATATTTTAACCTAAATTGATTAAAATTATCATATTATAATATAAGAATGCAATCAAAAAATATGTTTGTGTTCATATATTTTTTTAATTGAAATCTTTTAAATTAAAATTTGATCTAAAATTATCTTAAATAATTTTTTTCGAGGGAATTAAATGAGTGGTCAAACAATTGCTGAAAAAATATTAGCAAATCATTCTCTTTCCGGGAGCGATATTAAACCGGATGATATCATTATTGCGAAGCTTGATTTAGTAATGAGCCATATAGGGACGGGTAAAGTAGTTTTAGATTTTAGAAAAATAAGACCTTCTAAAATACGCAAGGTCTTCGATCCAAATAAAATCGTTGTAATTTTTGATCATTATAATCCAGCTCCATCTGAGAGATGGGCTTCGGTTCATGATCTTATTCGAAACTTCGTTAAAAAGCAAGGAATCAAAGATTTTTATGATATTAAGGAAGGAATTTGTCATCAAGTGTTACCTGAACAAGGACATGTAAGGCCAGGAATGTTAATAGTTGGAGGGGATAGTCATACTACTACTTATGGTGCTTTTAATGCTGCAAGTTGTGGTCTTGGGAATACAGATCTCTTTTATGCATATGTTAAAGGAGAATTATGGTTTAGAGTGCCTCATACAATACAGTTTAAAATTACAGGAAAATTGCCGCAGAGCGTAATGAGCAAGGATATAATTATCAAAATAGCGGGAGATCATACTGCTGAAGTGGCAACCTATAAAGCTATTGAATTTACCGGCGACACGATGGAAAACCTAAGCATCGCCTCAAGGATGACAATGTCTAATTTTGCTCTTGAATTGGGTGCGAAGTTTGCTTTTGGAGTTCCTGATCAAAAAGTAGTAGATTGGGTTAAAGAAAGAACCACCGAACCTATTGAATTGGTTAAACCTGATCCCGATGCAGTATATGAAAAAACTTATGAAATAGATGTGAGTAATTTAGAACCTCAAATTTCTTGTCCCCATACTGTGGATAATGTAAAACCTATTTCAGAAGTTGTCGGAACCAAAATCAACCAAGCATTTTTAGGGTCCTGTACGAATGGTCGACTCGAAGATTTAGAAATAGCCGCTAAAATTTTAGAAGGAAAGAGAATTCCTAACCATGTTCGAATGATAGTGACTCCGGCTTCCCAAGAGATTTGGATTAAAGCCGCCAAATCTGGAGTTTCTGAGACGTTAATTAATGCGGGTGCTGTCATTACTAATCCGAGTTGTGGTGCTTGTTTTGGTGCTCTTGGAGGGATGCTTGCTTCAGGTGAGAAATGTATTTCTAGTTCTAATAGAAATTTTCAAGGCCGTATGGGAAGTGCTGCGGCAGAAGTTTATTTAGGTTCTCCTGCTACTGTCGCAGCTTCAGCTTTAAAAGGAGAAATTACCGATCCGAGGGATTTTTAGGAGGTGATTAAATGGCAGCATTATTAGGTGGTAAAGGAAGTGGAGAATATAAAGAAAATATAAAAGGGAAAGTTTGGGTTTTCCCGGATAATGTAGATACAGATGTAATTTCACCCAGTCGATATTTGGAAAATTTACAAGAAATGTTGGACCATACTTGTGAGTCTGTTATTAAAGAATTTCCAAGTAAAGTTCAAGACGGGGATATAATTGTTGCGGGAAGAAATTTTGGCTGTGGTTCAAGTAGAGAAACAGCCCCTGCAATACTTCAAGAGAAAGGAATCGTCGCGATTGTTGCGGAGTCTTTTGCTAGAATTTTTTACAGATCTTCTCTTGCTCGGGCACTTCCTGTTTTAGAAGTGAATGAAGTTTCAAAAGAATTCCAAACGGGAGATGAAATAGAGATTAACATACCTAACGCTGAAATTACAAATTTAAGAACAGGGAAAACACTAAAAGGTAAAAAAATCCATCCTATTCTACTGAATTTGCTTAAAATTGGAGGTTTGGAAAAGCAACTTTTAGCAGAATTAAAGGAAAACAAATAATTTTTTTTTAATTTAAAAAAGGAATAAAATATAAAAAAATAGAAAATTTTAGTTATAATTTCTTTCCTGCTCCTCCATGTGTGAGTTCTTCACCTAACGCTACACGCACAAGATTACTCAAGATATAGGGCTCCATTCCTTCCGCTTTTGCTCTCCCCCTATTTCCCATGATACATAGTGGACAAAGAAACACATATGCTTCAGCTCCTGCTTCTTTCGCATCCATTATGTTTTTCATCCTCCACTTGTTTTCTTCTTCTGTTGAGACATTTTCCATCGCAGCTTGGATTCCCCCACAGCATAGGGCGTGTTCTTTATCATATTTTCTCTTAACTCTATCAGCCCCAATCAATTCGAATAATTCATCAAGGATTTTATCTTTCTCGAAGGTATATCTTGAAGCGCATGGCTGTTGATAGGCAACCTTAATGTTAAGTTTATTTATTTGATCTTGGTGCGCCTTCACATAATCTCTTAAGTATTCTATGATATGAATCGGTTTAAATGGAACACTAATATCGAATTCTTTAACTTTATTTGTTAAGGTTGCATAACAATCGTCATGAATGAGAATTATCTCTTCGGCCCCTGACGATGACGATGCTAAATTATCTACAAAGGTTTGAATGTTTTGTTTATTTACCAAACTAGGTCTCCCCGAATGAACCATTCCGATCCAACAAAAGTAATCTCCGCCTTTAAGAAAAGTCGATCCATCATAAAGTTGTCCTTCAAAAACTCCCGGTAACATATCTCCAAATAAGCAAAGGCTCATAACAGGCTTATCTGGCTCACCCTTTATAATCTTTGAAGGCATTTTTGTACCCATATCAAACATCTTTAAAAATCTCTTGCCAAATTGAAAAGTTCCCGTTTCTTCTTGCCTTATATTAATTAAATCAAACGGATTTGCTCCCTCAGGACAGATCATATTACAAGCAACACACGTAATACAGTCTGAGGTAACCGGACTGGGCTCGCCATTTATTAATTTCTGAAACTCCTCCTTTGCCTTATCCTCAGAGTATGCTAAATAAGGACATTGCATCAAGCACTCCCCACATAGAGTACATTTTTCTTCATAAAACATTATGATTCCTCTTCATCTTTTTCGTATTGGTCTTTATATATTCAAAATAAATTAATTATTATTAATCGTACTGTAAATATTAATTTTTAAGGAAAAATCAGAAATAAATTTCGCAATGAGACAGGGAAGAATGCACATAAAGACATATATATGTGAAAAATATACTTTTTTTAATAAGAGACAAATTCGGATTTCCTAATAATATTAGGTATCGTCAGAGAATAATACTTATTCTCGATAAAGTATGTCAATAAATCATTTGCAAGTTTATAAAGTTCAAATAATCTTTTATGCTTTTTAAAGACGAGATCTATTCTTTAATGATTATACTTAAAAGTCAAATTATAATTTTATTATTTGATAATAATTCAGAAAGTGAAAAATTATGTTTAGTTTAAATACACATAAAAACAAAAAGAAGATTATTATTTTTTCCTTCTACGTGGTTGATTTTAAATCCCTCCATGGATATTACAAATAAAAATTAAAAAATTCCGTATATTTACTATGAACTTTTTCCGAAGTTTTGGTAAAAAATCGTCCCTATCGAGTTTAAATATGAAAAAAAAAATCATTGTAATGTCAATCTAATAAAGGAGCTTCAACAATTCATATAAATTATTTCTCAAATAATAAAAATCTAATTTAAAAAGAAAATAAACTGACTAAAATGACAAAAAAGCTAAAAACAAAAATAGCAGTAATTTTTATTCTATTCTTAATTGGAATTGCAGCATCAATCATCTCAACAACTTTCTCTGCTGATGTCGCCGCAGGGTCCAGGAAAGCAGGCTCATTAAGCACATCATCTTCTAATGGAGCGACCTATGGTTGGATGTGGATGTCAGGGAATAAAACCACAAGCGAACATGGTGTATATTTTTCTGATATATCTCCGGGAACTAGAGCTGGTCCTGTTTCTTGGACGGATACGGACGGAAATTTTTGGTTATTCGGAGGTAATGGGCATGACGGATCAGGTGGTTATGGGCGGCTGAATGACCTCTGGAGATTTACCATCACCTCAAAGGAATGGGCGTGGATGTCAGGGAATAACACCATAAATCAAAATGGCGTATATGGCACGAAGGGAGATCCTGATATGGCGAATTATCCGGGAGCTAGAAGGGATTCTGTTTCTTGGACGGATATGGATGGAAATTTATGGTTATTCGGAGGAAATGGTTATCCCGAAACGGGTAGTATTGGGTATCTAAATGACCTCTGGAGATTTAACATCACCTCAAAGGAGTGGGCGTGGATGTCAGGGAGTAACACCGTAAATCAATATGGTGTTTATGGCACGAAGGGAGTTCCTGATATGGCGAATTATCCGGGAGCTAGACAGAATTCTGTTTCTTGGACGGATAAGGACGGAAATTTATGGTTATTCGGAGGACAAGGTTACGCCGAATCAGGTGTTTGGGGGTGGCTGAATGACCTCTGGAGATTTAACATCACCTCAAAGGAGTGGGCGTGGATGTCA
>JAHPZI010000008.1:98964-143211 GCA_019058295.1 Promethearchaeota archaeon | reverse complement strand
ATAGAAATACAGTTCAATGGATTTTTATGCTTTTACTTCCTTTGATACTGTTTTAATTAATTTCTTTATTATAATTTATATTGATGATTTATTTTCTACTTGTTTAATTAATCCCAATAAGTAAGGAATAGCTAAGAAGGGCATATATATAAGAGCAATTTCTACAAAAGCGTTATAAAGGATTACCATAAACTCTATTATCGGAGGTGCTCTTCGTAAATTAGAATAAGTTCCGTCAGGATTTTTTGTACCAATTTCAACCCACCTTTGACCAGATAACCAATATACAAGAAACCATGCACACCCTAGAAAAAACATTACAATAAACATATACAATCCTCTTTTTCTAGAATCTTTATCTGTTTTGATTAACCAATATATTGCAGGAAAAACAAGCGGAATTATAAGCAATTCCCAGATAGGAAAGACGTCTCTTCGACCTGGAACGTCTCCTCCTACATTCGGAGTATAAATTCCATGACTAAACATAATTAAAGAGATAGCAATCACCACAATCACCAGAGCCAATACGCTATATTTTCTTGTTTCCTCATTAATATATAAGTCTGTTATAAATAATGCCATTATCCCTACTGTAGTTCCTTCAGCAAGCCCTTGAAGTGGAATAGAAAGCCAAATCGGAATCTCCATTCCAAATAGAAATCTTTGCGGCATTTCTCGAATACCCATCAAATTAATTGCTAATTCAACTGAACTCCAAAAAAGAAAACTTATCAAATATACCCAAAAATAATCTTTTCTCCCTTTCCATTTCCAATCTATAATACAAATACATAGAGCAACAATAGCAAATAATAATTTAAAATCGTATTCTTTTCCCCAAAAACCTCCTCGAATTATGAAGATACTTTCAAATAGCATAATTATTAATAACTAGATTAAAGATTATAAAAAACTTATTTAATTTAATCCTTTTTTTATTATCATAAATTAAAACTCACTAAAATAAAGAATTAAATGTCAGACAATTATTTGAAATTTATTGAATTAGAAAAACAGCATCACACAAAGCTATACTCTAAACGAGACTATGTTATAATAAAAGGAAAAGGCGCTCTCCTTTATGACGAGAAAGGAAACGAATATATTGACTGTATAGCGGGGCATGGTGTATTAAATATAGGTCATAGCCATCCAAAATACATTGAGGCAATAAAACAACAAGTTGAAAAATTAGTTATGGTGCCACCGGGATTTGTTGTTGAAGAAAGAGCCAAATTGCTCCAAAAATTAGCAGATATCACTCCAAAAAATTTAACGCAGACTTTTCTTTCAAATAGTGGTACTGAAGCAACTGAAGCAGCACTTAAATTAGTATTAGCTAGTAATAGAGACAAAAAAAAACCTGAAATCATAGCTTTTAAAAGAAGCTTTCATGGTCGGACATTAGGTTCTTTATCAATGACGCATAATATAAAATACAGAAAACCTTTTTTATCTTGGTTGTCCCCCCACGTAAAATATGCCTCATATGGTGATATAAATTCTGTAAAAGAATTAGTTAATGAAAATACCTCAGCAATTTTCTGTGAGTTGATTCAAGGAGAAGGAGGGGTGAATCCTGCTCCAGAAGATTTTCCCAAGGAATTAAGAGAATTATGTGATGAAAAAAATTTAATTTTTGTGGACGATGAGGTTCAAACTGGTATTGGGAGAACAGGAAAGATGTTCGCATTTGAACACTACGATATTGTACCAGATATTATATGTATGGCTAAGGCTCTAGCAGGGGGATTACCAATAGGAGCAACTGTTGCTTCCGAAGATTTATATAATAAATTTAATGTCGGAGAACTTAATACAACTTTTGGAGGCAATCCATTAGTATGCGCTGCCGCAAATGCAACTATTGACATTATAATCGAGGAAAATCTCATAGAGAATTCATCAATACAAGGTAAAAAAATAATTTCAAATCTACAAGAATTTGCCAAAGATTGTGACATGATACGGGAAATACGAGGTAAGGGTTTGATGATTGGAATTGAATATAGAAAAAGAGTGAAAGATTTAATAACTCAGGCTGAGAAAAAAGGTGTATTATTGTTGAATGCAGGAATAACAGTTATTAGATTATTACCTCCATTAGTTATTAATGATAGTCAAGTAGAAAAAGTTATAGAAGTTCTTCACCACATTTCAGAGTAATTTATTTAATAAATATATAAAAAGACTAAATGGTTTTAAACATTACAAAAGTGACAGAACAAGAGTTTCTAACAAAACTATTAGAAGTTGTTGCTAAGCTCGTAAGCATAGTAAAAGCACAGGGATCGCGCTTTGAAAAAATGTGGAATGAACATTTAAAAAAATTCAATAATACCCCTCATAAAATACGTCAAATTCCTCTAAATGAGGAAAATTTTCTTAAGGACATTGATTACCGAATCAAAATTTTAAAAATAGTAGAAGCGTCTCAAGTAGACGGTTTTTATGCTATAAAATCAATATTAGAGACTATCTATAATATATATTTTAATTCTGATTTATTTAAAAACACGTTTTCCCTCATAGATCAAAAAATGATTGGATATATGACTGCGAGGGAGATCCTAGGAAATTTAATTCAATATAACAAAATGGATCATGAAACTGTGCCATTAAAATATAATATTATGGCCAGAAATTATCTACTAATTAAACTCAATGGTCAATTGGATGTTGATATTCTTGAAAATATGAAAAAACTCAACTTAGATATAGATTTAGTTGAATTAAACAAAATAATGGATGAAATCGTAGCAGATGGCTTAATTAATAAGGAAAAACAAGGAGATAAATATTTCTATAAATTAGAAAAAGAACTGAAATTGAGTGAAGAAGGAGAGAAACAATTTAATCTGAGTGGATTAAGAGCTATTATTCAATGGCCCACTCAATTTTGGAGAAGTTTCTACAATTTGCGGGAGTTAAATATAACAGTAGAAGAAAACGTTATCCATCGTGATTTTCTCCATCAAATACTTATTAAATCGGCAACACAGGGTTTCGGACCTACAAATTTCGTAATTAAGAATTTAGTTAAATATTATGAAAAAATTAAAGAGACACAATAAAAATATTAGAAATCTTTGGTTTTCTTAACTGGTATATCGAATTCTTCCAATATTGGAATTAAATGTTTTTTATCATCTGAGTTTGTACCTTTCCAATCAATTATAAAGCTATCAATTTTTTCTAAAGTCTTATTTAGCATTTGTTCTATTATATTTTTATTTAATTTCTGTATGAAATACTTTGGACAAATAAATGAGACTGCTACATTTTTCTCACTTATTAATTTTTTAAATTGGTGAGAATAATGAGTACCTCCAAAACCTATTCCAATTTGTATAGATTTATTTTGTTTTAATTTAACATATTTAAAGCATGTTTCAATTATTGCTCTTGCTACAAGGTTTCCAGCTTCAATAATACTCCATTCTTCCGTGCTACTTCCTAATTCCATAAAAATTAATGGTTTTTCTAAGGTTGTTGGACCATGATGAGTTACTTCGATATCGAGTGAAAAGTTAGGAAATTGATTAAAATCTTGAATATCATATTGCTTTTTTAAAGATAGAAATGCCGCTTTAAATAAAAAAGCACTGGCATAAGATAATTCATATGGATTTCCTCCAAAATCTGCTTTATTACTCCAATTTCCTGTGATATGTGCCAAAAATGCTGGTCGAGCAGTTTCAGATCTATGTCGACTTGCAAAAATAAGCAAATCAGGGTTAATATCTGACTCATCTAATTTTAAATCGTTTAAATGAATTAAAGGTTTCTCAGTTAAACCAAGATAAATCTGATTCTCGTTTAAATATCTATTTTTTTTTTCTGGATCTGATGTGAATCCTTCAAATATAAATAGAGGATTATTATGCCACTTAGCATCTATCTTTTTGAACGAGTATAATGCTGAATTTAATAATTTATCGCGTATATTCATAGAAGCTATATCCTCCGTTGAATTTACCACCAAAAATTGCGTCAAATTTCTATCACCAGAAAATTTTTATAAAACTACGCCTACAAATTCAATAAATTATATTTATAAAAAATTATATTATTATTGAATTAAAATTATAGCAAATTTATATTAATTAAAATTGATAGATGTAGATTTAATAATTGTCATCATCATAGCAATTATTTTTGGCACTGCATTTTTTATAGCTGATTTTTTTGAGCACAAGCATCATCAATTACATATTTCTCTAATCGCTGGAATCTCAGTAGCCTATTTCTTTCTGGTAGTCCTTCCCGAAGTATCTGAAGGTTTGCCAGAATATCCATTACATTTGCAATTATTTGAATATTTTTTTATTCTAATGGGCTTTATTTTTTTCCACGTTTCTGAGAAATTAATCTTACAAAAAGTTGAGTCTAAATCACAAAAACGAATGCGTAAATTACTAAAAATGGAAAAAGATTTAGAGCTCGTAGAAGAAAATATTGAAAATGTTTTGGAATCTGAATTGCAACAAGAAAAATTAGACATTACTACGTTAAAAAATTTAAATGAGTCTATTTTGGGATTAAAAAAGCAGGAAGAAACAATAAAAAAAGAAATTGAACAATATAAATTAAAAATCCAGAATCATCTTAATAAAGATTTATCCGAATTCAGATTTTTCACTAATTTTGCTTACCATCTTTTAGTAGGGATTATTTTAGTTGGGCTTCTATTTATAGATCTCTTAGCAGCATTTCTTTTTTTTATTTTTGCGTGGTTTAGAATAATCATTTCTAATAGATCAGAAAGCCACATAATATTCACTGACTTAGAAATTTACGAAGAAACCGATTTTGGCATTAATTTAATTAAAAAAACATTATTAGGATTGGCAGCACTTACAGGCGTCTTTATTGGTTTGGTTTTTGAACTGGTTCTGCCAATAAAAATTGAATTAGAATTAATTTATATCTTATTTTCTTTTATTTCTGGTGTGATTTTATATACGATTGTTCGAGAAGTAATTCCAGAGAAAGAAAAAGGCAATCCTTTTTACTTTTTAGTCGGAGCAGTTGGTTTCATATTTATAATACTCTTTATTAAGATTTTCCCAACTTTAATATAAATTTGAAACATATTATTTTTATCATATCATTAAAAATAAAGCTCTATAACACTGGGTTATTTTACAATAATGTAATCAATAATTTCAAACATAAAACAAACATATAAACTTATTAAAGGAGAACTTTTTGGCTAAAATTATTAAAGATATCTGGATTTTAACCCAAACAGGTACAGTTGTATTCAAACGCGTTTTTAACTCTAATGTTAAGGCTCAGCTTTTTGGAGGGCTTATGAGCGCTCTAAATTCTTTCGCAAACGAACTTGAGAGTGGAGGGCTTACTAATTTTGGATCGAGCTCTATGAAATTTACACTCTTAAAAAACCACGATTTTCTATTTGTATGTACAGCTGAAAAAAAAGTTAAAGAGAAACGCCTTCATGAAGTAATAATAAAAGTAGCTGAAAAATTTTTTAATCTGTATCCTGCAGAATGGTTTAAAAATGAATGGGATGGAGATATCTATATTTTTGATAATTTTGTAAATGAAATAAAATTCGCTCTTCAAGAACCGGTGAAGTAGGTTTAATCCGGGCTTTAATGATTATACAAAAACAAAAATTCATGATTTTCGAACTGGCAAGTCTTATAAATAGTTTTAAATAAAAAAATGCTTCATCTGTTTTTAGATCGATAATTATAATTTTTAGAAAGGTAATGATTATTTTGTCTTTAGATTTTTAAGCAAATTTTTAATTATCTCCATAATTAACCTATATAAAAATATTAAATATCATTTAAAGGAGAATATTAATGGCAAGACCTTCACCGTTAGATATATACGCTCTTTTAGATAAATCTAATTGTGGCGAGTGTGGCTACGCCACTTGCATGGCTATGGCGACGGATCTTTTAGAAAGAAAAGTTACATTAGAAGATTGTACTCATCTTATGCAACAACCAAAGCAAGCTAAAAACCTTGCAAAATTGAGAGAAATTACAACTCCTCCACAAAAACCAGTAATTATTGGTGTAGGTGAGCGAGCTTGTATTGTGGGCGGAGAAGAAGTCCTTATGAGACATCAACTTACGTATTACAATGAAACAGCTATTTTTATGGAAATTGCGGACGATAATCCTGATTTAGAAGAAATTATTAAGTATTTAACTGATTTAAAAATTGAAAGAATGGGAGATGTTCTTAGAATTAATGGTATAGCATTGAGATGTGTTTCTGGAGACATTGACCAATTTAAACTTGCTGCGAAGAAGATTTCAGAAATAACGGCTCTTCCAATTATGTTATGTTGCATAACTAATCCAGAGATCTTACTAGCTGGTGCCACTGAAATAAAAGATAAAAAACCTTTATTATATGCTGCAACTAAAGATTCATGGGAACAAGTTGGAACTTTTGCCGTACAAAATAATTTACCAATTGCGGCTGTATCAAGTGATTTGGATGAACTAATTTCTTTAAGTGCGACATTACAAAAATTAGGCGCAAAAGAAATCGTTTTAGATCCGGGAACCTTCTTTGGACCTGGTAAATTAGCATTTACTTACGATAATATTCTACAATTAAGAAATGCTGCTATTGATAAGGAGGATTCCAACGCTTGTTGGCCAGTAATGGGTGTTCCAGCAGCTTATTGGGTTCAAATGGACACTAGTCAAGGAGATTTATGGACTCATCAATATCAAGAGATTATTATGGGAGCAATAATGGAATCAATTGATACATCTCTAATTGTATTACATACTGGTAAAAAGAAAGACGATATCTGGGCTTTATTGGCGTTAATGACTTTACGCCAAAGTATATTCTCTGATCCACGAATATATCCAACAGCAGATCCTGGCTTAATTCAAATTGGAGAGCCTGGGGATATGGCTCCTATTTTTGTTACTTCAAATTATCGATTAACTAAAATTCCTGTCGAGATTGACATTAAAGGAGCAAATCTTGATAGTTGGCTCTTAGTGGTTAATAGCGAAGGAATCGGGATCGAGTCTGCTGTCGCGGGAGGACAATTTAATGCGACAGCCATAGCTGAAGCCGTACAAGAATTCAAGGCATTTGATAAAGTGAAACATAGAATACTAATAATTCCTGGTATGGCTGCTAGATTAAGTGGTGCTCTAGAAGATGAAGCTGATGCTGTTGTATTAGTTGGGCCACGAGACAGCTCAGGTATAAAAAAATTCTATGATACTCGATGGGATCCTGAAAAAGATATGAAAGAGTACGCTGAACGCTGAGTTTAATAAATCATTTTTTTACTTTCTTTTTTTTAAAAATTCATTTATGTGTATTTTAAAATAGAGAATTTATTAAATCAATAGTTATATCATTCACGCTTTTTAGAATTAAAACATTCGAATTATCATCCCGCTTTAATTGTTTTTGATTGTGGGATCCCGTTAAAACTCCAATAAACGGACAATTCAACATTTCTGCGAGTTCCCTATCCTTAGGATGGTCTCCAATAATAACAAAATTGCAGTCGGGATATTTTTTGAACAAATAATCTTTCAGCTTTGGATCAGTCTTTCTTTTTCGAGATTCGGTTTCTCCTAAGATATAATCAAAAAAGGTATCAATTTTTAAGTATTTCAGCAAATTTACGGCGATCTCCTCCTTCTTCGAAGTAATTACTCCTAAGATAAACGATTCTTTTAGCTCCTTCAATTTATTTTCTACTCCTGAAAATAACCTTACTTGGTAAATCCCCTTCGAGCTATAATATTCTCGAAAGGCAGATTTTAATATGGAAGGAGCTATATTAGAAAATCGAGGAAACACATCATCTAAAGGCATTCCTATCGTTTTCTCAATTTCTAATCTATCTAACTTTGGTAGATTGAACTTTTGTAGAGCATAATTAAAAGAATTTATAATTCCTTCTATATTATCGATGAGAGTAAAATCTAAATCGAAACTTAAGACAATTTTATTATATTTCATCAATTTTCTTTTGTAAAAATTTAGGAGAGTATATTAGTAGGGGGTTGGAGATTTTTAAATAATCCAAGCAAGTACATAATTTCTTCTGAGCCTTCAATTATTCTCCTTATATTATATGGGAATTTTTTAAATCTCACTTTCTTACCATCATTAACCCAATCAATTATCAACTTAACCATTTCTTTATATTTTTTAATTGTGTTCCCATCAGACTCAATTTCTGACATAATTTTCCATGCCTGAGATAATTTCCCATTAAGAATACTTGATATGGAAGCGCATACATAAGAATGGACTATGTGTGAGTATCCGATTTTCTTTAAATTTGCGGCTCTATAATAATATCTATACACAGATCGAACCATTTGCCTTAAAAAAATATCTTGTGCAATATCTAATTGCTCGTAAAATTTTATACTTTCTAAAATAAGTGTGGCTGATGTGTAAAATTTTTTATTCTTCACTCCTTCTTTCGCAATTTTACTCAATCCTTGGATAATCTGATTAAATATTCCATATCGGTTAAATTCAAGGCTTCCTTCAACTGCTATATCGTATGCGTTTAAATAACATTCAGTCGATTGATTTAAATCCCCGATTTTCCAAAAATTATCTCCTGCTTTTACTAAATGCTTATAAGCCATTTCAAAATTATTTAAATCCTTAAAAATATTTGCCGCATTAATAAAATTCTCTGCCGCTTCGGAAAAATCTTCAACTTTTTCAATGTAATTTCCCGCTAACACAAAACACGAAGCGGATTCAATTAAATTATTTTTAATTTCTTTATAACATAATCCTGCTCCTCGATAATAACTGGCAATTTTTTGAAAATTCTGTGTATTTTTTTCTAGGCTTTCTGCTAAATTGATATATGCACCTGCTTCTCTTTTAGTATAATTAAGATATTGATCTTTATCATCCAGTAGATTATAGAGATTTTTTAATATCTGACATATTTGAGCTAACCCTAAATTTATATTCATTTCTTCAAATTCATGAAATAAATTTGAGAAAAAATCTATTCCATCTAAAATAATATTTTTAGATTGGTTATAATTGTCTAATTCCTTGTAACAAAGGGAGATTTGCTGATAAGAAAACGACAAAATATCGTAATAATTATAACTTTTTGCGAACTCAATGACTTGTTCGTAAGTTTTAATAGCTTTTTCAAAATTAGACGATTTTACGTATAATTCCGCTATATTTTGATAATTTTGAGTCAGTTTTCTAGTTCCAAAGTTACTTGTATCATTAAAATCGCTTAAAAGTTTGTTTTCTTCGTTCAAATACTGGATACTTTTTAATAAGTTTTCCTTCTTTGATTTGTCGTCCTGTAATTTTTCATCATAAATATCAGCGATTTTTAAATAAATCTCAGCAATTTCGTGTAGTTTAGCTTGAATGATAAAATTCTCTATTAATTTCTCCCATAATTTAATATTATGCTTGTATAATTCAAGAGCGAAAGAATAATCAAGCTCTTCTAGTATTCCGGCTGTGGAATTTATAAACTCTCCTGCCTCCCAAATATCTCCTGCTTCAGTAAGTTTATTTGAAAAATCAATTGATATTTTGACAAGCTGTTGATTTAAATCTTTCTTTTTGTTTTTATCACTAATTTTTTTTATATTTCCAACGTAATCTCTTAGACGCTCTAAAAAATCTGTGTAATCACTGTAATCCTCTTCTTCCTCAAGAATTTTAAGATCAACTCATTAAAACTAAGTAAAGATCACATATTAAAATTAATTGAAAAATAAAAAGAAATGGTTTTTCAGAATTAGTTTTAACCTCTTAAAAACAACGAGAATGCAATTCCGAAAGAATTAATTTATTTTACATTAATGTATATGCTGTGAACTTATAATTCTAAACGATAACTATAAAATATTATTGATGTGATTAATTATTTAAATGAACATTTTCTTATAATAAATATATAAATTACATTACTAAGGATGGTATAAAAAGAATGAAACAAGTCTCAGAATTGTTAGAAACCGGAATTTATGAAACATTCACCCCAGAAAGAACGATGACTGTTAAAGCCCTTCTAAAAGAATTGAATTTAGAAGGAAAATACTTCGGTATTCTCATTAATGGGAAGAAGGCAACCGAGGATCAAAAAATAACAGCGGATGATGAGATAGTAATACTTCCGCACATTGCAGGTGGAGAATAGGGGTTTAGAGCCAATTAATAAATCTTTTTTATCTCTCATTTTTAAAAATTTATCTACTAGTTTTAGAATTAATAAATAGAGAATGGACAATTGTTTAGATTCAGTTTTTTTACTTCTTCTTAAATTATACTGTTATAATACATCATCTATAGTAAATGAAATTCCTTAATTAATATATCAAATGCAATTTTTTTTTCCTTTTTTTTTAAATCTTTTAAATTTTTAGCAAATCTATACTCTTTAAAATGATCAACTTGTAAATCGTTAAATGAAAAGGATAAAATATTTTTAGATTTTGGTTGCATCATGGAAAAATCATAAAAAATAGGTTTTTTAAAAAAACACTGAGTAATAATTTAATAATTTAAAGTAAACGATTTTTCTAAGAATTCAAATTTATAAAAGAATTATAATAAAATTATAAGGAAAACTATTCTCTATCTTTTAAAAGATTCTTAAGGTTTTGATATTAATGGAAATATTTAATGAAATGGAAGAAAGATTTGTAGAAATTAATGGAATAAAACTTCACACCGTTATAATTGGTTCAGGAGAACCTTTAATGTTATTACATGGCTTTCCTGACTTTTGGTATGGGTGGAGAGATATAATTCTCGGACTAAAAGACAAATATAGATTAATAGTTCCAGATATGCGGGGATATAACCTTTCTGACAAACCAGAAGGCGTTGAAAATTACACTCTAGAAATTCTAGTTGACGACATCAAAAGATTAAGTGAAGCGCTAAACTTGGGTAAATTTTCTCTTGCGGGACACGACTGGGGTGGACCTGTAGCATGGGGGTTTGCAGAGAAGTATCCAGAATCACTAAAAAAATTGATATTATGCAATGGACCTCACTTGGTAGTAATGAGAAAGGCTCTTGGTAAATCTAAATCTCAGCAAAAAGCTAGTTCGTACATATTAGAATTTATAAAGCCTAATAGTGAAAAAAAACTAATGGATAACGATTTTCAATTCTTAAAGATGGTAGTATTTGGAATGGTGAAAAAAAAGAATGCGATAAGTGAATTTGATAAGGAGAAATATATTGAAGCGTGGTCTCAACCAGGAGCAATAAACGCAGGATTAAATTATTATCGGGCGACGTTTGAATCATTGTCAAAAACCGATGATTGGACTGGAATAATAAATGTTCCGACTCTGGTAATTCATGGTATGAAAGATATAGCCTTGACTCCTAAAATACTGGAAGGTTTATCAGACTATGTAAAGGATTTAAAAATCGTGCGAGTTGAAAACGCTTCCCATTGGGTGATGGTAGACGAACCAGAACTGGTTATATCAAATATTAAAGAGTTTTTAAGTTAAAGATTTGCATTTCTTATATTTTTGATTTTTTTTTAATGTTTTTTTTCGAATTTAACTTTAGTTTAGAGTAATTTTTAATAGGTCCTTAGCCAAAATAGTGTTTGGAAATATCTCTTTTGCCTCTTCAAGTAATTTTAACGCATCTCCTTGATACCGTGATGAGATGTGGGTTAATATTAACTGTTTAGCGCCCATATTTTTAGCATCGTTAGCAGCATCTACAGAAGTAGAATGTTTTCTTTCGTTGGCAATGTGTTGAAGATTAAAACTAAAAGTTGCTTCGTGAATTAAAATATCAGAATCTCTGCCTAAATCTATTAAGGATTGGCAAGGCATAGTATCCCCAGAATAAGTAATTTTAATTCCTGGTCTTTTATTTCCGACTATGCCCTCTTTTAATGGATCAACAGTTCTTTCTTCAAAATTAATAATTTCTCCTTTTTGCAATTTTTTCCATAGTCTGCCTTCAGGAATTCCTAATTCCCTAGCTTTTTCTGGATTAAATTTACCATAGCGAGGTTTTTCAATAAATGAGTATGCGAATGTCTCTATAGAATGATCAACTAGAGCATATTTTAAAAAAAATCTATTAGTTTCATATATAATATTATCTTCAAGATTTTCCGTTATTTTAGGAATTTCAGAATCTAATCCCTCAAATTCAATTAAATTATTGTTATCATGGTCGATTTCAATAACCTTTATTGGGTAATTTGCCTTTAATCCCAGTATTTTTCTATGGAAAAATAAATAAAGAAAAAGATTTCGGGGTCCAAAAATAATAACTGGAGCTGTCCTTTCAATTAAACCAAATCTAAACAATAAACCAGGAAGGCCTATTATGTGATCTCCATGAAAATGGGAAATTAAAATCGTTAAAGGTTTATTGAATTTTAATCCAGCATCGTTAAAACTGCGCTGAATATTTTCTCCACAATCAAATAAAATAATATGATTTTTATACTTTAAAGCAGCTGACGGTAGATTTCGATTCTTAACAGGAATAGCGGCAGAAGAGCCAAGAATAATAAGCTCCATTTTCAGTGGCTCGTTTTTTTTCTTAATGTTGAAATCTCCAATCTCTGTTGATCATTTTGTTTCTGTAAATCATCAACAAAATTTTTAAGTTCTCTCACTCTTAGAGCTAAATTAGGGTCATCTTGGATAATTGCTTGATCGCTAGGACTTTCTATTTTATGTTCCACTTGCTTTTGACTTGTTAACTTCTCTAATTTACTTCTTAACTTGTCGATTATTTCTTGTTGAGAATCTTTGTCAACTGGCGCTTTCATATTTTTATATTCTTTAATCTCTTCCTGTAGTTTTTTAATTTGTGTTTTTGCAGTGTTTAATTTACGTTGTAAATCCTCCGATAATGCCTTTAATGTTTTTTCAGAAGATTCAACCTCTAAATTTGCCCCCCCTCCTTTTTGAGCAGCTTTTAAAGTAGAAATAGTTTTTTCTAAATCCTTAATTTTAAGATTTTTTTTATTTAATTCTACACTAAAATCCTCAATCTTTTTCTGTAAATCTGCGGATGTTGACTCCTCTTTATCATGTTTCTCTTTTCCTTCAGTTTTAATTTTATTGATTGACTTGGCTTGTTCTAATTCTTCATTTAATTTCAATATTTTTGACTTTAACTCATCAATTTCTTCTTTTGTATCCTCTGCTTTTAACTTCTTTATTAACTGTTGTTGTTTGTTAATTTTTAACGTTAATTCCTCTACTAAAGTCTCTAATGGCTCTTTTTTCTCTTCAATTCTTATTACAGTACTTTTACTATTTTTTTTCGTATATTTTTCAAGTTCACGTTGAAGTTGTATCTTTTCTTTTCTTAGAAAACCCATTTTATCTTTTAAATCCCTGACTTGCTTTTCTAAATCACTTATTTCAATAGCTAATTTAGAGTCCCCTTCTATTTTCCCTTTCATTTTTGAATTTTTTCTGATTTCATCTGGGATTAAAGCCTCCAACCTTATAATTGTATCTTCTAAATGCTCAATTTTTTTGAGATACCCTATAATTTCTTTATCTTTAGACTCCAACTGGAGTTCTAATTCATCTATTCTAATTTTTAATGTATCTTCAGTCAAGATTGACTCTCAATTTTTTATTTGATATAATTTTCATTATTTACATATTTTTTTTCTTATTAAATTTTAACTCTTAAATAGTTTTTATTCTATTAATAGATATTCAAATTCTATTAATATAACTCAAAATCTTTAATAGAAAACCGATCAATCCTTTTCGTAATTGGTATTAAACTTAGATAATTAAAAATAATCATTATACCAAATAGAATCGAAATTCCTATAAAAGGAATGAATAGAGGGGGCAAATACGCTCTATCAATTAAAAAAATTGAGTTGATTATCATACCAATTCCTAAGCTTATTAAAAGAGACGGAATAATAACAAATAAAGCTTCTAAAAATAGAATTTTTTTTAATGATTTTTTTTTGGCACCAATTGCCGTCATTATTAAGAAATCTTTCGCTTTTTCTATTAGGCTCGCTCTCTGGTAATTAAATAGCGAAAGAATAGAGATTAAACTCATCACGATAATTAAAATTATTGGATATAATGTTAAAGTGGATAGATAAGTAAGATTTTCTTCAAAAATCGCATCCAGCAATAATGAATTAAAATCGTTTCCTAAGTTATTTTCAATAATTTTTTCTAGTTCTTCAATAATATCATCATAGGAGTTGCTTTTAATTTTCAGTAAAATGAAATTAATTTCATTGTTAGTGAAATTTAAATCTTCTTGAAAAATATCTAAACCAATATATCCAGCGTATCCTGCAAAAAAGCTGTCAATTATAACACCAGAAATATGAAATTTACGACCTAAATCTTCAATTCTTAAACTTTGGTCAAATGGATAATCGAAGAAATTATAAGCTAAACCATCTCCAATAGTCATATTATCATAGGAATCGTCATTATCGAAAAACCTACCTTCAATTTCAAAATCTTGGATGATATCATCTGGATTTACACCTACAATGGGATAATTACCTTTCCTTCCTTGACCTACAATTTCATATCCTCCTCTACCTTCTTCCCCCGAAGAATAATAATAACCATCTATTTCTCTCACGTCGCAGAATTTTATCAAACGCTGGTCTATTTCTTTAATTTCATCTATCCCATAAATCTCAGATATAAGAGTAATATTAAATAGGTATCTTGGATCAGTAAAATCAATATCATCTTCATCAATAGAAATCTCTGGATCAGAAAACATTTTATACATATTTGCATAACTGTCTATAACATCTTCATGACCAATTATAACAATGTTTTCATCTTGAGACTTTTTTATCCACTCTTGAGAAGAAGAATTTAAAACAATAGTTCCTAATCCCAATGTAAAAATTAATAAGAAAATCAACGAAAATATAAATAAAAATCTAATAAATTCTTTCTTTCTTCTTATTGTATTTGTAATCGCAATTTTAAAATTAAATCCTAATTTAGAAAGCCATCGTGGAATAATAGTCATTTTTTTTGAAGCGTTATATACGTAAGGTATATCTTTTGAAAATGATTTGGTTATTTGTTGGTGCCCTATTTTTCTAAGGGAAAAACCAGATATAACAAATATACCAATTACACAAGAAGAAAACAATATTAATGTATAATATAAATCAATATGAAAAAGAACTTTCATTCCTAATAAAATCATAATCAATGAGAATATTCCAAAAGCAATTAAACCGAAAATAAATCCTAGTGCAAATCCTATAAAAAATATAATATATACCTCGAGAAGATAAAAACTATATAATCTGCCGGGTAGAGTACCGAGTGCCTTCATAATCGCAATATCTCTTTTTTTATTCGTAATTAAAGTAGTAGAAATAATGACGACAAGTGCAAACGCAAGAAATAGAATTAATCCCAGGATTAAAGTATTAAACTGAGAATAAATTGAATTTATAGCTCCTGAAAAATAATATTCATTATCAATATCTTTCTCTCCCTCAGTAAGGTATTGAAAAAGTAAGTTCAAACCTAAAGAAGTTGAAAAATATATCATAAATATTGCTAAGGCAATAACTAAAGTTATCGTGAGCACGTAAGGGTAGGTCTGCGACTTTTTCCTAATAAAATCCTTGAGAGCAAAATCTAATGACATTATTATTTTACTTTATTTTTTTATAGTTGTTGTATTAGGCTTTTCTTCATTAATTATTTTCCCATCATCGAAGAAAATAACCCTATCCGCTAATTCTATTAATCTATCGTCGTGTGTAGCTAATATAATTGTCTTTCTTAAATTTTTCAAATCTTTAAATAAATCTCTTATAAATTCGCTATTTTTTTTGTCTAAATTTGCAGTTATTTCATCTCCAAGTATTACAGGTGGATCATTAGCCAATGCCCGTGCAATTGCCACACGCTGTTGCTCTCCAGCTGAGAGCTGAAATGGTAAATGTTCTCTGCGCTCACCTAATCCTACTTTTTTTAATAAATGTACAGCCCGCTTTCTTGCCTCCTTAAAATGTACTCCAGCAGTTCTTAAGACAAAAATGATATTTTCCTCTGCTGTCAAAGTTGAGATGAGATTATAATTTTGAAAAATAAATCCTGAATTTACTAGTCTAAAAGTTGCAAGCGATTCTTCCTCCATATCACTAAATTTAACGCCATGACCGTATATAGTTCCTTTATTTGGAGAATCTAATCCGCCAAGTAAATTTAACAATGTAGTTTTTCCAGCACCAGAAGGACCTTTTATAACAAGAAATTCTCCCTCTTTAATCCTTAAATTCACATTATCTATTGCTCTGACAATATAATCTCCTATTTCGTACTCCTTTACCAAATTTTGAGCAAAAATTAATATATCATCTTTTAATAATTCAATGATTTTATCTGCTTCTTCGTCTTCTTCTCTTGATTTCTCATCTTCAATCTTTACTTGGGAAGATTCTTTCTTAGGCACAATTTATGCAATTTTTTTTGGATTTTATCTCTTATGGATTTTTCTAAATGTTTGAAATCTAATTTCTTAATTGTTTAATTATTTTATAAACCCTTCTTTATTGAAGTCCTTTTTATTTTTGCTTTGAAAATAGATAATATTCATATGATAACTTTAAATATCATATAGTCTTATCAATTATCGAGGAAGGAATTAATAAGCAAAAAATAATATCCCCTAATTTAAATGGTAACAATTTTATCCCCATAATATAGAACCCATACTTTTAGTTTTATATTTCGCTTCTATTGATTCCTCCTCAATCTTCTTTTATAAGTTTAAATTCAAGAATTTATTAAATTACTTTTGATTTATTATCTAAACTATCAATATTTAGAATGTATATATTATGGACAATAATAAAATTTTAGAAGATATTCAATCATGTATAGATTGTGAAACATGTCGCGAGGAATGCGACACATTCGCAGTTACTCAAGATGAGCTAAAATCTCCTAACGGTCGTTTAAAGATTGCCGAAAAAATTTTTAGTAATAGAGAGATTTCGGAGGAAGAAATAATTAGTTTATATACATGCACCTTATGTGGTGCTTGTAGTCTAGTTTGTACTCAAGGAATCCCTATTGCTGACATAATTCACGCCTCTAAAATAAAACTTGTTGATCAAAATAAAGCCCCCTTTGAGATTCATAAAAAAATAATCAAGGGTATTTTAGATAAAGATAATTCTGTTAATGGTAATCCTGAAGAACGCTTAGATTGGTTATCTACAGAAAATAAAGATTCTGAATTATTTGAGCAAGGAGATTCTGATACCCTCCTATTTTTAGGTTGTATGTCTTCATTCCGAGTAAAGGAAAGTGCTAGCGCTTCTTATGAAATTCTTAAAAAAGGAGGATATCATTTCAAAATTTTAGAAAATGAACCTTGTTGTGGAGAATATATTTATTCTGCGGGAGATCTCACATTAGCAATAAAGACTTTTGAAGAAAACTTTAGAATTTTTAAGAAATATGGGATTAAGAATCTAATTGTAACATGTGGAGGGTGTCTCTATGCTTTCAATAAAGTATATCCAAAATATCTTGAGGGCTATAATATAAATGTGAAGCACATCGTGGATGTAGTCCATGAATTAGTGAAGGAAGGAAGGATTAACCTTAAAAAAAATCCTCTAAATAGAACAATTACATATCATGATGCATGTCGTATGGGTAGAAAGCTTAAAGGGCTGAAATTATACGATGAGCCTAGAATTCTTTTAAATGAAACTCAATCAATCGTGAATGAGTTGCCTAAAAATAGGGATAAAACTCCTTGTTGTGGCGCCGGTTCGGGGATAAGAGGTGTAGACAGTAGTATTTCTATAAAAATTGGTTCTAAAATATTTGAAGATATGCAGACAAAAGAAATTGTATCTTCTTGTCCTCTTTGTATATTTAATTTTAGATATATAAATTATAAAACCCAAATGGATAAAAAATGTAGTTATATTACTGATTATCTTTTAGAATCAATTAAAACAAAATAAAGAAGAGGATTATGAAAAATTCAACAAGCTATCTAGATATTCAGTGAGATAAAAAAATGTATTTCTAAAAAAAATTAAACGAGAAACAATTAAACTCCCTAAAAGCTGTCCCAGAACGATTTGACTGGATCCTCCATCAAATCCTTGATTTCTTTACCGAAATCCGCGAAAGTTGATACTTCATTGTCCCATTCATTTTTAAACCATTCTACAGGATATAGCTCGAAGAATTTATTTGCCACGACTTCCAACTGATCCACCACCCTTTTCGGCTTAACTTTCTTAGAGCTGTTTGCAACGTAGAGGAAGTCATTTTTTTTCATTATAACGAATCTTTTATCGGATAGTTCAAAATTAGATAATCCCCCCTCAGCAAGATTTTCTGCAAATGAGTTTAGCGCACTCATTAAAGCACCAAACAACTGCGTTTTTATTTGCGGATCAAAAACGCGATTGAAGAGCACAACACCAGAACTAGTCAATATATAAATATCTTGAAGTACTTTCAATTTCGCTTTCTAAACTTTTTTCTATTTATTACATTTTATATATAAAATATTTTTTTTTTTAAATATTTGTATAGGTGTTTTTTTTCAATAAAAATAGATTTAAACAACACTTTTAAACAAAATCCTCAATACCTTTAGATAAATAATTACTTATAATAAGGATTTCATAAAAAATAAAATTATTCCAATTTTTTCTTAAATAATGGATAAGAATAAAATTGTTACTTCAGAATTTAAAAAATTTGACACGGTTTTTAATCCTAAACATATTGCCTTTATAGGCGCTTCTGAAAAGTCCACTTTTGGAGCCATGCTCTATCTTAATGCATTTAAAGAATCAAAATACTCTGATACGTTTTACCCTATTAATCCAAAACGAGATGAAATTATGGGATGGAAATGTTATCATTCAGTTTTAGATGTACCTTATCCTATTGATACTGCATATATCTCTTTAAAAATTAATATTATTCCACATGTTCTTAAAGAATGCGTGGAAAAAAGAATAAAATGGGTTATCGTTTTTGCTTCCGGATTTTCTGAAACGGGAAATTTAGAAGGAAAAAAAATGGAACAAGAGCTAATAGAAATTATTAAGGATTCTGATACTAGGTTAGTTGGCCCTAATTGTTTAGGTCCTTATTCTACTAAAAATGGATTGATGTTCTCATCATCAATTGCCAGACGTGGAATTCCAGGTTCCGTATCTTTCATGTCTCAATCAGGCGGACATCTGTCGCAGCTTTTAGAAACTGGTTTTAAAAGAGATATTAGATTCAGATATGGAGTGTCATTCGGAAATCAAATAGATTTAAATTGCTTAGATTTTTTAAGACATTTTCAGCAAGATCCTAAAACCAAGGTTATAGCCGCTTATTTAGAATCATTTGGATCTGCTAAGGGTCACAATTTCTTTTTAGAACTTAAAAAAACAACTCAAGTTAAACCTGTAATTATCTGGAAAGGAGGTTATACCAAAGACGGCTCTAAAGCGGCATTTTCACATACAGGTGCTATAGCCTCAGATTTACGCCTATGGAATGCTATGGCAAAACAAACAGGAGCAACTTTAGTAAAAGATAATGAAGAATTTTGGAATACTATGAAAACTTTTGAATTATTATTTCCCAATTATTTGCCTCGTTCACGAAACTGTGGCATAATCACACCAGGCGGTGGAAATTCGGTAAATATGACAGATTTATTTGCTGCTCATAATCTTAATGTGCCAAATTTGACACCCGATTCTCAAGAAAAAGTTGCTAAAATTTTACCAAATGTCAATGTTAACATTAAAAATCCAATCGATTTAGGAGCCTCTGGGTTTGTTATGGACATATTCTTAGAATGTATTGAAGTTTGTGTCCAGGATCCAAATATAGATATCATCGTAATTCCTTTATGGTCACATCATTTGTATAATTGGATTTTTAGTAGAATGATAAAAATACAACAGCAGTCAAACAAACCATTTTTATTTTGCTTACCTTCTGTGGCCGACTCTATTGAATTAGCAAAAAGCTTTAATAAAGTAAGAAGACTGTTGAACAAATACAGACAATTATATTTTTTATCTTTTAGGGATTCGGCAAACAGTATATCGCTATTTTGCGATTATGCAGAATACTTAAAATCACATAATATTGAATTATTATAGAGAATAAATTAGAATGAGTAGAGATTTTAGATGGAATTTTCCATATCCATCTCGCAGAATGCCTGTTCTTGCCAAGAATATTGTAGCAACATCCCATCCATTAGCATCTCAAGCTGGTTTACGCATGCTTTTAAAGGGGGGCAACGCTGTAGACGCCATTCTAGCATCCGCAATAACTCTTACGGTTGTTGAACCAACGATGAATGGTATAGGTAGTGATGCATTCGCTATTTTATGGGATGGAAAAAAGATTGTTGGTTTAAATGCATCAGGAAAATCTCCCGCAGCATGGACACCCGAACATTTTTCGCAATATGAAACTATGCCTACAATAGGTTGGGATACTGTTACGGTTCCAGGGGCAGTATCTTCTTGGGTTGAATTATGGAAAAAATATGGGCAGTTAAATTTCAAAGAATTGTTTGAACCAGCTATTAAATATGCAAGGGATGGATTTTTAGTATCACCTATCACCTCCCAAGTCTGGAATGTAATGAAAGGTTTTTATAAAAAATCTTCTGTAGCTGAAAAACAAGTGCTTAATCAATTAGCT
This sequence comes from Promethearchaeota archaeon, assembly GCA_019058295.1. Classification (GTDB taxonomy): domain Archaea; phylum Asgardarchaeota; class Lokiarchaeia; order Sigyniarchaeales; family SOKP01; genus LW40-45. Next base: position 122,485 of record JAHPZI010000008.1, on the reverse strand, counting down.
GAGTCTTTTCTTATTAATGGAAAAGCTCCTAAACCAGGACAATTATTTAAATTTCCTGCACAAGCACGAACTTTAGAACTTATTGCGGAAACTGAAGGAGAGGCGTTTTATCACGGAGAATTAGCAAAAAAAATCGTCAGTCATGCTAAACAAACAGGTGGATTAATGTCTCTTGAAGATCTTGAAAAACATAAACCAATTTGGGAAAAGACTTTTACTATGGATTATAAGGGAATAACTCTGCATGAATTACCTCCTAATGGGCAAGGATTAATTGCTCTTATAATGTTAGGAATTCTTAAGAAATTCGATATTAGTTCCTTTCAATCTGATTCTGCTGAATCGATACATTTACAACTCGAAGCTATGAAACTGGCATTCGCGGACGGTCATCGTTATATTTCAGATCCAGATTATTTAGAATTTGATCCAAAAGATATTCTTGATCACGATTATCTGAATGGAAGAGCAAATCTTATCGATTTGAACCACGCAAAAGATCCAAAACATGGTAAACCAAGACACGGCGGAACAGTTTATTTAACTGCTGCTGATCAGGAGGGTCTCATGGTTTCTTTTATACAGTCAAACTATTTCGGTTTTGGTTCAGGGATTTTAGTGCCCAATACAGGGATTAGTCTTCAGAATCGTGGAAATGGTTTTACATTAGAAGAAGGACATCCTAATCAGGTTGGACCGAACAAACGACCATTCCATACAATTATTCCTGCATTCGTCACCAAAAAAGGGAAGCCACTCATTAGCTTCGGTGTAATGGGAGGGCCTATGCAGCCACAAGGTCATGTTCAAATGATGATTCGGATATTTGAATATAGACAAAATCCACAAGCCGCTATAGATGCACCACGCTGGCAGGTTATGGAAGGTTTAAAAGTTCGTGTAGAGACTGGATTTAAGAATAATACAATTGAAAGCCTAATTCAAAAAGGACATAACGTTTCAGAAGGTCATTTTATGGAATTTGGCGGCTCTCAATTAATTTATAAGCTTGAAGATGGCTATTTAGGAGCATCTGATCCTCGTAAGGACGGTCAAGCAGTTGGATTTTAATGAAAATACAAGATTTAATTTACCAAATAACATTATAAATAATTTAAAATATAAAAATTAACATTTTAGTTGAAGTGTAAAATGAAAACAGAAGGTATCTTAAAAGGAGCAGATCGTAAAGAACCAAATTGGAAAAAGACAAAATTAGGAGAACCATTCAAAAAGTCTTTAGACCGATTTAGAGATGAAGTGCTAGAGCGAGACGATTTCGATCCAACATCTCTACTCCAATTCGGTCTATTTATGGCAAAAGCAGTCATTAATATATTAAAAGAGGCTGAAGCCGAATTTGGAGTAGAAGGTCAAAAAATGGTCAATAACGCTTTGATTAAAACTGGCTATGATGTGGGTAAACAAATAGTAAAAGATATTGAAATACCCCCGGATATCTCAGCGATAGAATTAATTAGCTTTTTAACCACAATTGTTAATACTCAGGCATGGACATCGATTGAAGACCCTCGGATTGATAACGACGAACAATGCTCTTTCGATATTATTTGGTGTCCACTCCAAGATGAATATTCGGCTTTCGACTGCCGTGTGCAACGCTACTTAGTACAAGGAATCATTGACGCTTTTAGAGATGCTAGTACTTTAGATTCTGATTTTCAAGTGGAATTTAGGAAAACTATTCCAGCTGGAGGAGATACGTGTTTATTTGTCATTAATAAGAAAAAACCTGGTGAATCGGATAAATGGGAGGCATACTCTAGGCTTTTAGAAAATAGAGCTCTGAAAAGAATGAAAGAACGAAAAAATAAATAATTTCACTTTTCTGTTCTAACTTAAGTTATCATTTTATAAAAATGAAGGAAAAGCTTTATTTGGAATCAGAAGATATTAAATTAAAACTACTTAATTAATTAAAAATTATAACCCAAATTGTTTAATTATGGCAAGTAATAGTTCAAATAGTGAAAAAGTTCAATTTGATAAAATAAAGGGAAAGGAATTACCCCAGAAATTTAATTATTTAAAGGATAAGGTTGCAATTGTCAAATTAGACGATTATCAACCTGAAAATATTAAAAATGCGCTAAAATCTATTTTTGAATTATTAGCGATTAAAGATTTCTTCAATAACAAATCTATTTTATTGAAACCTAATTTTCTTGCACCTACTAAGAATGCATTTACTCCAATCGAATTAATAAGGGAATTAATACTGATTTTAAAGAAAAAAACCGATATTGAAAATATTTCTGTTGGAGATTCGACCTTAACAAAAAAATTTACGAGTATAACTTTCAAAAGGAGTAATATTCGAGAATTATGTGAAGCTGAAAGTGTAAATCTTATTAATTTTTTCGAATCTGAAAGAGTTAAAGTTATATTCCATAACCCTACCTATGAAATTGAAGAAAATGTATATTTACCAAAGGAAGTAATTGATACAGATATTATTCTAAACTTACCGAAGTTAAAAACTCATTCTGGTTATGTTTATACAGGCGCGATTAAGAATTTTTTCGGTCTTTTAGGCAATAAGATGCATATGCATATGACTCATAATAATAAGAAAGATTTTCAAAAAATGTTAGCAGACATATATTTTGCTGTTGAGGAGACCAATAATACAGATTTTCCAAAGGTATTAACAATAATGGATGGAGTTATGGCCATGGAGGGCAAGGGACCAAGAGCGGGAAAGCCAAGAAAGGTTGGTGTCTTAATCGCTGGATTTAACTCTGCTGCGGTTGATATTATTGGATATACTTTGATGAATGGAAATCCAAACGACCTAGACGCTATCACTTCTTTAGCAAATAGAACTGAGCTTCCAGTTGATATTACTAAGTTGGAAATCGTAGGAGAAACAAATTTTGAAAAATATATTGTAAAAAACTTCAAAAAACCGAAAGTTGCTTCTCTTTTAAATCCATCAGGTCCAGAAAAGGGACTATATTCCAAGATTCGTAGAAAAGCAGTGAGTATTTCCATTAAAATCAAGAGAAAAAAATGTCTGTTATGTGAAGAATGTGTAAGGCATTGTCCAGCAGAAGCATTAATTCGAAAAGATGAGAAGATTTTAGTAGATAGAAACAAATGCATAGAATGTTTTTGCTGTGGCGAAAGCTGTCCGAACGATGCAATAAGTGCTAAATTTTATCTATTTAAAATATTGCCAGTGCTATTATTGGTTATAGCATTAGGAGCCTTTGCAATAATTTGGTTTTTAATTCAATTAATAACAAGTTTTTTCTAAATTAATTTTACCCTTTATCTTAAAGGTTTTTTTAATTATTACCTCATAAATTTAAATTCTATTTTTCTCTTAATATAATGATAAATCGATGAGAATTGACGATAAAAAATTTTCTATTGGCAAGCTTAAGCACGAATACTTAGCGCGAATGTTAAAGGATTTTGTCTCAGATTTGGAGGTTCAAGATAAAAGAGTAATTATGGGGTCAAAAATAGGAGAAGATGCTGCTGTTATTGATATGGGTGATAATTACTTAGTTGCGAAAACAGATCCTATAACATTTGCTACAAATGAGATTGGATATTATGCCGTAAATGTAAATGTCAATGATGTAGTTTGCACGGGAGCAAAACCAAAATGGTTTCAATCGTCAATATTATTACCAGAAAAGTTAACTACAGAAGTATTAATTGAAAGTATTTTTAAAAATATTCACGATACTTGTAAATCTATGGATATTGCTGTAATTGGGGGTCATACAGAAGTAACTCCAAATCTAGATCGGCCAATAGTTATCGGCTCATTATTAGGTGAAGTTGAGAAAGATAAACTCGTGCTAACATCAGGCGCAGAACCAGGAGATGCCCTAATTTTAACAAAAGGAATTTTTATCGAAGGAACATCTATAATAGGAAGAGAAAAAGAAAGAGAATTAAAAGATTTGGGTTTTAATTCTGAGTTCATAGATAAATGCAAGAATTACCTTTACGATCCAGGAATAAGTGTTTTTAAAGATGCTCTTTTAGCTAGCAACCATTTTAAAATTAAAAGTTTTCACGATCCTACGGAAGGGGGTCTGGCGTGTGGTATCGCTGAAATGACAATAGCTTCTAAAACAGGGGTTTTAATAGAACAAGAAAAAATTAAAATTTTACTAGAACCAACAAAATTAAGTGAAGTATATGGATTAAATCCAATGAATACAATATCTTCAGGTACCTTGCTAATTGCGATTGAAGAAAAACGTGATAATGTTTCTGAATTGATTAATTTACTTGAGAAAAACGAGATATTAGCAGTAAAGATTGGCAAATTTGTCAAAAAAGATAAAGGTTTAAATATCAAAGATAAAAATGGAAGAATTAGTCCTATGGCATATTCAGAAACTGATGAAATTACAAAAATTTTATAATTTCTGTAAAAATAAAGTACAAATTTATTGACAAATTACTAGTATAGACAACAATAAAAAAAAGAAAAAAAGATTTTAACTATTTAAAACAATCCAAATTTAATAGTGAATTAATTAAAAAAAATAAGTATAAATTAACTCAATTATTCTTAAAGAACTAATAATGATATCATGCCAAAACGAATATCTATATATACAGAAGTTACTTCTTATTGTAATAGTCAATGTAAATTTTGTCCTATAAATTTAGTAAATAGAAAAGGTTTCATTAAAGAGGAAGTTAGGGATAGAGTTGTAGACTTCGTTAAATCAAATCCTAATGTTATGTTTACAATTTATTTTCATTTAATTGGCGAACCTCTCCTTTATAATGATTTAGAGGAATATATTAAACTTTTATCTTTACCTAATTGTGTATTATGGGTTTGCACGAACGGTCTACTTCTTAATGATAAAAGATTGATGGAGTTACAGAGAGCTGGATTGAAAAATTTATGGTTTTCACTATTCTATGCAAATAGAAAGGACTATAAGAAATATGTAGGAAGAGATAATTTCTTGGAAGTAGAGAAAAACCTCTATAATCTTCTTTCAAAAAAAAATATGTTCAATAAAATCAAAATAATCACATTTTCAAAAGAATCTAAGAAATTAGAAGGGATAATTAAAGATAGAGTAGACGTAAAGTTGAATAAAGCTAGGAAACAATATAGTTGGTCGCTTATGGGCAAATTTCCATTTAATAGCAAACCGTTATATACAATATTAAACAAATTTAGAAACAAAACTATTTGTATTTCTATTAATGGAGAAGTTTGTTTTTATTGGAGGGATTATAATTTTAAATATTCAATTGGGAATATTTGTGAACTGAAAGACAAGACTATTCTTGCAGAATACAGAAAATAGTAATTCCTTTCAATCTCAGGTTAGATTTTATTAAAGAAAGTTTATCCAAGCTAATGTTAAATTACCATAACTAAGATTTTTTAGTCTAAATTAAAAATTTCAATAAATTCATTAAAATTTTCCTTAATATCAATAACAGGTATGTCTAAATTTATTGTTTTACTTTTTTTGTGATTCTTAGAACATACAATACCAGATATTACTTTAATATTATCCGTTAATTGAGGTTTTAAATTATTCCACTCTTTTAAACAAAGAATCGTAGGATATTTTAAGTTTCTAAACCCCTCAATGAAAATTAAGTTAATTTTATATGGACAGTTTACAATCCAGTTCAATAATTTCTCTAATTCAATTTCCTTTTTTAAGAAAATTGTTGTTTCATTATTTATGTTTTGAGTTATTGAAAATACAGCTCCAGCTTCTCCATATTTGAATGTATCCTTATCTTCCTTATCAATTTGGTGTTCATGAATATTTTTAATAACTGCTACATTATAGTTCAATTTCTTTTTTAATAGTTTTATAGCATTCATAATAAAGACCGTCTTGCCACTCCCAGAATAACCAATCAAAGAAATAATTTTAATAAATAATCACTTTTTCTTAAATCAGATTAAAAATTAATAAAGACTTAAAACAAATATAATTAAGTAAAATATTTTAAAATATTAAAAATAATTATTGTGTTTTATAATTACATTACTTAAAGATATTGTATGCCAATGACAAAAGAGAGAATTGTATTCGATGCTAATTTCTTCATATGCATGAATCAAGTGAAAGCACGGAATATTTTAGGGAATCTGGATAATGCAGGAAAGGATTTAAATTATGATTATTATATTTCCCGAGTGGTTTTTGATGAGATTAAAGCTCCTTCGACATTTAAGGAAAAATTTAAGCGAATTATAAATATTGAAGAAATTAATAATTCTGAAATCGAGCAGATAAAAGACGATCTTGGAAAATATAAAATTCGATTCCCAGCTCAAGATCCAGACTTGTCTCTCATTGTTTTAAGCAAAAAATTATTGGATGAAGATGATTCTTTACCTGTTCATTTGGTTTCTGACGATTTTAAGTTGGCCAAAAACACAGGATTGTTGTATAGAGGTAAAATTAATCTCTTATCTCTCTCAAGTTTTCTGTTAAAAATACATAGAACTGCCACTAAAACCCAAATGAGAAGTTATTTTAAGGATATTTGGAAAAAAAGTTTAAATTATACACTCAGCTATATGATTGAACGCTCAAAAGTATACCCTGCTGAAAAAAAAATTACTTGGTTAATTGAGAAGGCAATAAGTGTTACCGAAGACTCCATTATTACGAAAGATTCTCAATTTAGTGAAGATAAAATTGTAAAATTTAAAATAGGAGCAACTAAGGAGTATTCTGATGAAATAACAATAGCGGAAAAATATATTGAAAATCAAACTCTCCCTGCAAGTGAAGAAGAAAAAGTTGAGGATATAATCAATTTCCTTGAAAATTTGAAGATTTCCCGCGAATATATCAAGCGCGCTAGAGAATCCATCGTCAAGAATGATTCATCAACCGCTGTAAAATTTTTGAAAAAGGGAAATGGCTTTTTAGTATCTTTACTTCAGCTTGCTTCAGGTCAATTAAAAAACCTCAAGGATTACGAAATTGTAGAAACATTGATATGTAGTGAAATAAGTAAGATGGAGTTTTTAAGAGCTTTTCTTCTCGTTTCTTTAGCCCGTATCAATACCGCGATTGATTCTTTAGAGAGAGCTGCCTTATTTTCAACGATTATTCATAATTTTCAAACCTGTCTTACATTGAATTACTTAAAAGCATTAATACAATTATTTCATGGTTTTTATAAATCTGCCATAATGCAGTATAATTTTACAGAGGAATTGGCCGATATTTATCAAGAAGAGAAATTAAAATTAAAATGCCTTATAGGAAAAGCTATTGCTCTTTATATTCAAGGAGAAGAAGACGATATAAGTAATGCCGTGGGAATTATGGAAGAGATCTCAGAAATAAATCTTGAGGAAAATTTTTTAGATGCAATTATTGTATTTACAGAACTAGGAGATTATTTTTTAGCATTGGGCCATTCTCAAATTGCCACAAATCTTTACAATCAAGCCTTAGAAATATCCGTTGATTATAAATTAGACTTTAAAAGTGAAATTTTGATTGAGAAATTGAAAAGGGCGTATATTGCTACCGTTATCAGCGGTTTTTCTGCGGAAGATATGGTTGACAAATTAGATGTATTATTGGATAAAGCTTATTCCGTTAAAGATGTAGAAAAATACAATGAGCAGATTAAAAAAATATCAAGTTTTAACATTTTATTTTATACTCCCTTCGAATATATTTCTGGAAAGAAAAAAATAATCCCGTACAATAAACTTCCAAAAGAACTTCAGGAAGATTATTTGGAAGTTGTTCATTTTGAAAAATTGAGCGAAAAACAAAATCAAATTCTTTTTATAGTTTCACATTATGAGTTAGGATTATTAGGGATTAAGTTAAAGACGGATGAAAATATAACAGGAATAGCCGAAAATTATTCTGTGAAACTAAAACCTACTGCTAAAGTAAAAATTTATGACCCGGATGATGAGTTGAAAGATGCTTATTTGATACGTTGTATAATTGAAGTAACAGCTAAAAATCAGTGCGAGATTATTTATACGTTACCCTCTTTTTTCAAACAATTAAATCTTTAAATCTTTTGTAATAATAAACTTAATAAAATTATTCTAATTAAAGAATAAATTATTATACTTTCCTTAACTGTTTGTCACGCTGAGCAATTTGATGTTTGTGAATAGCACAACTAATACAATAGTATTTCTTTGTCGAGCCTCCCATAATTATTGTCCCAGATTTTTTTAATTCTCCAAACATCCGAGAGTCAACAAGATTTGTTCTTCGAGTCACTGCTTTTGCTTTACTTCGAGCTACGAACCGACCGCAGTTCACACATTGTACTTTATTATAATTCCCCTTGCTCGAACCGGTTTTTCCTCCAGATTTTCTTTTTTTCGGAATGATCTTAACCTTTTTTTATTCATATTTTCTCTGTTCTTAGTGATTAAATGATTGAAAACTTAAATAATTTATTTCTAGACAGTAAATTTGAAGAAGAATAAGCCTATCAAGTTTGTAAAATATTGATTTACACTATTTTATTCTACTTTAACTTTAGATTTCCTTAAGGCTTTAAAAGTAAATACTACTCTCTGTACTATTGTTAGAATGAGTAAACCTGTAAAAAATAATATGAAAAATAGAAAGAAATACTTAGCAAGAAATAATAAAATAAGATTTTTAACGAAAACTATTGATAAAAAGTAAATCCAATTTTCAAAACTTAGAATAAACATTATGTATACTAATCTTTCAGCTCTTTCCATGAGTCCTACACCTTTCATGTCAATTTCTTCGTTTTCTGCTCTTGAACGGGTGTAAGATATCATTATAATTAAAAATATAATAATAAATCCTAATAGAAAATCGATTAAATTCCCATAAATCATTCCTAAAATAAGCGCTACGTCAGAAAGCCTGTCTAAATTTGAATCAAGAAAAGCACCAGCTTGCGTTTCCTCACCTTTTCTTCTTGCAACTTCTCCATCAAATACATCAAACACTCCTGACCAAAAAATTAGAAATGGAGCAGGCCAAGCAAACCAAACTGGAAAATGAGTTGCTCCAATTGCTATAAAAAAGGCAGCCGCTAAAGAGCAAAAAAATCCTATATAGGACAATAAATTCGGATTAATATTATGGCGTACCAAGAAATCCACTGGACTATCAATAAATTTCTCTAAAGTCTCCCTTTGACGTTCTCGTTTATTTTTTGCTTCTAAACTATTCAAAACCTTTCTAATTTCCTAATTTCTATAAAATAAATTATTATAATTTAAAAGTTAATTAAAATAAAAAATTTATTATAGATTCGCTATTAAATATAATTTAATTAATCGAATTACCGACGAAGCTAAATATGATTGAGTCCCTAAACTAACATTTGTAAAATTCATAGCTGACAAATCTTTTGAATTAATAACATCACCGCTCTGGCTTCCAATAACAAAAATTAATCCTTTATTCGAACGAAATTCTTTAAAATGTGTGAATATATCTTCGCCACTTTCATTTAAAACAAAAATAGCGTAATTTAGTTCCTTAAATTGTTTTAATGCTCCAATTATGTCTATTTTTGAGATTTGTACTGCCCTCAATGGATTATCCTTCAGTTTAATAATTGAATCTCTATTTCTGATTAAATTAACAAAATAATTTGAAAATAATAATTCATTTTTAGGAAAAATATCGTATTCGAATCTTTCTGAATCAAATATAAATGTACCATAGTTTTCTAAAAAAACCCAAATATGAACCTTTTTTTCAAAAATATCTTTATTTGATAACGCTGCTAACACACATCTAGAAATTACGTCTAATCTACCTGAAGAACCTGGAAGATCTTTAATATTGTATTTACTAATGTCCACACTTGTAGATTTAATGAAAAAAATTATACTCATTTAAAGTTAAAAAACTCAATTGTTTAATTGTATTAATTTAATAAAAATATATAAAATTAGTAAAATAATATATTTTAATACTAATAAAAAATAAAAAACACTTCATTTGAAAAAAAGCTTCAACTAAGATCTATTTTATAACACTTTCGCAAGAAAACTATTATTTTTTATTAAATTGGAGATGAAATATGCCGATAGAGAATTATGTAAGGAAAAATTACTTTAAAATTGTTATAGGAGGCGACGGAGCGGTGGGAAAAACAACACTCAGTAAAAGATTGACAGGAACTATAAAAGCAGACGAAAATATAGAAATGACTCCAGGAGTTGATTTTCATAGCCTGAAAATTAAAAAAGATGTTATAAATCTTCAATTTTGGGACCTTGGCGGGCAAGACCAATTCAGATATTTTCAACCGGACTTTTTCGGAGGCGCAGCAATCATAATATTAATTTTCAGTGTGGATGCCTACAAAACCTTTAAAGGCCTCTCTGCTTGGTTAGCATTTGTTCCCAAAGAAATGTACAAAAACTTATATCTAATAGGAAATAAAATAGATACCTCCGAACGATCGGTAAAAATCGAAGAAGCTTTAGAATTTGCAGAAAAACACGGATTTCGAGGATATTTTGAAACTTCTGCGTTAAATGGAGTAGGTATCGAAGAGTTCGAACTAGATTTAGTAAAAACCATTCAAGAAATGTTTATTGCTCGAAAAAAATAGATTTCTCTGTGAGTTTTAAATTTTCTAACTTAATTTAGTGATTTTAATTAACAAATAAAAAAAAAAGAAAATGGAGATCTCAATCTTAAGTGGAATCTCCGCTTAACAGGAATCTCCACATTTACAAGTGTTTGAAATACAGCTGTCTCCACATTTACAGCCATTTGAAATACAACTGTCGCCACATTTGCATGCAGCACTAGTTCTTTTTACTTTCTTTACTATTTTCATTATTATCAAACCTATAGGTAATTTTTGATCAAAGAAAGAATAATTTTTTAATTATTTAAATTCTCTGGTTATAAAGTATCAGAATATGATAATTTTAGAGTCCAGTATGAAAATTCAGTGATTATTTTTTATAAGATGACGAGTTGGAAAATTATTTAGAAAATAAAACTAAAATAATTTACTGAATACTTTCTTTTCGGGATTTTTATTTCATTACATTAAACTTTTTATTTTCTTACTTCAATAATTACCTATGAACTATGAATCTTTTCCATTTATTCCTAAAAATATTTTGCTAAGAAGATATGATGAAATTGATCTCTTTAACTTAGACACAAATGAAGATTTTACTATTGATGAGGAAGCATATGAATTATTAAAAAAGCTAAATGGGAAAATTCGTATCGTAGATATATTAAAAAAATATAATGACACTGAGGGTAAGAAAGTCCTTGAAGCTCTCGAATTTTTTCAAGAAGAAGGTATTATAAAATTAAGCGATACTGAGATAATTGATAAAACCGTAAATTCACTTAAGCATTTGAATCTTCCAGAGAAGAATCCTTTTGATCCTCCCTATCTGAAATTCCTTATGATTAATATCACAGAAAAATGTAATTTAAATTGCAAACACTGTTATATTACAGATAAAAACCAAGTAGATTTTTCTTTTGATAAATTAAAGGAATTAATTGAGGAATTCTATAATTTGCAGGGAGAAAAGCTTATTTTAACAGGTGGAGAACCTTTCCTTTATGAAAAACTTGAAGAATTATTAGAATTTCTAATAAATATTCCAATAAAAAAAGTATTGTTAACAAATGGAGTATTAATTGAAAAACAGAAACATCTTTTAGATTTAATAAAAAAGAATAATATTGAGGTTTTTGTGAGTATAGATGGATTGGAAGATACTCATAATGATTTCCGCAATGCAAAATGCTTTAAAGATTCTATTCAAGGCATAAAGCTAATGTTAGATGAAGAAATTAAAGTATCCATTAACACAATGGTTCATAAAAAGAATTTAAGAGAATTCGATGAGCTAGCGAAATATTTAAGGTCGCTTGGTCCCATTAAAACATGGATCGTTGAAGTTCCTACATTTGATAGCTCTACACCTCAATCAATTATAGAAAAATATGATATAACACCAGAAGAAGGCGGTTTAATTATGAGAGATTACTGGTGGGGTGAATCTTATGATTTTAGTGGAGTCTCTTTTGAGGAATCGGGTTCAGAAGAAGAGTCAATTGCAGAAGAAAAGTCTAAAGATGAAGGTGTTATAAGAGAATACGCATGTGGCCCTTTTTTAATGGCGATTGATGTGCTTGGAGAAGTATCTAAATGCGGTTTTTTCACTGAGAAAAGTCCCGGAAATGTATTAGAATTAGGATTAAAAGAAAGTTGGAAGGGAATTCAAGAATCTTGCATATGGGACATAAATGATTTGAAATGTAAAAGTCTTAATTGCGAATATTTAGATCAGTGTAGAGGAGGTTGTAGGTATCGTGCTTTAAAGCATACTAATGACCTCTATGGGATTGATCCCTACAAGTGTATAGTCTATAATAAAATTCATACCTAATTAAAAAAATAAAAGAGTGATTATATATGGGAAAAAAACATGAAATTTTAAGAACTGAAGAAGATATAAGCCCTTTAAATAGGCAGCTAATAAACGCGGTTTGCCATAAATGTAATTTCTATGCTGAAGACCAAGAATATTGGGAAAAAGAATATGAATGCGCAGCCTATAAATTCATTCGACAAATGGTAAAAGAGAAAAAAATAACCATAGATCAGATCGAAGAAATTTTTAAGGGAGTAGACTTAAATCCAGAGAGAGATTTAAGATAAAATTAAATATATTCGGCTTTTTCCATCATGTACCGAGCAATTTTATTGAAGATTTCTTCAATATTCTCACCCGTTTTTGAAGAACATTCCAAATAATCATAAAATTGAAATTCTGATGCGATATTCTCAGCCTCACTCCGAGATATAGCCCTTCTTTCATTTAGGTCCAATTTTCCTCCAACAATTATCATTGGAACCTCTTCCACTTCTTCTTCTTCTTTAAAACTCTTTTTAAACACATCTAACCATTCATTCACACTCTCAAGACTGATATATCGCGTAAGATCGAACATAAAAATAACGCCATTTGCGCCCTTTGCATAACTGGGCAATAGAAATCTAAATCGATCCTCACCCGCAAAGTCCCATATTTGTAATGTCACTTTTTTTCCCTCAATATCAACAGTTTTTATGTGAAAATCTACACCAATCGTTATTGTCCCTTGAGTAAATAATCCTGTGAGATATCGATTTATTAATGTGGTTTTTCCAACCCCTCCGTCCCCAAAAACGAGTACTTTAAACTTATATGACATTCAAATCTTTAAAAGCACAATTTTTAATTATTTTTATTAAACATAAAGAAGACGTATTTATAAAACTAATTTATAATAATCTAAATATTGCATGTTTATATACTATTTTAACATGTTAATTTTGAAATTTTATTAGCTTAATAGTAATATAGAGACTAGTGATTCTAAATCTTTAAAATTTCAAAAAAAAAAATATTAGATTAGGTTTTTATTGTTTTTCTAATTCCATTTCTCTTAACTTTCTTCGAAATATTTTACCGACGGCGGTTCGTGGTAATGATCTTAGGAACTCCACTTTCCTTGGATACTTATATCCAGCCAATTTTTCTTTAGCCCAATTAATGATGTCGCTTTCACTGACTTTTCCATCTCTATATTCGCTCTTTAGAACTACAAAGACCTTAATAGTCTCACCGATATTTGGATCTGGAATACCTACTGCTCCAGCTTCTAGAATTGCGGGATGTTCCATCAATTTTTCCTCCACTTCCCTTGCCATTACCTTGTAACCCTTATATTTAATCATATCTTTGGTTCGCCCTTCAATATAGAAGTATCCTCGTTCGTCCATTCGCGCAAGATCGCCTGTCCTTAGCCAACCATCAACAACATCTTGTTTCGTAGCTTCTGGGTTTTTCCAATATCCTTTCATTATTTGAGGTCCTTTAATCAATAGTTCCCCAATTTCATTGGGTGGAAGTTCCTCTAAATTATCGGGATTGACTATTTTTGCATCAGTATCGATAATTGGAACGCCAATACTTGCTGGAATAGTTTCTGGCATCCATCCTGCAGCCGTATGTGAGAAGGACGATGTCTCTGTCATACCGAAACCCTGACCACATTTCACTCCGACGACTTTCTCCCATCTATCAGCGAGCTCCGGAGCTAATGCTGCTGAACCAGAGGCAGTTCTTTCAATACAAGAGAGATCTCGCTCTGTAAAATCAGGGTGATTGATCAGCATTTGAAACATGACAGGGACACCTACAAATAGTTTAATTTTATAAAATTCAATTGCTTCCAAGATTTCAGCCGGATTAAAAGAATCAAACATTACCATCATTGGGGCTAAATAAAATGTACAAATCATTATTTCGAATCCAAAAACATGGCATAATGGCAAGATTGATAGACCTACTCCATTACCTATATTCTCTTCAAGTTCTTCCTCAGCCATATAAAGCATTGAAAGAGCACTATGAATTATATTATCATGTGTCAGCATAACCCCTTTAGGCAACCCTGTTGTGCCCCCGGTAAACATTAAAGCAGCAATATCATTAGAAGGGTCAATATCCAAGGTAGGCGGTTTTGGTGGGTTCCCATTTATAAAATCTTCAAGAGTAATAGTATCCGGTTTTGCTTCTTGAGCACCTAGTAAAATTAAATTCTTGATTTCAACTTCTTTTCCTGCTTTTTTGATTGTTCTATAATTGGCTTTATGGGCAAAAATGGCTTTAATATGGCCAGATTCCCGAATTATATGAGCCACATCTGATTCTTTAAGAAGAGGATTTATAGGCACTACCGTAGCTCCAGATTCTATTATACCTAAGAAACAAAATACAAACTCAGGGCAATTTATAGACATTACACCTACAGCATCCCCTTTTGAAACACCTAATTCGGATAGTGCGTTTGCAATCTTATCAGCATAATGTAATAATTCTCGATAAGTATATTTTTTATCTGTAGGTTTATGATAAAGAAATACATTATTTGGGAATTTGCTCACTGATACCCTTATAAATTCGCTGACTGGAATTGGATCAAACCTTATCGTTTTCGCTACAGTAGGAGTGCGATATTTTAACCAAGGTCTATTTGGATTCACATACGGTGACTCATTCTCGTAATCTATAATTGGTTTCCATTCTGAATAATCTTTTATAAAAATCACCTTAAAAAGATCTGAATTTTTACATTTTTAAATTATTTAAAGTTGATTTATTAATATTAATAAATATTTCGTTGACTTAAATGGGTAGCTCTCTAACTGCGATTCACATAATTCAAAAAAGCCTTAACAACCATATGAAATCTGGGATCAGGAACAACAGTCAGATGGTCTCTACCTTGGATCTGAAAATGACATGATCATTTTTATATGCTTAATATATATATTAATTAATAACATTATTTATCGAATATAGGGTGGTTTTTAATTTGGAATTTCTACAACCAGATGGATCAGAGAGGAAAAAAATACTTTTTACGGGATTAGATTACGCAGGAAAATCCTCAATTATATTGGCGTTTAGAAGAGAATTAGAAAAGATTACCGTAATTAAGCCTACAATGGGTGCACAGAGAAGAAATTTTGAATTTATGGGAAAAGAAATTAGTGAATGGGATTTAGGAGGTCAAGAATATTACCGTATTTCCTATTTAAAAAATCCATCCCGATACTTTGACAAAACTGAAATTGCGATTTATGTTATTGATATTCAGAATCCTGATCGATTCTCAGAGGCTCTTTCTTACTTAAGTGATGTTGTTAAACAATTTAAAAAACTTAAGATTGAACCTCCAATTTATGTCTGGTTTCACAAAGTGGATCCGGATATTTACAAACACCCAGATCCGCAATTAGTAAAAGCTGCGACGAATTTAAGAAATAAGATTGAAAAAGAGATTAAATATAAAAAAATCAATTATTTCAGAACAACAATATTTGATTTATCTACAATAATTAATGCGATGTCTACGATTTTTCAGAGCTTATTCACAAAAGCAGAGTTTGTTGATCGGGCTGCAGAAGAATTTGCAAAAAAAATTAATGCGGAAGCTGTCGAGCTACTAGATGATAACTCATTGGTCATTGGCTCATACTATAAAAATTCAGAAGTTGAAGATATATTAAAACAATCTACACCTTATTTCCTGTCTCTAAACGATAGACTAGATAATGCCCAAGTAAAAGATGAGAATCCTGAAGATGTTATGATGGTCCGTAGATTAGGAAAAAACTTTTTATTCAAACGATTTTCAATTGAAAATTCTCCACCTTATTATCTTTTAATGATTAAAGATGACCCTTCCTTTAGTAGAGAAGATCTTGATATATTTATTAATTTATTACGTGAAATTCTATTCTAATAAAATTTTATCAAGATCACTCAAGAAAACACCCCCATTTATTACTTTTTTTTTTCTACTAATCAACAGTTATTAATAACTCAGAAAAAATTTTTAGGAAAATTATATGAAATATTAAAAACTTAAATTTAATACCAGTAGGGATTATATGTGAAATTATATGAAAATGTCCATAAAAAAAAAAGAAAAATCATTAACAGCTCAATATTCTTCTCAAGTTCACTCTTTTTTTATCCTTTTAAATACAGGTATTTGTATATATAGTAGAGATTTTACAAAAAGATTAAAGAAGGTTGATACGTATTTACTTTCTGCTTTACTCTCGGCTTTATTTTCTTTTTCCAAAGAACTTACATCAAAACAATTAGATGCTATTGAAATGTTTGATTTAAAGCTAGCCTTTAAAAGAAAGGGCAAATTCATCTTCGTTATTATTTCAGACGAAACTGTAAGTCAAATATTTTTATTTGATTGTTTGGAAAGAATATCTTCTCATTTTCTGTATTTTTACGAGAAATTGGGCCCATCACGAGATTACGAGGTTATTAAAGACAAAAAAGTAGATCTAATCGTGGATTCAATCGCTAAGGGCCTCATAGATCCTCTATTTTATAGGTCTCCCGAAAAAATCCAAGGTTATTTTAAAAATTTAATCATGGATAATGAGATTATAGGAGCAGCCATTTTATCAATAACAGGAAGAATTTATTACTCATCTCTTCCCAAAAAAATATTAGTAAATTCTCTAAAAGAATTAGAAAATATTTCTAAAGAAGTATTAAATGAAATTTATGAAGTTTATGAAGTTTTAGAAAAGCGAAGATCCGTAAAAACTATAAGAGAAATAATTAAACGGGGATATCCTAAAGTTTCGATATCCGTTTTAAAGAATGGACAGAAAATATTCTCGAAACAAGTTTCTCATAAAAAACTTTTAAGTAGAAATTACATCATCATAATTTTATACGATTCAAAAGTTAATTTAGGAATCGCAGAACTAAGCCTAATGAAAATAGCTAAAAATATTAAAAAGCTCTTATAATACTAAAACCTCGATTAAGAAATGTTTTTAAATTCCAGAATCATTTAATTTATATACTTTTATGGGATGTGAAAAAGTTATGGGTTGGGAAAAAGGACCGCCAGGAAAGCTCAGTAATAAAAATTTGTGGGGATACGCTTTAGGATCTGTTCCAACAGTTTTATTGGGTTTCATATTTGGCTTAAAATATGTACAATTCTTTTACGACGATTTACGGTTACTTCCAATATATTTTATAATTGGTCAAGTAATTTACATGACAATTAACGCTTTAAACGATCCATTATCTGGGCAACTTTCGGATCGCACGAATAGCGAAAAATGGGGTTCTAGAAGAATTATTTATATAAAATACGGCGGACCGATATGGGCTTTGACTTTTCTATTAGTATGGTTTCCATGGAGCTTCGATAATCAATTCATAATATTCCTTCATTATGTCATTAGTATTTGTCTCTTTGACACGCTCTTAACCCTAGTTGTTCTTGTGTGGCTTGCGACTCTTCCAGAAATGACACCAGATTTGGACCAACGGAATAAGGCGCAGTTTCTCGTTATAGTTTTAGGGACAATAGCTTTTGTCATAGCATTTATTATCCTTTTTCCTATGAGTCCTATTTCTCTGGAATTTCGGATTTCGGCAATTATAATTGCAATCATATCGACGATATTTCTTCTTCTGGTAGCTCATATGTGTGAAGAAAAACCAGAATTTCGAAAAGATGAAACATTTACATTAGGTAAATCACTGAAAGAATGTTTTAAATCAAAAACCTTTGTAAGATATGTTCCATTTAATTTCGCAATGGCCTTGCTGGGAAACCTGGCATTGAGTTATGTATTTATATATGTTCTCTTACTAGAAAGAGTCTCACCGGGAGCTGCAGTGGCATACTATTTCCTCATATATATTCTTGTTGGATTCGGCGCTAATATTTTATGCATGTGGTTACGTCCAAAATGGGGTATGAGAAAAATTATATTGGTCTTTGGCACATGTCGTGTGATTGGAGTCTTAATTTTATTTGTGATTATCCTTGATCCTGCCTTGGAATGGTTTATTTGGATTGGCTTTTTATGGACTACCTTTTTTGGTGGGTATGGTATTTTTCAAATTCCTATGCAATTCTTAGCAATTGACGAGGATGAGGTTAAAAATGGATCGCGAAGAGAAGGTATGTTTATGGGTATTAATGCTTTATTATCAAAACCAGCAGCAAGCATAGGTCCTATAATTGCTACATTAATTTTAGTATATTTTGGCTACATCCAAGGAGCTCCAGGTGCTGATCAACCTGAAAGTGCGTTTTTAGGGATAAAAATTATAATGTTTGTCGTTCCTGCGATAGTAGTTGCGTTAAGCTTAATTCCTATATATTTTTATCCGCTGCATGGAGAGCGCCTAAAGGAAATGAGAGAGAAATTAAAAGAGATACATGAAATTAAGCGTAAAAAATTATTAGAAAGCATTGCTTAGTAATACAAAAATTAACGCCTAACAAAAAGCAAGACCTAAAAAATATATTTTTTTAAATTTTGGACGAATTTAGCTTTAAAATTTGAGCTTAGGATTTTTTTTAATTGCACTTCATACTAAATTAGAAAAAGTTCATACTTTAAATTTCAAACTTAATTATAATTTATTAATACTAAATATAATAAAAATAACAACTTTAGAAAAATAAGAGGTTTTAAACTAAAAATGCATATACCTGATGGGTTGTTAGATCCTGTAACCATTATAGTATTATGGATAGTAGCTGTATTCATCTTGGTTATTGCTTTTTGGAGATTAAATAAATTATTTCAAGAGGAAGAATCGGAGAAACTTATTCCATATATAGGAGTCCTTGCGGCAACAATATTCGCTTTTCAATTTGTAAATTACCCTGTTCCAGGTGGTACATCTGGGCATTTAGTTGGTGGTACTCTGGTAGGAGTAATTCTTGGTCCTTGGGCAGCTGTTATAGTATTATTCATGGTATTGGTAGTACAGAGTTTATTTGGTGATGGAGGAATTACGGCTCTTGGCGCAAACACTTTCAATATGGGGGTAATTGGTGGCATTGGTGGCTTTTATATAGTAAAAGCAATTCTCTGGATTTTTAATAAAACTGAAATAAAAAAAGAAATAAAAGTCCCAATCGCTACTGCCATTGGTTCTTATATCGCTATAGTATTAGCTGCGTTCATATGTGGTATTGAGATTGGAATTGGAGGCATTATTCCTATGGAGATTGCTGTAGCTGCTATGGTTTTCTGGCATCTTCTTATTGGAATAGGAGAAGCAATTATATCTGGTCTAATTGTGTGGTTTGTTTATAAAACAAAGCCTGAATTAATCATTACAGAAAAAATGTTAGGGGTGGCTTAAATTGGTTGATTGGGAAAGATATAAATGGCCTATTATTTCAATTATCGTTATAATTGGAGTTTTAATGCTAATGATTGCAATTGGATTTACGTTAGGGATACTCTCAGAAGATCCAGATGGTCTTGAAAGAGCATTAATTGATATTCGAAGTGAAGAATGGTTAGAAGGATTAGGATCTGCATGGGAACCAATTTTGGGCTGGATTGATAATGATTATATTGCCGGTATAATAGGTATATTATTAACTATTGCACTAATTATCGCTGTATTTTCATTAATCTCCCATATAAGCAAAAAAATGAAATCTAAAAATGAATAACTAAAATTATTTTTTTTTTTTTAAAATGAAATCTTATGGATTAATAAAGTAAATTAATTAATCAAAAATTTAAATTTGGAGAGTCTTGTTTCCTCCTTTTTTAGAATAGAGAATTTACATTATTTTTGTTTTATAAAGAAAATTAATTTAAAATAAAGAGATATTATTAATTTATAATAAAATATGAAAACTTTTGGAGATATTAGGAATTGGAAACAATACTTCCATTTAGACATGAAAATGAGAAAACACTGTTAAATAAAGTGCATCCTACAGTTAGAATAATATTACCTTTTATTTTTGTAATTCCATTTCTTCTTATCAATAGTATTTACTTAATATCCACCTTCATAATAATTACATTTTTCTTTAGCGTGATCGCACGTTTACCTCTTTTGAGAATTATCTCCAGGATAAAAAATATAATCCCTTTCATAATTCTAATTACCGTTTTTATTCCATTTTATATAGGAGAAACTATAATCTTTCGAATTGAAATAGGAATTACACTTAATATTTATAAAGAAGGATTATCGCGAGCGCTTTTATTATTTATGAGAATTTTTGGAGCCACATTTATTTTTATGTCATTCTTTTCATCATTAACGTATTCAGAGTTTATTGAAGCTCTAAAAACTATGAGGCTTCCTTCTTTTTTTGTTGGTAGTTTCATTATAATGCTTCATTATATTCCAATCATAGCCAGTTCAAATAAAAAAATATTAGAGGCTCAAGAACTCCGAGGTAAAAAAATAACGAATTATTGGGAAAAATTAAAAGCCCATGGCTATGCAATGGGAAAGAGTCTTGTAGCAAACATGGAACGTAGCGAAAAACTATACGAAAGTCTAAAAATGCGAGGTTTTACCGGTAAGCTAACGTTTGCGTCGAGGAAAATTAAAATAATTGATATAATGCTATTGCTACTCTTTCTTTTTATTACTCTATCTTTAATTTATTTTATAAATTTAGAATTATTTTATAAGGGTGTTTTAGCACTATTTTGGCTGTAGACGTAGAAAATTTGAATTTTAGCTATAAAAATGGTTTTAGTGTTCAGGATTTATCGTTAAAAATAGAAGAAAATTCAATTTATGCTTTAACGGGAAATAATGGTTCAGGTAAAACAACATTATTAAAGTTGTTAGTTGGTTTATTAAAACCAAAATCTGGAACAATCAAGATTTTTGATGAAGTTCTTACGAGAAATAGAAAGCAATTATGGAAGGTTAGGCAAAAAATTGGATTTTTATTCCAAAATCCTGACGATCAATTATTTGCTCCAACTATAGAAGAAGACGTAGGTTTTGGAGCAAGAAATTTAAAGCTCGAACAAGAGGAAGTAAAAGAACGTGTAGAATGGGCTTTAAAAGCAGTAAATTTATTTGATTATAAGGAATATTCCCCTTTTAATTTGTCCTGGGGGCAAAAGAAACGAGCCTCATTAGCCGGCCTATTAGTAATGAACCCAAAATTGTTAATTTTAGACGAGCCATTTGCTAATCTTGATTTTAAATCTATTTATAGCCATCTTGAAATTTTTGAAAAGTTAAGGAAAGAAGAGAGGATGACTATTTTGTTCACTACTCATAATTTATTTTTTGTGGAAAATTGGGCAGAGAAAATACTAGTATTAAATAGCGGAAAAGGTATATTTGAAGGCGACCCAAAAGAAGGATTAAATCATCCCGAAGTTAAGAAAATATTGGGTTCTTATGACGAGATTCATAAATTAATTCAGAAGAACCAAGAAAAGGATTGAAATCGAGAATTTAAGAAAAAAAAAAGATTATAATTTTTTCTCTCTTTTAAGATTAAACTTTTTCGAAATTAATTAAAAACTCAATAAAGAGGCATGCAAAGATTAAATCTATTGTACTAGCAATAACTTCGAGAATTGTCATAATTCCTAAAAGGAAATAAGCTAGAAAAAATGTAAAGACTAAAATTTTTCCTACAATGCCTAATAAAACGATAGCATGATTCTTGTTGATATCTTTGCCAACTATGTAATATCCAATTCCAAAAAGAATTATTGAAATCAAAAACCCTTGATAATAGATTAGTCCTAAAGTCGAAAGTCCAAGATTTATGAAATATGACATAATAAGAAGAGGTATTGCAACAGCCAAATTCCATATTGCCCCTATGATAAACATGTATTTATAATAAATTGTTCTTTCCAAAAATAATCACCTTAATTAAAACAAATTACTTTTTTACATTTTTAAATTTAAATTTATTAAAATTTTAAATTATTTATAGATGACAACATTTTTAATGTTACAGATATAAATTTCAAGATTGAAATCCAGAAATATAAGATAAAAAAGGAATAACTCTTAAAATTAGAATTTAGAACTATTTGTGAGATAATTTTAAAAAAGAATTTAAAACGGATTTAAGACTACTCTCGTTTTTTCAAACCGCCCAACATTGGAAAAAGTCCTATTATTCCACCCGCAATTAAAAAATAACCTCCAATACATATGATCATTCCATTAATTACAATTTGGAATGGAATAATTGGTTCAATTAAAGGGTCACCCCCAAATAAAAAAAGAATTCTATGGAATCCTACAAGACCAATAAATTCCCCAACTATAATCATTAAGCCTAACAGTAGAGCTATAATTGATCCGAAATATCCTAGAAAATAACTTTTTTTCCCGCATAGTTGCATGAAACCACAAGCCAGAACCGTGATAATAAAGGCAACCATTAAGCTAGTTACCCATAACGGTACTCCATAAGCAAATGTATACTCTTCTGAATTTGTAAAGATATGAATGAGATTTTGTATTCCGCCCATCCCGTTTGCATAATGGCGAGTGCCTAATATATAGGTAAACCATGTTAAAAAATATATAGAAATTAGAGTTAAGATTCCTCCGTAAATCACTAGATTTTTTTCGTTTGCCATATAATGTAAACCATTTGATATTTTTCCCATCTTTTACCACTCTAAATTTTATGATAGAATTAATTTTATAATATTTTTTAAAATTTATCTAGAACATTAATTAACTTTCAATAGATTAACTTTGATAAAATTATTTATAAATCTTTCTCATCTGCTAAAAATTTCATTTTCTTAACATTTTACTCTAATTTTTCCATAATTCCTTTTGTATCTTCCTTACAGAAAGAAGTAGAACTTCACAAATTTTGACTCGATTTATTTCTATAAGTATTTTACTTTTAAAGATAATTTTCCTCTATTTATAAAAGCCTATTAAAGTAAGAGATCTGACGAAGTTATGAGTATTTATACTAAAGTGTATAGATAAATATTCTTAAGAAAGATAGGAAAGATTTATAAATAATTTTATCAAAGTTAATCTATTGAAAGTTTATTAATGTTCTATATTAATTTTGAAAAATGATCAATCTAAAAAAACATAAGAAGTACACAATAATTCTCTTTATTCTTAGTATATTTCTTCTTCCAATCCTATTTTTAACGT
>JAHPZI010000008.1:68131-98864 GCA_019058295.1 Promethearchaeota archaeon | reverse complement strand
ACAATAATTCTCTTTATTCTTAGTATATTTCTTCTTCCAATCCTATTTTTAACGTTAAATAATCCGAATCCAGATGTTAATCTTGATTCCACAGAAATTAGTGTTAAACAAAAAGAATATCCCCTTAAAAAACCTTTAATCGCCGCTGCGGGGGATCCAAACTTGACTCGGGTTAATTATCCTTTAGTTCTAAGTAATGAAACTGCCACGGAATTATGGACAGAACTAAATAATCTTTCTATCGATGACTTTAGAATAGGTTACTATTCTATGGACAACAAATGGGAATTTGTTCCTTTCCAGTTAGACGAAAAGGGCTATTTCAGAGGTTTTACATATAATCTAGGTACTCAGGCTGAGTTTATACTAGGATCTCCTAATTATTTGTATATAGACCTAACTAATTGGGGTCAATATATAGCAGAGCATCGCTATGCAGGCAAGGATATAGATGCTAATGAAACTGCCCCTTACAAAGAACCAACAAAATACGAATGTGAAAAAGGTATTTGGGCAACTAGATTAGCAGAGAACTGGGCCAATAAGTCTATTCCCGTCGATTATGAGGATAATGATACCTCTTCTGATCCTGGAAGACCAACACCTACTCCAATACTAGACCCGAGAGAGGCTCCAGGTGGAATATGGGATCAGCTCGAACGTAGGGTAGATTATGATGATGAATTGGTTTTTTATGCTCAGAACGGAAAAAAAGTAAATATTGCAAATTGGAATCTTACTAAATGTTCAGAGCGATATGAAATTGAATTATTTGATCCTGTTGATGGCGGGAAAAGTTGGATGTATTTATATTATAATTCAAGCTCGACAGTTCAAGATCCAACGACTAATTTTTTCACTCCGGGAGGAGAAGATTTTGTTTCATGGGATAAAAATAATTTGAAAGTTTTTGGCGAAAATTATGAATACACAAAAGATATGAATAATAACGACCTTGGATCTAATGTAACAGTAAATTTACCTGGTTCTGCTCCAACTCCTTTATATACAGAAGCAGGGAAACAATGGATAGCGTTAAATTTGCGTATAATATATAGCTTTAGTGAAATTACTATTTTTGATGTAGATGATAGTAATGATATTTGGAGGGAAGGAGAATGGGGGTACCCTCCCAACCGCTTACAATACAATGAGCAAAATACATCGATAGGTTACAACCTTAAGATGGATCTTGATCTTGAAAAATTAAATAATATAGAAGATCCATTTCCAGGGCAAGATAATGATTATAATAATAGTCATCGTCATATTGGTGTTGGAGGTCAAGCCCATGGCCAGATTAGAGATATTCATCACTATATTACTGGCATTGATACAATTTCATTTAGTGACGATGGAGATCATGATAATGTAACAAGTGCCGAAAATGCACCTTTTCTAAGAGGAGTAGTTAATCATTCAGGTGCTTCAAATGAAGCTGCTATTGATGGTCCATGTAGAGTAATTATTGACAAATTTACAGTAGCGATGTTTGGTGTAGATCTTGGAACTTATAGTAGTGTGCTTGGAACTGCCATCCTTGGATATGAAGAAATTTGGTTGCTATCACATTCTACCTCCAAATTTTATGCTAATATGACGTCAGATGACCCTATTGAGATATCCGCAGATTATTCAACTGGAGACCCAGATCAGGAAATTAGGGCAGGGCTTCATTATGCATTTATAGCAGGGCAAAATTTTACTAACAGTGTTAGAAATGATCCAGAAGCATATATATTACTTGGTCAAGCGCCAAATGGAGATCCTGGGCTTCCAGATTTACTCCGATGTAGAGATGAAGCAAAATCGTGGCCATTAAAGATTTATCCTAACGGAACTGATGATGATGGTGGTGGTACTGTTAATGGTCTAGTAAGCGGAGGAGGTCCGATAGCAGGTCATTATGATAATACTTCTTTAATTACTAATAGTACTGGTACTGGTGCGGGAGATGGTAATCCATTGAGTGATTGGGAATATGTACATACTAGTGCCGGAGGTGCTTGGTCATATGTCCCATATAATGAAACATGGGAATTATTTAATCAAGAAAAATATGGAGATGTTGCGTGGTATTGGAACGATAATGAAAATTTTACTGAAATGGCAATTTATGGAAATCATGCAAATATAAATGGAAAAACAGATCCGTTTCCTTCGAGAACAGTATTCGGTAATTTTACTGAATGGGAATGCAAAAGAGAATATGCTCGATTGAAACTCAGTTTAGAGGATAGCATGATATTAACATGGCAACTTTTAGATATAGTACCCCCAACTTGGGATCCACAGCCAGAAGATGTTAAAGTTCAGTATGGGGCTAACTTTACTTACACTGTGCATGCTACCGATCTTAATGGTATAATGGAATATTGGATTAATGACACGACGAACTTCTATATTTATCCAGATAATGGTACGATTATTAACATAACCGCTTTGTCCATAGGTTATTACGGGCTTGAAGTGAGAGCTTGTGATTATGGTAACCCATTTGTGCGGAGCAATAATGCCTCCGCTAATATTACGATTGAGGTTGTAGACACAGAATATCCAGTCTGGTTAATTGTTCCGAGGGATCAGCAAGGTGAGTTGGGGTATTCCTTTAGTTACACTGTATCTGCTTCAGATGCCGATGGTATTGACTACTATTGGATTAATGACACGGTGAATTTTACCATTGATTCAGGTAACGGTATAATAACTAACAAAACCGCTTTGCCCATAGGTTTTTACGGTCTTAATATAAGTGTGTATGACAATTCAGCCATGCGAACAAGTGCCATTATTACAATTACCATTTTTGACACCGAAAGCCCAACATGGGATCAAATGCCGACAGACCAGGAAATAGGTTATTACTTTCCGTTTAAATATGATGTGAATGCATCCGATTTTTCTGGAGATGTGGATTATTGGATTAATGATACAGCGAATTTTGCCATTGATTCAGAGGGTGTAATAACTAACAACACAGTTCTTTTATGTAACGTTAAATATGGGCTTATGATAAATGCGTCTGACATTTTTAATAATAAAAATGTTAGCATTATTACAATTACTATTTTAGACTGGACAAAACCATTCTGGGTTGTTGTACCGACTAATCAGACTGTCAGAATCGTAGCGTCGAAAGGTAAAGCGGAATTTAATTACGATGTGGACGCTAACGATCTTGTTGGAATAAGTAGTTATTGGATTAATTTCACGGCATTCTTCGCTATTGATAATGACGGTACGATTACTTCCAACGTACTTCGACTTGGTATTTACCATGTTGAAATAAGAGCTTACGACGCCGCAGGATATTATTGCTCTGCTAACATTACAGTTACAGTTCTAAGAGAAGCTGAATCAGTAAAAACTTATGAGGATGATGTTGATGAAATACTCTCTGACAAGGTTCCTATTGTTAATATTTATATTGGTTTTGCAATCGTTATGATACCTAGCGCGGCCGCAATTGCAATTATATGGATAATAATTAAAAGGCGGACAAAAAGAATAATATAAAATAAATTAAAAAAAAAAAATAATACTTGATGAATTAAAAATGAATAAAAAAATTATATATTTTGTATTTTTTATTTTCATTTTTGTCATTAGCTTTTTTTCTATGGCAAAACCTGTGAGGGGTTATAAATTTGGAGTACCTGAAATTACTAGAGATCTGAAGCTTGAAGGAGAGTCACGAGTAATATTATACGACGAGGATGAATGGGATGATCATTTAGGAGTGGGGGCTGATAACCCAGACGATTTTTTTGGGAAATATGCTGACGTTGTTGGAGCAAAAAGTAAGGGAAAACTTGTCGATTGGGAAGAATGTGAAATTGATTTTTTTGCCGACTATATACTTACCGTAGATGTCGATGTTGAGAGTATAGAAGAAATTACAGATTTCAATAGTGTTTTTGGTTACATAATGGACGCTACAAATGGGCTTGGAGATAATGAAAGTGGATTTGGTGCAGTAGTTCTTCTATATGAGGGAGTAATTAATTCCGTTCTTGAATTAGGAGATCTTCCAATGTCCGCTGTTGTTGGAAACGGTTCTATTGCAACAGATTTTTGTCGAAATTATTCAATGGATCAGACTTATGTGAATAATAAATATGGTGAAAAATTGGACGGTACTATGGTGGAAACAAGAGGATGGTCTAGAAGAATTGAAGGAGATTTTCCTGATAAACCAGATAGTAAAGGTGGGGGCCCATTCTTGGCAGACCCTCATAGTTGGTACGATACATATAAAAAATTAAAAGATTTAGAATCTGAGCTATATTATAGAAGTGATTTAGTAGTAAATTCCATATATGCCTTTAATGATTCATTTACGTATTTAAGGAATGAAGATTTTGGTCTTTGGAATGAAATTAATAAGACAATAGCCACTACACTTGAAGACGAATTAGGGATACCACGCCCTAGACTTTCCGAAGGAGGGGATAATTTACCAGCGGTAGTTTTAGATGCAGCTCTTAATCCAACTGGAGAGAATCCTATTCAAGAAGGCACACAGGCATTACTGGCAATACGGGAAATTATTGATGAGGAAATTCCAGAAAAATTTAATTTCTTTTATATGTTAATGATGGAGGGTTTACCAACATATACTCCAACGGATAAATATCTTGCGACAGTAATTGATGATTTTGATATTGATGGTGAAGATTATGAGACGAATATCGGAGGTCTTAATCCTGATCTAAAAGTGAAAGGAGATGTAGAACTCGATGGAACTGTTATAACTCTTAAATTCGAATATGAAGATGGTCAAGTAGATCCAGACAATCCAGATAATGAACTAAAAGATTGGGAAATAGTCATTGCATATAGTGAACAGGGAGCTGCAGGGGGTAAGGTTTTTAGAGATTCTAAAACTGGCGAGGTATTTTATGATACAGAAGGTCTAGGATGGCTTCCAGATTATGAAATTAATATTATAGTAGGAATTTGTACACTTTTTTCCATAGGGCTCATCTATGCCGTCTTAATAAGGAGAAAAACGGAACATAAATTTTTAGATAAGTTAAGAAGAAAACATTAACAAAATCTTTATAAAATTATTTTTCTATTATTATATTGGGAAAATAATGACGGAGTATCTGCGTTTTCGAGGGCACATATGAATATCGATGATTATGTGTGCAAAGAAATGCGAACATCCCGAGTTTAATAATCAGCAATTAGCTGCGAATAAAATGGGCTCTTAACCAAGCAACGATAAATATCAAAGCAATGAGGTTGAAGCCAGTACCCAGGTCGCAGACATGGTTATGACCCAACAAGGCATGAAATTAACGCCTAACACGAGAGAACTTTTTCGATTTTACGGTATATCCTTTAAATGAGAGAGATGTGTTAGTGTGTTTCGGCTCTTTAGGCTACAATAATGCCTTACCTTTTTATTTATTTAAAACGCTATGAGATTTATTTTAAAAAATATCCATATTAAAATGAGTTTTTAATTTAAAACCCTAAAGAATCAGTACTAAAAAGCTCTTTTAATTCTTCTTTCATTGCTTTTTGATCACTGCTTTCTAAGTATTTATTTAAAATTTTTGTGATCCGAGGGGCCCATTTCTTCAAAAGAGCGCGAATAAATCCAACTTGTACATTTAAATCTGTTGCGAGAACTAAAACGCCGTCATCAAGTTTAATTGAGAAAATCAACCCTTTTTTATATTCAGTAATTTGAAGATTTATATCTCCATAACCAAGGATTTGTCCTTGTTCTTCTCCAGCAGTAAAGACTGCTCCCCCAATAGCTCCAATTTTTTCAACTGAAACTTGATCATCATCGGTAAAAGTAAATTTAGATTGAGAGGCAATAGTTAATCCTGTATCATCAATTATTATGGCATATTTTAATCCTGCTGCACTATTTATAATTGTAGTTAATATCTGCTTTAACATTCGCTCGTCTCGAGAAGAACTCAAAAGATTCTCAATCTCTTGTTTTAAATTACTTTCAATATATTTATTTAAAGTAAACTCTTAACTTTTAAAGCGCTATTATACAATAGCTGTTATTACAAAGAATAAATAATGTTTATTATTTAAAAAATTAAGTCTTCTGTTTTATTTCGCACTCACCGTAACAACTTTGATTTACTAAGTTTTTATTCATTACAGTTCCTAAAAAAAATTTTGCCTTTCAATTATCTTTTTTAGATTTTTAAAATGATTAATATAACCTTTTGAATTAAGCAGAAAAAGCAATTTAATATTTTTTGCTTTATCTAGATTTCTTTTAACCTTGATTAATCTAGAATCATTTATGAAATCTTTTTCACCTGATATTGCGGATAAAGCGAGTTCTGTTTCGTTAATGTGGAAATTTTCAGGAATTTTTGACGCTAAAGGAAATCCATTTCGATCTGTAATGACCCCAGCTACGAAATTTGGAAAATTGTTTTCTATCTCTTTTAGAAAATAATTAACATCTTGTTCACTTAAAATAGATACCAATTTAAATCAACAAATCCTATCATTTTTTTTGATAGGTTTCGTTTGGAAATAAATAGTCTTTAAATGGTATGATATGAAGATAACATAAATAAATAAGGTAAGTTTAAAAGTTCACACATAAGTTTCTTAATTAATTATTTTAATTTTATCAGAAACAAAATTTAACTATGGAACCACGAATAAAATGGATATAGCAATAGAATCACACCAACTAAAAAAATATTTTGGGAATATACATGCTGTGAATGGCATTGACTTACAAATTCCAAGAGGATCGCTATATGGTTTTTTAGGACCTAATGGAGCCGGGAAGACAACAACGATTTCTATGTTATCAACTATATTGCGTCCTACTAGCGGTTCTGCCTCAATTTTAGGGTATGATGTTACAAAAGATGCGAATAAAATTAAGGAACTCATCGGTGTTTGTCCACAAGAAATTGTATTATATGAAAGACTAACAGCAAAGGAGAATATACAACTTATTGCCCAAATGCATGGTTTAAGAAAAGCAGATTATAAGGAAAAAACTGATGATCTTCTTGATAAAATGAATCTTTTAGAAAGAGCAAATGATAAGGTTAAGAAATTTTCAGGAGGAATGCGACGTCGAGTAAATGTATTAATGGCTGTAATTCATAATCCAGAAATTATTATTTTTGATGAACCATCGGCTGGTCTTGATCCTCAATCACGCAGAGTAGTATGGGATTTTATTAAAGATTTTCAAAAAAAGAAAAGTACTATTATTCTTACTACTCATAATATGGAAGAAGCTGATGATCTTTCTGATGAATTAGTCATTATAGATTATGGCAAAATTATAGCTCAAGGTACTCCAGAAGAACTTAAAGGTAGTCTAGGTGAAGGCGATGTAATTGAGTTTAAAGTTAAAGAGACAGATAGAAATAAACGAGACGATATAGTTTCGAGGATTGGAAGACTTGCTTTTGTAAGATGGGTAAAAAAAGTTGGAAAGGGAAGGATAATCTTGAATGGATTAGATGGTCTTAGAAAAATTTCTGAACTTATCGATGCGGTACAAGTGCAAATGTTAGATATATCAATTAGAAAAAACACATTAGAAGATGTGTTTTTAGATTTAACAGGAAGGAGGTTGAGAAATTAATGGCAAAAAATAAAGATAATTTTGAGTCTAAGCCTCTATTCAAACTGAAACTTTGGTATTTAACGATTAAAAACATAAAGTCTATGTTTCGTGATAAGTTGCAATTAATATGGATATTTGGTTACCCTCTATTATTTATGTCTATCTTTGCTTTGGCATTTGGAGGAGTTAGTTCACGCCAGCCTTATAAAGTTGTGGTAATAAATGAAGATATAGAAGGTGTTCCTTTTCCAGAAACTTCACCAGATGGAAGTGCTTCAATAATATTTATAGATGTTTTGGATTCAAAAGATTTAGAGGATTACATAACTCTGGTCGAAGATGAGGATTACGATTATGAGGAAGCTTATAAATTGCTTCAAGTCGAGGAAATAGACGCCATAATAGAAATTGATTCTCTTTTTAGTGAATCAATTTATTATCTTGATACATCACCAGAAGTAGAGATTACTACTGTGCCAGATGAGGTAACTGAAGGTGTTATGAGTTCAATTGTTACCCAAATCGTTGACCAGATTATTAAATATGCTAATAATATAACTAAAAATGTAGAAGTCGATACAGATCAAATCACTGACGCTATAGAATTAACTGCTTTTGATTACTTTGCTCCTGGTTTCATAATTGGGAGTGTTTTAGTGTGTATCTCACAATTATCTGCTCATTTTGCTGAAGAAAAAGAGACGAAAACAATGCAAAGACTTAGTACAACCCCAGTTGCCAGAAGAGACATTGTTATTTCTGGAATGTTATCCCAATCATTAGTTGCTGCAATACAGATAGCATTAATGATTTTCTTAGCAATTGTCGTTTTTGGAGCATATATTAATCCAAGTGCAAATATTATTCTCTTATTTATAATATCGATGCTTTTTATATTTACTGCCCTAGGTTTTGGATTGCTTCTTGCATCTTTTGTAAAGACACAGGGAACCGCGTCAGGACTTGCTTGGCTCATTATATTACCACTTCAATTTCTTGGAGGGGTATATTTTCAGATCGATAATCCGTTAACTGAATATATTCCAACTTATTATGCCGTACATGCTATGAGAATTATGATGTTAAATGGACAAACCTCTTGGGAAGCCTTAGGTACCGATATATTGGTTCTTGCTGGATTTGGTATAATATTAACTATTATTGGAATTATCTTATTTCATCGGAAATCAGCAATTTATTAATATAAATCTGATTCCCATTCTTTTTTTTTTCCCCTCGAAATATTATTCCTCATTATTATTGCAACAGTTCTTTAAAACTTCATAAATATTTATAAATTTCAGTAAAAATTAAAAAACCTCATCATCGAAAAGATTTAAATAAATCTTTATTCCATATTCTATATATTATTAATACATTTTTTAATAAAAAATTTAAAAATGAAAATCCAACAAAAAGGAACTCTTATATTCGTTTCAGTTATATTATTTCTTTGCATTCTTTCACAACAATTTAGTATTCCATCTATTACAGAAAACCAATCAAAATTTAATGAGTCTGTTAAAAAAATTGATGTTAATCCACCTAAAACCGCAATTTCTATGGAATGGAACGAGACATGGGACATAGGGTTAAATGAATATGGTGATTATGGATATGGGATTGCAACAGATTCTGAAGGAAATATCTATGTTGCAGGAACGTCTGTAGATTCCTTTTACAACTGTTATGCATTTTTAGTAAAGTATGATCCAGATGGAAATTATCTTTGGAATAAAACGTGGAATGCAGGATATGTAGCTGGAGCTTATGATATTACAAATGATACTTCTGATAATATTTATCTTGCTGGAGTATCAGGTTTTTTCGGTAATGTTATTAAATTTAATAGTTCTGGAGATGTTCAGTGGAATGAAACCTATTATCCCGAAGCTTTTATTTTATATGGTATTACTTATAGTTCAAATGGGTTCATTTACGCTACTGGGGCCAATCCTGGGATTCATAGTAATATCACAATTCTAAAGATTAATAGTACAAATGGAAAATTGGAGAAATTTGATATATATGAAAGTGTTGGGTTTGAAACTGGTGGTCAAGATATAGCAATTGATTCTTTAAATAATATCTACGTTGTTGGAAGAAATGATACTTATTTTGGAAACACAGATATTATCTTGTTAAAATATGATAGTACTTTAAATTTAATTTGGAATGTAACTTGGAATAATCCATTTGGTTCAACACATTATGAAACTGGATCTGGACTTACAATTGATTCACAAGATAATATTTACATTACGGGATCCAACAAAACTGGCAACGATTACGACATAATTTTATTAAAATATGATAATGAAGGCAATTTATTATCGCAAAAATCGTGGGATAATAGTAATGGAAAAGATATGGGTCGGGGAATTGATATTGATTCTGAAGATTCAATTTACATTGTAGGGTCTGAACAGAATTCAACTGGATATAATAATTCAATTTTAATAAAATTTGATGATGATGGTATCCAGATTTGGAATCAAAGTTGGGGCGGTGTAGAGGATGATTCGGGGATGGGTATATTAGTCGTTAATTCAGAAAATATTTTTATAACTGGCGCTACAGATTCATTTGCTAAAGGGTATAAACCAGATATATTTATAGCAAATTTTCATATAAGCGGAAAAGACGTAACTCCTCCTATTATTGATTTCGAAAATAACGAGAACTATCTTAATAACACGAGCCCTTCAGACATTGATTTGAATTTAATGATAAATTGTTCAGTTTCGGATACCTCAGATCTATTCTGGGTGTATTTATGTGAAAATTCAACGGGAGCATTTATTAATCGTTCAATGACGCTGGGATCTGATGGGAACTGGACTTCTATCTTGGATATTTCTGCTCTAAATGCGAATGATATTCTCATGTTCTTATTTTATGCCAATGATTCATGGGGCAATATTGCTCGTTTAGATAATGGCGGATTGAATTATACAATTACCATAACATCTGCTAAAGACATAACTCCTCCTATTATTAATTTCGAAAATAACGAGAACTATCTTAATAACACGAGCCCTTCAGACACTGATTTGAATTTAATGATAAATTGTTCAGTTTTGGATAGCTCAGATCTATTCTGGGTGTATTTGTGTGAAAATTCAACGGGAGCATTTATTAATCGTTCAATGACGCTGGGATCTGATGGGAACTGGACTTCTATCTTGGATATTTCTGCTCTAAATGCGAATGATATTCTCATGTTCTTATTTTATGCCAATGATTCATGGGGCAATATTGCTCGTTTAGATAATGGCGGATTGAATTATACAATTACCATAACATCTGCTAATGACGGGGGAGGGATTTTACCAGGTGATGACGACGATGATGACGACGACGAGGAAGCCGCAATTCCATTTGGAAACAACTATATAATTTTTACTGTTATTGCTGTAATTTCTTTAATTGTAATCATGAAGCGAAAAGCTATTCTTAAAAAGCAATAATATAAATTTTTTTTTTAATTAATTTTCAGAATTTTCGAGTATCAAATGATAGTACTTATCTTTTTTTTAAAGGGATTCCTAGGTCAAAAATTTCAATTAATTCGCTAAATCTATTTCGAATAGTAACTTCTGTTACTTGTGATATTTTAGCAATATTTCTTTGAGTTCTTCTTTCCTTACATAAAATTGATGATGCATAAATTGCGGCTGCACAAACTCCTGTAGGACCTCTCCCAGAAGCTAGGCCACGCATTTCTGCTATTTTTATAATTTTTTTGGATATTCTTTGGCATTGTTGAGATAAGCCAAGTTCGCTTATAAATCGAATGAGGAAATCCAATGGTTTCGTTGGGGTTAAATTTAAATTTAATTCATTTGTAATAAATCGAAATGACCGGCCAATTTCTTTTTTGTTTACTCGAGCAACTTCCGCAATTTCATTCAATGTTCGAGGTACCTTATACATTCGACAAGCGGCATATAGGCTCGCCGCAGCGACACCCTCAATTGATCTTCCACGAATCAAATGTGCTTGTACAGCATCTCTATATATTTTTGCTGAACATTCTCTCAAATTTTTTTGAAGGTCTAAATTTGAAGCCATACGATCTAATTCGCTTAATGCGAACGTTAAATTCCTCTCATTTGCGTTAGATACTCTTATACGGTTCTGCCATTTTCGGATTCTATAAATCTGTGCTCTTAATCTAGCGGATATTTCTTTTCCATAAATATCACGATTTTTCCAATCAATCATAGTACTTAAACCTTTATCATGAATCATGTACGTCATTGGAGCTCCCGTTCGAGTTCTTTTCTTTTTTTGGTCAGCATCAAAAGCGCGCCATTCTGGACCTCGATCAATATATCTTTCTGATTTTATTAAACCACATTGTTCACATACCATCAATCCTCTATTTTCATCGTAAGATATGATACACCCGCATTCTGAACAATTTTTTACAGATAGCCCGTCGTCATTTTCATCAAATAACGTTTTAACTTCTTTCCAACTTGAAATGTTTTACACCTTTTTTTATATTCTATTTCAAGTATTTTGAAATATTTTTACTACACTTTAACGTAAAGATTGTTTTTGGGATTAAATTCTTGACCGGGGATGGTTTTAATCGATATAAAAGGTAATTTTAAAGGGCCAAAAATTTCTTTAATGTATCCAATTTTCTCGTATTCTTCGTTATAAACAGTTTTTCTAAAAATTTTTTCATCATTAGCCCGATTCCAACGAGTACTCCTAAAGATTTGATTCTTTTTGGATTTGCCAAGATAAAATATATTTAGTTTAACCCAACCTTTCAAAGTATTACCAAACCTAGTTGCTGAGTAAGTAATGAATTAACAAAATATTGTTTATATTTAAAGATAATGTTTTTCTCCCGAAATTTTTAACAATAGTGTCGTTGTAATTGATATTTCGTTCTACAATTACACGTATTATAATGCTTTTCTATGTAATTTAAATCTTGATTTAATACAAAATTTCTAAGAATTTCCATCATATTTTCATTACACTCTCTCTTTAAGCAGTTATGAATACCCCTTTTTGTTCCTGCTCCTGACGGATCTGATACTAATCTTATATTTTTAAGATCCTTTTGAGTTATTGATTTTTTAAGACATTTTATAAGCGA
Organism: Promethearchaeota archaeon; assembly: GCA_019058295.1. GTDB lineage: Archaea > Asgardarchaeota > Lokiarchaeia > Sigyniarchaeales > SOKP01 > LW40-45. The sequence goes on along the minus strand of JAHPZI010000008.1, from coordinate 86,154 downwards.
ATAAAACCAGGGAGATCTATACCTATTCTGATACCATAAATGTTCTACAAAAGATCCTTTTTGAATATTTAAGGGATTTATTGAGATAGTGTTTATGTTTAAATTAATTAAAGTTTTTATTGAATTTTCACAATCGTCTATAGCTCCTATTTCGTTAAGAAATGGTGGTTTAAATAATAAATATGCCTTAATTCCAATGCCATATTCCTTACAAAGTTGAACAGATTTTTTAAAGTCTTCAAATAATAAGCCTTTATTGATGTAATTATTTCTTATATAATCATCACTAGTTTCAAGACCAATTCCAATTTCAATATATTTATTTTTTAAGAAATCCCGTATTTCTTTAAGCTTCTCAGAAGTAATATATTCGACTCGAGATTCAACAACAATTTCTTTTAATTTTTTAATTTCTGCTATTTTTTCATATATATGAGTTCTAACTTGTTGAGTAACCTCACTCTCGTCAAAAAAACTGCCTGAATTAAATAATTTTATTACATAATTATACTCATCATTTTCAATCTCGTCTAATTTGTTTTGGAGTGCGTAATCAAATTGATTCATAATTTGATTGGCGTTAACATCTTCAATATTTGCATCTTGTATATATCCGCACATTGAACACCCTCCTGTTTCACCTAAAGCCCAATTGCATCCCCGAGTTCTTAAAATGATTGTAAATTCTTTTCCGATCTCATTTAGAAGTCTATCTTTTTTTATCCAAAAGCTTACTGGTTTATTTAATTGTTCTTTAGAGTATGGTTTAATGTTTTTTAGAGTCTGTACTCTGAAAAATTTTATTTTTTCTATTAAGTTATCAGTTTTTTTATCAGACACTTTCATTTTTCTTATTTCTTTTTTTATAGAGACTAATAGCAGCGACCATAAAATATGCAATAAAATTTATCACTAATCCGAATAGAAAAGTGCTGTTATTCATCAATAGACTTATACTAAACAAATAAGTAGTTGAAGCTATTATAACTAAAACTATTATCCCGCCTTCATCTATATCATTCTGATTCTTTTGAGTCATAGAATAGCCTTTTTCATATTTTTTTAAAGTTATTTTTATCTTATTGTTCAATTGATATCTTTTAATGTCAACATTTATTTTTAAATAAAAGTTTTTTTACTAATTTATTTTTTAGGAGATTTAGAAGGAAACTATTTTTGCAATCCTCCCAGTTTTCGAATTTTTTATAAATTTGGATCCCACAATTAATTGACCAATACCTAGGATATTTTGCTTATCTTGGTCTAAAATTAAAACATAATTTGATGGGATTAAATCATTGCTATATTCAAGGATTCCAGGGTGGAATAATGTATTCCCTAGAATTTTTTTATCATTAAATATGATTATATTTGAACTAGAAAATGGTGCCATTCTATTAGCTCCTTTTATTGTTAAAGCAATTTGTCCTGAAGTACGTTTAAAAACACCTAATAACTCTTTGGTTTTAGGATCAATGAGTTGAGTCTTATTACCTTTTTTATTTCTTCTCGGAATTAATCCATCTGAAAGAATTCTCATACCTGACCCTAATCCAAACTGATAATCCAAAATTTTTACAAATTTTCGAATCCATGTTTTTAGTAAGTAATCTCCATTTTGAATTTCATTTTTAGGCGAAAATTTATCCTTATAATTTGTTATTAAATTTTCCAATGAATTGAGCGAATCAATAGAAGTAAGTCTTTCGTGAATATCAGAAAAATAGAAATTATGTTGTAGCTTTTGTTGTGCTTTTTTGGCAATCTCGGAATATCCTCCTTCAAGATGACAGATGATTGGAATATTATTATCATATTTTTTTAAAATGTGAACGAGCATCTCCGCAGCAATGTTTATTTCTTCGTTATCCCAATCGCCAGTAACCGAAATATCGTAAGAATTAACGGGATATATGTTTTCTAATTGTCGTGGAATTGCTCCTAGCGGAGAAGTCAAAATAATTTCTTGAAAATTAGGGAATTCAGGAAATTTTCTTATTACTTTATAAAATTGTCGATGCGACTTTGACTCTGAATATGGTTTCTTTGAAGAGCAAGGGAGTATTAGAATTAATGTAGTCGATGGTTCTGGAGAAAAATATTTGACTACCCTCTCTCTAAATTCTTGAAAATCAGGTCTATAATAAGAAGATGCCCCTAGGCATTTAATTATTTTATTTTCTTGAACTATCGGCGTTTCATATCGAAGTATTTCAAAACATTCCTTATCTAATATTTTTAACATCGAAATTAATGTGGTATCGTCTAATGAGGATTTTTCGACAAAGGCACGGAAATCTTCGTAATTTAAATATTGTTTTATTTTGTTTAAATAGTTTTTTGCTGTAATTAGGTTATGTAGGCAAAGTAATCTTGTTTTCTCTGATGAATATTTATCTTCTAGAAGATTTTTAAGTGAACCTCTGCAAACTACACATGAACAGGGTATATATTTAATTTTATATATAGGAAGCAAGTGTTCTATTGTGTCGTAAAAATTTTCAGAAGATAAATATAATAAATAAGAGCTATCGATAAGATCTATTCCTAAATATATTAGCATTGGATAAAATTTAGGTATTATTTTTCCTGATGCAAATAAAATGAGATTATTGTCAAGATCTTGTTTAATTTGAACTATTGTTTTAATTATGTTCCTGTAATTGAGTGAATTATCAAAAACATCAGATAAAACTAAAATTTTAACATTATCATTATTTTTAATTGTTGGATTATAAAGATTTGTTAAATCATGATAATCAAATATTTTTATCGACAAACCGAAGTTAAGATTTGGATTATTTATTAATATTCTATTAGCAGAATTAAGGTAATGTTCAATTTCTTTTATGGCAAAATCCTTACTTATAGACGTTGTTGGAATATTAAAAGGAATTATTGAGACTATATTATTTTCTGAAAAAAGATTCATTTTTTTATTTAGAATTTCTTGAAATTTTTCTAACGTTCCTGGATGAGCATATACAAATCCCGCATTTCTAAACTTGTCTTGAATAATATCTTTTTTTAGGTACGATTCTGATGAAATTAAAAAAATATTATGATTTTCAAATTCTTTAATAAAATCTATTTGGTTCATTAAAATATTTTTAATTGGAATTACAATATTCGGAGTTGATATGAATTTCTTCGATTTTTTCCCTATGTTAATCCGACCACTTCTAGAAAATGCAATTCTTTTTTCTAAAAGCTCGAATAAAGGTTTCATTGTTTATATTCCATTGAATTTGAATTTTTTACGTATAATATAATATAAAAAGAGATAAAATTAAGATATAGCTTTTTTAATGACTAATAATATTTTGAATATTTTTATCTTTACCCGAAAAATTTAGAGCGATCATCAAAAGTCCCTTTATTAATTAAAATATTAAGTTCTGCTATTAACCAGCAGAGAACATCGTATGGAGTTGATGAAAAAAATATTTCTGCCGCTCTGTTCTTTATTAACTCTTTTGGGGCTTTTGTGTTGTTTTTTTGATATAATTGTCTTTCAGCAAGCATCCAACATAAAGTGTCGTAAGGTAAATCTTCTTGTGAAAGAAAATAAGCCTCAAAATTGATTTTTTCTTTTAAATCCTCTTTTATATTACTCACTTCAATGTTTTCAACCAATGAAATATAAAATACTTTTTCCTATTTGAAGATATTAGATTTAGAGCTAATGAATTATAAAATTCGTATAAGGAATTAAGGAATCTAGAATAAAATTAGTAAATGTATCTTCAATCTCTTCCGTGTCATATAATTCTCTTATAAATTTACCATAATCTTCAATTTCACTCACTTGAACAATTGCAAATAGACCATATTGCTCTCCAATCCTGAACAAATCTGTAATCTCTTTCTTTTTTTCTAACTTTAGAGCTAAATCATTGTATCTAGAAGGATCTTTTGGTTTTATTCGGACTATATATTTTCCATTGAAACCAATTTTTTTAGGATAAAAATTAATAGTATAATTTAGGATTATTTGTTCATTTTCGAGCTTCTTTATATGATTATATATTGTGGGTTGAGAAATCTCTTTTCTTTCTGGATCTCTTTTATATTTCTCATTTAAAATAGCCTTAATCTTGTATGTGGATAAATATTTTAAGCTGTAATTTTCTTGTAAAATTGAAAGGATATCATAATCAACGTAATCTAATTTTACCTTCTGATTAATAAGTGCGTTTTGTAATTCGATTCCATTTGTCTTAAATACCTTTATAGGTTCTATTATTTGATATTTTTTAAAATAGGATCGTGCCATGATACCATCTATCACGCTTAATACTTGATGATATTCTTCCAAATTTCTGAAAATAAATAATCCAATCAAGGAAAACTCCCCAAAAATGCCATCCAAAGTTCTTATTTGCGGAATCTTTATTAGATTATTTACAAGTTGAGGTTCTTTTGGGTTAGTCTTGATTTCAAGAAAAACATACTTCAAATTCAATGGAGAATTAGGATTAATATTTATAGTAGCTCGAGTTATTATTTTTTCCTCTCTTAATTGACTTAATCTATTCTTGATAGTCTGCGTACTTAAATTAATCTTGCTGGAAATCTTTTTTATATCCGGTTTTGATTTAGTATTAAATTGTTTTAAGAGAATAAGATTAATTTTTTGCGATTTAATATCATTCAATTTAATATCATTTAATTACATTAATTATTCAATAAAAATTAAGTCCATTAAATGTCACTTTGATTAAAAATATATTTAAATTTTTATTAAAACTAATTTTTAGTAATTAATTAATAGAATACAAAAAAAAGGTGTATAAATTAAATGGTAAATTATAAAGTAGCCGATGAGAATTTAGCAGAAAAAGGTAAAGAAGCCATATATATTGCTGAAAATAAAATGCCTGTCGTTGCAAAAATTCTTCGTGAAAGATTTCTGAAAGAAAAACCTCTTGAAGGGATAAAAATTGCAGGTTGTTTACATATTACAAAAGAGACCGCAAATTTAGCAAGAACATTAAAAGCAGGTGGTGCTGAAGTATATTTATGTGGGAGCAACCCTCTCTCTACCCAAGATGATGTTGCTGCAGCCTTAGTTAAGGAGGATGTTAATGTTTTTGCATGGCATGGAAATACTGATGAAGAATTCTATTGGTGTATTAGAGAATGCCTAAAAGCAAAACCTAATATTTTAATTGACGATGGAGCTGACATGATAGTTACTGCCCATAAAGAATTTCCTGAACTTATTTCATCTGGGACTATAATTGCTTGTCAAGAAGAAACTACCACTGGTGTAAAAAGGTTCAGAGCAATGGAGAAGCAAGGTGTATTAAAAGTACCTTTATATCCAGTAAACGATGCGCGTTGTAAAAATCAATTTGATAATGAATTAGGTACAGGGCAAGGTATTGTATCCGCTATTTATGGTATGCACGTTCTTTTTGCTGGAAGAACAGTCGTGATTGCAGGTTATGGACATTGTTCTTCAGGAATGGCACTTAGAGCGAGAGGATTAGGAGCAAATGTTATTGTTACAGAAGTAGATCCTATAAAAGCACTCCAAGCAAGGTTCGCTGGATATCAAGTAATGCCTATTGCCAAAGCTCTTCCAGATGCAGACATAGTCCTTACTGCTACAGGGTGTAAACATGTCATAACACCAACTAAAGAGATGTTTGATTTACTCAAGGACGGTGTCATTCTTGGGAATCTTGGACATTTCGATATTGAAATACCTACCAAAGAACTATATGAATATGCTAAAGAAATTAAACCTATTCGTAGCAACGTAGAGGAATTAATCTTTCCTGATGGAAAAAAAGTATATTTATTAGCAAAAGGACGGTTAGCAAATTTAGTTCTATCCGAAGGTCATCCGAGCGAAGTTATGGATATGTCATTCTCACTTCAATCTTTAATGTCCGAGTATATAGTTAAAAATAAGGATTCATTAAAACCAGGAATTATTGAAGTTCCTGAAGATATTGATGATAAGGTTGGTTTCCTTAAGTTAAAATCAATGGGCATCGAGATTGACACTTTAACAGAAGAACAATACAACTACATTCATGGATTCGAAGAAGGGACTTAAATAGTAAAATCATCTATTTTCTTTTTTTTATATTTAAATTATAGTATAAAGTAAAGAGCCACAGGCATAAATTATAAAAAAAAAATTTATTAAAATCCAAAATTTAGAGAATGCATCTAAAATCAATTGGTACATTAGTATGAGTAAAACAATAAAAAAGCTACCCCTATATCTTATATCTGTTATATTAACGAATATCTTTTATTATTCACTTTTAATTCCGGCTGCTTTTTTATATCCTGGATATTCGCCTTTTATAAACTCGGTTTCTTCCTTAGGACATACCACGAAAAATCCCCATGGTTGGTTTCTATTCCCCTTATCCCTATTTTTAATGAGCATCGCATTAATTCCATTTATTCTTGGCATAAAAAAATGGTATGAATCTCAGCCATCTGTAAAAAAATCGATAATAGCTATACAGATAATTGGAATATTCAATAGTTTCTCGATGGTAATGATTGGAATTTATTCAACCAATCTGGCTCCTGTGGAACATGAGTTTTGGAGCCTAATAAATTTCATATGTATTGAATTGGTAATACTACTCGCCATTGTCGGTTTAAGAAATCACCCTTCTTATTGGAAACGTATTTCAATAATTGCTATCATTGCTTTTGTATTGTGTATAGCATATATATTCTTATTACGTATCATTCACTACCCTTATGCGACAATTTTTGAGTGGTTAACGTTCATATTAATCTTAGGATTTCTTTTAATACTAAGTATAAACATGTATAAAGAAGAACTATAAAATCGGATTTTAAATGAGGATGAGAATAAATCTACATAGTTAATTTAAATATAATCTAAACAATCTATCATTTATAAAGAAATTTAATTAAATCATAAAGAATATCTATGAGATAATTATTTCTTGAATTCTATAATTTTTGTGATTAATAAATGACTTTAAGTGAAGGAGCAAAGGTAATTGTGGAAACATGCATGGGAATAAAACCAAATGAAAATGTGTTAATCATTACAACTAAACGATTCTCTAAGAAAGCAAAACTTTTAGCTGAACAAGCAGAATTATTAGGAGCAAATACAAATATTTTAACCGTTGATAATGAAGTCTTGCTAAGTGAACCTCCCGAGGCGATAGCTAAAAAGATGCGTGAGTCAGATGTGGTTTTAGCAACACTTAATCTTACTACAATACAATATTTTTTACAAACAAATGCGAGAAATGCAGCAATTCAAAAAGGTGCAAGAGTTGCGGCTGTTCCTTATATAAGGACTGATATCACCAAAGAAGATGTTTATAAAATTACTGAATTAACTGAAAAACTTGGAGAGATTTTAACAAATGGTTCCGAAGCAAGGATCTCGACTAATGCAGGAACTAATCTTGTAATGTCAATCAAAGATCGCGTTTCAGCTCTTTTAAGAGTTAGACACGTAGTTCCTGGCGCATTTGGGGCTGTTCCAGATTATGCTGAAGCTTGTATAGCACCTATAGAAGATAAAACGGAAGGTATAGCTATAATAGATGTATTTTTTGAAAAAGTTGGGAAAATTAGCAATCCAGTAAAAATCACAATTGAAAAGGGGAGAGCGGTGAAAATCGAAGGAAAAGAAGAAGCAGAAAAAATTAGAAATATTATAAAAAATGCAGATGAGAATGGAAATGTTATTGCTGAATTAGGAATTGGAACAAATCATATATTAAAACAATTTACAGGGACTATCGGTGATAAAATGAGAATAGGTACTGCTCATATTGCTATTGGCAAAAGTCTAAACATTGGAGGTGAAGTATATAGCAATATTCATCATGATGGTGTTATGAAAAATGTAACAATTGAAATTGACGGACAAGAAATACTTAAAGATGGAAACTTTACTCTTTAGTGAATGAAAGGATTAGATTTTTATCTTATGAATAAAACTAACATAATTGAACTTAAATCTGGAAAGATTCAAGTTTTTTCTTACTTTTCTAATAAAAACTAAAATATTCAAGGTTTAGGATATAAAACTTCTTTTGCACCCACATCTCCATAAATTTCACGTGCAAGATTTCTTAGCCCCTCTAATCCAATCGGTTCTTCCTTTAGCCTAATCGATTGCCAAATTTTTGTTTTATTAAACTCATTTATTATATCTTCTACATAATTAAGTTGTATAGAACGCATATTATTACAAAAGTCACATTTTTTTGCTTTAGGAGTTATCATGTTAATATGGACCGCATCAAGACTAATATATTTTTCAGTCAAATCTCTCGCTCTTTTTATCTCCTCGAATGATGGTTTCTCCGCAATTGTTACTAGTCTAAGCGATCCTACGTCGTGGATTAAATTTGATATACGTTCTCCTCTCTGTTCCAGGTCATTTAACATTTTTACTATTTCATCTCCGATACTTACTCTTTTTCCCTCCTGTTCGAAAGGATGAAACATTTTTTGAAACATCTTTGAGACTCCTTTAAGAGCATTTTTTATTGAATTATAGAAGTTTAAAGAATACTTTAAAACCACTTTAACTTGATCTTCTGGAATATCGAAAAGAGCTACCATATTTGCTGTTGGGGGAAAATCTGCAACAATGACATCAAACTGTACACCCTGAGCATTAAGATCCTCCGCATCTAAGATTTTTTGGAAAAACATAGCATTTTTAAGGGCTAGTGGGATGGAATCCGCTGTAAAAGTAGTATCTATAAAAGTTTTTATTTGTGGTATTAAACCTACAATTGGCATTTTTTTTAACAAACTTCGCATTTTTTTTGCGAAAAGATCTGTATATTCTCTTGCATAAACATCTGGATCTGGTTCAATAGCCCAAAGATTTTTTGTCAATGGAGTTAATTTATCACCAATATCGCATGCAAATAGATCACTAAGATTATGTGCCATATCGAAAGAGATGAGAAGAAATTTTTTATCTGGAAGGAGATCAGATAAAGCAACAGCAGTTGCTGCACTTATGGAACTCTTTCCCACACCGCCTTTCCCACCTAGGACAACTATTCTTTCAATCATTTAATAAATTAAACTTTTTTTTTAAAGAGAAAGATTATTAATTAAAAATAAGAATTCAATAAAAATCATTAAGATTTAAATTTGAATTTATCGCCAATATTTATTTGTAAAAAATTTTATTAGATGCCAAATTAAATTATACTTGATCATTAATAATTTGATTAATAATTAACATTTAAAAATAACAATAAATCATTAAACAAATAAATTAAAATTATCAATCATATCAAAAAATCAGAATTTTTACTCATAAAAATAAAATATAATTATTTAACTTATCAAAAAACAAGAATTATTAACCACATAAATAAATTACAGTTATCACTTAAATTCAGACGTAATAGCCATGCTTATAATAGCAAATTATAAGCTGGTGTTTGTATTCGAAATTATAAGTTAAATTTATAATTCGAAATTATAAGTTGAGATTTTAATTCTGATTTTTTAATCAAAAAGTACGAAATGTATTTAAAATAAAATCATATAGGAGTGATTAAGATTACAAATAGTCAGACTGATTTTACCACAAAATATATTATAGATGCAAAATTTACAATTAAGGGCGTAGTTGAGAAATCAGATATCGTTGGTGCGGTTTTTGGCCAGACAGAAGGACTCCTCTTAGACCTAGATTTAAGAGATCTTCAAAAATCTGGTCGAATAGGAAGGATAGAAGTAGAAAATGAATCTAAGGAAGGAATTTCCGAGGGCGTCATCAAAATCCCTTCCAGTCTTACCCGTAAAGAAACAGCGCTACTTGCTGCGACCATAGAAACTGTATCTCGCGTAGGACCTTGTGAAGCTGAAATAAAATTAATTGAAATTAAAGACGTCCGGGAAACAAAACGTAAGCAAATCATAGAAAGAGCAGCCGAACTATTAAAAGAATGGGATTCAAAATCTATGGAACCTTCTGAAATAGAAGAAAAAATTGAGAAAGACATTAAACTTGGAGAAATAACCTCTTGGGGACCAGAAAACCTACCAGCTGGACCTGAAATTAATGATAGTTCCGAAATTTTAATCGTTGAAGGGAGAGCTGATGTTTTAAATTTGCTAAGAATTGACGTTAAAAATACGGTTGCTGTTCAAGGAACAGAAATACCCAAATCAATCATTGACTTAACAAAGAGTAAATCAACTGTAACAGCATTTTTAGATGGTGATAGAGGAGGTACAATTATCTTAAACGAACTATTACAAATAGCTAAAATAGATTATGTTGCAAGAGCCCCAGATGGATATGAGGTTGAGGAGCTAACGAGAAAGCAAATGATAAAAGCGCTACAAAATAAAAGGCCTATAAATAAATTAAATAAAAAAGATATGCCTAAGGATGAAAGCAAAGAAAATGCACTTAGTAATATCTTGAAAAAACTTAAAGTAAAGAACGAGGATTTAATAATTGAAGAGATTAATAATATTAAACCCGGACAGAGCATAGGATTTAATAAAAAAATGAATAAACTTTTTGAGATGTCTGTCGGAGAAATTTTTAAAAAAATCCGCGATTATAAGGATCTAACATACATAATTATTGATGGAGTGTTAACAAAACGTTTACTTTCAATTTGCGTTAATTTAAAAATAAAATTTATAGCGTGTAAAACTAAGGAAAATAAATTAAGAGTTCCAAAAAATATCTCAATTTATTTTTTTTAAATTAAACTTTTATATAATTTTTTAAAATAGAAAAAGATTACTTACCGATTGGGAGAGCTACAGAAAAGATTAACTGAATAACGTAGGATACTACCCCTAAAACAACAATACCAATTCCACATATTTTAAATATCAACCAATATTCTTTTCTTGAAGGTTTATTGGCGGTCTTAATAATTCTCTTTGCATTTTTTAGGAATTGGGTTAATCTTTGATACCTTCCTGGCTTCTGTTTAGATTGATACTTAGAGTATTTATCATATTTGGGGTAATTTGACATTCTATTCTATCCAATTAATTATTTTTAAAAAATTTATCTCTTAATTAAATATTGTAGGAAAAATTCAATCTAAATCGAGTATATTTGAGATAATAAAATCGCGATTAAATACTTCTAAATCGTTATAATCTTGTCCCACACCCATAAATATAATTGGTTTTCTTGTCTCAAAAGAGATTGACAAAGCAGCTCCACCTTTAGCGTCAGCATCTAATTTTGTTAATATGTTAGCATCAATACCCACGTGCTTTTTAAATTCTTTTGCTTGAAAAAGAGCGTCATTCCCAGCAAGGCTATCACCCACAAATATGATTAAATCTGGTTGCGCCACTCGAACGATTTTTTCAAGCTCAATCATTAAGTTCTTATCACTAACCTGCCTCCCTGCAGTATCTATAAGAACAACATCAATCCCCTTTGCTTTAGCATGCTCGATGGTGTCGAAAGCAACAGAAGCCGGATCCGATTTATAATCGTGTTTAATTACTCTAATATCCACATTATTCATATGATATGAAAGCTGCTCAATGGCTCCAGCTCTAAAAGTATCGGCTGCTGCCGCCACAGAGGATATATTTTGCTTTTTTAAATAATGGGCGATTTTTGCCATTGTTGTTGTTTTTCCCGTTCCGTTAACTCCTAAAAAAACAATAACAAAAGGAAGGTTTTTTTCGATTTTTTTTTTTTTAATTTCATTTAATATATCTATCTCTTCGTCAGGAGTTAGAATATCTGTAATAATATCTTTTAAAGTTTCAAATAGCATTTTCTTTGTAGAAGAAAATCTTCCAATTTGTTCATCTTTAAATGATTCCACAATTCTGTCGCAAATCTCATCTGCGGTATCAATTGCAACATCATTACTCAAAAGAAGTAGCTTTAAATCAGTAATTGAATTAGATATTTTTTTTTCACTTAAAGTTTTTTTGACAAAAGAAGAGAAACCTTTTTTTAATTTATCAAGCATTAATTATATCACATGAAATGAATTATATTTGAATTTAACTTGATTAAATTAATTATTATGGCTGAAAACCGCTTCTCTGAAAAGCCATTGACATATTTTGAAGGTTTAAATCCAAATTTTGTATCTGGGTTCTTAAAAATTGTAATTGTTCATTGTGCTGTTCAATAACCTTATCAATAAATTCTATTGAACTATCTAAATCTTTTTCAATCAAAACGTCTTGTGAAATATAAAGTTGAACTTTATTAGGATTTTTGATTGTTGCATAAATATTAAGTAATCCGCCTATTGGGACTAAAATCTCCTCGCCCTCTTTAACATTCTTTAAATTTTCTGTAGTAACTTTAGTGTTCATAAGGTTATTAAGAGATGCATTCACAAACTCTAATTGATTAGCGAACATATCCCTTTGATCTTTTAAGTACTTAAATTGATATAATAAAGCTTGTTTATTTTCTTCAGGATTTTCCATATTTTTTCACTCAGATTGAGTTAACTATAATCTATTGAGATAATTCACGTATAAGATGATCTTGACTTTCTTCTGCTGTAATTTCCTTTATTTCTTCAATTTTAATTTGTCGCCTATAAATACCTATAGATGTTATTTGTGATAATGCTTTTTCAAGAGCATCTTTTTCTTTAAGCGCACGGATTTCCTTTCTAAAAAGGTATTTTTTTTGTTTCTTTTTATAGGTACCAATAATTAGAAATATCTTTATCTCAGATGACATAATTATATTGTAAAATCATTTAAAAAATATTAAATTTTCCTTTTTTTTAGATTTAAGAGAAAATTACATTATTTAGAGCTTTAGAACGGAAGTAAGCCTCATTAATTCTGGTCCAGTTGAATCCTGGCCAAAAATTCCACTTTTATCGTTTACTATCGCACCCGCACTTAGATATGGAATACCTCGATTTATAGTGCTTACATCGGTTTCTACTTTTAAAATTGATGTAATCCTCTCAATTTCATTGTCATCAGCAAGAGGGTGGACTAAACAACCGTTATTATTTGCTATGGATATTGAACCAGGAAGATATGAACCGGCAAATTCAAAAATTTCTATTTCAACATTTAAAATATCTTCTATTTGTTTCCTATAATCTTTTAAAAATGAGCTAATAATTGCACCCTTATCGTTGCAAAGTATTAAGTTTCCAAATGCATTATCTAAGGAATTGAGAATTCCGATTTGAGTTGACTCTCCAATATTTGATTTCAGCAAGTTAAGTTCATCTTCCTTTATGATATTCGGTACTATAATTCCGTATTTGTTTGACGCAGTGTATATTCCTAATAGATTAGAATTGTTTATAGTTAAAGGAAATAACGGTTCGTTAAAAACTGATTTGAACTTTTTAAGTATTGGTTTTAATAGAAGATGAGGATATATAACATACGAATTATTTGCTGCTAAATAAACGCCTATTAAATTATTTCCAAAAACTTGAGCTTTAAGAATAGACAACGATTTAATTTCCACCGAAACTATATTTTAAAAGTAGTAGAGTTATAATCTCAGGCGAGATATACAACAACTAATCCATCAATATTCTTTGTTGCTCTTACTTTCAATTTTCGAGGGGGTTTTTGAGCGCCCCGTTCCCAAATCTTCTCATTTACTTCTTGTGAAATAATTAAAGATTCGGGTTTAAAATGGCGATCCAAATAGTCCCGTAAATATCTAATCGATTTCTTTGCCCATTTCTTTCTAGGACCTCTTCGAGCTTTCGCGATTGGTATATTATATAGTCTTTCATCAATAATCTCTTCTTTGGGGGCTTCAACTTCTTCTAATTCTTCTTCAATTTCTTCTTCAAATATTTCTTCGATTTCTTGCTCTTCAGAAATCTCTTCTATTTCAAATTCTTCAATTTCTTCAATTTCTTCTTCTTCAATTTCTTCAATTTCTTCTTCTTGAATCTCTTCGGTATCCAACTCTTGTTCTAAATCATCTAAACTAATTTCTTTACTTTTTTTTTTCGCCATTTTTTTTCAATTTCTTCTGTTTATTAATGAAATTAATTGTTTTTCTAATCCCTTTTGAGCTTTGTGTTTCTCCATTCCCGCCTGGTGTAGGGGCTGGTTCTTATTTTACCCCCTGTCTTCATTGTAACCCAACTGGGAATGGATTTACTCTGATTCAGCTTTTTAGCTCTTCTTAATTTAGAGGGTAAATCTTTATTTCTTGCCATAATATAATTTCTCTCTCTCTTTAGATTGTTTGATCAAATTTCTTAATTTTAAAATCTTTTTTCTTACCGGAAAGTTGTTCTAACAACTTTTTAAAAGCTGCGTCCGATAATGGACCTCTTAATCTTCCTGCTTGAGCTAGTTGTATTAATTGAAATTCAATTTCTTGGGCAAATTCAGGCTTAACAATTCGAATGTTTTCTAATCGTTGTCTTCCTTCTTGTGAAAGTATCTTTCTCATTATCTGATATTTACGAGCTTCAAAATCTTGCTTTTGAGCCTCAGCTATTTGTTGCTGAGCGACTTGTTGTTGTATTTCTTGTAATTTCTTCCTTCTTAATTCTTCTAATTTTTCTTCGTCACTCAAAATAAAACACGCAAATTAGCTTTTTTTTCTTGAAATAGAATATCCTGTTCTTTCTAATAAGCTTCTTCCTTCATTAGAAAGAATTCTGCCATTTTTTTCTGTTTTTACAATTAAATTAGCATTTTCTAATTGCTGTAATGCCACTCTTATGATTTTTCCACTTCCTTTAGCACTATGATTTAAACCGGAACCCCTTTTATTCCTGCCACCGTATTTCTTTCTTAATCGATTTACTCCGATTGGTCCAAATTTATTAATTTTTCTTAATAATGATGCACATCGGACATACCAAAATGCATGATGATTGACTGGTGCTAATTCCTTATAAAATGCTGTCTTCCAAAATTCCGAACCATTTGGAGCATTGATTTCAGGGTATTCTTTTAGTTTTTCAGCGACAGCTTGAATAAATTTCATTGGTTCAATGATATATATCGACATGCTAATATCTTTAATTCATATTTCTTATTTATTATTATAATATTTTGTAAAATCAATAGAAAATTAAAAATTTTTTTATTTTAAGAACAAAAAATGGGTTATACTAAGGAATTTAAAAAAGTACTTTTATCAGAACCGCATGCAACTCTTGGAAAGAATGGAATTACTAATGAATTCATAAGTCATATCTCTAAATTGCTTAAGAGATATAAAATAATTAAAATTAAAGCACTAAAATCTATTGCTATAAAATCAAATATGAAAGAAATTGCTCATAACATTTCTAAAAACACTAAATCATATTTATTAGATTTGCGTGGATTCACATTTATCATTTCTAAATATCCAATTGAAAAAAACCAATAGAATTTAATTTTAAACATATATCAGATGTCTAATTCTAAACGTTTAATTAAACAGATCGCAAGAAATAGAATAAATTTCTTATTTCAAAGAGCTCACGAAATATTTCATGAAAATAAGAGGTTAAGTAATAGATATGTATATTTAGCTCGCCGTTACGCTCAGCGAGCCAGAATTAAAATTCCATTTGAATGGAAAAAACGCATATGTAATAAATGTAAATCATTTTTATATCCAGGGTTAAATTGCAGGATAAGAATGCAATCTCGAAAAGGAAAGGGCTCACATGTTTCTTTAACCTGTTTTGAGTGTAATAAAACAACGCGATATTTTATTAAAACAAAAATATAATTGACTAATATGTATTTCTAATAAGAAAAATCATAAATTAACCATGCCATTGATCATTATTTTAGTAGATTGTGGACTTGAATTAATTCCTAAGCAAATTCGCAATAAACCTTCAGTAAAAAGAAATTTAAAAGTTAAAAAATATTATTCTCTACTTTTAGATAACGCTTTACATCATTCTGCCATGAAAAACCTCAAAAATCGCGATAAAAGAGGTCGTCCTGATATTACCCATATTAGTTTGCTCAATGCACTAGGTTCTCCTTTAAATAAGAGTGGAAATTTAAAAATATACATTCATACAATTCATAATAGAATCTTTGATATAAATCCAGAGATTAGAATAGCAAGAAATTATAATCGGTTTAAAGGATTAATAGGAAAAACATTATTAGAGGGAGATATAATTATTAAAGATAAAAAATTAATCTCTCAAGTAGATGGAAATTTAAATGACTTAATAAAAACCATTGAAAATTCAGAACTACTATTGTTTTCTAATAGGGGATCATTAATTAAGAGCCATGAAAACTTGTTTCCCAAAAACTCGTCTAAAAATTATATTGCATTTATTGGAGGCTTTCAAAAAGGCAGTTTTTCAAAAGAGATCTCATCTTTATCCGATAATTTAATCTCCATTTCAAAACATCAATTAGATGCATGGGTTGTTATAAATAAAATAATTACTTACTATGAAATTTCGCATAGTTTAATTTAAATAAAAAATTATACGTTATTAATAAAAATCATTCTGCGCTCTTAGTATAGTGGTAAGAATCTCGGGTTTCCAACCCGAGGACCCGGGTTCAATTCCCGGAGGGCGCATTTTTTTATTCATTCTTATTTTTTTCCAAATATTATAATAAATCCAAATTTATTATCTCTGTTTATTTATTAATTATTAAAGATAAGTCAGTTATATTCATAAAAATTAGGCTGATAATGGTAAAATATATTAATAGGGAATTCAAGACGGCATTGAATAAGCTAAAATTTCCTGATTCTTGGTTTTGGGCAAGATATACGATAAATCCCTATTCTGGCTGTGAGCATGCTTGTGTATATTGTGATGCCCGGAGTAATCGCTATTATTTACAAGAAATACAAGATTTTGAGAATGAAGTCATAATTAAGACTGATATTAATAAAAAATTGGATTTGAGAATCAAAAGGGCTAGAACCCTATTGCCAGATGTAGTGGCTATGGGTGGCGTGAATGATGCATATCAGCAAATTGAGGAAAAAGCTGAAAATACAATGAAAATCTTGAAAATATTCGTCAAATATAAATATCCTGTTTGTATTTCCACTAAATCGAATCTAATTACAAGAGATATTGAACTTTTCGAAAAAATTGCCATTAATACTTGGTGTGCTATAGGATTCTCTATTACTACCATGGATGAAGAATTAGCGAGATTTCTCGAACCCTTCTCGTCAACTCCAGAGGAACGTCTTGATGCTTTAAAAAAGATTAAACACAAAGCTCCCAATGCTCAAGTTGGCATAAATTTCATGCCAATTATTCCTTTTTTATGTGATAATAATAAGAATTTAGATGAAGTGATTCAGAAATCAAGCGAAGCTGGTGCTGAATTTGTATTATTTAGTGGTTTGACATTAAGGGATTCTCAAAAAGATTTTTTTATTAAAAAGTTAAAAAAAAGCAATTATAAGGATCTGACTCAACCATTATTAGATTTATATAATGGAAAGATAAAGAGCTGGCAAGAATATTATATGAGATTAAATAAAAAATTGCTGAATCTATGTAAAAAATACAATCTAAAAGTTAGAATGAAACGTTGGATACCTAATGATTACCGAAAATGGAATTATAAAATATCAGAACTTTTACTAAATAAGGAATATATGGAATCATTAGAAGGAAAATCATCTAGTACAATGAAATGGGCAGGATTAAATCTAAATAATTTAGAAGAATCAATCCTGGATGTTTATAAGAGAGGAGAGTTGCCTAAATTAAGAAATTTTAATTCTAGAATTATTAAATTTATTACTCCTTATCTAGAGAGAAGTACGGATTTGAAGCAAAAAAGGGGATTAGATAAATTTTTATGATTAGTTAAAAGATTTATAGCTTAATCTAACGACGCAAAATAAAGTATTTAAGAAAATAAAGCAAAATAGCCACCAGAAAAATAAAAAAATTACTTGAGAAACAGATCATTTGCCATAATTTCAGCTGGTTTAAATATATCTGTGGCTCCATCCCATACTAATAAGATATTATGATAAAGGGTTTCAAATTTATCAACAAAATCTTTTAATACAACCTTAGGAAAATTTAGTTCTTCTGAAGTATACA
>JAHPZI010000008.1:0-68031 GCA_019058295.1 Promethearchaeota archaeon | reverse complement strand
GTAATTGCGGCAGAAATTAAATTTTCATCTACTAAATCTTTTCTTTCACTGAAAACTTTATAATAAATGCAAATACCCGCATCATTCACTAGAAAAAGAGCCTCTATTTTGTCTTGCCAATCAAATTCAGAAAATGGTGGTAGTGTCAAGAAAAAATAAGACAATATTACAACAGACAATAATTGAAGCATAGCACCAATCAATCGACCTTCAAGACCAAAAATCCCTATTGCGATGTCTATAGTAAGGAAAAATCCAAAAAACATTAAAAAAAGGCCGCTAAAAAGGAATAACCCCTTTTTCCCTAACTTTTTTGTAAATTTTATAAAATATATAATAAAAAAAGATGAAAAACTTATCCAATATATATATGTTACAAATTGAGTTATCATAACATCTATGAACAACAAGATCAAAAATAATAAAGTACATATTGAAAAGATCGTTGTAAATACATATCTTTTAAATAGAAACACACTATATTTTTCGACACATAAAAGAAAAATCATCGATAAAAAAATCAAGGAAAAATACCCTAAACTTAAAAATAGTGCTCGTGGAGTTCCTTGTCTCCAAATAAGAAAGGGTGTTAACATATTGTCTGGAGCATAGTAATCCCCTATAATAAAAAAAAACCACATTAGTGAAAAGCCGAAAAATAATGAAAAATATCCGAGCTCTTGTAAATTTCTCAATGTTTTTTCTTGTTTGAAATATCTCACTAAAAAAATAAGACTAATTTCAAAACCCGTAGTTATGAAAATCCATTCCATTACCAATAATGATAATCTTAAATCTCCCGTAATTGGGAATTCATAAAATAGCATGTTAATTTTCGCCTCTAGTATAATAGACCTTTTATTATTACATCAAAACTTCCAAAAAGTTGTTCTTCACTTCCTATAAAACTCTTTACATCACTTAATATTTCTTTATAAAAAGCTTCAAACTGATTTTTAAGAGATTTTAAAAAAAAACGATTGCTATCTAAATCTTCTTTTACGATTAAGGCGTAAGCTATTTGAAGGGGGAAACTAGTTCCATATTCTAATAAAATAAGTGAATCAGCTTGTTTAATTTTATTCATTTTTTCACCTTCCGTTTTCGTTATAGCTGAAAGAATGCTGTCGATTCCAGTAATGCCACCTGAAAATAATTTCTTATAATCTTCGTGTTTAGATTTTAATTCAGAGAAATCGTAACTATAAAGACTAGTATGATTTTTTTGGTCAATAATAAGTAGTCTTAATAAATTTTCTTTCCATTTTAGTTCATAGAAAGCAGGGAACGAATTAACACCAAATAACACAATAATAACACCTGCCATCAATAAAGAAATCCCCATGAAAATAAGAATATTTAAAGGATAAAACCCTGCTATAATCTCCAACACAAAAAATAAGGAGATTATACTTAAATCAGTACCAATAAAAATTAGTAATAATCTATTTTTGATAATACCTTTTGAAGTTCTTATTAATCTGATTTGAAAAATTAGAAAGTAAATTAAAATTGCTGATAGTATTATTGTAACTATTAAAAATGTGAACAGCTCACTTGAAGGCAAAAGAATTACAACAATAATTGGAATTAAATTAATGAATATTAGAGATTTCGCGATTTTTGTATTAAATATTTTTGAAAATTCTTTAATACTAATAAAAAATAAAAGTGCTATAGTAGAAAGAAGCATTGAAACATACCCTAATTTGTAAATTATTTCCTTTAAAATAGGATCCAAAATAAATAGTCTATTAATAGCTAACATAAAATCGCTAAAAATAAAAAATGTATAAAACACTCCAAATGACAGTAATATCATATTTAAGGGGAGTCGTTCGTCTCTGATTTTAAAATATCGAACTAAAAAATAGATTGCTAATTGAATCCCTAATATTGTGGCTGTTAAATAAAATAAGAGTTCAATCTCTTGAATTTTATTCAATTGGAGCAACATTGTTAATTAAAGCATATTAATTAAGTCAAATGTATCGTCAAGTATATATATATTTTTAGGTTTTACCAATCAAGGTTCATTTTGAAATAAATATAGGGCGGAAAATTTTAAATGATATCTTTTCCTTTCTACCTTACCTATATTACGTTATATTCTTAATTTTAGAAATTTAAAGGAAACTAAATAATAATATGTGCCAAGGTGGCGTAGCCCGGGAATAATTTGGTTTTTATAACTGAATTCTTGAGCGCACCAGACTGAAGATCTGGGTATCGGGGGTTCAAATCCCCCCCTTGGCATAATAATATCTAAATAAATATTACTAAAAAATAAAGAATTATAAAGGTTTTATTAAATTTTTTGGTTCATATTCTTTTGATTTAGCTCAAAACCAATTTCTATATTTGGTATTTTATCTGATTCGACGCCAATATTATGTTTCCCCTCAGTTAATTTTGATAGAAGAGATTCATCTAATTTGAACATAACAGTGATCTCATCTCCCATAGCAATAGTTCTTCCCCCCATCTTACCACCCAGAGCATCATCAAAAGAAAAAGAATCTCCCTTATGATGAATACGTAAACTTTTCTTAATTAATTCAACATTTGGTGCTCCTTTAGAAATATCAATCTTATCTCCATTCAGAAATAATTTAATATGCTCAGAGGGGTCAATCTCATCGACATTGATATCCCCTAAATCTTCTTTTGCGGGGATCTCAAATGGAGCAAACAAATTAAGGGCAACAATTTTTATCATATCCGCTTTTCCATCGCCGGTTGTGTCTACTGTGAAGACGCTTTTTTTCGGTGGAAATAATTTCTTTATCATGGCTGTTGGAACCTTTAGGTTTTTTAAATCTTCTAATTTCATTACTAATCAACCTACAAATTTTTTTCGCATTTAATATAAGATATTTTTTTAAGATTATTTTATTAAAAAATTTGGATTAAATTTTAATTTATGGTATAGAAATTTATTTATCTACTTCTGAGATTTTTACGGGGCGATTCTCTTTAAATGATTTTTGAGCGGCCATTGCTACTAAAACGTTTTGTAAACCATCTTCTCCGCTCGGAGTAGGATCTTGATTATTTTGTAGACAATTAAAGAAATATTTTAATTCGGTAGCATAAGATTCCATATATCGTTCCAAGAAAAAGTAAGGAATCTTATCGATATTTGTACATTCTGCTGTGTATATTCTAACAGTATTAGTAGCCTCATTGTCTGCTAAGACACAACCTTTGGAACCTAATATTTCAACTCTTTGGTCATAACCATAGACAGCTTGACGAGTATTATCAATTATTCCAATCGCTCCATTCTTAAATCTCAAAACTGCCACAGCTGTATCAATATCTCCCGCTTTTCCAATTGCAGGATCAACTAAAACAGCTCCACTTGCATATACTTCTTCTACTTCACTCCCTGCTTGGTATCGTGCCATATCCCAATCATGAATTGTCATATCTAAGAAAATTCCTCCGCTAATTTTGATATATTCTATTGGAGGGGGAGCCGGATCCCGAGAGGTTATTTTAATAATTTGGGGGTTACCGACTTGCCCTGAAATTACTGCTTCGTGAACTCTCATGAAATTACGGTCAAATCGCCTATTAAATCCAACCATTAATTTCACCCCCTCATTTTTTACTACTTCAAGTGTCTTTTTAATCCTATTAATATCTACATCAATAGGCTTTTCACAAAAAATATTTTTTTTTGCATTAGCAGCTTCTTGAATGTATCTTGTATGTGTATCGGTCGATGAAGCAATAATAATTGAATTAATTTCTGGATCAGTAAAGATTTCATTAGTATCTGTTGTGAGTTTTAATATACCTCTCTCATCAGCCCATTGTTTCAATTTATCATCTACGTTCACATCCGAAACGATTTTTAAAGAAATATCAGGGACTTTTCCTAATAGATTTTCGATATGTAGTTTGCCGATGCGTCCAGCACCAATTACACCAACTATAAATTTTTTAACCATAATAAATCTCCTAATTAATTAAAGTCTTTTTAGTTAAATTATTAAATATAAGTTTAAGAAGAGATTTTTTTGATAATAATTTTTCGTTTGAGCTTCCTAATAGTTTGGTTTTAATTCTAATGCAACTTAATATTAGATTATAAACATCTTTAAAAATTTAAATTAAATAAATTTTAAGTGATTGTATGAGTGAAATTAAAGTTTATGGATACAGATGGATTGTTCTACTATTATTCATGTTCGTAAATATAACAACTCAAATACTCTGGATAAGCTACGCTTCAGTAACTTCTCATGCAACTGCATTTTATGGTGTAGAAGAACTGATGATTTTTCTCCTTTCAGCAACGTTCATGATAGTCTATATTCCCGTAACTTTTCTTGCATCATGGGTCATTGATAAATACGATTTTAAAATCGGGACTGGAGTTGGAGCAATAATAGCAGGGATTTTTGGATTATTTCGTTTTTTTGCTGGGACAAATTTCATGCTTGCTTTAATATTTACAATCGGAATCGCTTTTGGTCAACCCTTCATTTTAAATAGTATAACAAAATTACCTGCAAATTGGTTTCCTGCAGATGAACGAACCAGCGCTGCTGGACTTGCCATGGTTGCGCAGTTTTTTGGCATTGCATTGGGTTTAGTTATTACACCTTTTATCGTTGAAGGGATTAATTTTCAAACGATGATACTCATCTATGGTTTATTAAGCGTAATTTCAGCAGGTTTATTTTTTGTGTTCGCAAAAAACGAACCTCCCACACCACCTTCAACTGATCGGACACGAGAAAAAGTAATGATGGGAGAAGGAATGAAACAGCTGTTCAAAAACAAATATTTTCTTATACTATTTATTATGTTTTTCTTAGGACTCGGTATTTTTAACATGATTGCGACTTATGTTGAGGTGATTTTAATTCCAAGAGGTTTTAATTCTATTTTCGCAGGATTATTTGGAGGTTTAATGCTATTTGGTGGAATAATAGGATGCATAGTAATGTCCACAATATCTGATAAATACCATAAATATAAACCTCTAATAATAATATCAGTCATAATCGCTGCGATTTCATTATTTGGTATAGCATTTTCGCGAGATGGAACTCTATTACTTATCCTTGCGTTTTGCTTTGGATTTGGTTTGCTTTCTGCAGCACCCGTTGCATTAGAATATGCTGTAGATCTTACACATCCCGTTCCAGAAGCAACCTCGAGTGGAGCTCTCATGATGATCGGACAAGTCGGAGGTATTATATTTATCCTAGGCTTAGAAGGTTTTACAATTGGTGGTGATTATTTACCAGCATTACTATTGCAAGCAATATTACTTGTGATTCTATTAATTATGGCGTTTTTTCTGAAGGAAAAAAAACCTACTTAAATAAAATCTTTTTTTTTAGGATGATAAATTATAATACAAGTTGATTTAATAATTCATTAACCAGAAAATCTTTAGTTATTATTTTTTATTAATAATATCTTTTTTTAGAGTTATCTAATATATTACTTAATATGTTTAGGTTTATAATTTCTAAAATATTTCAAGATTATCCTGAGCCAGATTACCCCGAAAATAATCCTTATAATACTATAATGGGATACGGAAATACGCTTCTATTCATTATAATTATTATTATCGCTTGGTTCATTGTTAGTTCATTATTAGCATTTTGGACCTATAAGGATATAAAAAAAAAGCAGCTTACTGGATATAAATATGTTCCGATTGTATTTTTTACTAGTTTTATTGGATTGGTTATTTATTATATTGTAAGATATAATGAAAAGTGTGCTCTTGAATTTGATGAGGAAGCATGTTTATTAGAAGATGATTCAGAGAACCATAATCAATAGGATAACGGTTCAAAAGACTAATATATTTTTATCTCTCTTTCCAAATTGGTATTCAAAATCTATAATGATAAAATCATTTTTAAATATTCTGATGATTCCTTAGCCACATCTTCAAAAGAAGGCTTCATTATCGATTCAATTGACGCAAAACCTTTAAATCCAGATTCTTTAAAGATATTTAAGAATGATTTAAAATCAAAATGGCCTGTCCCTGGAGCCCGTCTATTATCATCTGCTAAATGTAGATGAGCAACGTATGGAACGATATCGTTCATATCTTCCCAAATAAAAATCGGATCTTCTTCTAAATAAGTGTGAAATGAATCGATTAATAGTTTTAAGTTGTCTGACCCAATTTCTTCTAATAATTCCATTGATTCTGAAATTGTGTTGTAAGAATCTATTTCAAACCTGTTAATCGGTTCAAATAACAATTCCACATTATTATTTTCTGCGATTCTACAACATTCTTTTAGTGAATGTAAAATATTCAATTTTTCTTTTTTAGGACTACTTTGACAACTAAAACGCCCTCTAATTAAGCCAATGATTACTTTTGACTGTAATTCTCGAGCAAGATTAATATATTTTTCAAGCCTTTCAATAGCTTTTAATCGCATGTTTTCTTCTACATGCCCTAGGGAATAACCAAAACGGAGATAGGTGCTACCTGTTCCTAGTGCAGGAATCTCCATGTTATAAGAATCTTTAATTTCAATTAGTTTATTAACATCAATCTTTTCTGGTTCTAATAAGCTGAGTTCAATGCCCTCAAAATTAAGGGGTTTTAACAATTCACATAAATTTTTGAATCTTTCATTGATTTTCTCTTGATTGCTCTTGGATTCTTTCAATCCAGAAACAATACTTAATTTCATCATTATCTTATTATGTTTGTTTTATTAAAAGCTTTGACTTGGATGTAAAATAATTATGATGAATAAAATACTCGTCTGGAAGTCATATTTATATGAGTCAATTATTATATATAGATTACTAACACATTTATTAAATAGGAAGATATTATCAAAAAGAATATACTTGCATAAAAAATCAAAAATTAGACTACAAATCATTAATATATGAAAAAAAAAAATAAATAAATAAAAGATCTTTATCAATTAAATTTCTGAAGTAAGATGAGCAAAAAAAACCTGAGAATTTTAGGAATTATTTTGATTTCTCTTTTTACATTAAGTATTTTTACAGGAATTATAAATCAGGGAATAATTCCAGCAAATAATCAAAAGAAATTAGAAAATGATCCTATTTTAGATATAAAAGATAAAGATATCATAAAAGAAGAACCTATAAATAAAAAATCTCCTAAAACAGCTGGTCCCATTGAAACAGGTCTTAATTTTTCTTTTGATGTCGAAATTCATGAAATAGCTAACAACTCATTTTCTTATGTAAATTATAATTCAACTGGAGGGGGTTATGGGGGGAAACCGCCTACAAATTTTATGTTCCAATGGTTTTATTATAGTACGAATGCATCTTTTGAATTCTATCTAACGGATTTGATAAATGCAACCTCTCCAACAAAAGATGAATTAAGACCAAATGATTTTGCTGGTATGGCATATTCATGTTATGCAGGTCCTATCGCCCCTGGAGGATGGGAACAATTTACTATTAATGATGATGGACCTGGCCAAGGAAATGCTAGTGGATATTGTCATTTAGGGTATATAGCTCCAATATTTCCCTTTGGAGCTTCCACCATATCATATACTTATACTGGATTAACAAATATCACCTACAATGGAACTTTGTATTTTTTTAATGCTATTTCAAATAATACTGCAAAAGCATCATTCAAACCAACTATTGAAAATACACAAACCGATCTGATTGAATGGGAATTAAATTATGATAATAGATATTTTAATCCATCTCCATATGATCTTCCAGATCAATATAGGGCTGAAATTTTGCTTGATGATTCTTTTATAGTAGGTAATGTAAAAGGAAGATCTCCAACTATAGATGATTATTGGGATGCACTTCCATACTATAGGAATTCAACACATTTAATAATATATGGATCTTATGAAGAGTATAAAATTACCTTTTACTCTCCAAACTATGTTTCAATCACATACAACGACAAATTAGAGATGTATGGATTAAATGAACTTCGACTTAATGTTACATGTAAAATGGACGGCAATTTGAGGATCGAATTTACAGATACTAATGGAACTACAGACATATACGAAACGCCTGTACAGAATATGGATATTATTAATTATAATTATATAATGTTAAACCATTCAAAGGGAGGTATTGCTATTCTTAATGTCACACTTACAGATGGCTCTGATATAAAATTTGGTACAAAAATTGTTGAAGTGGAATTATTTAAACGTGCGCAAATTATTGGTTTTACGGAGAATACAACTGTTTTTAATCCACAATTCGGTATTGGCGCAGTACTTTTGGATGTCGATTATGCTGAATATCTTACGAATGTTTTAGGTTATAACTTTAAAGAGAATTCAACTGAAATTTTTAATAGAACTATGATTAGCAATGCTACTGTAACATATAAGCTTCTAGATTATGGTGCTGAATTGAATTATGTAAAACATCCATATCAACCCCTAAATTTATGGCTTTATTTGAATGAGATTGATTTAGGTGAACTTCAAATTCCTCCAAGGGACGATTATAATATTACATTTACAGCAAGTAAAACAGGATATTCATATTCGGAATTTGTCTTGGAACCTTGGATTGTATATAAAAGAAATGTAACCGTTAAAATCCTTGGAGCTGCTGATGAATTAGAAGTAGAGCAGGAATTTTCCTTGACTATAAGTTTATCTGTTAATTATACTACTGATCAGGGATTTGTATATATGATAGAAAATTATTTAAAAATTCCTGTTACAGTAAATCTTACATTTATTAATAATGCCACTGGAGAAATGGATGGTCCCCATCCTTGGGGTCAACAAATAGTCCAATCTTTCACTCTTTTAGATCCAGAGGGAAATTTGCCTAAAATTTCAAACGATACAATACCAGGTTTTTATAGAGTAAACATAACTATAGATTCTAATTATTATCAAGGAAGCGCCGAACATGCCGTTGAAATTTTAAAAAAAGAACTTGAAATCTCCGTTGACTATTCTGGTATAATCAAGGAGTCCAAAAATACAAATTTTACATGGAATTTAGAGGAAGGAAACTTCAAGGGAAATAGAGAAAATATGACGATAGAAATTCTTATCGATAATATTAGTACTAAAAATGTAAGCTTAGCATCAAATTCATCAGGATATAATCTTTTTTCTTTTACTCCTGGAGTACATAATATGACTTATCGTCTTATTAGTCCCTTTTATATCGCTGAAGAAACAATCAAATTTACAGTAGAAGCAAAACCTGTTTTAGCTCCTCCTGCTGATGATGATGATGATGACGGTAAAGACAAGGAAGAAAATATACTATTGTGGTTCATCATTATAGGGATATTAATCGCTGTGAGCATTTTAGCAGTATTCCTCTTAATTTCAAGGCATAAGGTTAAGGCACAAAGAGAATTAGATTCTGAATTAGTTGCCTTAAAAACGAAAACAACGGCTTCAGAACAAAAAATTTCTCTTATTGAAGCTCAGATATCCGAAATCGCTTCGATCTACTGGATAATAATCGTCCACTCGGAACAAGGAACGACAATGATTGAAATATCAGACTTCAGATTCGGGGAAGTTTTAGATGAAAAATATAAACATCTCATAGGCAAGGGTATGATGAGGGACTCTGCTCTAATTGGCGGATTTCTAACGGCAATACGAAATTTTAGCAGAGAAACATCGGATACATCTTTAGAATATCAACCTGTTTTTAACAGTCAAACGGATTACAGTACAATTGTAGATGATAACGAAATACACAGAAGAATTTTAGAAGGAACAAATTATTTTATGGCATTTGTTTCTTCAAGAGGAACGATTGAAATTTCAGATGTTTTATCCTCAGTAAACACATTATTTCAAGAGGAATACGGTGAAATGGTAGAAAAGTTTAATGGAGCAGTTAGCCCTTTCAGACCTTTTGAAGAAACGGTCGTAGAATTTTTACATAATGAGATAAGAGAACTGCAGAAAAAATTTAAAGAAGAAGAATTATTACTTGGACAATTTGAGGGACATCTAAAAGAAGTTCAAGAAAAAATTGGAATCAAACCAAAAAAATCAGCTGACCTCGATTATAAATAGAAATTTTTTTTCTTATTTTGAATAATATTTCATTCTTTTTTTTCTGATTCTTTTTCAAGAGAATTATTAATCAGTTTTCATACTTTTGTTAATAAGATCAAAAACTTGATTGATATCAATTTGGTCTTCTGTCAAAAGAATAATTACTTTTTCCAAAATTTTTATTGACAAAATGTAAAAATTATCAGAATGAATTATATTAAAATCAGGGGCATGAATACCAATCAGCTGAGTTATTTCTTCTGTCAATTCATAGAGTTGAGAAATATCTACAGCAATGGCTGCTTTATTGAATTCTTCTTCATTTATATATGATTTTATAACCACTCCGTTTTCAGAGATAATTAATATAAAATATAATTTAGCTCCTAGTTCCATTACTAATTTATTCATAATTAGATCGAGATCTAGCGACACAGACATTATTTAATCAAAAATCCATTATTATCTATAATTATAACTTCCAATTTATAAATAATTTTAGGTTAAAGGGGTATAATTCAAAATTAAGGTTTCAACAACATAACTGTAAAGTAAATAAATTTTATATAATGTAATAAAATTCATGATTATATTCTATCATCATTCGGAATTATTGTACTACACAATAAACGTATTATTTGTTTTAAAATATTTGGAAATTTCTTGCAGAATGTTCAGAAAAATTGCTCACTAATGGATTAAAAAATTAAGAAAAAATATAGTATAGAATTTCTGTTAAAAAATAAGATATTGATGGTTTATAATATAAAAAGAAAAATATTTTATTATAAATTTGATTACTTAATTTAATTTAATTTAATGAGAATAAATAAAAGGGCAATTTAAATTTATGATCGATGCGAATAAAGCTGCCCCTCAGGTAGAATTTAAGGAAGTTAGGATAGTATGTCCTCAATGTAATAAGAGAAATGAATTAACTATTCCTAGTAAAATTATAAATCAAAGCAAACAATTAACTACTGTATCAATACCGTCTGGACTAGTATGTGAACACACATTTCAAGCTTTTATAGACAAAAATTTTAAAGTAAGAGGCTATCAAAAAATTGATTACGAATTATCAAAAATGGAATTCTTTGAAGGATCTGGTGAAGCATTAGAAGAAAGTCAAAAAAAAGGAGGGGAACTTAGTACTCTCACCACCTTGCCCATGTTTCAAGAAATAATTGACCTTTTAAGAAGCACGGTTGATGACAAAGAAATATTAGGAAGCGGTTTATTCACACTCGAAGGAAATGTCATCTACTCTTCTCTACCTCATATGACTTTATCTGATACAATTAGAGAGTTTGAATCAAGAGAAAAAAATAATCTATCAAGTATAAGAAGAATGCTACTTGAATTAGATGACCAACAAAAAGTTTGTTCGCAATATATGCACATCTTAGGAGTTAAATTCATTCTAGTTTTATTATTCAATTCCACTATAAGATTAGGAATGGGAATTGTACTTATGTCAAATCTCGCAAAAAAAATTGAAGAGTTAATTTAAATTAAATATAAAGAAAGTCTCAAAAAAAAATAAAGAGATTCTCATTGTTTATACTTTACAAAAATTTTCTAAATCCAGTTAAGTTTTATTTTTTAATTTATAAAATGGGCCTAGCAGGATTCGAACCTGCGACATCCCAGTCCGAAGCCGGGCACCCTTTTTGGCTTATTTCCTAAGTGAAAACAAATATCCAGACTAGATTATAGGCCCTTGCGTAGTTTTTTATCTCTCAATTTCTCTTCTAAAAAAATTAATAGATTGTAAGGATAAAAATGCTTTTAATATTTTTATGCTTGATTTCTAAAAACTTTTTTCTCAAAAAAATTTTTATGTTATCTATTCTTTTGCTTTAGTAATTCTTTTACCTTACAATAAAAGCCCACATAGTGTAGTTCGGTCCAGCATTCGGGACTGTCACTCCTGCGACCCGGGTTCAAATTTGGGTGTAATTGCGACACCCATTGAAACTCCCGGTGTGGGCGTTTTTATTTTTCTGAATCTTTTTGAATTTGAATAATGAAAATCGAAGCTATGATAAGGTTTAATAGGAAAACGAATGCAATTACATAAAATCCTAAATTTAAATCAGCGGTAGCAATAAATCCAAGTAAAATTGGGATAATTAAAAAGAATATACCAATTATACTCTCGTTAATGCTCGTATATTTGGTGGTTTTTTTTTTAACATTAAGCGCAATAAATAATTTTAAAGCTGAGCCGTAAAGTATCCCGCAAAAAACACCTATTATCAAAAAAAGTGCTATAAAAAGAGCTGCGTTGTAATCTACGACAATGCCAAAAATCAGCATTAGAAGCGTGATAACCCCTAACGACATTAGAGTAACGCATTTTAACCATTTCATGCTTAAGAAACTTGAAAGCGTAGCGAAAATTGCTTGAGTGAGAACTAAAAAAAATATAAATAAATACACTGTATAAGTTTCAATTCCTAATATTTCGGATTTAATCGGATACAAGAATCCTATACTTGCCCTTAAAATTGAATAACCTGCAATAATTATAATTGGCACCATAACAGGTATGGAATACTTGGAAAAATCGTTTTTATTTTGTGAGTCAAAGACATCAGCTTTTATGTTATTTTGATTTATTGAGGAAATTTGTGAGTTTGCATAAGGTGGGTTTTTAAAAAAAAATACAGCAATAACGCAAGTAATTATCATTATTACGGGAGAAAGATAAAAAATAATTAAAACATCCTCGACAAAAAATACTACAATTGCGCCAAATAAAAGTCCAATTAAAACACCTATATTCCAAGAAAGGTTAAAAACTGCTGTATATTTACTACGCTTCTCTTTAGAGCTGTCGGATATGGTTGCCTGCAAGTTAGTCCAATAGAAACCCATTATAAAACCTTCAGCGAGTCTTGCAATAAAGAATATTAAAGGTTCTAATGTGATGTAAAAACTAATTTGTGCTGCTGTCGCACCTAAAGTTGCGATTAGAACGCTTTTTTTCCTTCCAAACTTTTCCGAGAGTTTATTTAATAATAAAGGAGAAAAACTGTAAGGTAAAGCTATGGCCGCTGCTAAAAAACCGATAATTTCAATACTTACTCCTTCATTATAGTAATAAATTGGAATTGACACGCCCAATACCGATAAATTAATTGGGTATAACAAACTTAGCAATAACACTGGCCAAAAATACCATTTCTGATGATCCTCAAGGTTATCCATGATTTTTCATTCACATTTTATTCATGATTTTTCATTCACATTTTACTAAGTAAAAATAAAAAAAATTTATTTCTCAAAAACTTAACGATAAAGCATATAAATTTTAAAGGTTGGCTTATTTTATTATAATTTTTTATGTAAAAATGAAAAAAAAAAAGATTCAAATTATAATACTTAAAAATGATAAAATCCTAGAAGAGTTTGAAACCTTTTTATATTTTAAAAGGTTATTATAAGTTACAATTTAATATATTAAATAATTAACAAATATACTAAATTATAAAATAAGGTTGAAATTTAAAATGGTTGATGAAGCATTATTAAAAAGTTTAAAAGCAAAATTTGATGGAGGCGCTGATGCAGCGAAGCCTGAAGATATGATAGACGTCTTTAAATTCTTCAAAGCAGTATCCACAGAAAATGAGGACCTCGCTGAAGAATTAGAGGATATGGATATAGCCGTACAACAAATTCTAACAGATGTAGATAAGAAGTATTGGATTAAAGCCCAAAATGGTGATATAAGTTATGGAGAAGGCGAAATAGACAATCCTAGCTTTACATTTTCATGCACAATGGCAGTTGGTGCCGGTATGCTATTTGGCGAGGTTGATGCCACCTCAGCATATATGGCAGGAGACATTACCGTTGAGGGTAATCTTCAAGATGCGATGGCATTTCAAGAAATTATTGAATTAGCCATGGAAGCGTTCGAAGACTTAACCGAAGATTTATAAGTAATAAATTTTAAACCAGTAAATTAACACTTTTTTTCTTTTCTTATTCTATTTTTGATTTTTTTTTTTTTTAAAAAAAATAAATGATTAAGTTCAATCAAATATTAAGTAATAATAATGAACTCATTTGAACGAGTCAAGGCAGCACAGCACTTCCAAAATCCTGATAAAGTGCCCGTGTTTAATCTAGTTAAGGGAGATATTTTACCTTTACCAGTTATTCATTCGACGAAGTGGAGACCGGGTTGGGTGGAGAATGAATACGGATTATTTCCCCATGTAATCCGAGGATATAAATGGGATAGACCTGACTGGGCAAAGAAACCGGAATTTGAGGGTGATAATTGGCGTACAGTTCCCCATGAAGAAGTGGATGAATGGGGTTCTATATGGAATATGTCTGGAAGAGAAGATAATATGGGACATCCTGGGCGACCTGTATTAGCAGATTGGGATCAATTAGAACAATATAAGGCTCAATATAAGTTAGAGGCAAGAGATGAGAGTAGATTTATTCTTTGCAGACGGTTGATAGAATCAACTAAAGAAGAGGATAAAAAATACAGACTAGTTATTTATGACTTTGGACTTTTTGAAAGAGCTTGCAAGATCAGAGGTTTTAATAATTGTTTGATAGATCATAGAAGAAATCCTGAAAAATTGAAAGAATTATTAGAGTTTATTACAGACTATCATATTCAATTTATAGATACTTGCATTGAGTATGATTTACAACCACATGGATTTATGATTGCGGAGGATTTAGGTGAACAATCAAGACCTCTAATGAGTCCTAAAATATTTAAAAAAATTTATGAACCATTTTACAGACGTATCTTTGATAGAGTTCACGAATATGGTTGCGATTTTGTCATTCATAGTTGTGGTAAGATGGATGCTCTTATTCCTCCTTTAATCGAATGGGGCTTAGATGCTATCGAATTTGATTCTCCTCGAATGTGTGGATATAAGGATTTACAAAAATTTAGGGGAAAAATTATGATGTGGGGCTGTGTAAATATTCAATCAATTTATGTGAATGGAACACCCGAAGAGGTTGAACGGGAAGTATGGCATATGGTGAGAAATTTAGGCACGAAACATGGAGGTTTTGGAGCCTATTTTTATGCAGAACCAAGAGTTCTCAGAGCGCCAGCAAAAAACATAAGAGCCTTCAAAAAGGGTCTCGAAAAATATGGAGTGTATTCACAGATTCCTGAAAACTGGTGGGATTATCCCGTCGAAGAGGAATGGAATGATCATATTGTCCCTCCCTTACCTCCTTCAGAATAAATAATATCAAGAAATAATGAAACCCCTTAATTCAGAATTTAAAATAATCCATAATAGTTTAAACCAGAAACCTGAATCCAGATTAAAAAGATAATAAAT
The DNA here is from genome assembly GCA_019058295.1 of Promethearchaeota archaeon. GTDB lineage: Archaea > Asgardarchaeota > Lokiarchaeia > Sigyniarchaeales > SOKP01 > LW40-45. Next base: position 52,655 of record JAHPZI010000008.1, on the reverse strand, counting down.
CCAATTACAAAGGCAATAATCGCCCATATATATGATGCCTGTTTTCTATAATTTTTATTTCTCTGTCCGGATGCTGATTCGATCATTTTAATCTCAAAATATGGTGAGGGTCCTCTTCTATACCAACCGATTACTCTCACTCTTTGGCCGATATATTTCTTAATTGTTCTCATTGCAAAGATTAAATTACCAAAGAGGGGAATTAGTGATTCATAGTCGAGAAATATTAAACCAGTTTCGTCTTGTAATAGCATGTCTTCTCCAAAATAATATCCTGGGACTCCTCGTCCGACAATTGTACCCTCTAAAATTGCTGGAATTGTTCTAATTGGTGAAGCTTTCACATAAGTAACCAAATCAATAACTTCTTTTGGTTCAAATCCACTTTTATATTTAAAAGCAACTTTAATAAGGACACTAAACCCTATTAAAAAAAATCCTATTGCCCAAAGCAGGAGAAGATTTGAGATCATACTATCCAACACACCTCCAGAGCTTAAATCATATAATCCAGCTATATTGAATATCCATACTAATGTCAAAGCTATTAATGCTATAAAAATGAGAATTGGTAGATACATCATTGTTACATCCGTGAGAAATTCAGGGATCATTGATTTTCCTGCTTGTTCCTCTTTAATTTTCTTGGCATATGAAAAATTAATTTCAGGTGTTATCCCATATATATCACACTGCTTATTTAAACGCATTATCCTTTTTGCTGGTAATGGGTGTGTGCTAAATATCTGATAATATTTTGCCCATGGATTGAATAAGTCCCATGCTGCGGCGGCTTGAATTGCATCTTTTGAATATTTTCCATCTTTTCTTGCGCTTGAAACAGCGAGAGCAGTGGCGGCTTGCGGATTAAAGATTCCAAATCCTCTCAAAGCTCTAATTCTCGAAGTTCGATTTTCCTGAACATTTTTCTCCATTAGTAATCCATAAGCAATTGTTACGAGTGCTGTTGATAATAAATTAGGATTTCCTGTTATTTCTCCAGCGTGTTCATCAGCATAGTATTCTCTTATTCTACTTATTACTAATGATATTAAATAACTTATGAAGTAAGATAGATATGATAATGCAGCAACAACAGTTAAAGCTGCTCCTATGGCTACACCTACACCTTCATCATCACCACTATGAAAAAAGCCCCGACTTGCATAATAACACCATCTAGCAATTGTTAACAACAGTAAAGGAATTGCGAAAACTAAAGTCATTAAAATAAAATCATTATGTACAACGTGGCCTAATTCATGAGCTACTACTGCTTTTTGTTCATTTTTATTTAAATATTCAAGGATGCCCTGGGTGATTACTATTCTTGCGCTATTTTTTGTCCAACCAAATGTAAATGCATTAGGATTTTTATCTGGAATAATCCCCATTAATGGAGTTTTAATTCCTCTGATTTCTATAACTTTTTCAACAACTTCAGCCAAATTGGGATAATCTTTCTGAAACTGTTCATATGGAATCCAGTTAATATTATAAATCCAGTTAATTATATAGGGTCCTACTAAATATTGTAATAAAATAATACCAATTGTTAATCCAATCATTAACCAGAGGCTCCAATTATACCAGATTCCAATAGCAAAAATTATGGCATAAATTAGTCCAAATAACGCTACTACGCAGAAAAAAGAACTCAATCTTAATCCTATAATTATTCACCTTAATTTCTTTTAGAAATAATAAAAAACTCCCATTAGATATTAAAATTACATTTAAAATTAAATTTAACGGTTTATAAAAATAAAAAATTAACGAATATATAGATTTAGATATTACTAAATTACTTTAATATGCTGAAAATTAATATCATTGAATATTTATATATTATTTAAAAATTAATACTCTTTTTTTAATTGATGGTGTTTGAAGGGTGGATCCGGAAATTGAAAGGCTATACAATGCAACGGATAATCTCGTTAACCAACAGTTTTATGAAGAAGGATCCGATACCATTATTGGTAGAACTCCAAAAGTTAGTGTTAAGATAAAACAAAGCGGTCAAATAATTAAAAAATTTAAAGATTTATTTAATGAAAATTTAAATTCTTTTTTAGAAGGCAATTATTTGAATTTTCTACGTCATTTTAAAAGAATTAAGGGGCTTGATGATGATCAAATTAAAGAGATTTACGACGAATTAAAAAATAAGCTTGAGGTTTTAAAAGAGAATGCCGCTGATGAAGAGCTCGTAATTTTATATACTATTGTTTTAAGCGGTATTATATCAAAAATTAGGGACCTTCATTTTAATAATGCAATAGATGAGGTTAAAAAACGTGCGAAAGCTAAGTCAAAAGCTGTTAGTGATAATAATATCCAAAAAGTATTAAACAATCTATTTATGCGAAATAATGATAATATTTCACTTTTATACAATCTTTCTTATTTAGATGCGCTTGCTTCTAGCTTTAATTATAAAAAGGTCTCAAGAGTTACCAAAATTCAAAAAGGAAAGTATATTAATCGGATTGTAAATTTAATTTTATCTTCAATTAATAATTAAGCGGAATTTTACTAAGTTAATTAATTTAAATACTCGTCTATATTATCAGGCATTAATAAAATTTCGTAAATAATTTGAGAAAACTCAACACGAGAAATGTTATCTTTATTCATGATACTATTTGCCAGGTCAGTATATTTTTTTTGAACGGGAGATTTTGCCAAATTTCTAAGTTTTGAACTAAAAGAGAAAAGATTTGAATAAGCTATCTTATAGTTCTTCTTTTTCAAAGCTTCTTTGGTTTCTTTCAAAAAATATTGTAACTTTATTCGTCTATCTTCTATTTCATCTTTGAGAGCTTTTGCATATGCTTGAATTTGACTTAACTCTTCAGTAGCATCAAGTTTATTTAAAACCTCTATTATTTGATCAAAGATTACTAATTTTTCAATATAATTATGCGTACTTCCTATCTTTTTATATAAATCTTCTTTTTTTATATTTAATTCTTTTTGTAATTTTACAGAGATTTTACCTTTCTGAGCCCCTAAGGATTTTAAAACATCATTTTTTTGATCAAGTAGCGTTTCGTCAACTATTTTATCTGGTATGTTTAAAATTTCGGAAATAATTTTAGAAAACTCACTATGAGAAATGTTATCTTTATTCATGATACTATTTGCTAGGTCAGCATATTTTTTTTGAACGTGAGATTGTGCTAAATTTCTAAGTTTTGCACTAAAAGAGTAAAAATTTGAATAAGCTACCTTATAGTTCTTGTATTTCAAAGCGTCTTTAGTTTCTTTCAAAAAATATTTTAACCTTATCCGTCTATCTTTTATTTCATCTTTAACAGCTTTTGCTTGTGCTTGCACTCTAATTAACTCTTCAGTAGCATCGAGTTTATTTAAAACCTCTATTATTTCATCAAAGATTACTGATTTTTCAATATAATTTTGAGTACTTGCTAGCTTATTATATAAATCTTCTTTTTCTATTAATAATTCTTCTCGTAAATTTGCAGAAATTCTACCTCTCTGACCCCATATGGATTTAAAAACATCACTTTTTTGATCAAGTAACGTTTCATCAACTATATTTTTACTCGTAATAATTAAATTGTTTACTTGTTCATCGAATATTTTAAATTGCTCAGAGTTACCTTCCGATTCATTAAATAACTCTTTATTATTTAAAATGATTTCTACTATTTTCGGAATTATTTTTGTTGCTGATTTATCCTCTTCCTTATCCACAACCATGACTAATTCTGAATTTATTTCATTAATATGAGTAATTACAACGTGATAATCACCCAGATTAATAGATTTTAAGACCTTCGAACCATCAAAAAACATTTTTGAAATGAAAGTTTTAAGTGCGATTAGAAAGCCGCTGAACATATCTGACATGCTTTCATCCATTTCTTGGAAAAAAACTTTATCATATAGAAGAGTTCCTGTTTCGCCCTGAAAAATAAAAAAAGCGTTTAACATACTTAGAAGCCCACATGTTTTTTAATTTAAAATCTTTTTTAATCTATTAAATATAATTATCTTCTATAATATTTAGAAATTTTTATAGTAATTTCTTCTTGTTTTTTCCAGTCTACAAACATAAATCCTTTCAATATCACTATGATCCTGTAATTATTGCTCAAGAGTTTTGATATAAATCATTCGTAAAATAATCAAAGTAGATAAATATGTTATGTAATATAATCCTTAGATTCTTTATTAAGTTTTAATTTTTTTTTTTATTGAAGAATAAGGTGGTTAGAGATACTCATAACCGAATTTCACAAATTCTATAAGGAAAATGGATTGACCTCTGAAGTCATTCAAGTATTTCAAGATATTATATATTCCTATTTTAAACAATACGGTCGTAAATTCCCGTTTAGAGATAAAATTAACCCCTATTATGTACTTATTTCAGAGATTATGCTCCAGCAAACTCAAACTAGCACTGTTTCGGAAAAATTCCTAAATTTCATAAAATCATTTCCCGATTTTGAAGCACTTTCTAAGGCACCAAAACAAGAACTCCTTAAAGCATGGCAAGGTTTAGGCTATAACCGAAGAGCTATTGCTTTAAAAACTATTGCAGAAAAAGTAGTTAATGAGTATGATGGGAAATTACCGGATTCTGTTGAAACGCTTAAGAAACTTCCCCAGATAGGGCATAATACAGCATCTTCTATAGTAGCGTTTGCTTTTAACAAACCAACTTACTTCATTGAAACCAATATTAGACGCGTCTTTATTTACTTCTTCTTTTCCAATAAAAAAAATGTGAATGATAAAGAAATCATAGCATTTGTAGAGGCAACTGCTGATAATGAAGCCCCCCGTAAATGGTATTATGCTTTAATGGATTATGGAGTGATGCTTAAAAAAACTCACCCAGAATTAAATAAGAGAAGTGCCCACTATCGAAAACAAGCAAAATTTAAGGGTTCTAATCGTGAAATAAGAGGTAAAATTTTGAAAATTTTACTTAATAAAAAAAAAATTTTAATAACAGAATTGCAGACTCAACTAAAGGTAGAGAATAAAAGAATAACTTCAATATTAAATCAATTAGAAAAAGAAGGATTTATTGAAAATAATAAAAGGGTAATAAAGATTTCAAAATAAACCTCAGTAATAATTAATTTAATTTTCCTGTTTTTAAATACTTAGAAATTTTAATTGCAAGCCCCTCTTGCTTTTTCCATTCACCGAAGGCATAGCCCCTAGAGGTTAGTTTTTTAATTGACTTTTGTATGGACTCATGTATTTTGTCAACAGATTTTTTTGCAAAAGGAGTTTGAGGTAAAGGTATAAAGGAATGAGTATGAATTCTAGCACCCATTTTTGTTAATTTTTCCATCATCTCTATAGTATAGTTTATATCCTCTTTGGTTTCACCTGGCAATCCGAAGATAAAATCAACATTAGCTTTAAGCCCTACGTCTATAGTTAGTTCAACTGCAGTATATATATCCTCGATATCATGTCCTCTATGGCAGAGATCCAAGATTTTTTGGCTTCCCGATTGAGCGCCAATTATGATATTATCATTGGATGCATATTGTTTAATTAATTCTAATGTATTCACATTCACATGTTCAGGTCTTACTTCTGAAGGGAATGAACCTAAAAAAATTCTCCCCTTCGAACCAATTATATTCTTTATTTTAATTAATAATTCTTCAAGCTTTTCTAAGTTTAAACTCTTCCCATCTTTAGATCCATAAGAAAATGCGTTTGGTGTTATAAATCTTATATCTGTAAGATTTTTGTCCTTCATTATTTGGATATATTTGCAAATTGACTCAATACTTCTATGCCGTGGAGTTGTTCCTCCAATATATGGCGTTTGACAGAAATAGCATACATAAGAACAACCTCGGGTTATTTCTATAGGTCCAAACTTATTATTTTTGACAGGAAATGGTGGATATATATCTAATTTAATTGGAACCCTTTTATCGGTATAAAATAGCTCGTTATCATCATTTACATAGGCTATTCCCTTTATATCCTTGTATTCTTCATTATTCCTAATTTTTTGAAAAAACTCTATTATTGATTCTTCTCCTTCGCCAATAAAGATTATATCAAATCCTATTTTAAGCGTTCCTAAAGGATCTCCAGTAGGATGAGGTCCACCTGCTATATAAATTAATTTTTTACCATATTTCTTTATTAAAGTTTTAATTAATTCATTAATATCCCAAAGTTGAGTTGTAAAAAAAGAGATGCCTAAGATAACTTTTTGGTATTTACCGATTAAATTTTTTAAACTATTAATAAGATTATCTTTATTTTTCATAAAATAAATATCAACATCGTCAATGAAATCCTCTGTCTCTAAAGCCCCTATTAAGGCGTTGTAACTATATTTATTATTTTTATTGTAATATATGACAAAAGCAATATTTTTCTGCAAATTATATCTCGATTATTATTTTCATTATTTTAAAAAATATTAAATGATTTTATTATTAAAAATTGGATTATAAAAGATTTAAATTTAAATTTATTAAATAAGCATTATTAATTAAAAAAAAAAAAAGTGAAAAAATTTTATGCTATTAAATGAAATAATTGCCACAAATCCAGGGGAGGTTGGTATCAGTTGGTTCGATTTTTACTCTATTGGCCATATTTGCTTCGGAATAGGTGCTTTTTTATTAATTTCATTATTCTACACAATACCAAAGGCTAAAGGTCATATACCAATATTCTCATTACTGCTTGTTTTTATTCTTTCTATGATAACCTTCGTTGTTTGGGAACTAATTGAAAATTATGTGCTTATTTGGATTGGTCTAAAATTTGAAGGACGATCTGATAGCTTGCAAAATATGACAACCGATATTCTTTTAGGAGGTCTTGGAGCGCTGGGTGCTTGGGTTTTTGCTTATATGACCTTTGAGAAAGACAAAAAAATTTGGCCATATTACACATTTGGGACCATAAGTTTTTGCTTATGGATAGTAGTCTTCATTATACTTCGATATTTAACTATTACATAGTTTTTTTATATTTTCCTTTTTTTATTTTAAAATGGTTAATTTAAAAGAATATATAGAATTTGAAAAAGGAACCTTACCTTTAATAATATCAGTTCCTCATGGTGGTACATTAGAATGTAGAAGCATTCCTAAAAGAACTGAAGGTATAATGGGAATTGATAAAGCCACCTACGAGCTCTCTCATGATTTAATTAATCATATAAAATATAAGTCCGAAAGATTACCCTCATATATTATTTCAAAAGTAAGGCGTAGTAAAATAGATTTAAATAGAAGCGAAACTGAAGCGTATAACTCGAATTCAGCTTTAGCTAGCAATATTTATCAATTCTATCATAGAAAAATTAAAGAATTCATATCTGACAATTTAAAGACTTTCAATTATTCCCTGTTAATTGATATTCATGGTTTTGAAAAACATAAGCGACCGCCAGGATATCGAGATGTTGAGCTTATACTAGGCACAGATAACTTAGCGTCAATCTTTTCAAAACCAGTACCTATTAAAGATAGAGATAAAAATATTAGGGGAAAAATTATAAAAAAATTTTTGAATTTGGGCATTTCAATAGCACCAGGTCATATGAGAAGGAAAGAGTATGTTTTAACTGGAGGCTATATTATTAAAGAATATGGCGCTTCTAAAATATCAGGGAGCCAATCTATACAAATCGAATTTTCTGATAAGATTAGATTGTATGATGTAGATTTAAAGAGAAAAGTACTAAAAGCTCTCTCAGAAGTGCTTTTGGAAGAAATTCTCTAATTTTTAATATTAAATATTCCATTAAAATTTAATTTTTCATTTTCATAAGAAAATTTAGCAACAACTAATAGAAACTCTCTTTTTTTATGTTTTATTTTTGAGAAAAGAATATATTATCTTTTAACTATTAATATATTAAAATATCTAATAAGGTTGGGTAATTAATTTTTTTAAAAGATGAGTAAGGAAGATCATTTTAGTGTTGATGATATAGAGAGTTTCATTGAAGGATTGAGGGAAACTTTCGACTCGCTCAACGAATCCGATCCAGGAAGTTATCATGGAATGCAATTGCAATTAGCAAAAGCAATATCTCTCCTTCGACATAAAAAAGTTGCAAAAATAGTACAAATTCCTAAAGTGAGTTCCGAAACTCCCGAGTCTACAGAAGATTTAAAGAATTTCTTATTAAATAAATTAGAATTTTTAAAAAACCAATTAGAATCTGAAAATATAGTACATTCTAGAAAATTTAGACTCCTCATGCAGATTGCAAATTTGAGGTCGCAAATCGTAAGTTTACTTAATCATGAGAAAAAATAAATGGAAAACTGTTATCCTTAAGAAATGAAAGTTTGAAATTGTTAATTACTTTTCAACATTTTAAAATTAATTAATTTTAAATAATTTATCTTGAAGTTTAAAGAAAAAAACAGAATTTCGTAAAATGTTAATAGATATACATTGTCATTGTAATCTCTATTTAAATTTGGATGAGATAATTAAAGAAGCTAAGGATGTTGGTGTTGAAAAGATTATATCTGTTGGAATGTCTGCATCAGGTTTAGAAAGAATGTTAGAGATCTCTAGACAATACGATTCAATATATCCTGCGTTAGGAATTCATCCAGAAGAAGTACAGATGAATAAGGACATTGAAAATCAGTTAGATTCTGTATTGGAATTAATTCGAAAAAATAAAAATAAAATATGTGCGATTGGGGAAATTGGATTGGATCATTATTTTGTTAAGAGACGAGAATTATACCCTCTACAACAAAAGATTTTTAATTCAATGCTTTCACTTGCGCAAGAATTAGAATTACCGGTTAATTTGCATACGAAAGGAGCAGAACAAATAGTTTTTGATACCTTACCATCATTTCGCATTCCAAATATTAATATACACTGGTATTCAGGCCCAGAAACTTTATTAAAAAAAGGCATAGATCGGGGATATTATTTCTCAATTACACCTGCTATCTCCTATTCTCCAGCAGTTAAGAAAGTTGCGGTAATGGTAGATAAAGAGCATCTCCTTTTGGAAAGCGATGGTCCCGTAAAATACTCGGGGAAAATAGGAACTCCATCAATGATTAGAGAGGTTTTAAATTTTATCTCAAAATTTAAAGATGGTTCTGCTGATATAATAGAAAGTCAAATATTTAAAAATACCAAAAAAGTTTTCCCTAAAATTTTTTAAAATTTTTTAATTAATGTTTTTTTAAAAAACATAATAAAAATTCAACATTTTTATTGAATAAGATTTAATTATTTAATAACTAGAAATCAATTTTATTGATTTAATTAAAATTCTAATAAAAAGAAGTGAAAAATAAAAAAATGGTAAGAGAAAAACCTACTTGGTATGAAACAGATTTTATAAAAGATAATATGGGTCGCTTGGGAGGTAAAGCTGTTCGAGGAGTAATGTCAACTTATAATTCACCTAAAATAAATGCTGGCAAACTTGGTTTATTTTCATTAACTGGCTACTTAGATGCCATGCTTGAAGAGAATGAGAGAAGAGCGTTAATAATCTGTGATGAATTCACTCAAAGATATGCTAAAAAAGTAATAGATATTTTAGGAAGAAGAGATATAGAATGTAAAGTATGGGCAAAAGTATTACCAGAAGTCCCTTTATATATAATTGAAGAGGGAGTTAACATTTGCGAAGAATTTAAACCAAATGTTTTAATTGCAATTGGAGGAGGTAGCGTAATGGATGCTGCTAAAATGATAATGTTTAAATATGAAAAACCGGAAGAGAATATCTTAATGATACTCCCACTCGGATCTTTAGGATTGCGTAAAAAAGTTAAATACTTGGTAGCAATACCAACGACCTCTGGAACTGGTTCTGAAGCCACTTACGCCGCCGTAATAACTGACACTGATAGAGATCCTCCAAAAAAAATAGAGATTATGAGTCCTGACCTAGTTCCTGATATTGCTATATTAGATGTAGACTTTGTAAAAGACATGCCACCTTTTTTGACAATGGCGACTGGATTAGATGCTTTAGCACATTCAGTTGGTAGTTATATTTCAAATTGGGGAACTCCATATGTGGATGCTATGAATATTACTGCGATAAAAGAGGTATTAAAATATCTTCCTCGAGCATATAAATATGGTGCAAAAGATTTAGAAGCCCGTGCTCATATGCAAATGGCTGTAACGATGGCAGGATTAGGTTTTGGGAATTCAGTACCTGGAATAGATCACTCCTTAGGACATAGTTTTGGAAAAATATTTGGGGTTCATCATGGTCTTTCTGTAGGTTTGTTCACTCCTATTTCTGTTGATTTCCAAAGAAAAGTTACAGATAGATGGCAAGATTTATGTCCGATTTTTGGAGTAGAAGTAAAAGATAAAGATAGAGAGGAATTATTTAAAGAATTCATGCAAGCTCTTAAGAATTTCATACACTCTCTTGATGGGCCTTCATGCGTAAAAGATTTAAAAAACCCTGTTATAAATAAAGAGGAATATTTTGAAAAACTTGATTTATTAGCCGATTATGCTGAGAATGATGCTATAACTCTCTTTTCTTATCGTTCAGTTAACCCAGAAATATTTAAAAAGATTTTTGAATATGCTTGGGATGGGAAAGCTATTGATTTTTAAATTAAATTAAAAGGAGAAAAATAATGAGTGTAATTTTAAAAGGATATAATGGAAAGATTGCTTATGTAAATTTAAGTGAAGAAAAAATCGAGATTAAAGATTTAGATCCTCGAATTGCCGAAGAGTACCTTGGAGGGACGGGTTTAAGCGCCAAAATAACTTATAATCTATTATCTGAGAGTGATTACAATACCTTAAAATCAGATCCATATTCAGAGATTAATCCCCTAATTTTTGCTACGGGACCTGTAACAGGAACTCTCAGACCGTCCTCAGGAAGATATTCAGTTACTGGAATTTCTCCATTGACAAAAATCTGGGGAGAAGGTACTTCAGGAGGTACTTTTTGTATATCTTTACGTAATAGCGGTTTTGATGCCATAGTTATTACTGGAAAAGCAAAAAATGCTACTTATTTATATATTCACGATGGAACTATTGAATTTAAGAATGCAAGTACTATTTGGGGAAAATCCACATATGATACTCAAAAAATTATTAAAAATGAGTTAAATAATGACAATGCTAAAGTTGCCACCATAGGAATTGCGGGAGAAAATTTAGTAAGATATGCCGGGATTATCAATGATGAAGGAAGGGTGGTCGGAAGATGTGGTTTAGGTGCTCTTATGGGTTCTAAAAATTTAAAAGCTTTAGCTATTCATGGAACAAATAGAGTCCAAATAGCTGATGTGGAACTCATGAAAAAAGTATTTAAAGCTGCTGAAGAAAAGGCCAAAGAAGATTTTCTTGGAGCAGCAACATTCAATGTATACAATCTTTATGGAACGAATTCTTATCTGGACATTGGAATGGCAATAGGTGATACTCCAGGATATTATTTTACTAAATCCGAGTTTTTTGCAGAAAAATTAACGGGAAAAACATTGAAAGAAACTTTTCCAGTTTTCAGTTATGGTTGTGCTGGCTGTAATATGCAATGTGGTAAAAAAACGATTATCGAACATAATGGAGAAGAAATAGAAGTTGATGGACCTGAATACGAATCTGTTGCTTCGTTAGGGACAATGTTAGGTGTATTTGATGCTAAAAATGTGATATTATCATCTCATAAATGTAATATATATGGATTTGACACCATTTCTGGAGGAGTTAGCATATCGTTTTTAATCTATTTAGTTGAAAATAATTTAGGCATAGAAAAAATAAAACAACATCTCAAAGACATTAAAATAGAAGAAATTAAATGGGGAAACGGAGAATTAATTTTAAAGTTAATTGATAAAATTTCAATGAGAGATGGTATTGGAGATGTGTTAGCTGATGGTGTTAGGATTATGGCTGAGAAATTTGAAGTCGATCCAGAGTTAGCGGCTCATGTAAAGGGTTTAGAAGTGCCTATGCATGACCCTAGAGCCTTTTTTGGACAAGCTTTAAGTTATATAACATGTTCTACAGGAGCTAATCACAATAAAGGTGATTGGTATGGTGCTGAACTCGGTTTTCTGAACTATTCAGGATTGCGCATCAGATCTGGTGATAGATTTAAAATTGATAGAAAAGAAAAAGGTGTCATTGCATTGCAAAATATTAGAGCGATTGATGATTCTGCTGTGAATTGTAATTTTAGGAATCCGGATCTAGAAGATTTTATCGGGTACATTAATGCGGCAACAGGATTTAATTATGCCAAAAAATCTTTACTGAAAGTTGGAGAACGTATTAATACTATAAAAAGAGTTATCGATTGTAAATTAGGAATAACAAGAGCAGATGATAAATTAGCTGGAATAAATACTAAGGTTCTAAAGGAGGGAGGAAAGATAACAGGTGTTAAGCTTGATATAGAACATAATTTACAACGATATTATAAAGAAAGACAATGGGATTGGGAAACTGGTAAACCTATGGAAGAGAAATTAAAAGAACTGGGAATATTATAAAATTTATCTAAATTTTTTTTATTCATTTTTATTCATTAAATCAAGAATTTCTTCAGGAAATATTTCTCCTCTATTCTTCATTCTGTTTAACATATCTTTGACTTCAGAAATGGTATTTCCGTAGATATGAAGAGAGTTGCTAAAGTCTAAATAATGTCCAGTTTCAACTCCTAATTGATCAGCCACATATTTTTGAATTCTAACCATCCCATTTACATTAGCTTCCCAAGCACGAAATAAATCGCGACTTCTCCAAGTTGTTTGCATTAATAACTCATCATCTTTAACTCTCATATATATTCTTTGAAGGCATGGAGGATCGTCATGATAAGGATCTACAAGAGGTCTCCAGGTTATTGCTTGAGCTCTTCGACTATATGGGCTTTTTTTTAATTTTTGTATTATATAGTCAATTTGATTGATTCTTGGCAATTCATATAATTCTAGGGAGATTTCTTTTTCTGAAACTTGTTCTGAGATCTCTTTATTTAAATCATATTCCTTTTCATCCACTTTCCATACCGGAGGTTCCATAGAAACACTCCCACTTTTTATTAACTTCTGTTGTTTTATCACATCAGAGCTTTTTACATTGCTTAATTTATAATGAATATGGCTTGAATCTTCTAGTGCATAGGGAGTATATTTGAAAATTCTGTCATGGTAAGAATAAGGAAAACTCACTCCCGAATCCCATAAATAATGATCGTGTATTCCCTCCATAATTTCTTCGATATATCCACTTTGTATTGACCCCACTAAGTACGTATCTGCCATTTCACCATAGATTTCATAAGAATTCCCAAATTTCGATTTAATCTTTAAAATTTTATCTCTACGCATGATTGGATTACTCATCGGTTTTTTTATCTCTATTAACACTGTTGCGTCCTTAGATGGAGGATCTTCAGGTTTATCATATTCAGTTTTAATATCATCTCCATTGTACAAAACTTGTCCAACCGCAGATAACCAGGCATCACGAACGTTGTTTTTTGAAATAAAAATAACTTTAGCCATTTTCAAACCATCCTAATTTTTATAGGGATTAAAAGATCTCTTATATTTTATAATTTTATTGTTAAATTTTTAATAAGATCTACAAAATAATTCTTTTTTTTTTATAAAAAAGTAGCAAAAAAATTTTATATTTTTATTATTATTAAATAGCAAGAGAAATAAATATAGAAAAAAATAATTTAAATGATATCTCTTAACGTCCATTTTGAACCTCCATTTAACGAATTAACAAAAGAATTGCATAAAGTAATTGAATTTGAAAAAGAATTAACTCTACAAAAATTATTAGAATACTTTTACGAAAAATATGGAAATAAATTTAAAGAATTAATATGGGAAAAAAATAAAAAAGGTATTTTTAGTTCATTTCTTTCCATTATAATAAATGGAAGAAGCTATAGGCATGATGGATTTTTACAGACATTATTAAAAAATGGAGATGACATCACATTTTTATACTTATATTTCGGAGGGTGATTAGAATTGGTAAGGAAAAATATCCTTACCTCAATTTCTCCCCTTTTTATCCTCCACCAAAAACCCTTAAAAGAAAATAAAACAACCTTTTTATATAAATATACTTACTTTTTTGTTAGTTCGTTTTATCCGATAAAACAAGTTTAATCGATTTTAAATTTCATTAGAATATGAATTTGAATTAATATAGCAAATTTATAAAGATTGTAATAAATATAAATATAATTCGATACAAAAAAAAGAAATTTTAGTACTTGGTTAATAGAGTACTAGGGTAAATCTTCTAAAACACTACAAAAAGGTTTAATTTAAAATGGTTTCTAAAGAGGAATTAAAAGAAAAAGGACTCAGAGGTTTTCCTAAAGTCGTTTATACGCAATTAGCTCCATTAAATGATAGCGAATTATTTAAAGAAAAGTATAAAGACACCTCTCTTAAGGTTCTTTTGAATCCTAATGATCAATTAAAAGCAGCATTGATAATTTTCGAAAATGGAACTGTTGATGTTAAGGAATATAAGAAATCAGAACCCACAATGAATTTAGTTAAAAGAAAAACATTGATAGGATATGATGCCATGCTACAAGTTTCAACTCAATTGCTATTTGATATAGTTTCAGGAAAAGCTTCTGTAGTGAAACTAATGAAGGACGACGTAAAGGACAAGAATATAAAAGTTAAGGGAAAGTTAAAACTTTTGAAACTTTTAAAGGCTTTTAGTTTATTAGAAAAAAAAGACGAAAGCTCTTAGCAAAACCAAAAAAAACATTTTTTTTTTAATCTCTTTTATAAAATAATTTTATAATAATCAAAGCTTCAAATCTTTAAAAAATTGAAATATTTAAACTAATTAGTACCAAAATGATAACAATTCCAGTAATAAGAGGATTTAAATAGTTATCTTGCAATTCAACTTTACTTGTTATAATGTCAATTAAAACAAATACTATTGACAAAATAATTGCCAGATACAATGCTAATTCAATTGACCAATTGGATAATCCAAAAATGTTAGAAAAAACAACTCCAAATATGGTACAAATGAAAGTAAATCCGAATCCCGCCAAATATCCTTCAATACATTTATCTGTGCTTTTTGGAAAGCAATGCTTTCTTTTTCCACTTTTAATTCCAATAATGGATGCCATCGCATCTGAAACAGAAGTTATGAGAAGAACTATAAAAAATATAGGAAAACTAAGAAATATAAATGGTCCAAAAGAGAACACCATAACAGAAGTACTTGAAAATGAATCTAATTCGTCAGGAGTTAATCCTGCACTACACATTCTTACTGCGGTTGGAGGCATATAACTAAAATCGAATAATCGAATTAAATCTTGGGCTACAAAGGTAAAAGCAAAATCAATACCTATAATAACAATAAAAAATAAAGCGTAAATACTCCAAGAATCCCCTAAAAACCCTTGAAGGAAGTAAAATATAACGATGATTAATGTAACTGTCGCCCCAGGAAGTATATGTGTAATTCTTCTTGACATTTTGGATCTTTCGGGATACTCCTCTAAGAGTTTCTTACAAAAAGAATCATAATTGTTTTGCTCTTTTAGAAGTTCAGGATTTCTAATCGTTCTAATTTTTGCTGAAATTCCCCAAGCAGCTATACCCATCATAACTCCAAAAATAAATAAATTTCCTAAAAGCGTAAGCTCTTCTATTGCTGTACCTAAAAAAATTCCTTTTTCAGATCCTCCGAGCTTTAATATTAAAAACGGATAATAAATCCCAAATGCTAACGCTAATATTGTATATATAATCTCGTTAATCTTTTTGGAAGTACTCTTATCTTCTGAATTCCATGTTCTAATTATATGTATTAACATGAATATAACAATTACAAAACTTAATATCATAACTGGTAAAAATAGAATCATCTTATCATCATCTTTATAGTAATTTATGAAATATTGCAATATAAGTAATAAAAACTTTCTTATTTCCTAATAAAGTTAATTTATTTCACAAAAAAATCCATTTAAAAAAACAATTCTAAAATAATTGGATTGTAATCAAAATCGAAATAAAATCGAATAAAAATAAAAATAAGAGCACAGCCAATGGGAATAAGGAGATTATCAGTAATATTTATTGGATCTCTTGAAAATAAATCAATACACATAAAAGCAGTTGCAAAAATAAGTGCGTAAATAAAACCTACAAAAAAGAAACACAAGAAGAAAGAAGCCAATGCACCTGCTATTGTACCCTCAAAAGTCTTTTTTTTATTCCAAGGAATTTGAATTTTACCATATCTAATTCCTACTTGGCTTGGGACTAGATCTCCTATAGAACTCATAGCGAGGATGGCAAAAAATGCCATTGGAGGACAAATAAAAGCAGCAAACATATTGCCAATCGCAAAATATAGATAAGTGCCATAATTTTCTTTTTCCTCGTCAGTTAATAACAACAGAGGAATAAAATTAAGAGGAAATCCAAGATTTTCAGTTTTTCTAGTAAATTCATTTACTAGCATTATTAGACTAAAGATATAAAAAAAGAAAAATAAAACATAATAGAACCATTGTAAATTGAAGAGAACATTTTTAATAGAATTTGGCTTTGTTAATATCCGCAAATATAAATAAAGCATATTGGTAATTTTTGGCTCGATTTTTGGCTTCTTTTTTTTACTCATATATGTAAACACAAAATTATAACTTAAATACCAGATAACGAACAAACATATAAAAATTAAGATATGCCATATTTTTCTAAAAAGATCTTTTCTAGTTTTACTCATACCCTGTAATTTGATCAAAATTTTTTGTTTCATGGCAGAATAATCTTTCGATTTAAAAACAGACCTAAATATCAATAATATTATGGTGGAGATAATTATACCTAATCCAATCAATATTAAAGGTAAAAGCACTGCATCTAAAAAAAGAGGTAGTGTGAACTTATGAAGATCAGTATCTTGAAACATTAGTAAAAGAAACATAGGGATGTGTATAAAAACAAAAAATAAAGCACCAAAACCAAGAATGTTATTTAATATATCTTCTTTAGTTGAAAAATGCGTATATGAGAATAATATTATAAAATGTGAAACTAATATTATTAAAAACCAAATATAGAAAAAATGCACATCCATTTTATTTTTAATATTATTTTTTAATTAATAAAACTTTAGAGACAAAATGATTGTACTAGCTTCTAAATCGGCTGATAGAAATCGATTATTAGAAAATATTAAACTCCCATTTGAAGTTTATATAACTAATGTTGACGAAAACAAATATAAGACAAGATTTTCTAATCCTATTGAATTAGTAAAACAATTAGCTAAAGCAAAAGCGCTGAACGCTAAGGACTCATTAAGTAAGGAAGGCAAAAAAGTAATTATTATTGCAGCAGATACAGTTATTGAATTAAATGGAGAAATCATCGGAAAAGCTAAGAATGAGGAAAACGCTTTCCATATATTGAAAACATTAGCTGGAAAAATTCATAATCTTATAACTGGATTCGCTATTACTGAAACAAATCATTCTAAATTAATAGTGGAATATGACAGTACATCAGTGAAATTTATAAATTTACTCGACAAAGAAATATGGAATTATATTAAATCAGGGGAGTGGAAGGGAAGAGCAGGGGCTTATTCTATTAGAGAAAAAGCAAGTTTATTTATTGAAGCAATTCAAGGGTCCTCGTCGAATGTCATTGGCTTACCAATGCATAAAATATTTAGAATTTTAAAGAATGAGTTTAATTATAATTTACTTTAAAATTTTTAATTTATAGTTTCTTAAAATCTATTTTTTTCGTGTTAATATTCAAGTGTCAATCCCTTAGAATGAATAAGGTTTATAATATTATTAACTTATTATAAGATAGTTTTTTTTAATTTTAAAAAAATATTAAAAATTAAAATTGAAATAAGTGAAATCTTAAAATGCTATCTCCAATTGGTTGGCTGGATGGATTATCCGCAGCTCTTATTGTTATATTTGCTTCTTTTTTTGGATTATTGTCTTTTTATAAGGCCCGAAAGTTAGAAGCTAAACTTCTTGGTATCGCTGGTTTAATGATGGTTTTTACAGGACTATTATGGCTTGGCCCTTTTACTGATTTTTTGGTTGTTTTGATTACCGGAAATAATATATATCCGAATTTTATATATGGATATCTAAGTTATATGTGGGTTGCTCCTGCTATTATTGTTGGAATGTATCTTGGTGGCGAACTCATCTTTCCTAAGGTAAAATGGCCTATAGTAATTGCTTTTGCTATTTTAGGTGTAATTTTCGAGCTTTTTCTCTTTTTTGATACAGCTAATACGTTTGAAAAACTTGCCGCAGCACATCCTGGGCAGGATCTAATTGATGCGCAATTTAATAGAGCTTCTCCGACATTCATATTAATTGCTATATTTTTACTAAGTGCACTAGGCTTTCTGGGTATAGGGTTTTTAATAAAAGCAAAACAATCAACTGGCGAATTAAGAAGAAAATTCTTGCTTTTATTTACAAGTATCATCGTTTTTGTTATAGCTGGAGCTCTGGATTCTCTAATCCCTGCAGGGATTGCTATAGGCTTTATAAGAGCAGTAGGAATGACATCCGCACTATGGATGTATTTAGGGTTAAAAACCTAATTTTCTTTTTTTAATTTATTTATTCTTTTTTTAATTTCTTCGTATAGATTGGGATAAACTTTTCTAAATAACCTTAGCCAATCTCTTCCAATCATACCACCAGCTATAAAACATATTAAATATCCCAAACGAATAATCGATTCGGTTTCAAGATAAATAATTTCCGTTGGTAAAAAATATGTTCCATAAACTAATGCATTTAAAGCAAAAATCGTTAATAGTATTCCAAATGGATAATATATTAATTTGGGAAATTCATAAAAGTGAAGGTCTTTTTGAGTAATACGAATAAAAGCAGAATGCTTATCAGTTTGAGAAAACTCGTTGGAAGCTTTTCTTTTTTCTATAAATTTAAATTTTAATACATCGTGCCAATCCCTAAAGAAAAGAAAACTCCCTAAATATAAGAAAATAAACAGAAATATCTGAACTAACCATAATATAAAATAGTATCTTTTCCAATATATATCGTTTAAAAAGAGTAGGGAAGAACGTAAGATAAATAAAAATAAGGCAATTACAATGAAAAGAATGCCAATGAAACCTTCATGTATATGATATCTCCCGAAAACTTTCGCTTCACTTAATTTTGCCGAGGTCTTCCTAATATAATATATTATGTAAATAATTAATCCTTGACCTATTAGAGAAAATGATAAAAGTAGTATAACTTCCCAGAAAGTCCCATATTGAAGTGAGATGGGAGTTAAATCGAAATAAGCCCAAGTAATTAATTCAATTAACCAAATTGCTGTAATTATGATTAAAATAATTAAAAATAATCGTCTGTAATAAGTTATATCGATAATAAAAATGAGGGAGTAAAGAAATAAGTTAAAAAACAGAATCATTATTATTCTGCTAACTGCTAACTCAAGTGATTCTGAAGGATAAATTTGCTTAGCATGAATATAAAATATTATAGCGATATAGCTAAAAGTAAATAATGTTAGTAAAACAAATAATTTCTTATATTTTAGCATTAGAGAACTTTAAAGATATCATTGTTTAAAATTGATATAAATTAATAATAGAAAGTAAGAAATAAAAAAAAATGAAAAAAGTAGTAATTAATTAATCTGTTTCTACTTCTTTTACAGTTGATTTAGCTGCTTTAGCTCCTTTTTTTCCTACTTTTTTAGATACTTTTTTCATACCTTTTTTCAATTTATCCTTAAAACTGCCTTTTTTCTTTTTTTCTTCGTCTCCCATACTTTATACACCATTAAAATATTATTATTACTATTCTAATGTTCCTTAATTATTTAACTATTTGCAATCTATTAAAAAAATTTTATTATATTGAATTGGAACATTTTATTATTTAATTTTAGTATTTGAGATTTATTATACGTTTTTAATATTAACGCTTTATTATTAACTTTCTAAAAAGTAATTTATAATTTCTTCAGCAATATTAATATCTGTAACTTTTTGCAATGCAGTGAATCCGGGAATTGAATTCACTTCTAATACATAAAGTCCTTTTTCACTTTCAACGATGTCAACTCCAGCGATTTCCGTCTTAACTGCTTTTGCCGCATTAATAGCAAGGTCTTTCAATTCTATATTTAGTTCTATAGGCTCCATTCGGGCTCCTGCGTGAATATTAGTTTTCCAGTTATCACTTACTCTGTACATACCCGCAATTGCCTTATCTCCAACCACTAAAATTCTAATATCTCTATTGTAATGCTTAATAAATTCTTGTAAGTAGAAGATTTCATTTAAGTGTCCTAAATTGTATATAACGTTTTCAGCAAAAGCTTTATCGTTCAATCGAGTTATACCAATTCCTTTTGATCCGAATAACGGTTTTAAAACAACATCATTTCCGAGTTCTTCAAAAGAGTTTAGTGCTTCTTTAGGATCTTCGCAAATTATTGTCTTTGGTGTTTTTATATTGTTTTTTTCTAAAATTATAGATGTTAAAAATTTATCGCTTGCCAATTCTAAAGCTTCTCTCGAATTTATTAATCTGACACCATGTTCCTCGATCGCTCTTAATATATCAAGTCTAAAAAAAATCTTCTGTGGAGCACATACTCCAAAACCTCTAACGAGTGCTCTTTTTGGTTCAAGATCTTTAAATTGTTCTTCAAATTTGTCTATATTTACTTTTACTTTAATAGCTGAAGGAATAAAGTAATTTACTTTATAATCCCTTTTATTTAATTCTTCAGTTAAAATTTCTACTTCAGGGTCATCTGGTTTCGGAGTTATGATCATTGATAGCATTATAATTCTAACGATAAAAAAATGATAATTAGATTGAATTTTTATAAATAAAGTTATATAAAATTAATATAAAATATCTTTAATTAATATTAAAATATATATGAATTCAATGGAAAATAGTGAAAAAGATTCAGAAATAGAGAAATTGACAAAAATTCTAAGTACTATTCAGAACCTTTACTATAAAAAAAAAGAGCAGATCGAAGAATTACAAGTAGAAATCTCTGAATTAAAAAATGTCCTAAACTATCTTAATTCTATGGTTTCAAGCAAATCTTTTCATAGCGCAGACGAAATATATCATAAAGCTCTGGATAAAATAAGTACGGAGCCAATGAACGAATTATTCAAAGAGGAAATTCAAAAAGATAACCTTAAAGGAAGTAGTATCAAAAGAAAAATATTTTCTAATGATAATCAAGAATTATTATGTGTTCTAAAATTTATTGATTTCAATATAGTTATAATCAAATTCACCAATCCTTCACAAAATCCAATTAGAGAAACTTCTGAAGATTTTATTAATACTTTTTTAAGAGGCGCATTAATCAAAATTAAAGAAAAAAATCCTGATTTGAAATTAAATTATAAATATTTCAAAAACACAGATATAATCGAAAATATTGAAATTTCAAATTTAAAATCGATAAATGATTATGATTTAATAACTTCAAGAATAAAACAGCTGTTAACTCCTCAATTATAACAAATTGACAATGAATAAATATTTCACTAATCGCTAAAATTATATATTTATATTTATTGATTAATTATAACACGAAAAGTTAAAATTTCAGCAATTTTTATTAATTGTATTAAAATAAATGGAGTGTATCAATCTTGGCAAAAAAACAAAAATGGCTAATAATGCCGAAAGTCCACTCTAAATTCAACGATCAAAAAATACAAGACTTATTGATCAATAAGGCATCTCAATTTTTATCCTCTCCTGAAGGGGAAGCCCCATCTTTTATATTTTTATCAGGGCAATTCTTCGACGTTAAGGGATTTGCTTATAGCGCACTTCGAGCTTGGAAGGGCGCTGCTAAACCCACCGATAGTGGAAGACGTCCTCTTTTAGAAGCAACTTTTGCGTCCTTATCAGTATATCTCAGTTCATTGTTATCACTTCAATCTGATTTCTATTTTGCCTATGATGAAATTAAAGAGATCTTAATAGCTAAAAATAGGGAAGATTTATGGTCAATCGTGGACGAGAAATTACCTTTCATCTCTCTACCCCCGAAAGAAATGTACGGAAGCCAAGTATCTCCTATATCACCTTATTTCGTAATTAATCAAGACGAAGATTTAATTTTAGGTGAAATTTATCCAAGCGTTTATTTATCGGAGATTATTAAATCGATTAAGTCGAGATTTTTTATTTTTTTTCAGCATCAAGGATATTCTTCATTTGGATTTTTTAACTCCTTGCCTGAAAGGAAGAAATTTGGTTTTGAACAACAAGCGAAAGAATTTTCTAGTGATCCTACACCGGAAAATCTATTAAAATATGCTAAAAATGCTAAAAATTTAAAAGAAGTAATGGTAGCATTAATTCATGCTCATAATAATGCATTTCTTGAGCAATTTTTAATTGATGATTATGAATTACTTTTAAATAAATTGTTGGAGGGCTAAAAATGGTCAATATTGGTTTGCTTGGAGATATAAGTGTTGGTAAAACTTCTTTATTACGGTTATTCGTTAGATATTTAAATAAAGGTGATATAGAAAATGTGGAAGGAGGTACAAAATGCACTGTAATGAAGACAGATTTTAGTGGTGAGGCAACAGTCCCCGGAGGTAAAAAAGAAGATGCGCTTAACGAAAAAGAAACAAAAACCATCCATCCTAATCGAATAGTTTTTAGAGAGGACAAAACTAACAAAGCTCACACCATCTTCGCCCCTGGGGGCGATGCAAGCCGTGCAGTTGTGAAGATGGGGATTATCACGATTTCCCGGATTGCTACGCAGATTGTGGCGGTATTTTCGATGGATCGTCCGATAGAGGAACAATTAAAGTTTTTTACGGATGTTCGGTTCTTTCCGAAGGCCATATATGTTTGTATAAACAAATTTGATTTGGTGAAAGGGAATAAGGCGGAGAAGGAAAAGAAACTTGAAGCCGCAAAGAAGAAAATAGTAGATTACTTTACTAAGAGAAAAATTGATGTAAAAGAGACCTATATTACGTGCGGTGAGACAGTGGAAGGCTTTGCCGAAGTTGAGACGTATAATAATGCGGTTGCGGAAATGATATTAGAAATCTGTACTGCGACGGGTTAAATTACTTCTTTTTCTAACAATAATTTTTTTAATTTCAGCAATTCAAATCATATTCACCTTCTTCAAAACGAAGGAGATTAATTTTTTCTTACATACTTATTATAATTTTATAGCTAATCGCATACCGTAATCAATTCTACTTAAAAAGAGCTTTATATTCTTTTCATTAAAATACTCATTAGTAGCCATTTGTTGCTTTTTATTTATTCCATAATCGTCAAATATTAGTATTCCATGTTTAGCTAATATAGGAAAAAGATATACTAGTTCATGATAAGTGGATTCATACGAATCAATATTAATATCCAAACGGAGAATTGAGATTTCTTCAGGCATAATTTCTGGTATCGTATCTTCAACTTTTCCTTTAACAAATATTAATTTATTTCTTGGATATCCAGTTGAAAATAAATTTTTTTTTACTTTTCTTAAAGATGCTTGGTCCCATGGCTTTCCGTATATATCATATAAATAAATTTTTCTTGAGATATCGTTAAGTTTTAATAAAGTATATGCGCATAACATCATACTGCCACCCCTCCATACGCCACATTCTACGATATCTCCGGGAATTTCATTTTTTACTATATATTTGATCGCTTGATAGAGTGAATACTGTCTTTTAGTTTTCGTCATTGTATAATTTTTACATTTTTCAGAAATGGGCCAAAATTCTTTTTCCATGTCCAATCTAAATAGTTTATTCTTATTTTTTCCCCTATTATCGGGTGTTCTTAATATGTTAATTAAACTTGAATTATAATTCAATATTTTTAAAGCGGCCATTATATAAGATTTAATTATTTTCTTAATCATATTTTATCTCCAATTGTTCTACTTATTTAAATCATTACTATTTTTACTACTTTCTATTACGACTATCTTTAAACTAAACAATTTTATATATTACTATAAAAATTCATTCTATTTAATTTATTTAATAATTGGATTACGTGTTTGAATTTGTACTAGTAATTAAAAAACAGAATAATTTTTTCTTACATACTTATTCTAATTTTTTCAATTTCAATGCCATTTTAATGAACAGTTGTTCTATATTCAATTGATAACCTATTAATGGTGTCAATTGAATTTGAGAACCATCTTTCAATATTTCAATATACCCGAATTGTTCTAACTCTTTCAAATCTTCGTGTATATTTTTTTTATATCGCAGTTTTTTAATATCCTGAATTTTTCCAATTCCCATATTTTGAAGACAGCAGACAAGTACACTGAATAATGTCGCAGCTAATCTTGGTTTTCCTTCGAAAGGATTTGCAGAAATAGTATCTGAAATTTCAGAATCAAAAGAAAGAAACCAGTGTGAGTCTATGGGATTATATTTAACTTCCAAGCCTAAAGGTTCTATATATTTAGATAAATTGGTGAGTAAATCTTGAAAATAATATGTTCTATTCTTCCCTGTAATTTTCAATGCTTGAAGAACTTCTTCTTCTGTAGCTCCAATTTGATATAAACCCACTTTATTACTTAATAAATGCATTAAAATTGATATTTCATTCAAAATCTAATCCAACTCCCTATTTGTATAAAGTATTTGTTTCTTTTTGATATTTAATTATCCCTATTTGAAGAAGATGTAAAAGAAAGACGAATTTTTCAAAAATTTCTATTTGATCTGACTCATCCTCAAAAATGACCTCGAATGAGCACGGTAATTTATCTTGAATGGTATTAAAGAATTCCATCATCTTTTCAGAAAATTTGAGTTTTGGAACTTCCAATATAAAATCTCCTCCTTCATCCGTTTTTTGTAAATGTTCAATAGAATATGACTTCTTTATGAGTTTACTTAGTCTTTCTTTTGAAATTTCTAGAAAATCCATAGACAAAGCATCTAATGTGAAGACTTTACTCCAACATCCTTCAAATAAATCATATATTTCGGCGTCGCTTGGTTCTGAATTCATATATTGTGTGAACTTTTCTTGAGTATCTAATGAACTTAGCAATTTTTTCAGCTCATCAAACTTTTGGTTAAGAATCTCACATGTATTTTTGTAGATTAACGATTCTGTATCAAGATTATCAATATTTAAAGTATCTCTTATTTGATTAAACATAGGGACTAATTCCAAATCTAAGAGTGAAATCTTACCTTCGAGGATACTATCGTGAATATCCTTTATTTTCTTATCCAATTCCTCTAAAAGATTCTCTTCTATCATTTAACGCTTTTTCTTTATAATTTTCGGTTTGAATATTGTTGAAACCTCATTTTTTCCAACTCTCGCCACACCAATTATTTTATCCGCAAGTAAATACAATGATTTTGAGGATGTAGGCAAAAATAGAAATAATTGAATAGCAGGATTTTCTTCTAGAGTAGCTTTTATCATTTGATATACAGCCTCCGAATTTTTATCATCAAGAAACATAGCCGCCTCATCAAACATACATAGAGGAGAAGGTTTTATCTCTTGCAAAGAAAGCATTAAACAAATAGATATCATTGAAATTTGGCCTCCACTTAAAGCTGAACATGATACAAGCTGCTTTTTTGTAGTTGAAGCTTTAATATCTACACCCAGTTCCTCAAAATCTCCTATTAATTCAAGAGAGCAATATTCATTGATTTGAGATGATTTAAATTTTCGATTAATTTTGGTCTTTAAATCATTGAGAACTACTTTAAACTTATCATTATACGTTGTTTCCATTTTCTTTTCTGTATTTAAAGCCGCTTTAATATCCTTTTCTAATTCTTTTTGATTTAATGAGATTTCCTTTAAACCCTCTAATATCTGATCCTTTTCAACTAAGATAGAATCGTCCACATCTAAATATTTCATCAATTTTTTATCGATTAGTAAAATATCATTTTTAATTTCTTCTATTGGGCGAATCTTAATTTCTTCTTTAGAGATTAATGGTCCGATTTTAGTATTAATTCGTTCTAAATCTTCTTCTTTACTTTCTAATTCT
This sequence comes from Promethearchaeota archaeon, assembly GCA_019058295.1. GTDB lineage: Archaea > Asgardarchaeota > Lokiarchaeia > Sigyniarchaeales > SOKP01 > LW40-45. Next base: position 26,541 of record JAHPZI010000008.1, on the reverse strand, counting down.
TGTTTAGAATAATTTAATTGTGTATTTTCTTGTTCTAAATTAAGACTTATTTGAAGGTTAGTTTTATCTAAAGCTCTTTTCTCTTCTAGAACTTTGCTTTTTTCTTCCTTCAGATTTACTGTCTGCTCATCAATAGAATTAAGTTCATCATCGATAACTTCTAATTCTCGATATACTTCAAATGCTTCATTATCTGCCTTCTGGAAATTATCTTGTTTTGTCTTAAAATCCTTTTTAATTTCATTCAAGGAATCTCTGTGTGTTTTCAATCGTGAAGCGACTTCGCTAAGAATTTCCTGCTTTTCTATTAATGATGTATTCCATTTTTTCTTTTCATCATTAAGATTATTTAATTCTTCGGGAATTTTCTTTATTCTCTTATTCCATTTAAAAAATTCGGGATCTTTTTGAGATTCTAACTTTTTTATTGAGGTGTTTAATGTCTTGATTTCTTCCTGAATCGAATTATTTTCATCAGCTAATTTTGAACGTTGGTCATATAAATTGTTCTTTTTTGCAGTTAATCGTTGTCTTTGATTAAAGCTATATAATAAATCGTTGAAAGTTTCTTTTTTCCCATATAAATCTCGCTGTTTTTCATCCAATTTTGAAGCTTGAACCCTTAATTCTAATATTTGTTCATTTAACGCGCTTATTTCAGACTCTAATTTACTTGCTTGTTCTTCTTGTGTCCCCGCACTTAATAAACCTTTCAAATTCTTTAAAAATGGAGTTTCATAGACATACTTATAAGAAATTATCTGCTCTCCTTTTAATGTTACACATTTTCCTTTAAAATTGTATTTTTGATATATTTCTTTTCCAGAACGATAATCCTTAACCACTAAACAGTTTTTTATTTTTGAATATAATACTTTTTTAATATCTAAATCATTACCAATGACTTTAATTAACTCAGCTAAATAACCTATTACACCAGAACCAGATATTGAAGATAAAGGTGAGATTTTTTGATCTTTAGGAACATAAATATTACAATATGCTTTATATTTGTTTTTGAGTCTTTTTAATAACTCTAATGTATCCCAATTATCCGCAATAAAGCTATATAATAACTTTTCCCCCAGGACAGATTCTATCGCATAGGATAACTTATCGTCATATTTTAGATATTCAATAATTGGACCCTTTACATTAAGCTCTCGTTTTCTTATTTCTTCTTTTAGAATCGTAATTTGAGACGGGAGAATTATACGCCGCTCCCTAAGAGAAGCTTGCAGAGGTTTTAGTCTATTTATATTTTTATATTTTTCTCTTTCGAGGTCTTGAATATTTTTTTCGAGCGTAAAAAGCTCATTCGTAGCTTCCTTTAATTCTTGATCAAGTTTAGATAAAAGGTTTTTCGTTGGATTTTCTAAAAACCATTTATGTTTTTCCAATTTATGCTCAATATCCTTAAAACTCTGAAACAATTGGCTGATCTCATTATTTAGGCTTTTTATTTTATCATTATTTTGTTGAATTAAAGTTTTCTTTTCCTTTTTCTCAGAAATCAATTGATTGTATTTTGCCAAGAATTCTTCATTACGCTTTATTTTTTGTGTTAGCGTGTTCTGCTCTTTTATGAGGTTATCGATCTTAGTTTCTATGTTGGTTTTTTCTTGATTAATAATCTTAATCTCATTATCGATACTTGTTTTTTGGCTCTTGTAATTATTCAAGACTTTTTCTAATTTGGAGATTTTATCTGATAATATATCAAGTTCCTGTTTTTTTCTTACTTTCTCATTCTGCCAATTCTGAATTTTATCGATTAATTGTTTTTTCCTAAATTTTTTCTCTCCAATCTGAACTGAAAGATTATTAACATTCTCATCTATTTTTAATATTTTTTCCTCCACGATTTTAATAGACTTTTCAATATTTGCCTTAGATTTCTTAATTTCATCAATATCTACTTGAATTTTTAGGATATTTCTTTTTAGAGTTTTTATTTCATCTTGTAATTTGTATCTATTGGCCCATAAAAGTTCATCTTCATAACCATTTTTGATTTCGATTAATTCTTTTTTCTGTTCCAAGCGTTCAAGCTTAGGTTTCAATAGTTCCAAGCTTATATTCAGAACATTCCTCTTGTTAGAAATGGACTGTAATTCCTTGTTCATGCTTAGAACATTTTTTTTCTGTTGTAAGATCTCTTCTCTTAATCCTTTAAGACCAATGCCTTCCTCAAGAAAAGTACATAATTCAGTTGGTTTTAAATTTTTAATTAAATCAATTTTTCCCTGGCTAACGAATGCAAAATGATTATCAGGATTGTAATTAAACTCTTTAATTAATTCTTGAAGTTCTTGAACATGTATCCGCTTAAAATCGGCATCATCACTTCTCTTGATTGAAAAGTATGGTGATTGTCCTCTTATCACAGTTCTTCTAACTTGGATTAGCTCATCTTGGTTTTGAATATGAATCTCAACCATTGCATGATTTTGGCCATGTCTAATAAAGTCCGACCATCTTGAATAGCGCTCATCTCTTTCATTGCTTCCTAAACCAAATTTAATCGCTTGGTAAATGGAAGTTTTTCCCGACCAATTAGGACCGATTATTAAACAAAATTTTCCCTTTTCAAAATCTACCTCATCCCTTTGAAACGATAAGAAATTTTCTAAAATAACCTTTCTTATATATACTCCATCAATGAAATTTTCCTTAATTTGGCCTTTACTAATCATGTTTTATGTTTAAAAAACTTATAATTATTTTCCAAATGCTTTCTTCAAAAGATCTACCCTTTTCTTAGCTTTCTCCAAATTTAGATTTGCAATATTAGGAGAATCGTTTAAAATGAAAGGATATCTGGCTAAAATTTTTCTCTCATTATCCTCAAGAACTTCATTCTTCTGTAATTTATCAATAATAATCAGTAACTCATTATAATTCTTTGAAGCCGCATTTTCATATAATTGGTTGAGCATAAATTCTGAAACACCCATTTCACGTATTCCATTAATAATCGCATCTTTATCCAATAAATTCTTAACATCTTTTTCTTTAACTTCAGTACTCTGGACGGTCGTATCTTGAACCATATCTTTAGTCTTATCTTTTATCATCGTTACTCTATTATTAATAACTGTTGATGGGATAAATTCTCCTGTTTCAATAAGGTCTACTATAGTATCTGTTATCTCATTGCTTACGGGATTTAAATCAGAATTTAAATGATGCTTAAAAATCGCAATTTTTAACAATTGATTTATATCCTTAACTTCCCAATTTTCTGTGGAATTAATAACGGCATTAATATCAAAAACTATTTTCGTATTTTTTTCTAAAAAATTCCTGAGAACGGTCTCACGTTCAAATCTATTCAATACTGGAATTTTAATGAATAAATCAAACATATCAAAAATATCACTTGAAAATCTAGAAATTTCCTTGTAATCATAATTAAGCCATATTAAAATGAAATCTTTTTCAATGAAATTTATTTTATTTGTATTATTTTTAAAATGGTTAATAAATCTCTGCATAAGGCTTTGAGATTTTAATGATCCATTAACATCGTAATTATAAGGCTGATTAATTAAAATTAACTGTTTTTTCACATCATTTTTATTAAACTCTTTATCATTTGCTTCAATAACATCATGTTTTTCTATGTTTTCTAAGATGCTAACAAAATTTTTAAAATTATCATCTTGAGTTATAACATCAGTATTAATTAATTCTATGAAATCTAAATAATAGTTACTTGAGATTAGCTTTAAAAAATCTATAATATCAGTTCCGGGTTGAACGTTAATTAGCAGAGTTCCTTTAGGTTTTAAATAATTAGTGAATTCTAAATTCTCTGAACCAGTTAATATTACTTTTATGTAATTAATTATCTCATTATATTTATCACGATAAAATATATCTTCTTTATTGATATCAATATCTTTGGGTGCTACTTTCTTAAAATACATTGAAAATTCGAGATCCTTATTTATTTCTGGCATACTCATCTATTATTAATTGTAAATTTCGTTTTTAACTATTAATTACATGACGAAAGCTATATATTAATATTTGCAAGAGCTTTTAACATTGTATATTGAACGAAAAATATATTCCGACAAAATCCGTTAAATATAAATATCCGTATTTTACAAATTGTTATTCAAATTTTTTATACTTAATAGGTGCTTAGAATTTTTAAAATTCTGATTTAATTGACGAAAAATCTTGTGTCTTTTAGTATATTTATATAATATTCTCTTTTTCACTAACAATAGAATTAAAAAAGATCTAGCTTGAAAATTAGAAATTTAAATTGTGAAATGGTGAATTAAGAAATGTATAATACACTTAAAAAGCATAATGGTCAAGTATATACTGGTATGAAAATAGGTGCCTCTCATTATTGGAATTATTCTAATAGTAAATGGTATGAAGTTAAAAAAGCACCCGATAGATGGCAAATAAAGTTTAATGCTATTAAGACAAGAGCGCACAACGCGCCTATGAATACCGGCGCGAGTGTCAAAACACAATTTCATTGGTATATCATTGCGGACCAAATTGCTACTAAATTAAATGCGAATTCTTACATGACATCTATGAAAGGAGTAAAATTTAAAGTTGGTCATAAAAGACCATACTGGCGCACGTTTTCCTATGAGTATCCTAATCAAATTGGCTATAAGGAACGTATTATTAATATATTAGAAGATGCTTTAAGACGATTAAAAGCTGAGAAAAGATGTAATTTATTAACTTATAATATTTAGCTTATTTATTGTTGTTTTTATCTCATTATAGAATATTGTCTACATCTTTTATCTCTTCTGCGTCTAATTCTTCTTCATGAATAATTTCCTCATCTCTATGCAGAATATAGATTAGAAACCCAATAATGCCTGAGATAAGAACAATTAAAACCCAAACATTTTCGTTATGGATTCTTTTTTGAGCATCTTTATATACCCATATCGCTAAAAAAATAGCTATAACATACCAAATAATTAGTATCAAGAAAATTATTAGTAATGTATTTCCAAAACTTTTCGCAAAATTAAATGGATCAATTTCACTTGTACCCTCATCGCTCTGGAATATAAAAAGAATTGTTTTAATTAACATGTTTAAAAACCTCAATAATTATCGAAACTTCAAGTTCAAATTTATTTTAAAATAAAATGTATCTTTAATTAATTAAAGATAAGGGTAATAAATTAAAAATGAGTTAAATAAAAAAAAATAATATATTTTAACGGAGAATAAAATTCGTTTGATTAAAAATTATGTTTATTTCGATATTAAACATTTCAATATATTCCTCTAATCTCTCTTTTATGAGCCCATAATAGGTATAATTACCTTTCTTAAATGAATAAATTAATCCCGCTCGTTCAAGCTTCCTTAAATGATGAGAAATAGTCGATTGAGACTTATCTAAAATAGCCTCCAATTCACAAACACAACGATTTTGATCTTTTAAGGATTCTATAATTATAAGCCGTTCCTTAGAAGCTAATGCATTGAAAAAAATCTCTAAGTTCTTAAATTCTTCTTTTATTTTGAGTTCAGAACCTTTATTTTGTAATCTTTGAAAATAATCAGTACAATAATCCTTGCAACTGCATAACATTTTTTTGATTTCTTCTTGACGCTCGAGGTTAATTATTATCACCAAAAATAAATTAAAAATTTTTCATTCTCTATATAAATGATATAAATCGATAAATATAAATTTATTGGATTTTATTAAACTAAATCGATAAGTATAAATTTGGTAAATAATATTAATATCTTGAATTGAGTAATAATAATTTAATAATATTTTCTATAGGGTCATTTGAATGAGTGAAGTAAAAAATACAATAAGTCAAGATATTGGAAGGAAAATTGGTTTTTTTGAGAAATATCTTCCAATTTGGATTATAATATGTATGGCTCTCGGAATCTTTCTTTCCGTAGTTATTCCAGGGATAAGTGAAGCAATAAATTCATGGCAAGTTAGAGGGATTTCAATACCTATTGGAATTTGTCTTTTTTTAATGATGTATCCAGCGATGTTAAATCTGCAAATAGCAGAAATAAAAAAACTGGGGAAAAATCCCAAACCAATAATATTAACTTTAGTTTCTAATTGGATAATAGCTCCAATAATAGGTGTAACAATGGCTCTTTTATTTTTAAAAGATGCACAGTTAATTTTTGCGATTATTCTGCTTTCTAGTTCACCATGTACTGCTATGGTGCTTGTATGGGGTTGGATGGCAAAAGGTAATCAAGAACAAAATGTAATAACAACAAGCGTAAATACATTAACAATTATTTTCCTATATATTCCTGTGGTTGCACTTCTAGTTTTTATTGCAAATATAACATTAAAGAAAAACATTCCTTTAGATCCAATTCTTCTTTTGATTTCTTTATTTATTTTTATTGGAGCTCCATTATTACTTGGGATTGTAAGCAAGAAGGTTTTAATTAATTCTAGAGGAAAGGATTGGTTTGAAAATAGATATAGACCAATAATTTCAAAAATAGCTATCGGAGCGCTTTTAATGACATTAGTGGTCTTGTTTTCTTTAAATGGACAAATTCTTATTCAGCGTCCTGACCTGTTATTACTTGTTAGCATCCCGCTTCTTTTAGGATTTGCGATTGTTGTCAGTATTAATATGATTATCACTAAATTAACAAAATTAAATTATCGAAGCGCAATTATAACTGTTATAATAGGGTCATCAAGCCATTTTGAAATTGCTATTGCTGTTGCTGTTGCAATGTATGGTGTTGGTTCGATTGCTGCGCTAGGGACAACTATGGGGCTTTTCTGGGAGGTTCCTATCATGCTTTCATTGGTCTATATAGGAAGATATTTAAATAAAAAAGGTTTTTGGAAGAGTGAAAAATAATGAAAGATGATGATATAAAAAAGATTGTAAGAAATGGGTACGCGAAAATAGTTCAATCAGGTACTTCATGCTGTGGACCAGTGAACTCTTGTTGCGGAAGCTCTGAATCCGAAGTAATAAAAGATATTAGTAAAAATATAGGTTATACAGAACAGGAAATTAATTCAGTACCAGAAGGAGCGAATCTCGGTCTTGGCTGTGGAAATCCTGTTGCCCTAGCTTCAATAAAAGAAGGGGAAACTGTTTTGGACTTAGGATCTGGAGCTGGTTTTGATGCGTTCCTTGCTGCCCAAAGGGTTGGACAGACGGGAAGAGTTATTGGGGTTGATATGACCCCCGAGATGATCGCAGCTGCAAGAAAAAACGCAGAAGATAGTAATTTTGAAAATGTAGAATTTAGGTTAGGAGAATTAGAAAACTTACCTGTTGCTGATACAGCTATTGATTTAATTATTTCCAATTGTGTTATCAATCTTGTACCTAGTAAGGAAAGAGTTTTTGAGGAGGCATACAGGGTGCTTAAACCGGGAGGTCGGCTCATGATTTCTGATATCGTATTATTGAAAAAACTTCCTGAATTTGTAATAAATTCAATCGAAGCTTATATCGGATGTGTTTCTGGGGCTATTTTAAAAGAGGATTATATAAACTCAATGAAAAACGCAGGATTTGAGGATATTAGAATATTAGACCAAACCAGTTTTCCAATAGATGTATTAACTATTAACCCTAGGGTTATGGAAACTATCAAACAAATGGATATTCCAGTTGAAAAATTAAAAGATTTAGCAAATTCTGTTGTTAGCGTGAAAATTGAGGCGACTAAAAAGGTTGCGAAGTATATTAAGAGTAAAGAAAATGATAAATTGCTAGTAGATATTTATGTTCCTTTAAATGCATGTGCCTGTGAATGGTCAAATTTTATGGATAGAATATTCGCTGTGCTTACACCTTACATCAAATTCATTGAATACGAGACAAAATCATTAAATTCAGAAGAAGCAAGAAACTTAAATTTGCGAGGTAATTGTGTTATCATTGATGGAGAAAAGAAATTCACGACTTCAGTTGCTTTAAAACGAGAATTACCTAAACTTTTAAAGGAAAAAGGACTAATATAAAAAAAATTCCAATTATAGTAAAAAGGAGGGTATGAAAAATAAAAAAAATAACATTCACTATTAGCATAAATTTGAGTGGGTTGACCAAAAATAAGAAATTTATTGTCCATATTAATGATGATGCGAATATTGTGGATGCTTTAGCGATGGTTGATAAGCAAGATATGGAAAATCCCGAAGATTCAATATTTCCCATATTCGATGGCTACATTCATAATTATTTACATCTATTCTGGAATCCAGAACAAAATATGATATACGATGATGTAGGTATGATGGCATATGGTCCGGATGAGAATGGCCTCATGAGAAAGTTTATGCCTATCCGAGATAGTATTGAATTTAGCTTATATCCAGATAGCATTATTGATTTACAGCCAGACCCAGGATGTTGATGAGAACAAGTGAGAAAAAGAATCGATATTGGAAAATTTAAAACAATTTTACGAAAGAAATTTGGAAAAGACAATGAATATTTTGCCCATTATTTTAAAAATACAAAAAAATATGAATGATATCTTTCAAAAAATGTTAGTGAAAGATTGACAAAAGGACTGCCTCCTATTAAAAAATTGATATGTTTAATCTTATTTTAAAATTCAAGCCTCGGGAATTAATACGATAAAATTACTTCCTTTATTGTAATCTCCTTTAATTCTATCTTCTACCCATATATGCCCATTGAAGCTCTCAACAATCCTTTTCACCAAATACAAACCTAATCCTAATCCACTAAAACTCTCATCTTCGCTATATCCCTTTTGAAAGATTCTCTCCTTCTTATCGTCTGGAATCCCGATTCCATTATCTAAAAATTCTATTTTAAAATATTTTACATTGTCCTTTTTTTCTTTTAAAATCTTAATTTGAATTGAAACAAATGGTTTGTCATTATGTTGCGCTGCATTTGTTAGAATACTTTCAAAAGCAGTTAATAATAATTCATTTACCCTAACATAGAGCATATCTGCTATGGGTTCTACCTTTATCTTTAATAATCGTTCATGAAAATTATTAGTTACAAATGTAATAGCTTCATTTAATACCCTATTTATTTCTAATTTTTCCATGGAGATATCTGAATCATCAATATCTAGTATTTTTTGGACATATAAAATTAAATTTAATCCTCTCAATGCCTGTTCTTTAATGCCTTGTAACAATTCATTTTTATCTCCTTTTATTTTTGGATCGTTAGAAACTAAAGAAAGTAAATCTGATGATGAGTTAATGTTATTAAGTATGTTATTCATGTCATAAGCAAAAAGATCTTTATAAAATTCTGCACGATCGTATGCTTCAATTAGTTTTTGTTCAGCAAGTTTGCGCTCAGTAATATCTCTAAGAATCATTTGAATGAAATATTGATCACCGATTATAATCTCATTTGCATTAATCTCTACTGGAATGCTCTCTCCTTTAGAATTTCTTATTCGAGCTTCGATTGGTAAAGCATCCTCTAATCCTATAAGTTTTTCAATCTGATTTTTAAAATTTTTATAATCTTCAGGAAAATGAAGTTCAGACATATTTAGACCAATTATTTCTTTCCGGGACCTTTGTAGAATTTTTTCTGCTCTCTCGTTTGCATCCACTATTTCATAGGACTTTTTATCAATAATAAAAATCGCATCTCGAGCCGCTTTGAATAATGATCTATAACGAAGTTCAGCTATTTGTAAGGCTTGGACTGCTGGTTTAAAAGATTTATAAAAACTAAAAAAAAGGCGCTTAACTTCATTTAATTTTTCAGCTGCACCCTCGAAATTTCCAGAATCAACATAAAAAGCTTTATAGACTTGGTCAATATCATTAAACTCCTTCATAAAAGCATCTAGAAGCTCTCGAGCTAGATTAATATTAATTTCACTATTTATATCAATAACAATAGATATTTGAAGTAATTCCCTTTCTCCTCGAGAAGTAGGATTTTCAATTTCGAAGATCAAATTCGCACTTTTAATTCTACCACTAATATGGATGAAAAATTTTTTTTCATAAACATCCATCATCGAAGCAATAACTTCTAATTCCTTATCTCGAGCGGATTCTGGTGCCTTTAAAAAAACCCTTGGTCCAATAATTGGATCAAAATAATATAGAACAAATACTTTCAATAAAAATCACAAACTTTCCTTATGGAAATTACTTAAGAGATATTAAATAAGATTAATATTAATTCTTTCTTTTTCACTCTTCAATATATACATAAAAAAAAGTTATTCTAAATTTAAAAAACCTCATCATATTTATTAAAACGAATGTAAATGGATTTTTTCTCTCATTTTTTTTTAGGATTTTTAATTAGCGCTTTAACAATGAATACTTTAGGAAGAGAGCTCTTTTTTTACGCAGCAATTATGGCAATGTTTCCTGATTTTGATATCTTTTTGATACCCCTAGTAAAAACAAAACAAAAAAGAAGATATTATTTATCACATCGAGCAGGTTCTCATTCATATATAATTGGATTAATTATTTCAGCGATTACAAGTAGTATTTTTTGTATAATAACCAGAAAATCATTTTTATTAGTATATATTATCGGGTGCCTCTTTTATAGTTTACATGTAACTTTGGATTTATTCACAACCTCAAAAATTCCTCTATTTTATCCTCTTTCAAAGAAAGAGTATCGGTTATCTGTAGATCGAGCGGTCAACCCATTATTAATGTTTATTTCGGCAATTGTTCTTGTTTTTTATTTTATTTTATTATTTTTCTGGCCAAGATTATACTTAAACCCCTATCTTTGGATATTCTTCTCACTTTTATATTTGATATATTTTATCTATAAAATCCTTACAAAATTCTGGGTGAGTTCACGATTACCAGAAAATTCGCAATTTATTCCTGGTATTTTTCCTTTCGTGTACACCATTTACGAACACCATTCAACTGAAATTTCTGAATCGTTTAAAGTAACTAGAAAGTTTCAATTTCAATCAAAAAGGGTTAAATTAATTGAGACTGAAATTAAAAATGGTTCTAAAGAAATGATTTTCTATGAAAAAGCTAAAAATCTCGTTAAAAAATATAGGTTTTTTAAGAAATGGGAAGCTATTATCCCCATAATCCAAGAAAATGATGTAAATATTATTGTTGTTCTTTTTTTAGCTGAAAGTTTAGCGCATGGAACAGCATATTTTTTAAAAGTTGCGTTTAATAAGAAGAACAGTAATATTGATTATATGTACAACGAGTTTAATACTGTTTTATAAATGATAGTTATTGAAATAACAGTATAATAAGTTGGTTTATTCTGTGGATTTTGATTTCGCTTTTTTTCTTAAATATAATAAAATCTTTATTATAACATAGGTTCCAATCGCAATTAAACCAATTGCTCCTATTATCATATATAAATAGTATCCTCCAATATCAGCTTCGACTTTCGACAACATTATTAAAACTCCTCTTTTTTATTAAAGGATAAATTTCCAGATTTAAAAGTTAATATATAATTTATATATACAATTGGTAAATAAAAAAGATTTAATATTTATGTCAGAAAGCGCAATCATTTCAAAAATTAGAAAATTTGCGTTAAGAAATTCAGAAAAAGATGATATTCATGGATTTCTACATGTAGAGCGTGTCTATAATACTTGTATTAAACTTGGAAACAAATTAGAAGCAAATATCTTAGTATTAAAAATATCTGCATTACTTCACGATATTGGTAGAATTAAAGAAAAAGAAAACTCATATAATATGAATCACGCTGAAATTTCCTCTCAAATGGCATTGAATTTTTTAAAATCAAATAATTTTAAAATATCTCAAGAGAATATTGATAATATAATTCATTGCATCAAAGCGCATTCTTTTTCCAATAAAACAAACCCGAAGACCATTGAAGCAAAAATTTTATCGGATGCTGATAAATTAGATGCAATAGGAGCAATAGGATTGTATCGAACTATTGGTTATACGGTGAAAAAAAAAGGTGGAATTGACCAAGTAATAGAGCATTTAGAAAATAAGATCATGAAACTAAAGGACCAAATGTATTTAGATGTTTCAAAAAAATTAGCTAAAGATCGACAACAAATAATTCTTGATTTCTATAATAAAATAAGAAATGAAAAATAATATTTTAAAAAAACCAATATAGACTAATTTTAAGATTTTATTTTTTGCATGATATAAAAAATTGAACGGAACTCCCTAGGATTCTTTTTATAAGCGTTAATTTCATTTTGATAACTTTTAAATGCCTCAAGCACTTTCGGATCATCGTCATGCTTGCTGCGCAACTCCTTAATTCGTTCTTCCAAGGGTTCATAATATTCCACCCACCATGCATCATCAGGTAATTGGAAATGATTCACGAGCTCATAACCATATTCAGAAATAATTTCAATTTTACTTGCTTTATCTCTCAAGTCATCGTGGAACACCATGAAACCATCAATTTTTAGCATTCTCCCCCATTCCTTTAATGCTTTTTTAAACCCAATAGGAGCTATGGCACCTTCCGCCCATATAACGTCAAAACTTTCGTCCGGAAAATTTAATTCAAGCATTGAACAATTCTTTGTCCATACTCGGTCAGATAAGCCTTTTTTTCTAGCTTTTTCATTTAACTCATCTAGAGCGTTTTGATCAATATCTATTCCAATTATTTCCCCATTACTTAGCCGTGCTAATTCTAAAGTCGGTAACCCTGAACCACAACCAATATCAATGATACGCGGCTTATCCAGTTTTGGAAGCATTTTAAATGCTTGAATTGTATACTTTATAAATTCTTCCCGAAAGGATTCGGGATTCAACTCATTTAGAATTTCATTTGCCATTTTTTTACTATTTCCTTTCCCAAATTAAATAAAACTCTAAAAAATTATTTTAATTTAATCTTACAAAAAAATAAGCGTTAATCAAAATTTATATATTTTATCAAGTTAATTTTTTTCTAATACTTTTAAAAAAATAAAATAGGAAAAAAAAATTTATTTAATTTTTACATCTACGGTGTGGAATTCTATCTCCTTGAATGGCACATGTATTTTTAATAAGCCATTTTTATAAGAACTTGTTGCTTTTTCAGAATCTACTGGACAACACAATGTATAACTACCTACATATCTAACTGTATCTGTTTCACCGATAACGAATAGTGTATCCTCACCCATTTTTAATTTAATAGTATCTTTTTCAACACCAGGCAAGATAATTTCAAATTCATATCCAGTATCCTCATCGTTAGTCCATGAACACATCTCAGGAGAAAGCACTACTTTTCTTGGCTCATCTTCAACTTTTTCTATATCTTTTACATCATCTTTTTTTTCAATTTCAGTCATTTTTTACACCCATTATAATTTAGGTATAACTAAATTTATTAAAAAAATCGAGAAATATATATCTTTCTTTGATAAAATATTAAAGATATGTGTTGATTTGCTTTTAATTTTTAAATTAAATTATTCATTTACTTTCAATGTATAAAAATACTACTCAGAGTAGGTTATTTGACTATTTTAGAGTATTTTAGTTATTATCTATTGTAGAATATATTATACAAGTTCTTATACAAAAAAGATGTATTAATAAAACGTTTTTAAATTATTAATCATCAAAATTGTTCATTTATGTAAAGATCTTTCAATGTGGGTTATCCATAATGAATTATATAATTTATTAACTATAAATTTAAAAAGACCTAATGAAATTATAATAATTAGGAAGGAATCATAAAAAAAATTCGAATGATAACATTGGATTTCGCCCTCTATTAAACTCAAAAAGTTTAATTTACTCTTACTATTTCATTTTTCATTCGAATTTTGATTCCTTTTCCTCTTTTTAGTTAAAATTTTTATTATAAAAAGAATTTTAAGAAATTTATAGAAAGTTTAAATTATTTGGATGAGAATTATAATTTAAATAGAAATAAAGACTGGTTATTAATGTTAGAAAATTCAAAAATAATTATAGATATTGATGCCTGCACCAAGTGTAAAGCGTGCGTTAATGAATGCCATTATTATCAGATTGATAACGAGAATTTGAAATTGGATGAAGAATTCGAAGAAGTTTGTGAAGAATGTGGAAAATGTGTTGCAGTTTGTCCAGTTAACGCTATAACTTTAAAGACTCATATAGGAAAGACGCTTAAGGAGATCCCCACAAAAGAGGATTTACCATCGTTTAATTCTTTGGTAAACCTTTTTCAAACCAGGAGATCAAGAAGACAGTTTAAAAAAACACCCGTTCCAAAAGATATAATCGAGAAAATCTTAGATACTGCTGGTCGATATTCTGCTACCGGACATAATGAGGAAAATGTATATTTTACAATAGTCCAAAATCGTGAAATCCTTACTAAACTTTCGGAGGAGTGTACAAAACAAACAAAAAATCTTATAGAAAAGTTTGAAGATCCTCAGGGTAGAGAATCGTTAAAATCCGTTTTTTCTGAAGATCTGATTCAAAAAGCTGAAGAACTAATTCCATCTTTTAAGCGGAAGTTGATCCGAATTAGTCAAGGAAAAGAAGTATGGCGTTGGGATGCCGAGCTTATTGTAATTCATTCTCCGAGAGACTCAGCAACATTAATAGAAAATTGTACATTGGCAGCAGGGCAAATAATGCTAGCAGCAGAGACATTAGGGTTAGGAACTTGTTCGTTGGGGTATATAACTGCTTTTTTTAATATATACAGATCAGTTTCTAAGATTGTAAGGATACCGATAAAGCACGTTGTCGGATATACGTTAGCTATAGGATACCCTAAAGCAAATTATTATAGAATCCCGGCACGCAAGCCTCTTAAGGCAAAATGGATATAAATTTATTTTCATAATATGAAGCGAAAATGTAAGAATTGCGGAATGATAAGATCTGTAAAAGATCTGGTGTTATTAGAGGATAGGACCTATTTATGTTTTTCGTGTTGGAATGAAACCTTTAAAAAAATAGAATCTCAAAACTAATTTAATGTATATTAGTTCCATAAAGTACGAAAAATTAAACTAATATGACCTAATCGTAAGAGAATAGATAATCGTATCTTCCAAGATCAAATTTTTCGATTTTGATAATATTTTGATTGATTTTCTTTTTCCCGCCCACACAAGGCATTTTAATTACGATCTTAAATTCATCCAAGTAAAGGTTATTATAAATTATTTTTTCATATTTATCAAAATCTATAAATTTACTAGTTGTTAATTCATCTTTTTCTAAAATTGATGATGACAATTCGGCACCTCGCTCTATCTTATGAGATAATGGGAAATTTTACCTTTTAAATTCATCCATTATAAATTATAAATTATGTTATTTATAATATATGATAGAAGGGCAATTTTTTCCCAATTCCATCTCTTAACTGGAAACAAAAATATATAATAAATTGCCTATTTATATCTTTCGATCATTTATTTAAACGGTATGTTTTGTATATAAAAATATATTTTTAAAGGAACTATTAAAAATACTCATAAATTTATCCGAATTTTAGAATAAAAACCAGATTAAATTTTAATACCTACGGCGTATTTAGAAAAATTATAGCTTATTATTAATGAATTAATATAAAGGAGTTATTTTAAAATGAAAAATTCCAAGGATATTTCTTCAATGAATCAAGAAGGTTTAAAATCTTATTTAGAAAGCAATGTTATTAAGAGTGCTATAAAATTAAAGGGTAAATTTCCACCATTCTCTGAACTAATTGATAAATCTCAAAAAACCTTGTCAATAAAGCATATTTACAATTTAAAGGAGCAATTTAAAAACATCTTTTTAATTATTGTGAAAAATTATTCAAATCAACCAAAAGTAAGATATTTTTTAGCAATCATTTTAGCATCTCAAAGTTCAGACTTCTTAGTCAGTCTAGCGAAAGATTATGCGACAAGGAACAATTTAAAATTAATTCAATATTCTCTTTTTCCAAAAAAGAGAATTAACCTATTATCGCTAAAAGAGATTCAAACTATTGAAGATTACTCAAGCTCAATTGAATTGTTAAAGGATTTTAACAAAAAGTTTAGGAAAACCTTAGAAAAAATTAAAAATCTAGTAGAAAATGAATAATTTTTAAGAATATTAATATTAATTATTATAGAATTGAATATAGATTCTAATTCTTGGAGAGATTATTTATGAATAATATAGAGTATAAAAAGCATATTAGAGAGAATACAGTGAAGATAATTAGTACTTTAGGACCAGCCAGTAGTTCAGAGAAGATGCTTAAAAGTCTTATTGAGGCAGGTGTAGATGTATTTCGCTTAAATTTCTCACATGGAACTCATGATGAAAAAATAGAGTTGGTTAAAAGAATTCGAGAAGTAGACGATTATGTAGGAATATTAGCTGACATACAAGGACCAAAAATTAGGGTTGGAGAATTTAAAGACGATAAATATATTTTAAATGTTGGCCAAGAGGTTAAAGTGTATGAGAAGGATATTATTGGAGATCAGAATCAATTTTCAGTTCCTTTAGATGGATTTCTGGAATCAGTAAATAAGGGCGATTTCTTTTTTGTGAATGATGGAATTATAAAAATTCAAGTAAAAAGCAAAGAAAAAGACCATCTTATAGGAGAGGTAATCGCAGGTGGAATGATAAGCAATAGAAAAGGAGTTAATATTCCCTATGGAAAATTAAAACATAGAGTTCCTACTGAAAAAGATATAAAGGATTTGGAAGTAATTGCTGACATCAATCCTGAATATGTAGCAATATCTTTTGTATCAGCAGGAGAAGATGTACTTCACGTCAAGAAGCTACTTGAAAATTATGGGAACAATAATATAAAGCTTATTTCAAAAATTGAGCGCCCTATAGCATTAGATAATTTTGACAATATTTTAGATGTTTCAGATGGGATTATGGTGGCAAGAGGAGATCTTGGAGTCGAAATATCTCCTGATCTAGTACCACTATGGCAAAAAGAAATGATTTATAAATGCAATAAGGAGGGTAAACCTGTTATTGTAGCGACTCAAATGCTTGAATCAATGATTAATGCACCTATACCTACGAGAGCTGAGTCAAATGATGTATTCAATGCAGTTATCGATGGAACAGATGCAGTTATGCTCTCTGCAGAAACTGCTGTGGGTAATTATCCTATAAATGCGGTTCAATACATGAATAAAATTGCTTTCACAGCAAAAGAAAATATGCCAAAAAGAATCCCGGACGAATTTGACTCAGATAGATTAACACATACTCAAATTTTAGGACATGCGATTCACGCATTAGCAACCGAAATGGAAGATCTAAATTTCAGAGGAAAAGTATTAGTAATTACACGTGGAGGAATTGGGGCTCGAATGATTGCAAAATACAGACCTCCGCTCCCGATAATAGCGATTACACCTCATAAAAGAACAGCAAGGGAACTTCATTTACTATGGGGTGTACAGCCCATACACAATAAAAATATTGATTTCTTCAATATGTCTGCCGAGGATATAATTGAACATTCCGTTAATTGCGCTGTAAAAATTGGTGCAGTTGACGAAAATGAGCATGTAATTATATTACTCGTATCGAGAAAGTTTGAGAAAAGAGGAAATCTTGTAGGGTTTTATTATGTTGGTGAAATTCTCGAAAAAGCTGCTAAAAAAGAGCTTTAATTCTTAAAACAATAAAATATTTTTGATTTTTTGATTTTATTTTATTTAATTTTAAAAATACATAATCCGAATTATTTCTATAAAAATGGAATCAGAAGGAAAGACTTCGATTGGAAAGTACTTAACATATGGAATGCCAAGATTAAGTGCTGGAATCGCTTTAAATATTGTTGATTTCGGGATTTTGTTTCTTTACATCTCAGTATATGGCCTTCATCCGTTATTGCAAGGTATTGCAATGGCAATTGGAAAATTAAGCATAGCAGCTGGGCAATTTCTAATGGGATGGTTATCTGACAGTACGAAAACAAAATATGGGCGGAGAAAACCTTTCATGATTTTTTTCGCTCCATTAACAGCAATATCTTTTATATGTGCATTATTACCGATGATATTTCTTCAAAATCCAGGTTATATTGTATTATTTATATGGATATTAATATGGGATGCGATGTTTCAATTCTCATATGGGGGTTTAACAACACCTTATCAATCTTGGGTTGCAGAGCAATTCATAGTTAATGAAAGACCTAAAGCATCCGCTTTTCAAAATCTATTTGGTTTTATTGGAGTAGGTATTGGTATAATTTTTACGCTACTCGTATTTCCACCATTGGTAGTATCTTTTCAAAAAACGGGAGCGATTGACCTTATATTTATAATCTTAATAATAGCGTTTGCATCATTATTAATTGCTTTGTTTTATACGTGTGCATATATTCTGCCGGTAGAAACAATTGAAGGTGCTCAGATGAGCTTCATTGATGATTTAAAGAAAGTATTTAAAGATAAAAATTTCATGAATGTATGTTGGTTACAGGCCATTGCTTTTTTAGCTATTGGTATGATTACACCAACGATTTTGGGTTTCGTAACAATTGTATTGAAATTGGAAGGTACTACCTTATATTTAGCTGCTGTATGCCTTATAGTTGGAGTTACGGCTTTTCTTTTTATGTGGAAAAAACTTATTGATAAAAAAGGCAAAAAATCAACATTTTCTATAATCCTAATGACAGGTATCATAGTATTTCCTTTCACTTTAATAGGACTTATTCCTGGTGAAATACCCTTTCTAATTACCATAATTTTTGTTTTAATAGTCGCAGCTTTTATTGGAGGGTGGTATTTATTTCCATATATTTGGTTCGCAGACTTAGCTGAAGACGCTGAAGTAAAATCTGGAGAAACAGGAAGAAAGGCAGGATTATATGCTGGATTTCCACAAATTTTACTTAATATTTTTCAAGCAATCGCCTTATTTATTACAGGATTTATTTTAGGATTACCTAATATCCCCGGAAAAGATTTTTCATGGGGATATGTGCTTTGGGGTTTATGGTGTTCTGGAATTATTTTAATAGCTTATCTTTTTACGAAGAAATTCATTACTTTAGATTTTGATTGGGAGAAAGACTGAGTTAAAAAATCTAAATAAAATTTTTTTTATTTATTTCTTCCTAAAATTTTTCTCTTTCTTCTTTTCTCTAATTTTGTTGCTAATAGAAAGCTTGCAACGCTTATCCCTACCTTTAAAGACGCTTTAGCCCCCAATTTAATATACATATACCTTATTAAAATTGTCATTATAAATAATACTGGAATAACTACTATCCAGATTGTAATCACAGTTAATTGACGATAAAATAGAAAAAACAAAGGATTATGAGCTATATAGATTGTAAATGAATAATAAGAGTAATAAAAGAAAAATCGATAGCTTTTTTTCAATTTAAAAATTTCAAATTCTTCTAAACCAAGTGTTATTGAAATTAATAGAAACAATACACCAATGGAATAAAATATAGCTGAAAGGGTTGAATAATATAAAAAACTAGGGAAAAGATATAAAATTCCGCAAATAGTTATGACGGATCCTAATAAAATGAATGGATAAATAAATTTCTTTTTAAAGGCGTTTTTTCTTTCATCTATATCTTCTATTAGATTAAGATTATGGATAAGATCTCCCACTACGGTTCCAAAAAGAAAGATAGTGAAATAAGGAAGAATTGGATATAAGTATAAGGGATAGTAAAAGATATAATATATGAAACCATAAATATTAGCTTGCCCTATATGATCAATTACGAGTCCTAATATTAGTTGATCTATAATTAATATAATAATTGCGAGGGTTACCCTAAGGATTTTTGAAGTTTTTAATAATGGCCATGCCATAAAAAATGAAAAACTAAGTGTTTGTAGGATATTCCACATCCAAATTGCTCTAATATCACCACCAAACACTGTAAATGCACCAACAATATTATAAATAAACGAAATTATTAAGAGAAAAAGCGCTCTAAATATATATATATCTCTTAGTTTCTGCCTAAATAATTTATCTGAAGCTTCAGGTTTTAACATATTATTTTGGTAAGATAGAAAGGTAACAGTTCCTGAAATGAATACGAATCCAGAAGCCCCTATAGGAGCTAAAAATGAATACAAAAATAAAAATAACCAATAATCCTCCGCTGTTAACCACCAATCTAACATGTGCCCCCCTACCATTATAATCATAGCCAAGCCGCGAATCATATCAATGGTTTTATATCTTTTCATTATTAGACCGAAATGTCTGTGATTTCTAAATATTTAATTTTTAAATATTGTGCCTATTGTGTTTTATATTATAGCTCTTAATTTAAAAATTAAACTCTCAAATAATTCATAATTTTTTAATTTGCTAAAATCAGCTTAATTTTATCTTTTTTTCTCACTATTATTACAAAAGAAAGTACGCTTATGCCAAATTTTATAGATGCATATGGTCCTATTTTTTTATGGATGTATCTAATTAATAGACTTAATATAATCATTGTCACAATTATTGGAATCCATATTGTAATTATGGTGAGCTGACGTAAAAAGAGAAAATATAATATATTATGGGCTATATATATAGAAAAGGAATAATAGGAGTAATAATAGAAAAATTTATGGCTTTTTTTTATCTTTATGATTTCAAGTTCTTCAATAATCATTAATACTGAAAAAATAATTAAGATCAATCCCAATGAATAAACCATCGATGAAAACATAGCATGTTCTAAAAAACTAGGAAATTGAAATAAAATGCCGAATATAATTAGAATAAATCCTAAAATTAACGAGTAGATTAGATGAATTTTAAAAGCAACTCTCCTCTCATCTTGATTTTCTATTTGATCTAATTCAAAGAGAAAATCTCCTAATACTGTTCCGAGAAGAAACATAGAGAAAAAGGGTAGAATTACATATTCATGTGTTGGGTTGAATAAAATATAAAATATTATCCCGTAAAAATTAATCTGCCCTTGATAGGGTAATAGGAATTCAAAAATTAATTGATTAGCAATTAATAATATAATCCCAAGAATTATTCTAAGGATTTTTGAAGTCTTTAATAAGGGCCATATTATAATAAGTGAAAAAGCTATTGTTTGTAAAACATTCCAAGCCCAAATCCATGTAAGATCTTCAAATATTAGAAAAGCTCCTACAATATTATAAATTAAAGCAATACCCAGGAGAATTAATGCTCTTAACATAAACACATTCCTGACTGTTTGCATATTAAATTCATCTGATTCATTAAGCAACATAAGCCTTTTTCTATAAGCTAAAGTGGTACTTGCTCCTGAAATAAATAAAAAAGCAGAAACTCCAAGGGGCGCCAAAATTATATAGTAAACTAGATATATCCATAAATCCGCCTCAGTTAACCACCAATTAAGCATATGTCCAACCACCATTCCAAAAATGGCCATTCCACGAGCAGTATCAATAGTCTTAAATCTTTTCATCGTACTACAGAAATGTATACTATTTCTAAATATTTCAAGTTTAATTCGATAATTGTATACAATTAAAAAAGTTTAAGATGAACAGAAAAATAATGATATTCAAGTTTTAATCATCTTTAGTATCGATTTTTGTTCTATAAAATCTTGGATTTCGAATTTTTTTAAACAAATAATTTGTAAATTTTTTTTTTAAAATTTTTAATTTTTATTAGTTTAGGGCTTCAAAGCTTATTTTTTCAAAAAACGAAGCATTTAAATAGGTAGTTTTACAATATTAATTTGACAATTGATTATTTGTCAACCGTCGGTTGACATCGAAAACATTGAAAAAATTGGATTTATAAACAAAAAATTAAAAAATTGATATGATAATAAATGAAAAAATAATGGAGATATAATAAAATGGTATCAATCGAAGATTATTTTGATAGTTTTATAAAAGAAGATGGTTTTAATCGAAGATCATCAGATAGAGTTACAATTGAAGATTATAATAATTTGATTCAGAAATATGAATTACTTGCTGAGGAACATAAGCGAATAAAGACTAAAAATGACGAATTGTTAAAGGAAATAGACGATCTCAAGGATGATTCGAGAAAACTTAAGCAGTTAGAAGAAGATAATAAGGAATTTTTAAACTCACTTCTCAGAGTCCGCGCTGACTTTGAGAATTATCAGAAAAGGACAAAAAGGGAAAATGAACGATATAAAACATTAGTTACAGAGAAGATTCTTAAAAAATTAATTCAGCATTATGATGATTTAATTCGAGCTTTAAATATTTTAGAAGTAATTGAGAATGGAGAATCAATGAAGAAAGGTTTTGAATTATTAGTTAAAAATTTTGAAAAACTGCTTGAAGAAGAAGGTGTCAGACCGATGAATTGCGAGGGAGAAAAATTCGATCCATACAAACAAGAAGCAATGATGGTCGAAGTGAGGGATGATCTCCCTGAGAATACGATAATAGAAGAAATAGATAAAGGTTATTTTTTTAATAACAATGTTTTAAGGCCTGCGAAGGTCAAAATATCAAAAAAATCAGATTTACAAAATTTAGAAAAAAATCAAAAAAATTAAACAAAAAAAATAAAAAGGAGTGATATAAAATGGGAAAAATAATTGGAATTGACTTAGGAACTTCAAACTCAGCAGCCGCTGTATTGACAGGAGGTAAACCAGAAATAATTCCTAGTGCTGAAGGCAATACCCTAGGAGGCAAAGCATTTCCATCAGTGGTAGCTTTCACAAAGGATGGTCAAAGATTAGTCGGAGAACCCGCAAGACGTCAAGCAATCTCAAATCCAGATAGAACTATTACTGCAATTAAACGAAAGATGGGAACTTCTTACAAGGTCACTATTGATGGCAAGGATTACACACCACAAGAAATCTCGGCAATGATTTTAAGAAAAATTAAGGAAGATGCGAGTGCGTATTTAGGTGAAGAAGTCACAGATGCGATAATTACAGTACCAGCGTACTTTAATGACAATCAAAGACAGGCGACGAAAGATGCAGGAAGGATCGCAGGATTAAATGTTAAGCGTTTAATTAACGAACCCACTGCTGCAGCTGTTGCATATGGTTTAGATAAGAAGGAGGCTCACTTAAAAATTGCTGTATTAGATCTTGGTGGAGGTACTTTTGATGTCACTATAATGGAAATGGACAATCAGGTATTTGAAGTCATTTCTACAGCTGGAGATACTCAATTAGGCGGAACTGATATGGATAGAATTTTAGTCGACTATATCGCTGACGAATTCAAGACTAAAGAAGGAGTAGATTTACGTTCAGATTCAATGGCAATGCAAAGAATTAGAGAAGCTGCGGAAATTGCTAAAATTGAGCTTTCAACTGCCGTAAACACAGATATTAATTTACCCTATATTTCTGCAACTGATGCTGGTCCTAAACATCTCAATATGACATTAACACGAGCAAAATTAGAGCAACTAATTGACCCAGTATTGAAAAGATTAGAGGCTCCAATTCAGAAGGCAATAAGAGATGCTGGAATGAAAAAAGGGGAAGTCGATAAGGTAATTTTAGTTGGTGGACCTACAAGAATGCCAAGTGTACAAGCAAAATTTGAGCAATTTTTAGGGACTAAACCTGAGCGAAGTATTGATCCAATGGAATGCGTTGCGTTAGGTGCTTCTGTACAAGGAGGAGTTTTAACTGGTGAAGTCAAAGATTTACTCTTGCTAGATGTCACCCCCTTATCATTAGGTGTTGAAACTTTAGGTGGGGTATTTACAAGGTTAATCGAGCGAAATACTACAATTCCTACTGCCAAAACAGAAGTTTTCTCAACAGCTGCAGATAATCAACCTGCAGTCGAGATTCATGTATTACAAGGAGAACGCCCAAGAGCTGCGGACAATATAACACTAGGCAAATTTCATTTAACTGGAATTCCACCAGCACCACGAGGCGTACCTCAAATTGAAGTGTCATTTGATATCGATCAAAATGGTATTTTAAATGTATCTGCAAAAGATAAGGGAACTGGAAGAAGTCAGTCAATAACGATTACCGCTTCTACTAAAATGTCTGATGCTGAAATTGAACAAAAAGTTCGAGAAGCTGAGAGAAATGCTGAAGAAGACACTAAATTCAAAGAATTAACTGAGGCGAAGAATCACGCCGAAGCATTAATCTATCAGACAGAGAAATTATTGAAGGAAAATGAAGCTGTAATTGGTGATCTGAAAACTAGTATACTAGATAAAATCTCAGATCTTAGAAGTGCAATGGAGACTAATGATGTTAATAGAATTAAGAGTTCTATGGAAGCATTACAAACTGCTTTACATGATGTTTCAGCAAGAATGTACGGACAACAACCAGGTCAAGGTGCATATACTGGTGGATATCAAGGTGCTCCACCTGGTGGAATGGGTGACATGCCAGGCGCATCTTATGATTATCAAGGTAAGACGCAAGATGAGATTGAAGAAGAAAAATTCCGAAGAGCTACGGGACAAGATGATGTGGTAGACGCTGAGTATGAATAAATTAAATGAGTTTTTTTTTTAATTAATTATTTTTTTTTAATTTTTCAAGATAACAAGAAAAAGGTTGTAAAATATGGCAAAAGATTATTATAAAATATTGGGAATAAATAAGAACGCTTCAAAGGAAGAAATCAAAAGAGCATTTCGTAAAATGGCTCGAAAATATCATCCTGATGTAAATCCGGATGAACCTAAATCTGGTGAAAAATTTAAAGAAATAAACGAAGCGTATAGTATTTTAAATGATGATAAGAAAAGAGAAATGTACGATAAATTTGGAGTAGTTGATGGTGATCCTACTTCATATCAGCAATGGGGTGGAGGATCTCCGCAAGGTGGACAAGGATATCGATCGCCAGACGGAACAACCTATTATTATTCAACCTCGGGAGCACCTGGAGGATTTGATTTTAATGAAATATTTGGTAACCATAAAAATTCTCGAAGTGGTTCGGGTGGTTTTGACTTTTTTAATGATTTAGGCGATATTTTTGATGTGTTTTCCAATAGAGGAGGGAGCACGAGAGCTAGATCAAGTCCATTTAGGAATGCACCAAGAGAAGGTGATGATTTGCGTTATGATATGGAAATTAATTTTATGGATGCCTTTAATGGTGGAGAAAGAAGAATTCAGTATAGAGATCCTGTCTCTGGTCAAACTCAAAAATTGAAAGTTAGGATCCCGAGAGGTATTAGAGATGATCAGAAATTACGTCTTAAAGGAAAAGGAATGCCTGGAGAAAATGGAGGTGCTTCAGGAGATTTATATATTTCAATTCATGTAAAAAAACATCCTATATTTAAAAGGAAGGATGATGATTTATATGTTGTCCAAGAGATTCCATTTACCACGGCGGTACTTGGAGGTAAAATACAAGTACCTGGTATAGAAAAAAATCTAAACGTCACCGTACCAGAAGGAACTCATGATTCTTCAGTATTAAGATTAAAAAATCAAGGATTTTATAAAATTAATTCTAATGAAAGAGGCTGTCTTTTAGTGGAAATAAAAATTAAAGTTCCAAATAGATTAAATAAGACTCAAAAAGAATTATTAGATAAATTAAAACAAACAGGTTTATAGGAGTATGGTGATATTATAATTACGCTTTCAGATATAAATAAAAATATTAAGACATGTCCCGAGTGTGGGGGACAAATTATTTCCCTTCCTGAAAATGGGGATATAATATGTGGGGAATGTGGTTTAGTTGTAGATGAAAGATCAATAGATTTCTCTCATAGCGGAAGAAGGGCTTTCACTTTGCTGGAAAAAAATCAAAGAGAAACCACTGGAGCTCCCATTTCAAGTTTATTGCCCGACATGGGATTTACTACAGTCATAGACAATAAAAATATCATTAATCCAGATTTAAAAAGAGCTGCTAAATGGGACACTCGAATATCATGGCAAAAAAGAAACCTTTTAATCGCTACTACTGAATTAAAAAGGATATGTACCAATTTGAATTTACCTGATTATATTAAATTAGAAGCTATGCATCTTTATAGAAGAGCTTTTGAAAAGAAATTGCTTAAAGGTAGATCCATTAACGGAATGATCGCAGCATGTATATATTTTGCTATAAGAATGGTGAAGCTTCCAAGAACACTTCAAGAAGTCATAGACGAAGCTTCGGTAGAAGCTAAGGAAGTAAGAAGATGTTATAGCGCTTTAATAAGAGAATTAGAATTAAAAGTACCGAATACAGATCCAATCGCTCTTGTACCCAAATTTATTGTAGAAATGGGATTAGATGCCGAGGTAGAAAAAATTACGCTCAGGCTTTTAAAAGCATTTAAATCTAATTTAAATACTAGTGGAAAAGATCCGAAAGGAATAGTTGCTGGAGCTCTTTATTTAGCATGTAAGATTAAAGACAAAAAAGTGACACAAAATCAAATTGCTAAAACAATAGGAGTCACAGAAGTAACCCTTCGCTCAAGATATAAAGAATTGACAAAGAAATTAAATCTTAAAAATATTTAGACTGTCTGTAGAAAGCTTTTAAATGATATAATTCACGGGTTAAATTTCTGTCAAACTTAAATTTTAAAATATTTATAATTCTAGCCTTTAAACCCTTTGATGAATAAATAATTTTAAAATACTTTCCTAAGGTCAT
>JAHPZI010000007.1:111564-143766 GCA_019058295.1 Promethearchaeota archaeon | reverse complement strand
CCATTTTTTTCTTTCTGAAATATCATATAATGTACCATAAAAGCCAATTTTTTTATCATTCGAATCGCGTTTTAAATAAATTATTAATTCAAAAGCGTGTTTTAATCCATCTCGATCTGTAATTTCAAATTGGCGCGTCATTTTTGGAATATTTTCTCTATAAATTTTATTATATACCTTAAACAGATTATTTTCTGCTTCCTTATTTAAAAATTCTTTATAGTTCTTCCCAATCATTTCATCTGGTGTGGTTCCGTAATATTTAGCAAAATATTCATTTGCTAATGTATAATTTCCCCTGATATCTACCTCATAATAGCCTTGTTCTAGATTATCGAGGATTTCTCTATATTTTTTTTCCGATTCTCTTAATTTTTGTTCAGCTTCTTTTTTATCAGTAACATCCCTTAATAATGTAATGAACCCTATTACATTTCCCTCATCATCATAATAATTTTTCGAAGAGCTAGACAACCATATATAATATCCATCATTATGCAATGTGCGAAATTCGACATCTTGACCTGTCAGAACGCCTTTTTCTTTTACAGCATTAGAGTACAATTCTATTAAAATATTTTGATCCTCTGGATGAATATTGGATAATAATTCAGTTTCGAGATTAACTTCTCTACCCACCATTTTGGATAATTGAGGAGAAATGTATTTAAACTTTCCGTCAAGACCTATTATAACAATTGCATCTTTGGAATTCTCAATAATATTTTTATACTTGGTCTCAGATTCCAATAATTTTTTCTGTGCTTCTTTTTTGTCTGTAATATCTTTTAATAATGCGATAAACCCATCCAGATTTCCCTCATCATCATAGTAATTTTTCGTTGAACTTGATAACCAAATATAGTGACCATTGTTATGAATAGCTCTAAATTCGAAATCCTCATTTGTATAAGTCCCTTTTTCTCTAACGGCTTTTTCAAAAGCTTCAACCAAAACTTTTTGGTCATCTGGATGGATACCCTCAAAAGCTCTAGTTCCAAGTTCTATGTCTCTTCCCAACATCTTACTTAATTGAGGAGAAGTATATTTAAGTTTTCCATCAAATCCAAATATAACTATAGCATCTTGAGCATTTTCTATAATATTTCTATAATTTTTTTCAGATTCTTTTAATTTTTGCTCTAAAACGTATTTCTCAGTAATATCGAAGATAGTGCCTTCTGCTTCAAATGTATTTTTTTCTTTATTAAAATATACGTGTGAATGGGTGTTCAAAATAATAATTTCTCCATTTTTCTTTCTTGCTTTGTGTATATAACTTTCTAAACTCCTTTTTTCAATTAATTCCTGTAGATAATTATTAAAATCTTCAGGATTAGCCCATAAGTCTGTAGATGAGACTCCTACTAAATTCTCATTAGGATCGTAACCCAATATTCTGCTAAAGCTAGGATTATGATCTAATATAATTCCATTAGCATCAGATTTAAAATAACCAATATCCAAATGTTTAATGATTCTTTCATATTTTTTTTTAAATCCTTTTAATTCCTCCTCCGATTCCTCCCTTGTCATTTAATTCACTTCACTTAGATTTCATTAAATTTATATTATTCATAAAAAAAATGAAGAAATCTTTGATCTTACTCTCGAAATTAAGAATTATTTTAAAATTTAATAGATTTTTTGACTAATTTAACCAAATCATTAAATATAAAAAAATCTATGTATACTGAATATATTTGATCGAATAATGAACGAACTTGAATTCGATATTTTTATTTTCCTTTTTTAAAAATAAAAAAAAGAAAAGAATTAAAAAACCAAGCAAAAAAAAAGAATAATTTTTGTTATTAAACTCATTATAAGATTATTTATCAGGATCCATCTCTGACATAGTTTCTGCTGCGAACGCTAAATATTCACCATAGGCCATTGTATCTTGAAGGTTACCTTCAATCTTTAAGTCCCCGCTCATGTAAGCGCTCGTTCCATCAACTTCGCCTGACATAAGACCTCCCATAGTCTCCCAATTTGCGCTCATAGTGAAAGATGGATCGGATGTCTCACCCTCGCCATAGTCAAAATTTCCGTCTCCTATTTTGACCCACCACTTAAAACCTTTGTCTTCAACCACCATTTGTCCAATAAATTCATCAATATCTTCTAATTCTTCCTGTAAGTCTTCAATCTCTGCTGATGCTTGCTTCATAAGTTCAAAAATCTTGAGAACTAACTTTGGGTCATCGCCCAAACCCTTATCTCTAAGTGCTTTAACTTCTGCCGCAAGCGCCATATCAACCATCACTTATCAACCTATCTTTTTATTTTTTTTTAATCATTTATTTTAAATGATAGATAAAAATAACATACTAGTGTATTAAAAGCTTTTATTTTATATAGAAAAAATTAATCAATCCATTCATCTTCTAATTTCGGTTCAGTTATTTATATTCTTATGAAACTTAACTATTAACTCCATATATTTAACTAAAAATAAAGAAAGAAAACCATCTTAGGATAAAAATTTTGATATATAACTTAAGACTAATTTAATCAAAAAAAAGTATCTCTTTATACCCCTTTTCACCGAAAGGTATAAGCTCTCGAGCTTCTATCCATTTTTTTATTTCTTCCGTTATTAAATAAGGTTCGCAAGTAAAAGATCTTATGCTTTTATTGCTTAAAAGTGATTTCGGAAGAACTTCTAAATATGTGTTTTCTAAATTCAAGGTTTCAATAGATTTTAGATTAAGAATCTGCTCGGGTAGACGCTTTAGGTTTGAGCCATTTATTATTAGTCTTTTTAAATGGGCTAAGTTATTTAATGACTCAGGCAAATGTTTAATATTACAGAATCCAATTTTGAGGTATTCCAATTTTCTTAAGGTACAAATATTCTCCGGAAGTACTATCAGAGGTTTTGTATACGGAGTAAATGTTTTTGGATCGGATAGCCATCTCTTCCCTTCACTATATATGAATAATAATATTAGATTTGGCAGACAGTTAAGATGATTAATATAATACTTCTCTTTATTCCCATGTATAAAAACATATAAGGTTTCAATATTAGGAGATATTGTTTGTGGTGCCTCAAAATTTAAATCTAAATCATTCAAGTAGATATAGAGGTGTTTTAAATTTCTAAACTCATTTATCTCTTTTGGGATTTTAGGGCAATTTTTATCTATTTTTATTCCTATTCTAGATATTTTTTTTTCTTCGATAACTATATGATTGTCATATAATATTGGCTTGTAAGGGATTATTTCTCCTATATTAAAAGATTTATTCCATTTTTTAACAATATTAGTCAATCCATTAGCGTCAGTTTCATTTAATATATGATAATACCTTTCTGTCTCTTTTATATATTCAAACATTATATATCCTGTAACATTTTCATTTCCTTTATTATTATAAATAAGTTCATATTTAAATTCTTATATCGTCTCTATAAATTTAATTTAAGAATGATTTTAATATATTCAGGGTTTAAATTAATCATAAATTAAACTCTAATTTATAAAAATGGGAAATGAAGAACTTTCGTTTGAAATTGATGAAAAAGGGCGAGTAATTTGTAAAAATCACTCCAATTACGATCATTTAATTAGACCTTGCGATTATTTTGAAGATTTATATTTAGACGCTGAATTAACTTGTAAAACATGTTCCCATTACGAGAATAATGAATGTTATTTTTCAAAAACAAGAATAGATGAAATTTTTAACAGAGGGTTAAAAAAAGGATATTTATGTAGATTATGTGGAAAAAAAATTGATAGAATGCTCTCTATTATCCACAAAATTTATTATAAAGAAACTTACGATGTTGAAATGCCTTTAATTTGCTGTGATTGTTATGAAAAAATAAAAATTAACGAGTTTTTATCATATAGTAAGAAAATGACTGATTTTTACATTCTTAATATAGTTATTTCAATATTTTTTCTAAGTTATTTTGTATTTTTCTTATCGATTTTGAATGTTCAACCCATTTTTCATTACATATTAATTATTCTTATATGTTTTATTGTTAGCATTATAATTAGAAAGTGTATTAAGAAATTGCGATATTTTTATTTTGGAATAAAATATTATAAGAAGCATTTTCCTATTCAATAAAAAGGAATAAAAATAAAAATTTAACCTAGATTTCCGGCCCAACCTCTTACAAGTTTGCGCATTTTTTCTTGCCGAGATATAATTTCTTTTTTCTGCGCTTCTGATTTGTTTTTTAAATTCCTAAGTTCAGGAACAAAATTATAATGAATCATATAATCCTTAGACTGTTTTGAAATTAATCCATTAGGTATTTTTTTAGGACTATTTTTAAAGCTATTATATTCAGCTTCCCAATCTTCGAGGAATTGCTCAATATCGGTCTTTGATTCAAAAATAGGTAAAACTCCAAGGTTATTTGGTGTAGTGGCTACAACATTAGCACGTTCAGCACTGAATCGATTTCCATTAAACGAAACAGCAATTCCCCCGTCATCATTTAATCTTTGAAGCATGTTGATATCGGTGATAGAATCACCTAATGCAATCATATCCGAGATAGGTACATTGGTTCTCTCAGAGATTTCTTCTACTGCTAGCTCTTTTCTTTTTCCTCCCCTAACTTTCACTCTATTCATTACTTTAATATAATCGGATTCTATACCTTTCCAAAAAAAGTGGTTTAAATCTTCAATAACAGTTTCAAGTTTTTTATTATTATTTTCATATTTTTGAAATATGTCTCTTACCAGAAGATCTACACTTTTTTCGATAGTTGTTAAGTCTTTTTTTAATTCTTTTATATTTAAATCTGTACAATATACATGATCTTTTGGGATATTTAAAACACTAGTTACATTATGAGCAAAGTGAGTATAACTTGTTGATATAACAAATATATTCCAGTTCTTATGTAAATTTACCATTAATTCTTTACTATCAGGGAGTAATCCAAGATTTTTTCGAGCAAAATTTATTAGTTCTTCATCTGTAAAACATGCTACATATAAGGGAGCCATAATTCTAAGAGTATCCCCTGGTTGATATTCTGGAATCCCTAATTTTTCTTTAACTCCTGGAGTATCAATGAGATAATCATCGTAGTTTGAAATCATGAAAAAAAAATCGCCCATATTGTAATTTTGTAAATTTAATTCAGGTTTCTTACTTAAAATCCTTCCAATTTCGGCTGCGAAATCTAACACAGATATCGGGCCTTCTAAATCCCAACAACAAATATTTTTTTTCTTCAACGTTTAAAGATAGATTAATAATTACAAGATATAAAGAATAAGAATATTTTAAATAACCTTATTATTAAATTTTTATTACCTAAGTATTTGATTTAATTTTGATTCAAATTTTCAAATCTTTTTGATCTTTTTTTATAAAATATATTAAATAATATTAGAAATAAGATAATGGACCCATATATGCATAGAGCGAATATAAATGATAAAATAAAAGCTAAGAAAATACATATAGATGTAAAAATAAATAAGCTTAAAGCAAATACATATATATATATATGAATTTCTTCTTTTCTTATAATTTGATTCACTAAATTATGAAACAAATAAGCAAAAAAGAAAATAAATATTAACCAAATTGGTAAGATCAATAGTTCAAAAACAAGGTCCACAGGCAAAGATATTAAATCAAAAAAGAAATGGAAAAGTATAATATGTATGAAACTGTGGACTAAATAAATTTCATAAGATCTTTTTCCAAAGAACGTTAGAAATTTGTTGGCTTTAAAAAATTTATTGAATATAAATAGAAGAAATGGAATAAAAATAAAAGTTATAAATGGGAAAAACCATCTGGAATAACCTTCTATAATCATTAAGAATGTAATTGTTAAGAGAATAAAAAGAGTTATTCCTATTTTTAATTCATACATTTTTTCAAGATTTTCCATATTATTTTCTCCAATCCAATAGCCAAAAACCATTCCAAAGAAAAAAACAAAATATTTATAAAAATAAAACTTGATTGTTCCCTGTTGTATGGTTGTAATCTTTGATAAAAATTTTATAATTATTTCAAAGTTAGCGTTAAAATAAAAAAAAAGCGCAAATAAAATAACTCCTATTAAAATTGATCCTTTAAAATTTTTTCTTAAAGCAATAAACAGTAATGGAAATATTATGTAGCAACTTAATATTACAGTAATATACCAATAAATAAAATGAATAAGAATGAAATTTGGATTGTCTATATATAAAGCTTGAAATCCACTAAAATTAATTAAAATTGCACATAATTCGTAAATATTACCAAATATTAAAAATTCAAGAAAAATTATTACCGAAAGCACTAGCCAATAAGCCGGAAAAATTCTCATTACACGCTTTTTATACCAATTTAGCCAAGAAAGATTTTCATAATTACGATTTAGTATGTTAATAACTAATAACATACCACTTAAAAAAAAAAAGAGATCAAGTCCGATATTCGCGATATCGTAAATCATTAGAAGATAAATATTGGAATAATGTCTAATTGTAAGAAACCAATATCCTATGTGAAATATTATGATAAAAATTATGCAGATGGCCCTAATTGAATATATAATAGTTGAAAATCTACTAAATCGCTCATTTTCAGCAGTATTATTGATATGAGTTTGATTCTTATTGAAAAAATTCCTTTCACTTCTCATTTTGGAAAATAGATCTCATAGAATTTATTATTACAAAAGAAGCATTATTTATTAATTTCGGTTTCCGTAGATAAAAATCGAGTTTGTGGAAGTCAGTATAAATATATATTTAAATTTTAAAAATTTCCTCTATTGATTTCTCTTTTCTTTCCTGCTTTACTATTTGGCGCCAATTTGGTTCTATTATATCAAATGCGTTTTCTGCTAATTTTTTTAAATCCTCGTCAGAATTGTTTAAAAATTGACCAATTGAAGCTAAAGCTCTTTTATCTTTAATATTCATAAGGCTCTCTATAATGTAAATTATTCTATATTTGTCAATAGTTTCTTGATTAAGATGCTCTTCAAGTTTTTCAATGATGCGCATAGTTGCTCGACAATCTCCAATCCTGCCCATTGCTTCAATAATTCGATTTTGAACCAAATTGTCTTTTTCTGATTTTAGCGCACGACAGAGCAAGTTTACAGCTCTTCCATCTTTCATTAACCCTAGCTCACGGGCAGCCTCTGCTCTTTTTTGCCAATTATCAGCATGGAATAACTGTTTAATTAATGAGTTGAATTTTTTATTTTTAGAGTCCCAAGATTCTGACATTATTCAATTTAAAAGAAAGTATAATACTATTATAAAATGATTATTATAAAATATAAAATAATATAGCAGTAAAGATTCTCGCTAAATCACTTCTTTAAGATTGAATTCATGTGCTCAATTCTTTTCTGAAGTAATTGTTGAGTACCCACATCTTTTCGGTGGAATAATTTTCCCTCAACACAACTTACACCTTGTTCTGCGATTTTTTCTGCATTTTCAAGGTTTTCAGCTATACCTAAGACTCCAATTGCTCTCGATGTAGTAGTGTAGATCTTATCATTATCTCTATAAACTGAAGCATAATAATATTTAGCTCCAATCTTTTCCATTTTATTTACATCAATTTTTACTATTTCATCTTTTTTTGGTGAAACCGGATATCCCTCGGGAGCTAAATACTTACAGACCGTTGCTTTTTTCTCAAATTCTACATTATTAGTTAATTTCCCGTCTATTATTCCTTGGCAAATGTCTACAAAATTACTCTTTAAGAGAGGTAAAACATTCATTGCTTCAGGATCTCCAAATCTAGCGTTAAATTCAATTAATTTTATACCTTTAGACGTTTTCATATATTGACCGTATAAAAAACCTTTATACTCTACATCTGTTTCTGCTTTAACTGCAGCAACCACTTTTTTCATGTCTTCTAAGGCCATTTCGACATCATTTTTATCAATGAAAGGCATAAGGTGATTTTCCATGGAATACGATCCCATCCCTCCAGTATTCGGCCCTTCGTCATTTTCATATGCTCTTTTATGATCTTGAACTAAAGGTGTTCTAATGACATTTGTCCCATCGACAAAGGTTTGTAATGTAAATTCCTCTCCATTGCATTTTTCTTCCAGAATAAATGGGCTTTTCTGATTTATTATTTCTTGACAGTAATCTAAAATATCTTGTGTAGAAAAAAGGTGATCTCCATATACTTTGACACCTTTTCCACCAGTTAAACCATCAGGTTTTACAACAATATTTTCCTTACCTAAATCTTTAATATAACTTTTTAGGCCGTCCATTGAGTTAAAACTCTCACTTTCAATATTTGAGGGAATTTTATATTTTTTAAGCAAATTTCGGGTGAATATTTTTGAACCTTCCAATTGGGCAGCCTCTATTTTTGGACCAATACAAGGGATATTACTTTTTTCTAGAGCATCTACAATTCCCACGCATAAGGGTGCTTCTGGGCCGATAACTGCAAAGTCAATTTTTTTATCTTTTGCAAATTCAATTATTTCTTTGAAATCAGTTTCAGAATGAATTTTTATGTTCCCTTTGCTTAAATCTTCTAAACCTGCATTTTTAAAACTCATAAAGGCAAATAAATTAGCGCCACTTTGAACTAAAGATTCACCTATTACGTGTTCTCTTGCTCCATGACCAACAATTAAACAATTTACCATAAATTATCAACTTTGAAATATATAATATCTTAAATATTCTAATTTTACTATTTTATTAAATAATTAAACATTAATTATTAACCAAGTAATTACTAGAAGGGTAAGGTCTTAGTTTCTATCCTTTTAATTAAGAGATGATTTTTAGAATTTTACATATTTTTATGTGAAATAAAATTTCTTTTTTAACCAATAAGGAAATAGATATAGGATAAGAACATCTGGAAATCTTGTATCTCGATCGGCGAAATTGCTATCTAAATATAGAATAACAGAGTGAGGATCATCATTTTCTTTACCTTTATGAACATAAGTAATGGGAGTTTTTGGTAATTTTGATTCTTCAATTATTTTATTTGGAACCGGTACATGAATATTTTCATTACATACTTCACAATTAATTAAGACATACGTAATACCTGGGGATTTTTCAGTCTCCTCATTTTCTTCTTTTTTTGTAGAAATAATAACTTCAATTATCTTTGGTAATATTATATTAAAATTGTGATCCACTTCAAATAATAGGCAATGTTTATCATTGTTTTTTTTGTCTTCATGAACATAGTTAATAAGAACCTCTCTTTTTTCTGAGTCTAAAACCGGCTGAATTGGAATTGGGAGTAAAACGTATTTATTACATCTCTCACATTTGATGATAATAGGTTTAACATTTTCAGTATCAATTTTTTCTAACTTTTTTAATAGATCTTGAGATAATTCTTCTGAATCTAAGGGAATTGTGCGGGTTATGCGAGGAGGGGGCACGATAGGAGCATAATAATCCTCCTCTTCATCTTCTTTATCCATATTTTTAATTTAAAATACTCCCTCATTTAGTCTTCTTATTATATTATAATAAGAATAAATTTATCTTATAAATAATAGTTTTAAAGGATTTATTTAAAACTATTTAATTTGGGATTATTAAAAAGCAAATTCCGTTCTTACATGAATCATTTTTCTATAAGTTTTACTTTTTCTTTTAGTAAAAGTATATCAATATTCGCTATATCTATCACTTGATTTATTAATTCTTCCTCTGTTTTACCAATGAATTGTATGAATTCTTTAGCAACTTCATCTTTATTAGTTTGCTTTAATACTGTAT
Organism: Promethearchaeota archaeon; assembly: GCA_019058295.1. Taxonomy (GTDB): domain Archaea; phylum Asgardarchaeota; class Lokiarchaeia; order Sigyniarchaeales; family SOKP01; genus LW40-45. The sequence continues at coordinate 134,023 of JAHPZI010000007.1, read as the reverse complement.
AGACTAACAATTCAAAACATTCATTTACATTCTCTCCAGTCAAAGCGGACATGGCTATTATTAAATCATCTTCAGATAAATAATTTTTTACAGGTTCTAAATCCTTATTAACTAAAACTAAATCTAATTTATTTCCAACTATAAAGAGAATTCCTTCCTCTACTCCTTTAGCATAATAATCTAAGTGTTTAACATGATCTTTTTTTAGATTTTTTATCGTTTCTTCTGGTCTAGATAGGTCAAAAACTAAAAATGCACCATCAATATTTTTATAGACCGTAGGATTGACCTCATTGAAGGCTTTTTTACCACAGCAATCCCAAATATTTATTCGAATTTTCTTGTTTTCTAAAATATATTCTTTCTGGTTTATCTTATATCCAATTGTTGGGACATAACTATCTGAAATCTCTTTGCCCAAAAATTTATTTATTAGCGATGTTTTCCCTGTATTTCCCTCTCCTAGAACCACTAATTTTATATCAATATCTTCTCCCAATCCCTGTTCACCTAAAGAAAATAATATGAATGTAAATTTAGAGTTTTCTCTAAATTTAATAAATTTTTATATCTTATAAATTTTCTAACTGTACAAAACAATCTGCAGCATACTTAAGATCTTCCAATTTTAATGGTTCTTTTAAAGAATCTAACAATTCGGAAATAAATCTCTCACATAATCTAGTTTTCAATGTACTATCTCTTTTCTCAATAAACTGTTGCAATTTATTTACCCAATTAAATTCTTTATCTATAGCTATTTCATCCGTTAAGTTTGGTTTGTGAATTTTAAATGGAATTTTTAAAGAAGGTTTAACAGGAAGTTTTTCTCCCTCGATTGGTTTTTCTGTGGTGGATTTAATGGTTATATTGCTCTTAACTTTTTGAATTCTCTCAATCTTACTTTTAAAACTTAATTTAATATCTTCTGGTTTCAATGATAATTTTGGTGAGGATTTCTCTGATTCAACTGATTTTTCTGAAAAGGGTGTTTTAGGGAGGGATTTCACTGAGATTTCTTTACGAAATTTTATTTGCTCTGGAGCTGTAAATCTTTCCTTTTTTTCAGAATTATTCTTTTCATCCATTTTACAATAGTTAAAAAATTCAATGGAACTATTAATTGAAATTAAATATATTAGATAAGAAGAAATAATTCATATTAATAATTTCTCAAACATCGATATAATGGTATTTTCACGAAAAATAATAAATAATATTTAAGTTCATAATTATGGTAACTTTAAGAATAATATTTGCTTTCCAAAATTTTTAGAATATGCCCCTAGATCCTGAAAACATTGAAAAATTCTTAGAAAACACCTCAAATGACAAATTGAATACAGAATTACTTTACATGTTAATAAAGAGAATTGATAAGTTATGTTTTGAAGAATGTGAGATAGATCGTATAGCTTGTACACTAACTCCTATGTGCACCCGGAGATTTTTACTTAGACTGCGAATAAAAAACAATTTAACTATAGATGATATTCCAAAATTTTGCTATAGCGTTCATAAAAATGTATTATATCGAGATTTTTACGGGAAAACTGTTGTTTACAAACCTATTGATGCATATTTATATTTAATTGATTTTCTAGATGTGTTTTTTCATGGAGATTATCGAAAATTAAATAAATTCATTTCATTTAAGAATTGGGACGATTTATTAAAGATTTTTAATGAAAGAATAGAAAAAGGCGAAGATTTTCACTATCAATTAACTGAAAATTATATTATTTTCAAGTATGGTGAAAGGATTCATGTTATTTTTATTAACGAAAAATATGCGCTTTGTAATGCTAATAAAGAAAATATAGTAAGTTTAGAAATTTTATATAGTTTATGTGAACTTTACCGAAGACTTTTCTTTCCAGATTTTAAAGTAAAATATAATCCTCTAAAATTTGTAGAAATCTCCGCAGTTGTGCCAAGGGATGTAGTCTCTAATATTTCCAGCGATCCAAATATGGAAGAAAATTTGTCAAAATTGGATGATTATTTCTGGAATATATTTCCAAAAGATCTTGATGCTTTGTTAGAAATTAGTAAAAAAATCTCCCTAAATATTAATCAATATACTCATAATCTCGTAATAAAATTATATTTAAATTTGGAAACAAATAATTATAGTGGCGTAAAAAAAATAAATTCATTAAAGTATAGGGATTTAAGGCTTTTATTCAATTTCCTTTATCGATTATATTTTGACTATTATGAGTTGCATTTAAATGGAATAAAATTTAAATAAATCAATAAAAAATGAGGTTAAAATGACAGAAACCGAAAATGAGCGAAGAGAAATGGAAAAAGTGAAAGAATTGATTGGAGAGGGAAAGATTGATGATGCTGTGAAAAGAATTGCTCATTATTTAAACCAAACTACGGAAGAGAATTATATAGAAGCACTCGAAAATATTATAGAAACAATTTCACCTCTTCATGGAGGAAGAACTGTAATAAGATTTCTTATAGAAAATAATATTATCGATATTCCTGGTTTGATTGAAAATCTCTCCAAAAAAGACCCAATATTACGGTATTCATTTCTTTTATTATTAAAAGATATATGTGAGAACGAGGGCGATTTATTTTTACCCTACAGCGAAAATTTATTGAATTCAGATGATCCAAATGTTCGAGAGGCTAATTTACAACTTTTAATCTTTATGGCTGGAGGCGAGAAATTAGATATTGAACAACAATCTCTTTTTGAAGCAATAGTATCTAAACTAAATGACGAGAAGGAGTTCGTAGTTGAAAAAGCAATACAAGTTTTAAAAGTGATTGGAAAGAAATCACCTTCAGTAATAACTCATATTCTAAAAGAATATGCAAAAAGTTGTCCTGAAAAAGAAGAATTAAAGAAAAGAATAGATCTTATCTTAAAGTCTATTGTAACAGTTGAAAGAATTGAGGAGATTGTAGAAGAAGAAGGTAAAGAGGCAGAAGCAGAAGAAAAAATCTTTAAGGAAGAAAGTGAATTAAAAAAGAAAAAAATAGAGCTAAAAAAAGAACAATTAGAGCTTAAAGAAAAAGTGCAAGAATTAGAAGAAAAAGCTATTGAAAAAAAAGAAAAGGCACTAAAAATAAAAAAAGAATTATTGGAAGATAAAGAAATAGAATTAATTGAAAAAGCTCAAGAAGAAATCACAACAGAAGAGTTAGAAAAATCAGAAGAAGAAATTCTTGATAAGAAATTAGAACTAAAAAAAGTAGATTTAGAAATTGAAAAGAAAAAATTAGAGTTAGAAGAGAAGGAAAAAGAATTAGAAAAAAAAGCTATTCTTGAAAAAGAGAAAGCAATTAAATTAAAAGAAGAATTAATTGAAAAAGAGAAGCAAATAACCAATATTGAATTAGAATTGAAACAAAAAGAAATAAAGCGCAAAGAGCAAGAAATTATTAACCATGGACCTAAACAAATTAAAGAACGATTTGAAGATGAATAATAATCAATTTTAAAATATTAATTAACATCTTTTTGTTCTGTTATCGGTGCGGAGTGTAGTCGTCTTACTATTTTTCGAACTTCCTCAATTCTTACACTCTCTGAAGGTAAATTCACTTGAATATCCTTAGCTAATTTATAAGCGAGTTCGATATAATTTAAATCCTCTAAAAATTCGACAATTTGAATCTTATAATCAATATCTTCAGCCCCTTCTCCATATTCTAATAGCTTTTCTTTAAGTAATATATCAATCTTAGTTGATCTCTCTATCTCATGTGTTTTCTCAACATTTAGAATTGTTTTAACCAGCTGTTTAAATGAGTTCATAATATTGTACATCTCGCTTTTCGGGTAATCATCAATATTTTTTAAAACATAAAAGATATAGGTTTCAGCCTTTTCAAATCGCTTTGTCCTAAGACTAATATCAACCATCTCTAATAAAGCTAATTCGTATAAGTATTTACTCTTAATATTTGGGATAATTTTTTCAAAGATCCAATCAATTAAATTAGGTTGATTAAATTTTTCAATGACATCAACGAGGAATTTAATGATAGAAAAATATAATTTAGCATTATCAGTCTTTGTTGAACTTAAGAAGGAAATTAAAGCGTATTTAACTCTGCCCATTGCATCTTCTAAATTTGGAGGCTTTTCTGCAAATTTATAGAACGCAGACTCTAATATGGGTTGTACTTTTTCTTGATTATCAAAATCATAGACAAAATATTCCCCCCAATTCGGTTGCAAGCTAACAGGTTTTTTTTCTATACTCTTTATTTCCTGTTTCTTTGATCTTGATACTTGAGGTTTTTGCTTTTTTAATTTATCAGAAAGCAGTTTAGCTTGTTCTTCTGATACTATTTCCAGAATGATTTTGTCTTTTTCTTGAGGCACAGTCATTTTGAAGAAAATATCTTGATTTTCTGCGAATAATTCATCTCTTAAACTTTTAGGAAAAGTAATCCCTGTCTTACTTTTTTTTACAATATCCTCAAAGAAAATTTCTTCTTTAGAATTATTTTCTTCTTTCATTTTAAATTATTACCCTGTGATATTGACTAATTCTACACCACGCACGACAAAATTTTGATCGATATAGGTTACTAAAGCGTGCCCTCTATGAGTGAAAACAAGTGGTACAGGAAAAGAAACCGCATTTTCAATAATACTATTTTTTACATATAACATGAGAGTTTTTTTACACACTCTACAATATACATCAACTTTTTTGATTAATTCATTACAATTTTCTATGATTTCATTCACGTGAGTTGTAAAATCTTTGAATATATTAGAAGAAACATTTCCATAAGAAAGAATCACATCAATGTCCCAAATTTCGTGAAATTTTTTATCTATCTGTTCTAATAAAGCTTCTAAGAGTTGATATTGCACGTCTTGATCAGATCCGATCGTATATAAAAGAATTCCTTTACGAATATAAACCATTTTCATATTTCCTTTATTTAAATGAAAGAAAATATCTTGAGTCGTGTTATCTTTAACTATATTCACATCTAAAATATAACTTTTAAAGGATCGAGGGGGTTTCCATTCAAAAAAGGTCATTTCTTCTTTAGAAATATTTATAAAATGTAGCTTATTTTTGATATTTTTACTCATTGTGATTTGATTTGAATTGCATAAATAGGTCTTATAGTTTAATATATAATGTTAAAACATTTTTGTTTTTAAAATTTTATTGAATATAAAATTGTCATTAGATAATATAGATTTAAATTATATAACTATTTTCATAGGACAATTAGGCAGAACAAAAATTTTTAAGTCTTTTATGTTTTGCTTACTATAAAATTTTAAAAACTAAAAGAGCTAGAGTTAAATTGAATAAGAAAAAAATTCATAGAGAAATCAATAATTTTCAAGAAACACAGCTCAATGATGAATATAAAAATATCTCGTTTACTATAGTTTTAGTACGTCCTGAACATGCTGGAAATATCGGATCTATTGCACGTATAATGAAAAATTTCAATTTCGAAAAACTCGTAATTTATAATCCAATTGCGGATGAGAAGTCGATTAAGAGCTATGAAGCTCAAGGATTCGCAATGCACGGAAAAGAGATTCTTTTATCCGCAGATATTATTGAAGCAGAGGATGAAAATCAATATATATCTGGTTTTAGTAATTATCTAAAGAAATTCGATTTAGTAATAGCTACGACAGCAAGAGGTATGAGAAATACAAATATCAGAAGGTTGGCAATATTTCCTGAAGATTTAACAATTCCAGTATCGGAAAAAGGGCGGAATATTGCAATACTATTTGGTCGTGAATCAAGGGGCTTAACAAATGAAGAAATAAGTTGTGCGGACATTATTTTAAGAATTCCTGCTAGTAATGAATATTCTGCATTAAATTTATCACATGCCTGCGGGATAATACTATATGAAGTTTTCAAGAAAATCAATTTGATAGATATCGGAAGAGGTGAGCATCCGGTTTTACTTGCAGATAAAGAAGATCGCAATTTACTTTATTCATTCGTAAAGAATTTAATCGACAAATTGAAAATAAGAAGTCATAAAGAAGAAAATGTATTTCTAGCTTATAAAAATGTATTTGAGAGAGCTTTAATGTCAAAAAAAGAATTAAGTCTTATTACAGGTCTTTTTTCCAAATTAAATTCTGTTTTAAAAGATATTAATTTATATGAACACCTTTAATAAGTATTTAATAGCGATTTAATTGTGTATGAATATGTTAAATATCATATATCGCCATTATCAGGAAGGAGATGCCCCGCAGTTAGCTGATTTATTCAACAGAGCCTTTCAAATGAATGGTTTAAGTGTAATTAGAACAACTAAAAATTGGTATTGGAGATATTTTCAATCGCCTGGATTTGAACCCGAGATGTGCCAAATTGCTGAAGATCTTGATAATAAAAAAATTGTTGGAGCAGTTTATGTTAATCTAATTGAGAAAATCCCCTTTAATGGCAATAAATATTTAGTAGGAGATATTAACGATGTGTCTTGTCATCCAGACTATATAAAAAGAGGCATAGGAACAAATTTAATGAAGTTGTCAATTAATTATATGGAAAAAAAGGGTTGTGATATTTCAATACTTACTGCTGACTATAATGGCCATGCGAGAAAAAAGATTTATTTAAGATTAGGTTATTTTGATGTTGATAGAGCATATGCATTTATACAATTCCCTAATCTATTCAAATTGATGAAAGACATCTTAGCGTCTTTGATATTCTTTCCTGTATTTTTCACTATTTCATATCTCCCCCGAATATTGAATAGAATAATAATTAAACTTAATCCTTTCTTTAGGGACTTTTCCTTTGAAATAAATAATAATCGAAAGCATTTCGAATATATGAAAGCTGTGAATAAGATAATGCCGAATTATTACACCGGCTTTCCAATATATGATAAAAGAAAATTTGAATGGGCACGCATAAAAGTTCCCGCAAACCAACATAGACCTACTTATGTTCTAATAAAAAAAGACAATAGAATAATTGGAGGTGCTACACTAACCCATCAAAATATTTATAACTCTAAACGTGGTAGTAAATTTAGAATTGGATTAATACATGATCTTTTCCTTGATAAGACACAATTTAACAATAAAAGGAATTTGCATTTAGGTTATATTTATCTCAACGACAAGATAATCAAAGCTGCTACTCGAAGGAAGATAGGAATTTTAACTCATTTGGTTACTTTTAAAGATTATGAATTGCAGAGAGCCTTGAGAAATATGATTTATTTAAAATTAAGAGGTGAAACCGTAATGATGAAAACTCTAAAAAAAAAAATACGAATTTCTAAATTTAAAAAGCCTCTTTTTTTACCCTCCTATGTATCTATAGGTGTCCCGTAATTATCATTATATTTTACGCTGCTGCTTTTTCTTTTTTATCGAAACTTTCAGCAACGTGAGGTATTAACAAAAAAGCCACAACCCAAAAAAGTGGAATTAAGCATAATTCTACATAAATACTGATGATAAATGGCGCTTTTGGACCAAAGTAATCCCAAACATAACCACCTAGGATTGGCCCTATAGCCGAACCAAGACTTGTGAAAAAGGAGTTAAGTCCCATAACTTTTCCACGATGTTCAATGCTGATTCTACTAAGAAGATTCCGAAAAATTAACCCACCGGCTAGCCCAATAGTTACATCAATTATTAAAAGGATTGCGAAAATCAAAATATTTGTTGTATTAATTAAAAACCAAGTAACAAGTGCCCCTATTAAAATTACAATGCTAATTCCAATTATCGGATTCAGTTTATCAACAATTTTCCCTAATTTCGGTGCTAAAAATATAGCTATGAAACCGATTGGTAAAAATATTAAAATAAAGATGAAGAAATTATCAGTAATATTTTCTAATATATAGATGTTTAAAAACGGCCATGCTAAGTTAGCGTTAATACTGCTGATGAGAACGAGACAACATAAAAAAATCAAACCTATTATCATTGATTTTAGCCATTTTATCTTAGAAGGTTCCTTTAATTGTGATTCATCGTAAAAAAATTTAACCGTCTCATCTACATCGTGAATAAATTTAAATCCAGCGATAAAATTTGCTACTCCGAAAATAAGAATTGAACTATATAAAAGGAAAGGATTATCTGTATAAAGACTAAGCCATAGGAGAATAATAAAACCCATCAAAGCTCCAATAAGTTGACCTTTCCCATTAGCAGAATCTCGTTTGCCAAACGCATGAGAGCGGTGATCTTTATTTGATTTTTCTGCTACGAGTGTATCAAATGGTATCCAAAAAAATCCTGCCATAAATCCAAGTGCAAAGTATCCTATGCCAAGCCCTATCAAAGAATTCATGGCTATAGCAGCATATATTAAGAAATATGACAGTCCACGACCAATGGAACCTATAAAAATTAATTTTTTTTTTGACTTAACTTTATCTATTAATATTCCAACGAAAGAACTGCTAGTCATCATACCAATTACAAGTAAAGATATAATAATACCGATTTCTATTCCAGACGCATTCATATTGAACCTAGCAATTACCGGAACTATAAATCCCATAAAAAAGAAACCCAAGCTATTCAAAATAACAATATTAATCATAGCTTGGAAATCTTCTGTATACCGTTCGTCAGACATCTTAGAATTTTTTTTTTCCATTTTTAACTAATTTAATTACATTACGACCAATTTCGGGATTATATTAGACCATAAAACCAATCTATAACAGCTTAAATATTTATAAAAAAATAAGATAGAATTAATACTATACGCTCTTTTTAAAAATAACTCTCATTTCTAAGTAGGAAAAAATACAAATGAATACAGAAGAAAAATTAGAATTAATGAAAGTTATGTTTAATCCTAAAAATATTGCAGTTGTGGGGGCGACTGACAATATAATCAAAATTGGCTCCTTTGTATTGGGGAGTGTTTTAAGTTGTGGATTTACTAAGAAAATTTATGCTGTAAATCCTAAACCAAGATATAATAACAAGAAAATAATGGGGATTGATGTTTATCCAACTCTGGCCCAATGTCCTGAAAAGATTGATCTTGTTGGAATTGTTGTTCCTCCAAATAAGGTAGTGGATTCGATAAAGCAGGCGATTGAAAATGATATTAGGGCAGCAGTTATAATTACAGCCGGATTTGGTGAGGTAAAAACAGAAGACAGACAAGATGAAAATAAAGAATTAGTCAATGTTGCTGAAAAGGGAGGATTAATTTTTGTAGGGCCTAATTCGATGGGTATATACTCGTCAGAAGATAAAACATCACCTCTGCATTTAGGATTTGGCTTTATGATACCAGCATCAGGAAATATCTCAATTGTTTCTCAATCTGGAACAATGGGAACGGTTTTATGTAATGCATTACAGAATATAAGATACTTTGTGTCAAGTGGGAATGAGGCCTCTTTAATTTTAGAAGATTATTTAGCTTATTACGCGCAGGATGAACAAACAAAAGTCATTACATTATTTGTGGAAGGATTACGTGCAGGCTCTAGATTTAAAGAGATTTGTACAGCAATAACAAAAAAAAAACCGATCATATTTCTTAAGGCAGGTATCACTAAAAGCGGTGCCAGAGCAGCAAGCAGTCATACGGGATCAATAGCTGGTTCATTAGATATTTATAAATCTGTTTTTAAACAAACGGGTGTAATTCATGCTGAGCAATTAACAGAGTTAATATATTTGACTAAAGGAGCAGAATACTTACTACCCCTCCCAAAAAGTGATCCTTTACGGGCAGGGATTATCTCAGGTGGAGGAGGTTTTGTTGTACATCTAACTGATCTATGTGAAAAAAATGGAATTAATGTTGTTGATTTAACGACAGTACCAAACGGTCCTCAGCTCATTGAAGAAATTTCAAACCACTTACCATTTTATTGGAGCCGCAATAATCCTGTTGATTTGGTAGCTACGCGTGATTTCGATCTTTATAAAAAAATAACTGAACTGATGTTAAAATCCGAGTGTTTTGATATAATTATTACACTAACTTCATCTGGTTTTATTGAAACAATAAAATCTCTAAAACCAGTAAATGATTATGGTAAAAGAATGCTTGCAATAATGAAGCAGGTAATGGAACAAAGATTAGAAAAAAGTATAAAAGATGAAATTGATTTATGCCTTAAATATCCAGATAAAAAGATTATTTATATTGGATTCTCTTCAGGTTTTACTAATCCAGTTTACGAACAATATGACAAAAATAAAATAATGGTTTTTGGAGGAAATCCAGAGCTCGCTACTGTTGTATTAAGAAAGCTTCATGATTATCAGAAGTTCGTTAATATGAAAGATCAATAAGACGATTTAAATAAAACATTTATCCTGTAATTGAACGTACTCGTAATATTCATGAAGAGAATCTTCTACTAACTCAAGTATTATCTCGTAGAACTGTCTAAAAAGCTCCTCAGGGAAAATTTTCATTTCAAATATTATTTTATTTATCAGTTCCTCACTTAAGATTTGAGAATTAATCGGCTGATTGCATATCAAGAATTCCATCATTGCTTTATCAACTTCACTCTTAACGACACTTTTCGCAAGTTTGAATCCAACATCATTCTTTTTATCGAGATAATATGGATAATTCTTATCATCCAAAATCTTGGATATATGAAGCATTCCAACTATTTTTTCTACTGAATAATCCAGAGAACTTATTTGAATGCCAAACTTGCGGCAGAACTTCTTTTTATTTTCGTGTGCTGGAAAAGTCCACGGATGCCTGCTGACTATATAATATGCTCCAATAAAAAATTTATATAGGTTATGCGGGATTTTGCCATTTAATTTTAAGAATCGATATATAATAGATACAGAATCTAATAGTATTCGCTGATTCAGTTCAAATTGTTCTAGAAACTCCTTTCCGTCTTTAATAATATCAATTGTTATTTGATCGCGAGTATTTATTTCCGGTTCTTGATAGATCAGTTCCAACATTTCACACACATAACCTATAAATGGAGGAATTTTTAATTTAATTTTTAAGATAATTCTTCAATAATATTGTGATACTGTCTATATGTTATTATGGGTAAACTTATATTTAAATGTTTGTTGCATTTTTGATCTATTATAGATGCATTAATGCAAACATTTAAATACAATAATGCTCATTTTTTGTAGTGAAGATGGTTGAAGAGGAAACAGAAATAGAAAAAGCGCAGAAAAAGCGAATAACGGTAGGATTGGATGAATTCGACTACCATGTAGTTTCAAAAATGGCAGCAAATAGGAAATTGTCTCTTTCAGAAGTAGTTCGAACAATTGTTCATCAATGGATTGAAGACAGTCCCGATTTATTAAAAAAAAACTATGGAATTGTATTTAAAGAAGTCACGGATGAGCTATTAAGCGAAGGATATGACACTTCGTTAATAATTAAAGAATTACCTAATTTTTTCGAATTAGTAGAAACTATTTCCATCGACGATTTAGCGGATTATTTTAAGGTTGATACGAAGGCAATTAAGAAGATTGTATATACTCACGGCAAAGAGATAAAAAAGCTAGGATTGAATTTAGTCTTAAAAAATGATATAATCTCTAAAACCTCAGGTTAAAAATCTTTTTAGATTCAAGTAAGATAAATCTAATCATTTCAATAAGAAAAAATTTCATTTATTTTAAAATTTAAATGATGTATCCGAATCTAATTTTTGTCTAAGTTTATAACAAAATCTATTTAAATTCAGCTTTATTTAAACGAAAAAATTAGGGTGAGTACAAAATTCAGGAATATCTTGGGAATAAAGGTTCCCATCCATTCGGATCATTCCATAAACATCCTATAGTGTTATTTGGCACGTTCCATTCCAATACAACTAAGAATTCGCAATCATTATATCCCCGCCAATACTCAGGATCTTTTTTAGACAAAAATTCTATAGTTTTTGTTAATATATCTTCTTTCCAATGATTAGAATGAAAAGCTTTATCTACTTCATTAATATTTGTATAATACAAAATATCTGTCTCGGAAAGAACACCTAGCTTTTTAGAAATAGAGGATTTAGATTCCCAAGAACCTATGGCAGCCACTATTTTAAAATGAAGATTCTTATGGTTTTTTACAATCTCTTTAAATTTTTCTAATGAAATACCGATTTGACGTTTGAAATTATCAACAAATTGAGATCCTGAACCTATAACATCATCAATAAATATATAATATAAAATCTCATTTAGATCTCTATTATCTAAATCATTTTTCAAATTGCCAGCATTAATTACTTCGTATCCCCCATCAGTATAGAATTTAATAAAATAAGTCCAAGCATTATGACTTTCTGGAATAGACTTCTTAAATGTACATAGTATAACTTTATCAGCTGATTTTGGAGCAACTTGAGTTAATACTCTTAATAGATTATCTTGTACTTGTTCTTGTGTCATGTAAGTAATTCTTTTTAGTTGTTGTAATAAGGCTAATTTAACATCATCTTCTCCAAATCGATTTATAAAATTCGTGATGTCAAAGTAAGTGATTTGTTTATTTCGATATTTTGGAACAATATTGGTTATCTCTTTGCATAATTCGTTGATTTCTTTTTTAACAATAATTTTATAATGTTGTTCTCCATCTTTAATAATTTCAAACTTTAAATCCTCACGTTTTTTGTAATAAACTTCAATTTCTTTTTTTACTTTTTGCAATTCTAATGCTTTTAACTTTAACTCCTCCGATATCTCCAATAATCTTTTTCTTTTTAAGATATCATGATATTTTAAATTCAAAAAGTCAATTTTTGATTCTACAGAATAAATATTACTATTTCCAAAAAAATCATGAAATAAGTCAATATAAGGTATTCCTACAATACCTTCTCTAAAGACAGTCGGATCTTCATTCATTTGTTTATTCTCAAGGGAGAAAATGTAATATAAATAGGCTTGATGAATAAGATTATATAGACGAGATGAGATTTTTTCTTCGAATAGATCAAGAATTAAATAAATGCTTATAATAACGTTTCCTAAGACGTCGTAAATAAGAAATAAAGCATCATAATCGTTTACTAGATGATTAGCAATAACCCTTAATTCTAATATTTTTTGAGCTATTTTAAGATTATTGATTATAATAAAAATATTTTGTTTATGAAGCTCATTTTCCTTATATTCATATTGATAAATCTCTTCTCTAATTTCTTGTGGCATTGTATACTTACTTTTTATAAAAAAATCGTATTCAAGTTCAGCCAATTCGAGATAATAATCATATCTGATAGTATTCTCTGGAAATTCATTCCTCCAAGATTGAAGTAATTTCTCATAATAATAAATTTCTTGATATGAGAATTGAATTACGTTCTCTTCATAATCTAATGAGACAAATTTCCATAACCCTTGATAATCGTGTTTTAGATTCTCAAAACTTTTCCTTAATTTCCAGTAAGTTGTTAGTAGTTCTTCTTTATCTGTTATTGATGTAATATTATTAAGTAAATCCCGTTGTTCATTTAAAATTGGTTCAATTCTTTTAATTGCATCTTCTTCCACCCTTCTTTGCCAATCTTCCATAATTTACCCACTTTTTATCTCAATAATTTGATTACTTCATTTTTCGCCATAAAAGATATAGTGCTAAACCTTATAAATTTAATTATCTCTAAAACGATTTAGACCTATTGTCTCAATATCTATAATAATCATATTAATGGCATCTTAACAAAAACCAAAAAATTATATATCAAAAAAAAAATAAATTAATCTAAAGGTGAGTGTGATTAGATGAAAAACGAACTATGCCCAGTTAGTTATTTTTCTAAAAGCCTCACTTTTTACCTTTATTCTATTCTTTTGATGGTTTAATAATTTTTTATTCAGTTTCTTATAGATTAATGATTCTTTTGTTGCTTCAAAACTAATTATGATTTTGAATTCTCTATTTACTAAATCCAAAATCTCTATTTTTTCTAACTTCATAAAGATTTAATGTTTTTTATCTATTTAAAAGGTTAATGTTAGCGGTTAAATAAATTGTTTAAAATCTTTTAATTACTGATTAATAAAAGTTATTTAAATGCGTGATATACGAATAAATCATTATTAATATCCCGTTAATAATTGAAAACTTTTCATTTGTCGATCTGGTTATAATATTACCCGACAAAAATGTTTCAATGAAATATTAAATAATATTAAAAATTGCTAATTTCTAAATTTCTTTCATCTATTAATATATCTAACATTAAATTTTTTTATTATACAGTTAGCAGAACTTTTAGAGATAAATCTAAAAACTTTGACGAATCTTATTCTGCTCCAAGGTGATAACCTTGAGAAAAAAGGATTAAATCTTCAAATTGATGGAGAATTTATAGTTAAAGATTAATTTTTTCATTATTTAAGAATAGCGATTGCTGGTGATAAAGAGGATATTTCAATATTAAATTCTAAAAATTTGGTATGTTCATTAAATTTAGAGAGAGTGTCAATCTTTTGATTAGTTCCCGTAAATATCTCTATTGTTTGAAATTTTAAGTTAAATTTTGATGTATCTAACTTAATAGCTACTTTTTTATCGCGGCTGGATAGATTAAATGCCGTAATTACTCCACTTCCAGAATTTCCATGTACATGAAGGTGAACTGTAGGGGAAATACCATAGAAAATACCTTTTGTTAGTATTAGTTTAATCTTTTTGTAAAGAGTTATTGCGTTCTGTAATGCTTTGTATTTTGAACTATTTTTATCTTTCAATCCCCCAATTCCTATATGTCTAACGACAGAAGCATACCACCAAAACTGTAGCATCTTTTCATTATCACTATTTTCATTTATATGCAAATAGAGCGGGATGGAATACGCTAAATTATATTCATAAAGTTGGAAAGCCCTATGAGAGATTAAATCTTGCATTGGATTCCACATGCATTCAAATCCCCAATTCTCATCGAAACTATGTGGCAGGTTATGTTGGTAATAAAGTTGATTACCTACACCCCTATCATGCGCTTCAATCAGAATATTTGGATATTTTTTCTTAATATTTTGGATAACTCGAAAAATATTGTGTGCATGAGTTTGTTGATTCATTGGAACTTCATGTCCATGATCTTTGCTATAACATCCTGTTAGATCTTCTAAAGGATTTCCTATATCTGTAAAATCAAACATCAAAAAATCCACGCCATCCTTTACCAATTCTAAGATTCTGCGGCTTTTTTCTTGAACCCATTTTTCATTTGTACATACAGAATATAAATTTATATAAGGATCTGACACAACTTTTACGCCCTTTTGATTTATTAGATAAAATTCTTTCCGTTCATTTAACCCTTCAATATTCATCATAAGATGTAATCCAAGCTTTAAATTGTATTTTTCATGAATTATTTTAGAGAATTCTTTCAAAGAACCAAAGCGCTTTTCATTCCATATTTCAGACCCCATGAAAGTGTTCCAACCAGGATCCAAATACAAACATTCTGCTCCGATATCTTGTGCAATCTCTGCCTCGTTATATAGATCTTCTAAAGTATATAATTCAAATTGGTTATCTGATTTAAAAAATCCTACTTTTTCATTAATCCAGCCTAAGTTGTAAAGTTCATTCCAATTTATAGGGGGATTATAATTTTTCGGGGGATTATGACCTTCCTCATCAAGATGGCTCCGATATAAATAATATCCATTCTTATAATCTCCCTCATAGACACAATATTTTGAAATACCAAACTGATATGATTCTCCTGGATCCAATGTAGTGGCCAATTCAGGATTATTTTGACACAATGAAGCTCCACCAAAAAGGAGATATAGATCTTCACAGCCTCGACCTGGCAAAACAGAAGCGAATCGTTTGAATCGAGAGAATTCCAGTTGAGTGAGGTTATACTTACAAATTAGCAGCCCCCCTTCAGAATTGCCCCACAACCATCCTTCAGAGCAGAATCCCGGCATTTCATCCTCTCTATAAACCCAAGCATTAAATAAAAGATCTTGGGCATTGAAATGCTTCTTTTTTCGATCTTTACCATAATGAATAAATCTTCGTGTAGGAATAGCACTTAATTTATATTCATCTAAGGTATCTACCCATCCAGAATTTTGTCTAAAAAAAGCTTTTTTGAAACCCAAATTTATTAATCCTAATTTAACTCTTTTCTTACCATTATTTTTTAAAGTTATATTTTCCCGCAGCCATTTACAATCTTTCTTAAGTTCAAATTCGTGTTTGATTTTAATTTCTGTATCCCGAAATATTCCCTCGATTAATAACTTCTCTTTATTTATTAATTGTACTGTTCTTTCTGCTAAATCCTTAGCTTTATATTCAAGACTCAAATGATCCAAATAAACAAATCTCGATCCTCTCTTTTTTGACCTAATGATTCGATAATGATAATCTTGATCAGCATAAACAACATCATTTATTTTGCTATGCAATTTATAGATAAAATTTTCATTGTCCTTGGTTTGAACTTCTAGCTCCCACCATTGATTTACTAAGCTAAAATCACTATTATTCATTTTTACCCCTTCATATTAATAGTCATCACATATTTAGAGATTTTTTTTCTATAAAAAATGTATATACATTGAAAATTAATAGAATAATAATTATTTAATTCTATTCTAAAAAGAAGTTGATTTTTTAATGAGATAAAAATAAGTAAATGCAGGGGGGAACTATTATAAGTGTCTCGATCAATTTAATCTTCAGTTTCGCTTTCCTTTAGCTTTTTTAGAAATAATTCAGCAGTCGCTCTATATGTTTTTTCTACGTTTTCCCCGGTTTTTGCCGAAGTTTCAAAATAAGGTATTTCCATATTCTTATATTCTGGGAATTTATCATACAAGGAATTTACAAATCTGGTAGCCTCATCATTACTTACTGATCTTTCAATTTCTAAATCAATTTTATTTCCAATTATGACTGTAGGGATAACAGATTCTTCTAAATTCTTGTACATTTCGTTAAGCCACTTTTCTAGATTTTTTAAAGTGATATAACGAGTTAAATCAAAGACAGCCATACAAATCATGGTTCCCATATAAAATTGAGTTCTCACAACATCGAATTGTTGTTCTCCAGCTAGGTCCCAATATATTATTTTTAACCTATCACCATTATCGCCAAATTCAAATATTTCTGAGTAAAAATTAGCTCCAACAGTCATAAGATAAGAGGTTGAAAACGTTCCATGACAAAATCTCTCCATTAAACTTGTTTTTCCAGTTGCACCATCTCCAATCAAAACAGCTTTAGCAAGGTAATTATATTCCATGGGAGCACTAATATTTGTAATATGTGATTTAGAATATTATTTACTTTAATAATTAAGAATAAAATATCAATATAACACTTTTTTAATAATAATTTATAAATCGATTTTAACTATGATATCATTTAATTTTTTTCAATCTACTATATTTTAATCTGTGTTTCTTATCTCTTTTTATAAACTTATCCACATCGAAAGGGATTCTTTCGCCAGTATCAACCATTCTTCTTATAGCAATTTTCTTACTTTCTTCAACCATTTCTCGAGTAGATTGATATTTTCGCGCAGGACTCCCAATATAAATCCAATCCGGTTCTAAAACTTGTGCGACGTGAGTTGTTGCCCATACTCCTAGAGTAGTACCTTTTCCTATTACAGTTCCAGGTGCGACAATAGCATTTCCACCTATAATAACATGATCTCCAATTATTACTTTTTTAATTAAAAGATGATCTCCGATTATCATACTAGAAAGTACTACAGCTCCTTGCCCCAATATTATACTCTCGCCATAATCAATAAATTCTACATCACTCCATCCATCGAACATTGTGCTTTTAAAGTCTGCCTTCATGTCACATAATTTAAAAGCCAAGTTGGATGCCCAAGGAAATGCAAAATTATTCCAAATCCAGAAAATAAATTTTTTAACACATATCCTAAGACAGTAGAAAGAATAATCCTTATCATTTTTATCAATCTTAAAAAGACCCTCTCTGGGTTTATGAATCAATTTTAGAATTGATAAGAATAGTTTACCAAAGAGTAAACTGCAGAGAATATAAATACCCCACCATGCCATTATATCTATGATTATAAACAGGATTCTCCACCAGTTTGAAAAATTTCCACTCATTGCAATTGTGTAAAATGTTAAAATTAAAAGACTTGGGATCATAAACGATAATATATGTAATAGACAATAAAGAAATATTGCCATTGGCGTCCAAGTAAAAGCGTTCGTAGTTATTGGATATTTTGTTATATCGAAATCTTCGATATTTTTCATTTTATCCTTATTTTCCATTATATTCCACCCCGGTTAATTTAATAATTTCTTCTTTTTTGAGCCTTCTAATTGGAAATCCTGTATATATACCATTATCTCCAAGTTTATCGTACTTTATAGTTGTTGCAGTTAGGAAAAAAGTTGCACAATCTCCTATTTCCAAGCCTGGTAAAGCTCCCGTTAATGAGTTAAAGACACAATTATCTCCAATTTTAGCTCCAAAGAAACATAAATTTTCTTCTCCGTAAATACCATCTACAACGTGATTAGATATGTGAGCAAAAGTTCCTAAATAGCAATCTTTTCCAAAATTAATATGACTATGAATATAAGATTCTTCAATAACAGTGCCCTTTCCTATTTTATTTGAACCAATAAACCTCAACTCCCACTTCACCAACCATGGAAAAGGAGAACGTATAAAAGAGAAAATTGGATATTTCATTAAAAAAGATCTAAAATGATAATAATCTAACATAGTTGAAGATTCAGTTAAATTTCTATCAAAAAGACCTTGGGCAGGACCTCTTTTATCTGCAAATTTATAAATCCATCTTGTAAATAAAGCTACAAAAAATAGATGTAACAAATATATACCAACAAAAATTAGTGGAGTGATAAGTAAAATAAATATTATTTTCAGATCCAAGAGTAATTTAAGAGAAAATGGAATTATGAGAAGATTAGGGATCAAGAAACCAAAAAAAAAGAAGATAAAAAGAAAACTAGGTATTATATAAGATCCTCCCGCAATAAACCAACCTGCCGATATATATGCTTGATAAGGGACACTCAAAGCTTTGTTTTCTGCTTTTAGCTCAATCTTATCGAACTGTTCCTCAGAATCTTTTTTAAAGATTTGATTTTCAATAACTTCTTTATTTTCTATTGGTTTATTTGGCATAATTTTTTTTGCTGGGCTTCCGTTATATATAGAATTGCCTTCAAGATGTTGATTAATTATTGTCATGGTAAGTGCTCCAAGTATAGTATTAGATTCTACAGTAGTTCCAGGAGCTATACAAGAATGTGCGCCGATTATAACATTATCTTTTATAACTACCTTTTTTATAATCAGTTTATCGGCAATTAAAATATTAGACATTATTACACTTCCTTGACCAATTTTAACATTTTTCCCGAATTCAATAAATTCACAATCAACCCACCCTTCATTTAAAGAATTAAATCTATTTGTTTTAACACCAAAAATTTTTAAGGCGATAGTTTCGAGAATTGGCAGATTTAATTGGCGAGCTAACCAAATTGGCCATTTTTTGATAACAGCTCTTAAACTCCAATAACAATAATCTTTATCTTTCTTATCTCTATTGAAAACACCCTCTCTTGGTTTATGGATTGCGTTAATAAAAATTAAGAATATTTTTGCTGTTATAATTGAACTCATAATTAAAATTATAATTCCTATGAAGAAAATAAACGGAAAAAGAATGAAAAACAATAAATTGAATTCAGGAAAGAATTGCCAGAAATACCAAAACCATATTAGTGTTGGTTGAGCACTAAATGTTATTATCATAAAATAGAGGATAAGATATCGCTTTTTTGCCAATGTATTTGTGGTTCTTGGACCTTCCCTTACTGATGATGGAATTGAAATTTTATATCACTATAATTTCTGATTATTACGTGTCTGAATATTTAGGATAATAATCTTTTTAAAAAAAATCTTTTTTTACATAAAAGAGCTATTAAGAACTCTCAAAATTTTTAATAAATGAAGGTTTCAAAATTATTGTCTTAAAAGCTAATAACATAATAATTAAAATCTTAAATTCAAATTAGTTGAGGATAAAAAACATGAGTGAACCATTTTTTTGGTGGACTGATGAACAAAAGCGAGTTGCTGAAGAAGTAGCCCAATTTGCGGAGGAAAATGTTGAAGAAGCAGAAACCTATTTCTGGAATAAAAAATTTCCGTGGCCTCTTGTAAAGAAAGTTGCCAAAACAGGTTATTTTGGAGCTGGAATCCCTAAAGAATATGGCGGCTTAGAATTAGGTGCAACGGGAGCTTGCATTGTTGCTGAGCAGTTGGGACGATTGTATGCTGTTGGGCACGTGTTTACCGTAAGTATGTTAGCGGGCTTAGAGCAAATCTTAAGATATGGAACGGAAGAACAGAAGCAAAAGTGGTTACCAAAACTGGCACAAGGTAAAGAATTGGGAGCCGTTTGTATAACGGAACCCTTCGCAGGGAGTGATGCTGCGAATGTTATGACTACAGCTGTGAAAGAGGGTGATGAATGGATTATAAATGGTAAAAAAAGATTCATCACTGGTGCAGGGGTTAGTGATCGTTATTTTATCTATGCAAAAACTAGTGAAGATCCCGCTGATAGAAAAGAATATAGCCATATTTCTGCTTTTATTTTGGAGAAAGGCATGCCAGGATTTTCATTAGAAAAGATAAATCCTTTGATTGGTTTTGATAATGTACCCAATGGTTATTTAGATTTTGATCATGTAAGAGTTCCTGATGAGAATCGTTTTGGTGCAGTAGGAAAAGGCTGGAATGTAATGATGAGTGGTTTGAATTTCGAACGCTTAATTGCTGCCGCAGTTTTTAGTGGCATTTTAAAAGACTTAATTACTCTATTATTTCATTACTCTAAGAGAAGAGTACAGTTTAGACGGATTTTGAATCAATTCCCTGGAATTCAAAATAATATTGCAGATATTATCGCACGATATAGGATGGGAAGAGTCTTTTCTTATCATTGCGCTTATGAGATGGATCAGGGAAAGGAGCCGATGGTTGATGTTTCTATTGCAAAACTAATGATTTGTGAATGGATAAGGGAAGTTGGGACAATAGCAATCCAAACTATGGGGGGCGATGGATTAACAAAATTTTATCCTGCAGAGCGCTTATTGCGTGAGGGAAAAATTGCCGAAATTGTTGCTGGCACTACAGAGGTACAAAAGATGATCATCTATCGATTCGCTGCATTGCTTCCAACCTATAATAAAATGCTAAAATATCGATGGAACGAGGAGGTGAATGCTCCTGTTTTATCAAATAGAGAATCCCAATTTAAAGGACTAGAAATTAATGACGAGAACCTATTAAAAGTTATCGCACATGATTATAAAGTAAACCCAGGAATTTATATGACTCCTGACGATGTAAGAGCAGATATCGGTGGAAGTCGTTCTAAGATAAGGAAAACCTTTGAATCCCTTGAACAACAAGGATTAATTGTAACTCATCAAGATAGACAAGGTAAAATAGTATTAGTGAAAGCAAACTATAAAGGATTACAGAAAGCATTTCCAAAAGAACATTATAGATGGTTTCCTGAATGGTATTCTGATGCAGACAAATTTTAATATAATTTCTATTTATTTTTTCTTTTTTCTATTATATTATTAGCAACTCAATCATCAATTTCCCCAATAAGATCCAATGCTATCATAATTTCAGTATTAATTAAAAAGATATGAACCATTAAGATGACTGTAAGAAGTAGCATAATTCGATGGATTAGAATAAATCGTTTATATCTAAATTTCTTTAATTTTTTAATATCTCTTAAATAAAATGACAAAATCGAGACAAAAATCATTGCAATTGCAAAGATAATTCCTGTCCAAATTTTAAGACGGTATAGTATTATAGGAAAATGTTCAATCTCTTTTATTAAGATGACACTTCTCCAAGGTTCTGAGATGAAGAGAAACAATACATGAAATCCCAGCATAATATTCGTTATTAATGCTCCAATACAATGAAAATCATTGGCCTTTCTCTTACTATGGAATAACTTGGCATGTTTATTTGTTGTAAAGCCTTGATAAGAGGATATAATAAACCAAATAAGAGTTGTAAAACCCAATGATCTACCTAAAATCCAGAGAATTGAATTACTTCTTCTGCCGCGCGATATATGATGATGGCATCCGTTGAGTTGATGATTCAGAATAATTAAAATCAATGGAATGATTATTGAAAGAAATAAAAGAAGGAAATCCACATATATCAAGGTTTTGTAATGATTTTTATACTTAAAATTTGATTTGTAATTTTCCATTGCACTTTAGTAAATTTGTTTTATTTACATATACAAATACTTTGAATAAAAAATTTGAATTTATAAATTATTTAATTTGAGTCACATCATTTAGAACTTATTAGATATTCAAAGTAATTTTTTTATAATTTTAGATAATAATATGAATTTTTTTAAATCATAATAGTAATAA
>JAHPZI010000007.1:0-111464 GCA_019058295.1 Promethearchaeota archaeon | reverse complement strand
TTTTTTTATAATTTTAGATAATAATATGAATTTTTTTAAATCATAATAGTAATAAATTCTACATGAATGAAAACTTAATAAACCCTGATAATTATGGAGATACCTTCCAGCAAAAATCGAAGTATGTTCGCGGTAAATTACCGAGACATTATTTGGATTGGGAAAAAAAACCAGAACCCTATAAAGAGTATAAAGCGGCTTTAAATAAGATAAAATTACCTAGTCCAGAATTTAATGAAAATATAAGATTTTGGGATGTAATAATAAATCGGAGATCCACTAGAAAATTTGGCAAAATACCAATAACTCTTTATGAATTAAGTTTACTTTTATATGGGATGACAGGAATTACCCGAGTCTCACCTCATATTGCTTATAGAACAACGCCAT
This sequence comes from Promethearchaeota archaeon, assembly GCA_019058295.1. Lineage (GTDB taxonomy): Archaea > Asgardarchaeota > Lokiarchaeia > Sigyniarchaeales > SOKP01 > LW40-45. Next base: position 111,074 of record JAHPZI010000007.1, on the reverse strand, counting down.
CAGCAGGAGGATTATATCCTATTGAGATTTATCCAATAGTTAATAATATTGAAGGTTTAGAGAAAGGAATATATCACTACAATATCCCTCAACATTCAATAGAATTATTAAAGAAAGGAGATTTCAGAAGACAGATTTCAGATGGATGCTTAGGTCAAGGAATGGCGTTCAATTCAGCTGTTAACTTTATATTCACAGCTATAATCGAAAGATCAAAGTGGAAATATTTACAACGTTGCTATCGATACATTTATTTGGATTGTGGTCATATTGGACAGAATTTCTATCTGATTGCAGAAGCATTAGGGCTTGGTGCTTGTACAATAGGTGCAATTTTTGATAATGAATTGAATAATATCTTAGAGATTGATGGAAAAAAAGAAACGGCAATTTATGTTGGAGTTGCTGGAAAAAAATAATAAACCAATTTTTAATATAGACGTTAATTCTTAAAACATAGAAGAAATTATGGAAAATCTAGAGAAAGAGTTCAAAAATGTTAAGGATTCAGATAATCCAGATGAAATTAATGATTTCTTAATCAAACTTGGCAAAAATCCTCAATATAATCATATTACATTTTTGAAATATTTTATAGAAATTACTGATCTTGAAATTCATGAGCAAATAAAAATAAACTTAGTTTATGATTTGGGCGAAATAGGTAAATTAAAAATAATAGATGTTAAATTTATTGATTATTTAATAAAGGAATTTTATAATTCTGACAGGTGGATTCGAAACGAGATAATAGTGGCGTTTAAAAAAATCTCTATGAATACAGATTTATCAGAGGAAGTAATACAGCTCATAGGAAATTCTTTAAAAGAAGATTATGCACCTATTAAAACAAATGCACTTAAAGCTTTATCTTATATTAATAACATCCCCAAATCTCTCCTAAAGAATATATTATATATCTTAAATTCATCTAATTCTGAATTAGAGGAGTTAAGTACAAATATTTTAAGAAAATCAATAAAAAATGAGAATATATTAGTAGATTTGTTAGACTCTTTTGAAAATTATAAAATTTTGAATAAGAAAGGAATTCGTTCAATTTTATTAATATATTTTAATTCAGTAGATAGTTTAGAATCATTAAGAAACTTAATATTAGATTCCAAATGGGATGTAAGTTTTAAAGAAATGTTTTTGAATGAAATTGATGATTATCAGAGATTATTGTTGAAAAACCGTTAGATTCTCGTAGCGACTTATAATATCTTCTAGATTTTCTTGTGAGTATATAATATCATTAAATATTTGTATTAAATATTTTATAATCTCTCTTGGATTTCCATTTGTTTTATGAAATATATTTTTCAAAATCTTTTCATTCAGGGGGTAATATGTGTTTGGATCTTCTTTAAGAAAATCAAGATAATTAATAGTTATTAAAAATTCTTCAATATTTTTTTTATAAAAATCATATATATCACCTTCTTTAAAATTTGATAAAAATAATGGTTCTTTGAAGGTTGATAATAAATTAATATCTCTTTCTTTAACAAGAGTTTTTATTTCTTCTAAGGCATCAACTGATTTTAGAGTGATTATAATATTTAATCCTTCTATTGTTTGTAAATTTAAAATTTTATCAAGTATTTTTTCAGCCGATAACTTATCAGCTGAACTAGTAATTTCGCCGTATAACCAATTTGGCTCAAAAATATCTTCAGATTCTTTATCAGGTTTCATCAATGAAATTAATTTTTCAAAATCATCAATAAATAAGACGCTTTTTAATTTTGAATTTTCAATTATTATCTTTAAGACCGTATAAGCATAAGAACTTTTTCTAAGATCATATTGTAAATTAATATGAGAAAGTTCTCTAGAATCCATTAATTCTCCTAATAACCATCTTTCAGCTTCTACTTTTTTCCAGGGATCCAATTGATGTGTTGTAATTGCGTTGATTATATCATTCAGGGCAATTATATCTTCAAAATTCTGCGAGCTCAATCTTTCAAACGCAATTTTCTTTACTTTCTCAATATCAGCTATATGAAAAAAGCCAAATTTTTTTTCGAATTTTCCCCAATTATTGCATAATTCATTTGTTATGGATCTTAATACTTCTGGACCTATTTCTTCAATGTATTCAGAATAGATATTGTAATAAAATTTTCTATAAACATTTTCTAATGAAATGTATACTGTATTATGATAATGTAATTTATTTTCCAATGTCCAAAAAAGATGAGTCTTCCCAGTTCCTACACCTCCGATTATTGGCAAAATGATATTCTTTTCATTTTCAATTAATTTTTTTATAGATTCGATTAGGTCGAATCTAGATTCAGCTAATTCGATATTTTCTTTAATTTCACCTGTTGCTACAAATTTCTTAAATGGATTTAACCCAATCTTCAAAAAGGTTAGTAATTTCCCCTTTTTATTTTCATAAAGAAGCATTTTTTATTATTAATCCTTATTACAGTTTTAATTCTTCAATTCCAATAATTATAATATATTTTACGACTTTGTCGTCGATTTTAACATTGAGAAAGGGATCGTAAGAAACTTTCAGATTATCATCTTGATCTCTTCCAACAATAATGCAATCATAAAAAACTGGATCCCCTCTTTGATCTATTGCCACTCTGTCAGCAACAGTTAAACCGTTGAAAATTAAGCTTACTGGATTTTTTATTATTTCTCCTTTAAAGAAATCTAAGTGATCAATTTTAAAATTATATTCAGAATCATCAAAATATAATCCTGCTGTGTGAAGCATATTTATTGTAAAAGGAAACGAGTCTGAAAATTGCGATTCATCATATTGATCCATCAGCTCTTTTGGGATTAATACAACATATTCTAATGTACATTCCTCTAAATTGTTCCAGATGAATTCAGATTTTCTTGAAAAAGCAACTTTTTCATTATACATATCTTCAAAACCTATCATTAATCCTTCCGAAATCCTAATTTGATCAGAAATTTGAATATTATCTGAAAGAATTATGGAATTCATCTCTCTCTCTACGGAGATTATAGAACCATTAAAATTCCCGTTAATTTTTATTTCCTTGGAAGTATCGTATAATACAATATTATCTTCTTGGCTCATTGGAATAATAATAAAAATGTAATTTTCGGTAGGGATTATAGGATAATCTCAATTATTTATAAATCATTAATAATATATATTAATATTTTCATATGGAATCTTAGTCTTTACATAAAGAATTTTCTTATTAATAATGGACTCTACCGCAATTGTATCAAACTTACAAAGAGCAGAATTATTAAACAGGGCAGAATCATTTATATTTTCCATGGGTCTCAATGATGGCGCTTCGAAATTGTGTAAGGCAAATATGAAATATGGCTTAGCTATGCTTCATCTTATTCAAGAAAAATATGGTTTTGACCCAAAGGCAACCTTTATATCATCTCCTGATGAAACAATTTCAAGAAATGTTTTTAGATGGAATTCTGGAATAGGATATGGAGGTAAATTAAATTGGGGCAATGGTAAGGATAAAATAATATTTTTAAATGTTAAACCTAATTGTTGCGGAATTTTAGTTGGCGGTTTAGAAGAAGTTCCTGAAGTTTATGATATTATTAAAAGAATTGATGAGATAAAGGGATCCGAGCTATATCATAATGATATATTATTAGACTGGGATTATGATGTCAGCAATCATTTTATTAGCTGTTTTGAAACTAAAAATTTAACGGATATATCTTTACCTCCGTATATCTTTTTTATTCATGGTTCAGCTATAGAATTTTCCGATGATAAACATGGTTTGGGATTATATATTGATAAATCTCGAACTTTAAAAGATTCTGCAATTGAAGAAATTACAAAATTTGGAAAGCAATATATTCTAATTGATTCAAAGGCAAAAGAATATCTTAATTTTAATAAAAAAGCAATTGAATTTTCTAAAGCCAAAAGAGAGATTATTGCTAAGAAGATTTTTGGTAGCTATAGAAATATTTGTAATCAACCTCACCAGTTCCTAATGGATTATAACAATATATATTTAGGAAGTAATTGTACCGATATAAATTGCGAATTTATTAATTCAGACATTTTTCCTACTGCGCTTAGAGCTGATATCTCTGCTTACTTGTTTAGAGGGAAAAAAAATCTCTCAGAAACAAATTTAAAAAATCTTAATTTTTTAGAAAGAATAGATAATTTAGGAATTAAAGACATATTAGAATCAGCGAATATCTTACCACATGGAGCCGGATATAGATTTCCAACTATAAAAAATGTTAAAAAAGTATTAGAATACAAGGATCAACGGTATTTTGTTTGCGAATTAATGATTAAAAATAGACTAAAAATAATTAGAAATGTCCGAGAAATTCAATATGAATATAGAGGGAGAGATATTGTTTTAAAAACACTCCAATTAGACCTTGGTGATATAATTGCTCGGTTAAATCCGGTCTTCTCTCTGAAGTTATAGTATTTTTTTATTAAGGTAATAAAGTAAAAATAAAAAGTACAATTAAATTATCTAACAAAAAATAATAGATGATTTTGTAAAATGTTGACTCAAATTTCAGTTAAGATGCCTGACCAACCCGGTATGTTAGCCGAGTTCACTAAAATGCTCAATGATAATAATATTATAATTGTATCAATTACGGTTTCTCAGATACCAGGTTTAGTCCTTTTTATTGTTAATAAACCTGACGATATGAAAAGGGTATTAGATGAAAACAAATATGATTATTCCATGAAAGAAGTAATTGCTGTATTATTACCCGACAATCCAACTAGTTCAGAACTAATTGAAAAGGTTGCTCAAGTATTAGGAGATCATAATATTAACATTGATTTTCTCTATAGTACTTTTGTAAAGAAAGGACCAGTGCTCATTATACATGTCAGTGATAATGATAAAGCTGGAGAAATTCTAAAGGCAAATGGAATTTACTTATATGAAAAATAGAGTTTTTAAAATCTTTTAGTTTTCTTTTTAGTTATTTTATTATAAATTACAGAACTTTAGATCCAGGAGCAATATCTTTATCTGGTATCAAAATAGAAACTGTTTTTTCATCATCAGCAGCGAGAAGCATACCATGACTTGTGATACCTCTTAATTTCTTTGGTTCCAAATTTGTGAGAACTATGATTTTTTTTCCGACTAATTCATTTTCGTTGTAATATTTTGCTAAACCTGCGACTATAGTTCTTTTTTCAGTACCGAGATCTATAGTTAATTTTAATAAATTCTCTGCTTTTTCAACCTTTTCTACATTTTCAATTAAGGCAACTCTAATATCTAATTTTTTGAAATCATCATAAGAAATCATTTCAACATCACTCTTTCCTTTTTCTTTTGCTTTTAATTTTATATATTTTTCTTGTATTTCTTTAATATCTAATTTTTGAAATAGAGGTTTAGGTTTAATGATCGTATGACCGGCAAGAAGCGAATTCTCCCCTATACTGTTCCAACCTAAATCATTTAATTCTTTTTGAATATTTAAATAATCTAATATCTTTTTTGAGGTATCGGGTATAAATGGACCAAATAAGACTGCTAGAGCATAAACTGCTTGAGCACAGATATTAAATACATGCCCAGCTGCTTCCTTCTTTTCTTTTATTAAATGCCATGGTGCTTTATCATTTAAATACACATTCCCCTCTCTTGCAAATTTAACTGTGTCTCTAAGGGCTTTTCTTAGTTCAAAATTTTCTAGAGCATTTCCGACAATATCCCCTATAGACGATATTTTAGAAATAAATTCTTTATCGGTATTATCTAACTCAATTTTTTTAGGTATTTTCCCTTCAAATTGCTTAATTATAAAAGTTAATGTACGATGAATAAAATTCCCAATAACATCATTCAAAGTTTTTATGTTGTTATTAAATTCAGACCATAAAAATGAAGTATCACTCTTTTCAGGTCTATTGTAAATTAAGTTAAAGCGCCAGTAGTCTAATGGAGCCAATTCTAAGGCTTCATCGATCCAAATTCCAACTCCCCTTGATTTAGAGAATTTTTCATTTTCATACATTAAAAATTCAGTTGATGACACATTATAGGGTAAAACTAATTTTTCACTTTCTGATTTATCATCATTAAAAGCGATTAATAACCCAGGAAAAACAATTAAATGAAAAATAATATTATCTTTTCCAATAAAATAAACTGTTTTTGTATTTTTATCTTTCCAAAAATGATCAAATTTTATTGGCTGATTAATTATCTTTTCTGCCCATTCCTTAACAGCAGATACATATCCTAAGACTGCTTCGAACCATACATATATTGTTTTATTCTCAGCTCCTTTAAACTTAGCGGGTATACCCCATTCAAGATCTCTGGTTATAGCTCTTTCAGGTAATCCTTCGGCGATACTATTTAATAACATTTGACGGGCATTTTGAGGGATGATTTTGTTTTCATTTATTAATTTTTCAAGGCGAGCCTGCAATTTTGGAAAATCCATGTACCAGTGTTTGGTTGTCCTAATTTCTGGGGTTGAATCACATATTGCACAACGAGGGTTTTTTAATTCTGAGGGAAGCAATAATTTCTGACAATTATCACATTGATCACCCCTAGCATTTTCGTATCCACAATGAGGACATATTCCTTCTACAAATCGATCTGGAAGATATAAATTGTCTTTTTCACAAAAGAGAGATTCAATTTCTTTTTCAAATATATATCCATTTTTTTGTATATCTAAATAAAAATCTTGAACAAATTTAATGTGAGTTGGGTTATGAGTAATTGTGTAATTATCATATGAGATATTCCAGAGCTTAAATAGATTTTTAATTATTTTATGATTTTTGAATGCCAAATCTTTAGCAGAAACATTTTGCTTTTTTGCTGCTACAGCCACTGGAGTTCCATGGGAATCTGATCCGGAAACAAAGATAACTTCATTACCTTTTAATCGGAGATATCTAGCAAACACGTCTGCTGATAATACAGAACCAACCATATTGCCTAAATGTGGAATAGCGTTTACATATGGCCAAGCGGATGTAACCACCCATTTAATCCTATTTGTTTCTGTCAAATTGACTTACTCTCTTTATTATTTAATAATAAAAGGATTGCTATTCTTAAATATTTTAGATAAAACAAGAATTTAATCCTATTTACAAGTTAATAATTTTAGCACCGCAGAATCTACAAGCCTTCAATTCGGTATACATTTTCTGAAGGCATGGGTCATGATAGAAAGAACCGCAATTCTCACATTTAAATACTTTAAAATCTCCTAAAAAAATATTATAACAATAAGTGCATGATGCGTTGATTTGATCAATATTCTTAATTTCAATCATATTTGCTTCTTTAATGTAACTTTCTTCAATTATTTCAGGATCATCAGAGTCCTTATCTAAATTTTCAAACATTTTCATAGCAGATCTTGAAATTTTAATTAAGAAAAAACAAAAAGGACATCTAAAAACATTCTTTTTATCTTCGGATTTTTTTGCCCACATAGCTGCACATGATAAATGTACTGGTCTGTCACAATTAGGGCAATATCGCCCTTCTGTATAAAAATCTGCATTAGTTAATGGAGCTTTAATTGAATGACAAATACCGCATTTTTTTTCTCCTATTCCACTTTCTCTCATCAGTGAGCGTATTTCCATTAAAGTTGGTCTTCTTAAAGGTAAAGCAATTTCACTCATTAATGGAGCTACTTTTTCTATCTTATCTGAAGAATAATAGCTTGGTTGCGATCTAACTAATTTTTTTGATGCATATTCTTTTCCAGAATTAATTATTGCTTTCGGGTTATTAAAATAACCATAATCGCCGTTTGTAAAATCAGCAATCCTTTTAAGTGAGCTCGTTTTATAATCTTGCGGCTTTCCTATTTGACATACATCAATATAAACGCCTAATCCTTTAGCAAGATTAACAATTTTTTCTATTTTTTTTTGATAATTTAATTTATCATCGCTTATGATGAAAATTCTATGAATTTTTCCACTTATCTTACGCATTTCTTGAATGATTATTTGTAATGAAAATGCAATTGCTTGGTGTAAATGACCTTTACCAGTTATTTGAATTTTCTTTAATGAATTAAATAACACATTCTTATCGTAAGTATATGGACATAGTCTTTTTGGATTAATTCCAAATGAAATTATGGAAATATTATCTTTTGGATCAATAGCAAGTTTAGTCTGAATAAAATTCTTTGATGCTTGCAATGCGACAGCTAATCTACTAATTCGAATAGGTTTAGGATATTTTTTTATCATCGATCTTGATGCATCAATAAGGAGGATAGTATCTTCAGTTTTAGATGTCTCCATTTTCTTTACCTTTCCCGATATTAATTGTTAGATTCTTTTAGAAAATTATAGGCAAATAATGTATAAACTTTGATAGCATTAATAAAATCTTGAATTTCTATAAATTCATTTTTTGCATGTGCCGTTCTACCCCTTCCAGGTCCAAATAAAATAGTTTTTTTACAGAAATTGCTATTACGATAATAATTAGCATCCGAACTTGCAGGAAATACGAAATAATATGGTTTTTCTTTATATATATGTTCAATAATATTAAAGAGATTCTTTAAAGTTAAATCCTTTTTCCAATCTTTCCAAAATGATGCTTCTGATTGATTTAGCACTTCCAAATAAACAAAGATTTCTTCAGGTTTTCCTGTAGGTTGATCATTTACTATATATCCTAATTCTATTACCAATTTTGTAATTCCTTCTAGTATTTCTTCAATTGATTGATTAGGTAATAACCTAATGTCAAATATTGCCTCACATTGATCAGGAACAACATTATCTTTTATTCCACCATTGATCTTAGTAACAGTTATAGTATATTGAGTAAGCGCCTTAAGAAGATTAGGTAAAACTTTTTGTTCCTTATAGATCCTCTCAAACATTTCTTTACTCTGGAAAACAGACATCATTAATTTTTTTAATTCTTCAATTGATAGGGGGGGTTCTATTTTTGGAATATAATTTTCTAATTTAGTTAGGTTTTGGATGATATCGCTCATCATGGATATAGCATTTTTTCCAATAAAAGGTACAGAGGCATGAGCAGACATACCATTTGTTATTAATTTTAACACAATACGACCTTTTTCTCCTAAAACAATTGCTTTAGGAAATGGGTTTAGACCTGTTGGTTCACCCACAATCGTAAAATCACATTTAATGGAATTCAATTTATTATCTAAGCACCATTTTGTACCTAATTTTCCTCCTGTTTCTTCATCAGCAACAGCGTTTAATATTAAATTTCCTGATAAATTTAGATCTAATTTTTTTAAAATTTTCAATGCTATAATCATTGCTGCCAACGGCCCTTTCATATCAGTTGCTCCTCGACCAAATATAAGTTTTTTTCTTTTAATAGTAGCAGAAAGAGGAGGATTTTTCCATTCTGCCTCATTTCCTGGTGGAACTACATCCATGTGTCCATTATATAAAAGATTTTTGTTATTAAAATTATCATTTAAAAATGCTAATAAATTGGCACGATTTTCGCCAAAAGGGAAAATCTCAGATTTGATTCTTTCTCTACTTAAATAATCCTTAATTTTTAAAGCAACATTTTTTTCATCTCCCGGGGGATTATAAGATTTAGCCTTAATTAATTCTCTAAGAAATTCGATATATTCTTCTTTATTATCATCAATTTCTTTTATTATTAATTCTTCGCTCATTGTTTATTAATCCAAATTTTATTATTTTGTGTCTCGATATTAGAATAATTAAAGAATTATATAATATTTAACCATTAGCAAATATGAAATTGGGAAATTTTATTATTATTAAATTATTTTATAATTAAACAAAACTGGATAATACACGGTTGTTCTGGTGCTTCCGAAAAAAAAGGAAATCAAGAAACTTTCTTTAATAGGTATTTTTATTATTTTAATACTTATATCCAATTTACCTGCAATAAATAAATTTGATTCTAAATCTGATAAAAATGATATAATAAATCCAATTGATTTGGAAGATATTAAAATTCCTCATAGTTCAGGAAACTTAAATCTAACTGATTTTATTACTGGATCAGGAGTTAATCGAACAGTTCGAACTTTTATGAATAATAAATCTAGTTCGGAAAATAATAATGGATATTTTAATATTACGGCTCCAGTATCTAACTCAAATCTTAGTTCTGGAGAATTATTTTTCAATTTTGATAATAATTTTACCACAGAATATAACATAGAAAGTGATAGCGCTTTAAATCCCTCTGGGGGTAGTTATTTTGAGGAGTATGAATATGATTCAGATTATTCAAGTATAACAATTCATAATGGAACTGGTTATTTAAATGGCGGATTCAATTATTTAACTGATGATAATTATTTAACATATTGGAACATAAGTTCTAGTTATGGCTTCGTAAATTTCACCATTTGTGCAAATTTTTCTGGTGTTGAAAGTAGAATTAGTAAATCGGTTGATTTTGATAGAAAAAATATTATAGGATTCATATTAAATTCCATTTATAATATTAGCCTCAATGCTAATTTAACAGTTTATATGAAGGATTTTTACGATACTGGAGATTTTATAAATATAACAAATACAATTGAGATAAATAGTACACTCGGACCTCATAATCTTGATGAAATAATAATAAATAAGAATTTAAATTTTATTAACTCTACAAATTGTACACTCATTCGATTTACTTTCGATAGAAGTGATAATTCAGATTTTAATGTTACTTTATATGAATTTAAGCCCATATCTTTTTTAGTTTTAGAATTAGAAATAACGGATACAAAATATGTTGCTTTAGAATTTGATTTACGCGGATTAAAATCAACTGTAAATGGATTTTATGTATGGATAAGAACTTTAAACCTTACAAAGGCTAGAAATGCTAGATTAAATATTTCACTCTATCGAGCAAATAATACGATGACAAGAGAAGGGTTTGTTGGAGAAAATAATTTAATACAGTCTCCTGGTAGTGGTGCTACTTTAATACAACCAAATTTAACACAAAGGCCATTAGATTCAAAATTATGGGAATATAGCGATTATCATGGGGATGAGCTTTTTTATTTTGATTTTAATTCCAGTAAAACCAATAATTTAACTCGTTACAATTATTTTATTGTGATTAAATCTAATAGTTCCGATTCTGAAATTTATAGTCTGGTGACTCTTCCTATTACCGATCCTTTTGGGGATGGGGAGAATGATCATGTATTAAAAACGACAACAGATAATGGTGACACTTGGAAGAGAGCCTTCTGTTTTCTTTCCACTGAGGCTCGAGCTCTGGGACTCTTAGATGCCAGTCAATTTATATTAAATGTAACCAGAGGATATATGCCTTCGGATTTTGAAATAGATGAAATAAACACTTTAAGAATTCAAAATATTACATTTGATGATTCTATCACTGATTTATTAGAATTGATTACAGGACAGGATTCAGAAGCGCGTAATAATCCAGCTCTTAGATGGGGTTGGGGACTTTGGTCTCACGAATTTAACCCTTCGATTGGAATTTATGCAGATAACAAATTTCGAGTGAATCTTACTTGGAATAAAACCTATATTAAAGGATTCAAATTTAACGTAAATTATACCGTTGAGGCTTTTATTGAAGAAAATATTACATCTTTCTATCATGTGAATTATCTTAGAACACCTGAATGGATCTTTAATTACTCTTTAAATTTATTTGATTCTAAATTCGACAATTGGAACTTTACGCAATTCTGGTATATTTATCCTGAATATTATACAGCTCAGAATTTAACTGTCCCTAATGTTAGTCAAACATATAACAAGACAAACAGAGAATTTTCTTTTAATGAGCTACCGAATTATGAAAAATTTGTTGTAAATGCAAGTATTATCGATCCCTTAGATAAGGCTAAATTTACTGGTAATTATTCTCTAAATTTAACAAGCCCAAATGCGATTTACGATATGCATAGTTATATTAATTTTAAAGGAATTTTATGGGAAACCTATGGTTTTATGTACGGAGATAATATCTCTGTAAAAGTTGATATACGAGATCACAATGGATTAGCTCCTAAAAATAAAAATGCCTATGCAAATGTTTCGTTGTTTTATCCAAATAATGATAAATTTCTTACTGCGGAACTTTTCTCTACTAAGGGTAAAAAAGCCTTAGATGGATCATATCTTTACTATGATTTTAGTAATCATACTATATTAAATATAACTCAGGCTGTTCCATTAGCGAAAGATTATACATTAGGATTTTTCTGGACAAATGGTTCAATTATCGGATGTGATAAAATCAATATTCATATTGATGCGTATGATATTAATCTACAAAATTGCACATATGAAAGAGATAATGGTCTCAATTATGTAATTGCTGACCCTATCAATAATGTTCTAGATAACTATCAAGTATTAATCGGATCAATACAAAATACTACTGGACATTATGTTCCAAATTTTTATCCCGTGAATAATACTCTTTCTATTAATGAGGGAACATTCTCTTATGATTACGATGAGGAAAATAAACTTGAAGTATATATGAAAAATTTTCTTCAGAATGAAACTATATTAAATCCAGGGGAAACAGTTAAATTTAAATTATTAATTCAGAATATGAATCTAGGATTTGATGTAGATGTTAAAATATCAGTAAAGCTTGTATCTCTTGCCAACGAGAATTGGATTATTAATAAAACTATCTCTGAAGAGATAAATCTTGGAAAATATAGTCCTGGGGGGGGAGACACTAAAGAATTTACTGTTAATTTAACTATACCAAAAATAAAGGCTGATTTAACTTGGAATGGTTTAAATGCTCCAATTAGGCAAAGTGGAGCCAAAACTATAGTCTCTGTGTATATTGAAAATAATTTTGCAGGCAATTATATTAGTAATAATTATTCCTTAATAATTAATGAAACCGATAATATTTTTGAAGGCTATATTCTTGGAACAATATCAACCGTGGGTAGCGGATCAATAATTATTAAGTCTATTGAGAGAGACAAATGCGTTTATCTTCCTAATAAAACTATTTTAACAATAAATGTATACGATGATTGCTATATTAGCACCTATAATCAGTTTATTGATGAATTTGAGTTAAAAGTAGACACTTTTTTTAATGACATCGTAGTAAATCCTGAAAATCCAATCAAAGGAAACACTTTTGATTTAAGTTCAGTTTTAACTACTGAATTTGGGATTCCATTGCCAAATAAAAACGTTTTATGTCAATACTATCAAAATAATAAATGGGTTAATATCTCTGATCAAACAGAATTAACTGATGCAAATGGTTTCACGAGCTTTTCTATTAATACTTTACAATTTGATTTTGAAGAAACTTTAGTAATTAGATTAAGTTGGAAAGGAGACGATTACGGATTAAATAATTCCATTAATATAACAATAGGAATTATAAAACCATTGAATAAAATTTCAATATCTAGTAAAGATGATGAATCTATTGTGTATAGAAATACAGACGCGCCTATAACTTTTAAGCTAAAAAACACAGGAAATTCAATTTTAAAAATAATTGATATAACAATCAATATAGAGGATAAGGATTTGGATTACAAAATAAGAGGACAAGATAATAATTTATTAAACTGGTTTATTCCAGGCGATTCCATTGAGATTATTGTTGTAATAGAGGTTTCAGACACTGATTATAATGAATTAGATATACAAATAACAATATTTGCTGAAAATATTTTTTCAAATGAACCCTATATCAAACAAGATACAATTACTGTGGAAGTCATTGATAAAGAATTAGGTGATTATATCCTCGAATATTTTCTAGTGATTATGATTTTATTATTTGTTTTAATTGGTTTATTAACTTTTATTTACGCTAAAAGAATTAAAAAGAAGATAGAAAAACTACCAGAAGAACCTCTTAAAAAGAAACCACGCAGAGGTAGATATGTAAAAGTCTCTGAATTAGAACCCAAGAAAATAGAAGAAAAACCGGGAGAAGGTGAAAAAGCCAAACTTAAAGGCGAACCGGCAGAAATCATTATTGAGGAAAGAATTGAACCTAAAGAAGCTAAAAAGAAAAAAACTACAGATTTAGATACTTTATTAGCTGAAAAAATTGATGAAAAAGAAGAGAAATCCTTGAAAAAAGCAAAAAAATTACCAAAAAGGGTTAAAAAACCATCAAAAAAGCCTAAAAAAGCTATTACTGAACCAAAATCACTCAAGAAAGTTGAAAAGAAGAAAAAAATTGAAAAAAAACCTAAAAAATCAACAAAGAAAAAAATAAAATCCCCAAAAAAGATTGAATCCAAAAAAATTAAAAAGAAAAAAACAACCGATTTTGATGAGTTATTAAAAGAGAAAGGGCTAGATGATTAAAAAATATAATAATACCCAGATCCTTCTTTGAGGAGGTCTTATTTTTATTGATTTAAATTTTTATAAAAAAAGATTAAATAAGGAGTTGTATTAGAGATTAGAAATCGAAATCAAATTTCGCTTAAGAAGTCCCAGAGACGATCCCCCATCAGTTCCAGCCAAAGCAATAAGAACAACTTTTTCAGAGCCCACGAGAACAGCAAATCCTTCCTCTAATTCTATAGTTGTGTTTTTCAACCCCCCTTTATTAATATCCGTACCTAATGTATTTGAATCTTTAATAATTGCTGTACAAGCTTTCGCTATCTTTTCATGGTCCATTTCCGTAATTGTTTGCCCTACAATTACCTTTCCTGTTTTAGCATCTGCAGCGATTAATCCCTCACATTCAGGAACGATATCCATTAATTCTGCTAATTTTTTTTCAATTTCCTGTTTACTCATCGAAATGCTTCTCTTTGAATTATTTTATTTAAATTTAGTGAAGAAATTATCTTAATTAATTATATATATATCTTTATGTAAAAATAAATTTAAACTTTTTAAACTTTTCAAGAATCCGATTTATATTAAAAATAGTAGTGTAAAAAAAAGGTCAATTTTACTTTAAGATTATCAAGATTAATTGCTCTTCCAGAGCGATCATTACTTCTCCCTTGCTAGTCTCTAATCTTATAAACTTTAAAGACCCCTCTTTTAAGGCATCAACACATTGACGAGATTTGCCAATCAAGGATGTTATATACGCACTAACTTCCTCTGTTTGTTCAGTCGGCAGATTAGCCTTTATTGGTAACCCACTTGAGTCGCAGATAATCACCCCTCTAACACCCTCCTTTTCCTCAAACCTTCTGATGATGGCTTTTACTTCGTTCGTATCAATCATACTAATTTCACTTTATTATTCTGAAAAAAAAATGTCTTGATTTATTATATAATATAATAGATTTAGTATTTAAAAAAATGTTTATTAATTATTTTTTCAATTTAAGATTTTTATTTATTAATTTTCCGTTATTTAAATAATTTTGAAAGTCGAAATTCTGTTCAATATTACGTGGATATTACGATAATTGAAATTCTCTTCAATAAATATTCATTCTATATTTACATATTGTATTCTTATAAATTAAGCTAAAAGAGTTTTATATATGATACAATTCAACTCTGCTAATTCAAGTAAAAATTTAGAAAATCGAATTTCTCAGGATACTTATTTACAATCTAATAACTATAGTACACTTTTAAACCATCAGGCCTTAACTAAAAGTGTTAAGCGTAATTTATGGGGTTATGAGCTCAAATCTATGCTACGCGGATTTATAGATGATATTAATGATTTTAAACAAAATATAAAATTTAAAGTAAGCGGGAAAATACTCAATTCATCTACTTATGTTCTTAAGACTAAAACGAGCACCATTATCAATGCCTCATTAGAAACTCAAGAAGACATTATGGAAACTCAAGCTAATGAAATGAATGAAGAAGATAACCTTATTCTTTCTGAAGATTATGATGAGGAAGGCGAATTATTTGAAGCCTTTGCTGAATTAGAATCCAAGAATTTATTATCTGAAAAAGAAAAGGAGTTATTAAAGGAAGAAAAAATTAAAAGAGTTTTGAAATTAGATGTCTCTGATTTAAATGAGGAAATAAAAAATAGAATTGAAAAATTAAATAATCCACCAAAATTAATCTATAAAAAAGTGGAATTAAAAGATCTTGCTGATGCTTTAAATAATGTATTTACAAGGAAAGATACAACAAGTAGAGCTAAAAAAAATAGAGATCATATTCTAGATAAATCAAAATTGCCTTTATTACCTGAGAACTTTATTGCTAATGCTGAAAAGAAAAGGGCGAATTTTGAGAATCGAATAAATAAATTTTATGAAACTCTAAAAAAGCAATATAAAGATAAAGAGGAACCAATACAATTTTTAAAATTAGTCCGCCAACCCACAGCAAAGGCACTTGTTGAAGCTTTACTTTGTATTTTACACCTAATAAACCATAAGAAAATCGAACTATGGAAGCAAGAAGATTTTTCAGAAAATAGTGGTCAGAATTTATTTTTAAGTCCGTTGACGATGTGAGAATCATTATTAATCAATCTGAATAAATATTTATAGGTAATGATTCAAAATATATTTTAGACATCACATTTTTTTAAAAAAGATTTTAGTTTATGAAAGAGATTGACGGCGCTTATATATTTAGCGGTGATGGGGGATTAATATTCTCTCTAGAAAATTTAGAGGGCTCCACATTTGATTCCGATTATTTAGGCGACTTTTTATCTGTAGTGGAAACAATTGCTTTAAATATTGGAGAAGAAGAAGTAAACGTATTAGAATTTGGGAATATTAAATTCTTTCACACAAGGGATAAATTAACAAAAATCGGTTTTGCGATTAAATGTAAAAAAGACACTAAACCTAAAAAAATTAAACACGTTTTAACAAATCTAATGAATGTGTTCTTAGAGAGATTTACGGGGAGTTTCTCTTCTGAGGAAATTATAAAGAAAAAAAAAATGGAATCTTTTATTGAAACAATAAGTGAGCAGCTTGGAAAAGGAAATAAAGTAGAATATTTTTTAGATAAAATTAAAATTGTAAAATAATTCACAGTTTCATTATAAGAAAAACTTTTTAAATAAATTTAATTTACGTTCCTCTCCAATTGAAGTACTGCCCATATGACCGGGAAATATAATAAAATTATCTGATAATTCAGGATTATACATAATTTTATTTTTTATACTAAAAAATAATTGATTTTGATCACCACCACCTATATCGGACCTCCCTATGCTTCTGCGGAATATTAAATCTCCTGTAAATATAATTCCATCAATTTTTTTTCCATTGAATTCTCTAACATCTTTAGAATAAAAGCTTAAACCCCCTAAACTATGGCCTGGCGTATCCAAAATATGGAGGTCAAATTCACCTATTTTGATAGAATCACCTTCAGATAACCATTTATCAGCTTTTTTAAAGTTAGCGAATCCGCCTGAATCTAATTCTTTTCTATTATACATTAATGGAATTTTAAAATGTCTAATAATCTGTCCGACTTTCATAGTATGGTCGAAGTGACAATGAGTTAAAAGAACTGCAATTGGTTTTACTCCAAGGTCTTCTACTGCTTTAATAATAGTATTACCTTCTGCCCCGGGATCAATAATAACAACTTCTTTTGTCGTATCTGAACCAAAGATATAGCAATTAGTTGCAAGCGCCCCCACAATAAGCTTTAATAGAATCATAATAAAAAAACTAAACAAGTACAGCTAAATATTTTTAATTAAGTAAAAGATTTTTCAATTATCTTTATGAATGATTCCCAATTAATTCATTTATCTCAATTAATTTATTATATACTTCCAATCCCTTTTTTGTGAGCTGTATATACTTTTTTTTATTAATTTTTTTAATTGAGAGTAATCCTTTTTTAATTAAATCTTCCTTAACTCGAAAATATGAATTGTAATAACTAAATTTATTCAATTCATTATAAAACGTGTGTTTGTCTGTTTTATTATTCTTAAACTGCGTAAGCACTTGGAATGTATCTCGAAATCCTTTTTTCTTTAAGAATCCTATTAAATCATCTAAAATCAATATCCCTAACCTATCTTATACGGTATTTTGTACATTTAATAATTTGCATTAGAAAAATTAAAACTATTAAAAAAGATTTCTATAATAAAATATAAAATTTTGACAAAAGAATAATAAGTTATATTTGAAAGATATAAAATCAAAAATTGGATTAAAATTAATCCAAGAATCTAAAATATTAAATATCTCTTTTTCTATTATTTGAATTAACACAATTTCTAAAAAATTCTTATGGGAAAAGAAAATGGGAAAAGAAAAAGAAAAAGATAAGAAAGATAAGGATAAGAAAGATAAAGATAAGAAAGACAAAGATAAGAAAGATAAAGATAAAAAGGACAAGGATAAGGAAGACAAGGATAAAAAAGATAAGGATAAGAAGGATAAAGATAAGAAGGACAAAGATAAAAAAGATAAAGATAAGAAGGACAAGGATAAGGAAGACAAGGATAAGAAAGATAAAGATATGCCCGATCAAGAGTGGAAGATTGCAATAAGTAAAAATCTTGACCAATTAATAGGCGCATATGGAAAGATTGTTAAAATATTTCAAGATGTTGATAACTACATTCTAAGGGATGCCAAAACAGTTGAAGAATTTAAGGAAAAAGTACAGAAGGCAATTTCTGATCTTCCAGAAGCATCTCAAAATGTATTTATTGCCTTTTTGGATACTATTTAATAAGAAAATTAATTTTTTCAAATCTTTTTTTTTTGATTGTGTTTTTAAATTATTAAGAAAGATCTTGAATTTAGAAAAATATTTTATAATAAGCAAGGGATCTGTCCCAATTATTTTATCGTGCCCCCATGGTGGTTTTTTAAAACCAAAAAATATACCTGACAAATTAAAGGGGATTAAAATTGCAGATAAAAATAAATTTCTTATATCAAAAAGGATAATTCAAGTTATATTTGAGAAGTTTGGAATTCAGATTTATTATATTTTAAGTAAAATTCACAGAAGTAAAATAGATTTTAATCGCCCCCCAAGAGCTTTTGCTGCTTTTAATCATCATTCGTCTGAAGCGAAACAAATTCATCATAAATATCACGAGCAGATTCAGAAATTTTATCAAGAATGTGTTGATAAATTTAAAAAATGTTTATTTATAGATTTGCACGGATTTACTAAACCAAGTGAAGATTATCCAGATATAATCTTCGGAAATTTATTCGGCAAAACTCTAAAAATACAAAATGATAAAAAATTTTGGGGATTTAATGAAATGGTTAAGTCATTATCTAAAAATTTTTCCATAGACGATGGGCTTGGAATTACAGATTTTAATCTTAGTTATAGTGGAGGGTACATTACTCATCAGTTTTATGAAAAAAGACTCGTCAATGCTTATCAACTCGAAGTTGCTAAACATATCAGAGAATCGCGATCTTTGACTAAAATTTTTATTAATAGTTTTGTTTCTGCTATAATAAATTGTTTAGATCTTCCATGTTTTGAAGAAATCTGATATTACTTCACATGATAATTTTTGGGTATTATCGAGTTTTGTTAATCCAAATCCTTTATCTATGTGGTCACTCCATTCATGAATAATTACACCATTAACAAAAATATCTTTTTTCAACAGTTTAAAAACTTCAGCGAACGCCTGAGCTTGAGCTGATTCATCAAATTCAAATCTATCAAAATCTTTATGATATTGGACAGGCATCGGACCAACGCAGATTGAATTAGAAACTGTTTGAAAGCCCAATTCCGATATAATAACGGGTTTTTTAAAGGTCTTGAGATATTGGATGTTTTGTCTAAAAAGATGGGCCGCTCGGCTAGAGGGACTGCCTTTTAAAATTTTAATTATTAGTTTAGGGAAATCCTCGATAAATTCTAAGAATATATCACTAAAATATAGGTTGCAACTAATGATATCAAAGTTCTTCCAAGGAACTTCTCGAATTTCCCAAGCACCTGAAGCATAGGAAACCATTCCGTCATAGTATTCTCTTACTTTTTCGGACAATTTCTCTAAATAAGCAGTGATTTTATGTTCCTTCTTTTTCCCTTTACCTATTTTAGCAAGGCGCGTGGTACCCAAACCTGGAATCATTTCTAATAAGGAAGGGGTAAATTGTGTGAAAAATTCTGGATTGAATCTTTCTATATGACCTGACTTATCATCACTCAATTCGAGAGTGAGTTCATTTCCAATGCAAAAAATATCGACACCAGCGTCTTGTGCCCTCTGTGCATGGTTTAAACAAAAATCTTCAAAATCATCATATGTGAGTGAACGGTCTAATTGAGGATTTTCAAGACCCCTTGGATAAACGAATTTTGGATTTAGAATAACATTTAATCCAAGTTCTTTTGCCACTAACGCAAAATCATATGCGTTGGTTTTGGGCCGCATAGCATCAAGCCGAATTGTGTTAATGTTCATTGTCTGTATTATCTGCTGAAGAAGAACTTTAAATTCTTGAGGCGTAATTGGATTCCATCCCAATGATTCATGCTGAAAATGGATTCCTTTAAAGAGACCATAAATTCCTGCAAAAGCATTGATTCTTTTTAATCCCTTTTTAAATAAGAGATCAATAAAACCTGGGAGCATGTGAAAAGGTCTAGCAGTCCATCCCATAAGTTCAAGAACTGTTGTATTTCCTTGCTTCAAAGTGTTAAAAATCTCGTCAATATTGTGAACATCACCAATATTAGGTCCAATTAAATTGAAATAACGACCGATTTGATGGACAGTATGTGCATCATCGGATCCTAAAACAAACATTTGTGGTCGTAACTTTAAAAGTGTAGAACACATATAATTTAGGAAGGGTGGGAGATCTGCATGGTAAAATTCTATTCCGTCAAAGTTTAAATTTTTAATTTTCGAGTTTTTAAGCCCACCGAAGGTTCTAAAGATTCCTTCCCCAGGATGGTATGGGTGGGCAACGACGGCTAATCCGCCTTGTTTGTGGATTGCTTCGATAACATCTTTGACAGAAGGTTTTTCTTCCTCATCGACAGGGATTTCATTCTGCAATCCATAAGCAAGAACATCCCCATGATTACTACTTATTTCTTCCCCAATGAGATAACCACATTCAGGGTATTTATCTTTAATATAAGCTTTTGCATGTTTAGCCACTCGTATATTATTATGATCGGTTAATGCAATTAGATTTACTCCAAATTTAACAAGAGTATCAATTACTTCGTGGTAATCCGCACCATCTGAAAAATTTGAGTGATTATGGGAGGAAAAAATAACGTATCCCTCATTTTTTAACTCTTCCAACTCTTCTTTAGAAATTCTTTTAACTCTTGGTGCCTCTTTTCCATTTATCATTTTCCATTTAACCTTATTTGGTTTTACTTCTTTAAGTGAATAGGATCTAGATTTGCTTTATTTAGTATTTCTAAGTTTAATATATATATAAATTTATTTTTATGAATTATCGATGAAGATTTACAGTTAGATAAATAATTTCTAATGAATCTCAAATATTAAATTAATTTAATTATTATCAAAATTTAAAAAATAATTAATAAATCATAAAAATTTATACGTATTACAACTGTATGTGAGAATTTTATGGAAGGACATGTTAAATTTGAAGATTTGAATTTAGAATATGGGTATTCATGTATGCCCGATAGATTGCATTATTTTACTAAAGAGGAAAATGATTTTCGCATGGAGGTGCGAGAATGGTGCAGAGATAATATTGAACCAGTGGTAGAAAAAATTGATCAAAATCGAGATAAACAGTTAGCAGTGGAAACTTTAAAAAAAATGCCATATTTGGATATTATTGTTCCAAAGGATGCAGGGGGACAAGGTAAAGGGCTTTTATATAGATGTATTTTTGGTGAAGAATTATCTGCTTTTAGTTATGCCATAGCAAGTATATTTGGAGCCTCCTCATGTTTATTTGCAGGTCCCATTATAGAATTTGGATCTTATGAACAACAAAAAAAATACCTTTCTGGAATTGCTGATGGTACAAAATTAGGTGCAATAGGAATCACAGAAGAGACAGGAGGTTCTGATGCTGTTAGTGGTATGCAATTACGAGCTGTGAAAGAAGGCGATTATTATGTGCTTAATGGGCATAAAACATTTATTACAAATGGCAGTTTTGCCGATTATATATGCCTTTACGCAGTTACAAATGATCAGGTTAAACGTCATCAAGGGATATCTGCTTTTATTTTCGAGACAGATACACCTGGATTTGAGGTCGTAAAGGATTACAAACATATGGGCCGCAGAGGAATGCCGAACTCCTATCTGCGATTCAATAATTGTAAGGTACCAGCAGAAAATTTACTTCATAAAGAAAATCAAGGGCTAGATGTATTATTATTCGGGCTTGATGGAGAACGAACTTTTACTGCATCTCAATATCTTGGTTTAGCAAGAAGTGCATTTGAAGTAGCTTATAAATACTCACACAAACGAGTACAATTTAAAAAACCAATATATTCATTTGAAGGAATATCATTTAAATTAGCCGATATGTTTATTGACATTGAATTGAACCGAATGGCATTAATACAAATAGCCCGAATGATCGATGAGGGTCATTATTCTAGACCGCTAGTTGCCGCTGTAAAGGCTCGATTAGCAGATGCAATGGTCAGGATTTCTCAAGAAGCAATTCAAGTTTCAGGTGGAATTGGTTATTCAGAAGAGTATCCATTAGAAAGATATTATAGAGATGCCAAGATCGGACAAATTTCTGCGGGTACTGTAGAGATTTTGAAATATCTTATTACAAGAGAAATGGTTAGGTTATGGGGTAAATAAAAATGTCAGAAAAAAAAATTGAATTAGAAATTAAATATCAAATTGCAACGATAAAATTTAATGATCCTGAGAATTCAAATCCATTAAATAAAGAGACAGGGCAGCAAATATTAGATGCCTTAGAATCGCTTCGAAATAATAACGAGGTAAGATGTGTAATAATTACCGGCTCAGGAAAAGCTTTTTCTGCAGGTGGTAATATAAAACAATTTAAGGCTAGTATTGAAGATGGCAATCCGGGTCAGGTAATGGATGAATTGCTTAGAGTACTTTATAAAATCGCATTAGTTTTACGTCTTTATCCAAAACCAGTTATAGCAGCCGTGAACGGCTGGGCTGTGGGTGCAGGGATGAATCTTGCGCTTTCATGTGATTTTATCATAGCTTCTGAATATGCGAGATTTAGACAATCTTTTGTTAAACTTGCCTTAATTCCAGGTTTTGCTGGAACGATTTTATTAAGTCGTCAACTTACATGGCAACAGGCAGTAGAAATGTCCTTTTTTGGAGAAACATATAATGCTAAACAAATGAAAGAACTCGGATTTGTAAATGAAATTGTACCAGCAGAAAATTTAGAAGAAGTTACTCTGCAATGGGCTCAAAAATTAGCCAGAGGCCCCACTTTAACTTTCGCGAGAACGAAAGAATTATTTTTTGACGCACTTAATACACCATTTAAAGAACATCTTGAGAATGAAAGACAGATGCAGATTAAGTCAGCGGAAAGTGAAGACTATAAAATTGGAGTATCTGCATTAATCGATAAAAAAGAACCTGAATTTATTGGAAAATAAATTATCTGAGTGAGGAAAAATGCCAGAATTAAAAGAAGTTGTTATTGTAGATTATTTACGGAGTCCCTTATCTCGAAGTCGACCCAATCAACCCGAAAGAGATGTATTCCATAATATTCCTGCTGATATGTTGTTATCTCTAGTAATAAAAGAAATTATATCGAGAGCTAAGTTTGATTCCTCCGATATTGATGAGATTATAACTGGTTGTGCTAACCAGGTAAAAGAAAACTTTCTCTATGGAGGAAGGCATCCAGTATTTTTAGGTGAACTCCCTATTACTGTTGCTGCCATGGGTATAGACCGGCAATGTGGATCTAGCATGTCGAGTGTTCATATAGGAGCAATGGAAATAATGACCGGCAATTCCGAAATCGTACTTGCATGTGGAATGGAGCATATGACAAGGATCCCTCGTGGAACTGATTTAACAATGCGTCATACTGAATTAGGGGATAATCAAAAATTTCCAAATCATGCGAAATATGATTTAACAACCGGATATTCAATGCTTCAGACAGCTCAACAATTATGGGAGCAAAATCCAGATATCACACGTGAAAAAATGGATCTTTGGAGTTTAAGATCTCATGAAAGAGCCATTCAAGCAAGAGATGAGGGATTTTTTGATAAGGAGATTCTTCCAGTTGAAGGTACCCTACCAGATGGCAGTAAAAAGATAATTAAATATGACCAGTCAATGCGTGGAGGATCTACATTGGAAGTAATGGGTAAGCTCCGTGTTGTATCAACGGGTATTAATAAAGAAGCTCAAATAACAGCAGGGAATAGTTCCCCTTTAAATGCTGGAGCGGGGTGTGCCGTGCTAATGTCAAAAAACCGAGCAGAGGAGTTGGGAATAAAACCTATGGCAAAAATTAGATCAATGGGCTGGGCAGGTGTAAATCCAGGAGTCATGGGACAAGGTCCAGTACCTGCAAGTAAGAAAGCACTTAACCAAGCGGGATTAAACGTTGAGGATATAGATTTTTGGGAAATTAACGAAGCCTTTGCAATCGTACCTCTATATGCTATAAAAATCTTAAAAATTCCCGATGAAAAAGTAAATGTGAAGGGAGGGGCAATTGCTCTTGGACATCCTTTGGGGACGACAGGCGTAAGGTTAGTGGGAACACTTGCTCGAATTTTACAGATAGAAGGGGGAAAAATCGGGCTTGCTACGGCATGCGTAGGGGGCGGACAAGGTGTTGCTACGATTATAGAAAAAATCTAACAATAGTTTATATGATTATATTGATTTTGACTCTGAAGTTAGAGTTTTTCTTGCTGAGTTAACTATGGTATCAATATCATTTGCTATATCATTTGCTATAGGATTTGGGATGTGATTGGTTATTATTTGCTTTTTAACATTACGACAATGTTCTGCTATGTCTAGAGCTCCATTTTTTTTCCATTTTTCATAACTTTCTCTGTTAAATATTTCTGGAAACCATAATTCTTTTCGAATATTTTTTGCAGTATGACGATTTTTCAAATATGACCCTTGTGGGCCTGTTTGAGCAATAATATCTAGAGCAAATGTGTTATCATCAAAAATAATTTCTCTATTGACACTTTCAATATAGGATATAATTTCTGATTGTAAAACAAGCATATCTAATGAAGCCCCTTGATCCATCCCGCAAATTCCCATATGTCCAAAAATATCTGCGCCTGTTAATAAGCCGAGTGATAATGTTATACCACATTCGAGACCCGCTTGAGCATCAGATACTTTAGAATCAGTTAATCCTGCATTAATATAAATAGGAAATCCATAATATTTACCCATCTGAGTCATGGCGATACTAAAAATTGCTTGTTCAGGACCGCCAAAAATGATTTGAGCAGTTCTCATATCAAATGCATGGCAAATTCCTCCATAGCAAATTGGCATTCCTTCCTTAATAAGTTGAGTTATGCAAATAGCGGCAATTACTTCGGCATTTTCTTGAATTATCGTTCCAGCAATAGTTCCGGGACCAGAAATGCCCATTTGGACCATAGGGCTGAGATGAACAGGCATGTTTAAACGAGCAGTTTCAAATAAAAGATCAATCCCATTAAAAGGAAAGCTTAGAGGACTTATAGGTTCGAGAGCGTGATAGAACATAGGATATTTTTCAGCTTTTTTTTCGTCACCTCTGAGAGCTATGACGAGGTCAACTAAATATTTCGCAGAATTTCTATCATAGAACCAAAAATTAATTGGCTTCTCTGTATTTTTAATCATTTCAGCCGCTACTGCTACACATCGCCACTCCACGGGGATCTCAAGAGGATCTGACATTGCCCCAGGAATATTTATTTGATCTAACGCGTCAGCAAATCTAACCGCTGTTTTAACATCATTAAGAGTAGTATGCCTGCGTTCTTCACCAGGATTTTCAACCCAAAACGCTTGACCAGAGGATGTATTATAATTTCTTTTACCAGTCCCAAATTCTGCCTTTTTAGAGAGATCACGACCATAGATCGTAAATGTTTTTCCCGCTTTTGACATAAGTTCAATTACTAATTCAGAAGGAATTTTTACAATTTTTGTCTTAAGATCAACATCTGCTCCATTCTCAACAAATAAGGAAACTACATCATCATGAGGAACATGTACTCCAATTTTTTCTAAAATCTCAAGAGATTTATTATGAATTATTTCGATTTGTTGTTTTGTAAGGACTTCAATTCTCATATATAATCTATTTATACATATATTTTTTAATATTTGAATAACAGATGTAAATAACATTTTATTATATTTATTTCTATTATCTTTTAATGGATTTTTTAGGGATTAATGAAGAAGATATTGATAACTATCATGCTACAATTGAATGATTTTTTATAAAATACAACATATTGAACTATTATGATTCCTCGATCTACACTTGAAGAATTAAAAGGGAAAAAACTAAGGCTTTATATAAAAGATTTGCCTGATCCACATTGTATTCAATTAGGAAAGATCGAAGCTGTAACAGAGCATCTTATTGTATTTAATGATGAGGAACACAACAATTTAATATATATTCCAATAGAAAATGTAGTACTAATAAAAACAGCTTAAAATTACATCCTTTTGAAGTCATAGTTTTTCGAGGCTCAGAGATTAATTAATAATCTATAAAGATGAAAAATAAGAAATTTTGAACTCTATGAATGAATTATTCATGAATTCCATGATTGAACAGTAGTTTCACGAAATTTATATTTCTTAAAAAATTAATTTTTAAAGTTGTAAAATTATTAACTAAATTGAGCTTTCCACTTTTCTAATTCATTGAGTAATTGAATTTTAAGTTCTTCTTCTAATGGGGTCTTTATTGACTTAATTTTATTCAACCATTGCCTCATATCTTTTAAGGCCATAGAATATCCTTTAGTTTCAAGTAAAGTATCTATAAGATTTAGAAATACTTTGCTAAGTTCAACTCCATTAAGTGTATTAACCTTTTGGATCAAATCATCAAACTGCCCTTTTAATCCTTTGCTTTGTTCTTCTCCAGTATCTTCAGAGAGTTCTTCTGTAATTGTAAATGAGGGAGTATGGTCTAATAACTCTGGCTCAGACATCTTCTTTGAGTATTTACTCCTCCATTTATTAAATTCAGGTAAAAACTGATTCTTTATTTCATCATCTAAGGGTTTTATAAATTTTTTAAGCCTACTATTCCATTGTTTCATATCTTTTAAATCCATTGAATAACCTATTGTCTCAAGAATAATATCCATAATATATTGCATTTCTTTACTGATTTCTAATCCACTAAAATTGTTTAAATTTTGATTAATTCTATTAAATCTCTCAACAATACTACCATCTATTTTCGTTTCTTCTTCAGTGACAACAGCTGCCGATTCAGTGTTTTCTGCTAGTGCTGGACTATAATATTCTTCTTTACCTACAACTACATTATTTTGACTCGAGGCAATAGGTTTAGTAATTGATGGTTCAGACATTTGTTTTTGAATAGAAATTTCAGAACTTTTAGGCTTTATGAGGTTGTTTTTCCATTTAATAAAATCTTCCTTTAATTTTTCTTTAAAAGGTTCTTCTAAAACAGTATTAATTGATTTGAGCTGATTTTTCCAATTAATAATAGTAGAATATCCTTGATACTCTAAACTCAAATCTATAAGACTTTCAATTTGATTACTTATCGTTGTTCCATTAAAATTATTAAATTTTTCCAAAAAAAGATTAAATAAATTTTCAAACTCTTCGGTTGTAATTGATTCGAGATCAACCTTAGAAATATTCTCTAACATTTCTGTTTTTGGAGGAGGCTGAGATGTTAATTCTGGGGGCGGATTTAATTTTAATTTTGAAATTATATCATTTAATTTATTAATCTTTTCAATTATTTGACTTTTCGTCTCTTTATCTAAAGGCTGATTTATTGTCTGTAATTTGTTTATTAACAATTTAATCTCTAAGATATTCAAAGAATTTCCTTCCATTTCTTCTGCAGCATTCAAAATTTCTCGTAATATCTTGCTAATCTTTTTGCCCTTAATTTCATTTATATTTTGTAAAATCTTATTAAATCCATCTGTTATTTGTTTTTCATTGGAAGGTTTTGCTTCCTTTAGTCTTTCTAAGAATATTGGAGCTATTTGATCAATTAATGGCTTATAAGTAGTTCCAAATCCGATAACATTTTTTAGCGAATCATCTTCATTTTCTTGAGATATACCAATTACAATATAAGAGTCATTATCTTTATTAAGCCCAATGAAATTATTATTTTTTAATCTCAAATACTCGATATTATCTATTTCTTTAACTTTTTTAATTAAGGGATTATTATGAGATTCTGAGGAAATTAAGGTTATTTTCAAATTAGCAGCAAATTTATTTAATTCCTCTAATACAATATAATCTTTTATTTCAGGAATTATTATTAGAGCTTTTTCCTTCGAGTTCGACAATAAAATCGAAATTTCTTCACAAATTTTTGCTTTACTGCTAATAGGCCAAAATTTATCAAAAATAAAAAAATTTAATTCTGAGTAATAGTTTAAAATTATTTGTATAAAATCTTCTATAAATTGTATATTTGAAAAAAGATTATCATCTTGAGAAATGGATTGTTGAATATTAGTAATATTACCAAACTCTTTAAATTTCTCCGAAATTCTATTAATTATATCTTGAGCTTTATTATGAGTTTTTAGAGCTAATATATCCTTGATGTAATTACTTAGCATGACCCATTGGCTATCTTCAATGCCAATAGCATTAATTTTTTCGTCTAGTTCACTTTTAAGCTGGATAAGTGTAATAGCAATATCAGATAATTCAGAAGTAATTATTTTTTTTATTTCTTCCTCGGATTTTTTTATAAAATCAATAAATACTTTAGAATCGCTTTCTTGTTTAGTTTCATACCTCTCTGTTAAATCGTTTTTTATTTGAGTAATCATATTATTAATAAGAAAGAATGGAGGCATTGCTATATAATGAGCAAGAATTTGAGAGTTTTTAGGGGTTTTATTTAAGAAAAATTTATTATCAATAAGTTCATTGATAATTTCTTCAAACTTAGCATCAGATAAATCAAGGTTAAAAGAGCGAATCTCTTTATAAGTTAATGGATTTTTCCCCAAACATTTTAAATATATAGCAACCGCTTCATCTGAAAGACTTAATAATTTTGAAATTAGTTCCATATTAATTAGTTATTCTTATAATTATTTTTGTTTCTAAAAAGATAAATTAAGTAGATTTAAGCTTTTGTTTTTCGATTTCTTCATCTAAAAATGATGATATTTATTTCCTTTACTTATTCTATTCATCGACAGAATCTCTTTATTATTAAGCGCTATAAGATTCTATGGAGGCTATTTAGAAAAAATAAAAAAAAATTAGTGTTAGAAATAAATATTGTTAAAATGCGTTAAATCCAATCTAAATATCTTTATATAGATTTAAATTTAATACTAACTTTTAATTATAAATTTATTTTAGAAATATGGATTAAAAAAATTTTTACTGTGAAAAAATGGCTGAAGAATTAGATGAATTAACAGAAAAGGAATTTAGTGGACTTACGAATAGTGAAAAATGGAATTTAATTCAGACTATAAAAAAAATAGTTCAACAATTGAAAGTACAAGCTGATAAAAATTGCGCCGAATGCGAAAAAACGTTTCTTACTCCAGAAGATATAAACATTGATTTATTTTTTCAAGATTGGAGAGAATGCTCTGAACATTGCGATGAATGTGGAGAAGAAGAAAAAATAAATATGTGTCAGCTCCAATTTGATTTAATGAATCATATAGCTAATACTCTGCTTGAAATTCAAAGAAAACAAAATCTATTAACTCAACTTGTCCTTAAACGTGATGAAACTGGTTCTAGATTATTAAAGGAATTTGTAAAAAAAAAAGAAGAAATTGAAAAAAAAGATAAATCTGCTGATGATATGTACCGATAAATTTTAAAATTTAATATAAAAATATATGTTCGATTAATATGGATTCAGATAATAAAGATAAAAAGATTTTATTTGTTGAACCTTCTGGATCAAAAGCGAATGTTTTTACATTTGCTATGAAACTTCCATTGTTAGGACCTATACATTTAGCAACTAAGCTTCATCAAGCTGGATACGACGTATTAGTCATAAAAGAGAATCTTTTAGATAAATCAGATAAAATTGAAAATTATCTTCCTGCAACTGATATTCTTATATTAACTTTATTAACTAATTCAGCTTTTCGAGGATATGAAATCGCTAAAAAATATAGAGAAATCCGGCCTGATGGGAGAATAATTATTGGGGGAATTCATGCATCACTTAATCCCGAGGAACCAAGTCAATACGCAGATCAAGTTGCTGTTGGGGAAGGAGACAACATTATAATAGATTTAATAGAGGGAAATTTAAGTGATAAAATTGTATATGGTACTCCACTAGAAAATTTAGACCAACGACCTATTCCAGATTTTTCTCTAATGATAAATGCCAAGAAATCCAGAATTATTCCAATTATGACTTCACTCGGGTGTCCATTTAATTGCACATTTTGTTGTGTAACACTTGTTTATGGTCGAAAATATAGAATCCAAACTCCTGAAAGGACAATTGAAGAAATAAAGCAACAACTTAAATTTTTTAGGAAGAAAAAAATCTTTTTCTATGACGATAATTTCTGTGCTAAAAAGAGAATTAGTCTTGAACTTTTGGAAAGAATAAAGGAAGAAAAATTAAAATTTAAATGGATTACTCAGGTTAGAGCTGATCTGGCAAATGATGAACAATTCGTTAAAAAAATGGCAGAAGCTGGCTGCAGGAGAGTATTTATAGGTTTTGAATCTATAAATGATGCTACTCTTAAGGATTTAAATAAAAACGAAACAGCAGATGAAGTACTACAAGCTGTAAAGGTCTTCCAAAGATATGGAATTTCTGTTCATGGAATGTTTATTTTTGGTTCAGATGAAGATAATCCTGAAGTTTTTAAGAATACTATAAAATTTTGTCGTAAAAATTTGATGGAATTTGCCCAATTTCTTGCTATTACTCCCTTTCCAGGTACTCAATATTATAAATCAATTGGTGAATCCCGCATTGTTACTACTAATTGGGATCATTATGATGGTTTTCATGTAAATGTGAAACCAAAGAATATGTCCGTTAAAGATGTAATGGACGGCATATTAAGAGCATACAAAAAAGTATTTGGCTGGTGGAAAATCTTCCGACAGTTCTGCCGAGATTTTGTTTATTTATTTCGCTTTAAATACCGTACTTTTAAATATCGAATAAATAAAATGTTCAATGATTTTGGCCGAAATATAGGAATGCGAATTGGTATGAGAAGATGGAAGAAATTAAATAAAGAATATATCATAGAACTTTCTGAAAATAAAACAGATTCTCCTTATTCTTTATTACAAGGAAATTAATATTAATAATCTTCTATATATTCACTTTTTTCCATTGATTTTGATTATTTTGTTTTAAAAGAATTTAAAATTACTCTTCTTTTTTCTTAAGTATAATAGGAAATTAAGGTAAAAATTATGCAACTTGAACCAGAATGTATTGGATGTTTATTTAATCAATTACAAAGAGCATTTAAAATGGTAAAACCAGACATTAATAATGAAATAATCATAAACGCTCAAAAAGATTTAATGAAATATCTTATTGAAGCCGAAACGGATAAAATATCTGCTCCTATTGTTGGAAATTTTGTCTATAAACTCATTTCAAATTATTTAGGAATTAATGATCCATATAAAAAATTAAAGGATAAATATAACGAGCTTGCGCTTCAATATTATGATGAGATTAAAGAAATTGTAAAAAATAGTGAAGATAAGTTATTTGAAGCTTTAGCAGCAGCAGCCTTAGGAAATACTGTTGATTTTGCTGGACAACATGAGATTGATTTGATAAATGACATCAAAAATTTCTCTTCTGATGATTTCAAAGTAAATGAATATGACGATTTTAAGAAATCCTTAAATAAAATCTATGAAGAAGAGGGAGAACTCTTGATCCTAGGAGATAATACAGGAGAAATCGTATTTGACAAATTATTAGTTGAGATAATTCAAGAACTATATCCTAATATAGAGATTGTGTATTCGGTTAGATCTATTCCTATTATAAATGATGCTACGATGGAAGATGCCAAATTTATTAATCTTACCAAAATAATAAAAGTCATTGAAGCCAGTCCTGTCCCTGGAATCGACCTAACTACAGCTACGGAAGAATTTAAAGAACATTTTTTTCATCCAAATGGTATGATATTATCGAAAGGACAGGGAAATTTTGAAACACTACACGGAATGGATATTCCAAATAAAGATCTCTATTATTTATTAAAAGCTAAATGTAATTTAATGGAACGAATATTTAATGTAAAAATTGGAGATCTTATCTTTAAAAAAAAAACCTCAAACTTCTAGAAATTTTAATTTATTGAAGCTCATATTTCGTTTTTTTAACAGCCTCAGTAAAGAAACCAAAATCTCCAACCTTTTTTTCTCTTTCTTTCTCTTTAAGTATTTCAAGATAATCTTGAATCTGCATATATAGAATTTTTTTAAATCCATTAAATACAGATACTTCCACGCCATTATTAATTTCAGCCAAATATGAGCTGTAGAACATATCTAATGCTTTTTCAGCCTCAGTTCTTATATTATGGGTTAAAAAGTCAGTATCTACAATCACAGTTAATATCAAATCATATTTATAGACAATAATCATGTTTACATCTATACCTGTGATGCTAATCTCCTTTATTTTTCCCAATTTACTTTTTCCAAAAAGTGAGAGCGCCCCAATAAAAGAGGATAATAAAATCGGATTAATATCTGAATCTAGTATCAAATCCATTAAATATTCCCCCGAAGTTTTACAGATAATAATCCCTTTTATTAGATTCTTAATTTTTTATGCACCTTTAAAAGTCTAAAAATGAAAATAGCAAATATTTTGATAAAATAAAAAAATTATTCTTTATTAAGCATAATTATAAAATGGTAAATTCGGAACATAAGAACAAATTAAAATATATTTACAATTTATAATCAATAATCTAAATAAATTAATAGAATTATAGTCATTAAGAAAATATGATGGAAATATAATGTTTTAAAGGTGGTTTTGCATTCCGGCACAAAACTTTATGGAACTCTACAAATATTTACCGCAGACTAACTGTAAAAAATGCGGTAAACCAACATGTATGTCATTTGCCTTAGAACTATTACAAGGTAAGGTAAAAATTAGTGATTGTACGCCTCTTATTGAGGAAGTAAAGTATAAAGAAAAATATGAGGCATTAAAGGAATTATTGGGGGGTGAAGGCGGTAAAGAAAAGCAATTACACATTGAAATTGATGAGGACTTATGTGATGGATGCGGAATTTGTGTTACTGCCTGTCCTGTAAATGCAAGATATTGTCCTCCAACTTTAAGTGGTAAAGCTCCAGATGTTCCTCATGACAAACACCAACTTTTTGAAGTAAAGGATGGTAAATGTGTTTTATTAAACCTTGAACACTGTCGTAGGTTGGAAGCTGGGGGAAGAGAAAGAGAATGTCGTGTATGTGAAATATATTGTCCGCGAGAGGCAATTGAAATTATCTATATTTAGGTGTGAATGGCTATGGAGAGAATTCCTTGTACTGGTTGTTCCTTATTATGTGATGATGTTCTCATTGGGACTGATGGTATTTTTATTGATAAAATTTATGGAGCATGTTTAAAAGGAAAAGAGCGATTTAATCAACCTATTGCAGAAAATCGTCTCACAAGCCCAATGATAAGAAAAAACGGCAAATTAGAGAATGTATCTTGGGATGTGGCCTTAGAAAAGATTAAACAAATTTTAGCAAATTCTTCAAGGCCTTTACTTTATGGATTCTCAACATCAAGTTGCGAGGCACAATTAAAGGGAATCAAACTAGCAAAAAAGATTAATGGATTTATCGATTCTAATTCTATAATATGCCAAGGAAAGGTTCTGAATGTAGCAAAAGAGATAGGAATGACACTAACAACACTTGCTGAAGTGATAAATAAAACGGATTTAATAATTCTCTGGGGATCAAATGCGGCAGCATCAATTCCTCGACTTCTTAATAAGATACTATTTTCTAGGGGTAAATTTCGCATGACTGGTCGTGAGATAAAAACCATTATTATCATTGATCCAGTCAAAACTGCTTCTTTTGGAGTAATGCAACTTCGTGATGTAGCTTTACACATAGAACATGGGAAAGATTTGGAATTAATTAGGGTTTTGAAAGAAGAATGCTGTAAAAAAGATAGCGTTCTTGAGAAAAGTGTTGCCGGGATTGATAAAGAGGAGCTTAATAGGTTATTGCTTAATTTAGTTGGCGCCGAAAATGGTGTAATATTTGTTGGACAAGGGATTTTGAGAACTCATTCGGATGACAATATTATTAAAGAGCTATTAGAATTAGTTCAACTTATTAATTCAAGGCAAGAAAAAGGCAGAATGTCTTTAGCATTATTGGGTGGCCACTATAATATGATTGGATTTGAGCAGGTGGCATTATCTATTACTGGTAAAAATCATAGTTTACAATTTTCAGATAATAACTTAATCGAAACAAAAGATACTATAATAAATAAAATTGAAAAGGATGATTTTGATTGTTCAATAATTGTTGGTACTGATCCTATTTCTCATTTCCCCTTTAGTTTAAGTAAAAATATGGCTTCAAAACCCATAATTTGTATTGATAATAGGAAATCAGCAACATCAGATATCGCTGATGTGATATTACCATCTGCAATTACTGGAATTGAATGTGAGGGTTTAGCTTATAGGTTTGATCATGTCCCTATGCAATTGAAAAAAGTTCTGGATCCCCCGAGTGGGATTCCAACTGATGAAGAAGTACTAAATCAAATAATCCAAAAATTAGATGTATCCTGAGATGTGAATGCCTATGAAAATGATAGTAAATATTGTTAGAATGGTTGATCACGATCAAGCCAAGGAATTTGCTTTTGGAGATGAAAAATCATTAAAAGAAAATCTGGGAATTGGATTTATAAATCCAAGTGATTTTGAGAAACTTGGATTAGTCAAGAGCTTAAGAATAAAATTATCAAATAGTTTTGGCGACATTATTATTGAGCAAGAACAAGATGAAAATGTTCCGGAAGGTACTGTGCTAATGCCTGTTTCAATTTGGTCAAATCAAATTACTGGAGTGGAAAAAGATGAAATTCAATATAAAAATATTGAAGTTGAGGTAGAAGCCACTCGTGATCCTGTACCGGAATATAAAGATTTAATATTAAAAATTAAAGAGAAATAGATTATCTTAGGGATAACATAAATGGAAAGATTAATAATCAAAAATGGGCTGGTATTTGACCCATTAAATAATATAGATGGGGAAGTTAAAGATATATTAATCGAAAATTCCAAAATTGTAGATAAATTTTCTAAGGAAAAAGAGATAAAAGAGATTAACGCAAACGGAAAAACAGTAATACCCGCAGCCATTGATATTCACACACATATTGCTTCCCAACAAGTTAATTGGGTAAGATTACTTGGGACCAAAAATGAGCTATTCAAAAATGTATGGAACAGGTTAACTTTAAAAAATTTTGCGAGGAATTATATATCAAATGGTTATACTTTCATTCTTGAGGCAAATGTCTATCCCTCCCTTGCAAACCAGACTGTTTTTAACTTTAGCCTATTGCCCGTTTTAGATAAGGCAATGCTACTAAATGTTAGTAATATGTGGCCTTTAGAAATAGAGTTTCAGAGAGGAAAAATAGAAGATATGTCCGTATTTTTATCAGATTTATTATCGATTACGAAGGGTTTTGGTCTTAAAGTCTATAATCCATTTGAATCTGAAAGCTGGAATTTCCAGAAATTAAGAAAAGAGGTGTCTGGTAAAGGAAGGCTCTATAATTTTTCTGCTCTCGATGTCTACGAGAACTTAACAAGAGCGAATGAACATTTAGGATTACCTCATTCTATTCATGCTCATATTGAAGGATATGAAGATATAAAGGCAAAAAACAACTTATTTACAATTTTAAATAAAGTAAACTCTTTAGATTTGCAACCAAATTCTAAAATTAATAGTGAGATAAAGCGAACACAAATTTTTCATATAGCACATGCATCTGCTTACAATGTAGACGGGAATAATTCAGAGTTAATTAATATGGTTAATTCAAATGAAAATATAGATTTGGATTTGGGCTTTATAGGATTTGACCAAATCAATCCATTGATCACATCAGATAGAAGATTAATAGATTCTCTTTTAAAGGCTAATAATAGTGAAGCTACTCATAAATTAATTAGAGCTGCAATAGAATTTGAAGGAGATACATTTGCAACATTTAGAAATTTTGATAAGAAGAATATTGCAAATTGTTATTTATGGGCTAATGCTTTAGATATTGCTCTTAACGTTAAAAATATCTGGCAAATACAGTTCTCCATTAACTTTCCCAATTATGCAAATATTACTGATGTACCTGAAATCGCAACTTGGTTAATGAGTAAAAGTGCCAGAGATACTTTTATGAAAGATATGAATTCCGATTTTTTAAAGGAAAATTCTTTAATAAATAATGATAAAATTCTAACTTTTAACGAATTTGTAATATTAACCCGGGCAAGTCCAGCTAAATCTTTAGGGCTTGGAAGTATAAAAGGTAATCTTGGTATAGGGGCAGATGCTGACATTAATATAATAGATCTCAGTATTAACGATATTGATATTTCTAAGAATCCTAATAGCATCAAGACCGATTTAAGCAATATTGAGTATGTAATAAAAGCAGGTACTATTATTAAAGAACAAGAAAAGATTGATTTGTCGCTTCAAGGAAAAATCTTTTGGTCTCAAGGAAAACCTGAGAAGGAAGATAAATCATTAATAATGAAGAGTAAAAAAGAATTTTATGAAAAATTTGGGTCAATTTTTTATGATTCCTTAAAGATCTCTATAGAAAATGAATCATTAAGAGAAATTAAATAG
Source organism: Promethearchaeota archaeon (assembly GCA_019058295.1). GTDB lineage: Archaea > Asgardarchaeota > Lokiarchaeia > Sigyniarchaeales > SOKP01 > LW40-45. The sequence goes on along the minus strand of JAHPZI010000007.1, from coordinate 74,010 downwards.
TATTAAATTCTGCACGTTGGATAATATCGTCTTGAACGGGCTTTCCTAGATCGTTGAAATAAGCACAATATCCAGATACTCTAACAACTAAATCCCAATAATCTTCTGGATGGATTTGAGCATCTAATAAAGTTTTAGTGTCAACAGTATTAAATTGAACATGCATTGCATTTAAATCTACAAAAGATTTCATAAAGCTTATAAATTTATTTTTTCTATCTTCTGAATCTAAAAATGAGGGACTCAGTTTGATATTTAAGGCACTTCCATTTGAGATTTTTATTTGGTTTAACTTAGCATAAGACTTAATGATAGCAGTAGGGCCTTCTTTTTCAGCATTATTACTTGGAGATATGCTATTAGATACTGGTTCTCCGGCGAGTCTGCCATTTGGAGTGGCGCCAAGGAAGGCTCCGTCCACAACATTCATCCCGTAAGAAAAGAAACCTGGTCTGAAAATACCCCCATTTCTAATAGATTTTTGTTTCATTGTCTCGTCGCAAAATATATCTGCAACCCATCTTGCGATCTCATCAACCTCGTCATTATCATTTCCATATTTGGCAACTTTGTTAACTAATTTTTGCCTAATAGCTTCATTCTTTCTAAAATTCTTATTTAATAATTTCTTTAGCTCTTTTAATGTAAGCCACTTCTCGTTAAAAACAGCTTTCTTTATCGCAAATAACGAATCCGCAGCAGTTGCAAGACCTCTTGCTGTTATTGACCCAAAATTATATTTTGCTCCTCCCTCCGTGATATCTAATCCGCTCTCTAAACAACCATCTATCGTTAAGGAGAGATAAGGATTATGAAACCTTTCCATATAGACTTTATCTTTACAATTTACACATTTAGCGATATATTCAATAGAATTGGTTAATTGTTTCTTATATGCTTCCAGTATTTCCTCAAATGACTTAAATCTTTTAAATTTTCCAGTTTTTAAGCCAGTTCTTTTTCCCATCATCTTCAATTTACCATTATTTAATACCTTCTCTAATATTCCAACGAGAGAGATATCGTTTCCAGCTGTACATCCGTGAGTATTACTGCAACTAGTTGGCTCCACACAACCAATAATTCCATAATTTCTTGAATCTTCTATTGAGCATCCTGTTTCCAATAGAGCAGGTATAATAATCTCATCGTTATATATGGCAGGACCCGAAGTTTTTGAAAAAACTTCCGCTACTTTAAGTAGATAATCATCAGTGGATTTTGAATGCAATCTCATAGAAAAAGAATTTGTCATGCTCTTGATATTTATAATCGCATCCATAAATACAAAAGATAAATCATTTGCAGCATCATTTCCGTTTTTATCAACTCCTCCAATTGTTATGGCATTATTATCTCCTCCAAGTTCCGAAGCGGTATTTTTTGCATATGAAGGTAGGACAAAAAGATTATAACTAAGTTTAATTAGCAGTTCTTCAGCTAATTCCAACGCAAACTCACGAGTGATAATCCCTTCATCAATATCTTTTTTATAATAGGGGAAAAGATATTGGTCAGGTCTTCCAATAGCAAATATTCCACCTAAGCCGAATGCAATTAATGCAATATCCTGAGTAAACCATAGAAATTGCATTGCTTCATAAAAATTCTCAGGAGGATTCCAAGGAACTTTTGTCATATTTTTTGAAATTTGAAGTAATTCCTCTTTACGTTCTTCATTTTTTTCTTCATGAGCCATTTTTAATGATAGTGAGGCAAATTTATCAGCAAATCTTTTGACAGCATCGCAACAAATAATTACAGAATCGTAAAACACAGCTCGTTCAGGATTTTTTTTCCTTAAATTCAACGCCTTTTCTTTAATACCCTTAAAGCCAATTGGCATTACATTATCTATTCCTAAAATAAGATGCCCCTGATCGTCAAACACATCATCTACAAGATTAGGGTTGTTTAATGCGATTTCTCTGAATGCTTTAAAAATATGTAAGATTCGTCCTTTTAAAAACGGTTTAGTTGATTTCCATAGAGACTTTAAACCAAAATATTTCATCCTGCGGAAGATTGAAAAAAGGCCAAACCTAGGTTTTAATAATAAATCCTCTTGTTTCCATTCTTGCTTTTTATAATCTCGAATTGTTTTTTTTTTCCAGTATGGAATAATTTCCTTTAGTAGTTCCCTTTTTTCTTCAGGAGATAATTGAAATGGTTTGATTTCTCTTTTCATAACATTTTTTAGATCTAATTGAAAAATCATGTTAAATTCGCCTCTCTCAATTGGAATTACAGAGGCTACTAATTTACTTGATCGATTACCTATTAAAAGCTCTTCTGGCAAAATGTAAATTGTCATATTATCTAAAGTTCGCTCTATTGCCTTAGCCGCTCTTAATGAAGGGTGTTCGCCCTCGGTTTCCTTAAATACCTGTGTAAAATAGCGAGCACGCTCGATACAAATCTCATAAGGAGCATCTAAAATCTTTTTCTTTAAGATCTGCGTTCTATTACTCCTGCTGGTTGAAAAATCCGATGGTTTTATAGGTTTTACCTGGGAATTTAAAGCCATAATAAATTTCTATTACTTTCTTATAATATTTGAGAAAAGTTTCATTTATAATATTCTCGTAAGAATATAAACTAGATTTATTTTTTAAAATTAGTATTAATTTTCAAAAGGTTAGATTAATTATAAATTAAATTTCGGAATTTAATTCTTCTATTAAATTTATTATTATAAAAAAGGAAGCTTTATGATCTTGTGCTTTGGATATATCTCTTTTCCTTACTTTGCCTTCTTTCCCATTTATTACGCTCTGACCGCAAGCTAAATAGATCTACATCCTTAAATATAAGACCTTCTTCTTTTGGAGGGATCTGCCTTTTTGTCCTGTCCTTTTCTGGTGTATTTATAATTGTTCCGCCATATTCAGCAACATTAGCAAAGAAAGTGTATGCATATACGGCTCGACGGGCATCAAAATGTGTTGCCTCAAAATCAACTGTAACTGGAGTATAAGCTGGATTAAAGAAAAGATCCACAGGTGGCTCGCAATTCTTAATTTCAACCCGTAAATCCATATCAAGAAAATCTCGACATATCGCTATTGCGATTCTTCCATATTCGGTGGCGCAAATGTGAAGTTTATGCGGAGGATGATGGATCTCTATTGCTTCTGTAAATACATGCTTTCCAAAGTGAATGGTAGCTGGTGTATGTTTCTCTTGTTCCCATTGAATGCCTTCTGGTCCAAATACAGCGCAAATATTTTGTTTAGTTTTGATATCATGATATCCGCCTGTAATTATATACATATTGTAATCTTGCGCCCATTGCTTGACATCTTTTACCATTCTTTTATAGTTAAGGTCAAATGTCATTTCAGGGAAGAGTAATATGTTAATACCATTTTCATGAGCTTGTTTAACCATACTTTTAATATTAGCGCTTACGGTTTCTACCATATTTTCACGAATTCTCATGAGTCCTTCAGGGGTCATGTCGAATAACTCGGTTATAAGATTGCCCGTTTTTGATAACCCAATTTGTGCAATTCCAACTTTGAACTCCTTTTTCTCTACTTTGCCATATGGTGTTAAAAAGTCATGATGGACAATTTGATATTTCTTTTTTAAGATTACAGTTGGTGCTGCTGCCTGTCGCGCAGCTTCTCTCTTTTTCTTAATCTTGCTATAAGCAATTCTGAGAGAAATTCCTACAGTACCACTAATTAGTCCCGCTAATAATGCACGAATTATCCAATCCATTGTATCATCTTCTCCGTCATCATCGTCATCATCGTCATCTGCAGGAGGTGGTGATCCAGGGAGAATTGCCACTTCTTTTATAACAGCATAATCTTTATATCCAACATTTCCTGCTTGGTCTTCAACATAAAATGTGACATTAATTTCTCCATTGTTTAAATTGTTCCAAAGAGTTTGGTCAATTGAGCCACTTAATGATGTATAAGTTGAAGAAGTATAAAGGTTTGTTCCATCGAATAAAGTATACCACATCTGATAAAAATGAGGTTCAGTTATCTCAAGAGTATAAAGTGGAGGTGTGCTTCCGTATGTCCATCCTTCATAAAATCTATCAATATCATCAATTATGGGTTTATAGATGTCTTTTCGTAGCGAAAGTGATACAATAGTGTAATTTACATTACCCCCTGTATCATTTGCCCAGAATTTAATGATAACTGTTCCATTATTTAATAATTTCCAATAGTCATACTTAATTTTATCAAATAAATCCGCGATAACATCACGATACGTATAATTACCATAGCCAGTGCCATCATCCAATTCATACCAAATTTGATGGAGTTGGCTTTCATTAATATTAAATGTAATATCTGGTGGAGAAATTCCTGCAACATCATTGTTAGAGGGACTTGTAATAATTAAACTTGGAGGGACAATATCTTTTATGAATTTGCGTTCTTTTTTGGTTGTTTCAGGGGCTAAAGTATCATTTAAAAAGAATTGAATTGTTAAAGTACCATTACCAAGTGATTTCCATAAATTGGGATTTATTTCTTTATTCATTTGCCCTGATATTGCATTAAAAGTGTAATTTTTTGACCAAGTCCCGTTATAAATTCTATACCAAAGTGTATCCACATCTGGACCATCTAAAGCGACGGTAAAATTAATTGTTGATACCCCTCCTACGCCATAAAAACCTATTTTTACGATTGAAATTGTAGGAGCATAGATATTTTTTTGAATAATGACACTTGCAGAACCAATATAACCTCTTGAATCATTTAAAAAAAACCAAATCTTAATGGTTCCATTTTCAAATGTGTTCCATAAATTATATAAAATATAGTGCGAAGGATATTTGGTAAATGTTTGATTACCCGTCTTATCAGTTGGATTTGTATTGTTTACTAACATATACCACATATTACACAAACTTGGAATTGTCCTAGTAATACTTAAAGTAAAATTAATCGTGGCGTTCCCAAAGACGTCCATATATGATGGAGTAGTAATTGATACAACGGGTGCATCCCACCAAATAGGGAGCTCATCCCATAGAGACCCATAAACATTATAATCAGTATCACCTATACCGTTATCATCCGCATCTATACCCCCATAATCGTCCCAATAATTACCAATTTGGGTATTATTATATTTCGTATTAGATGATTCATCATATATATGAGAGTTGGTATTTCCCGTGAAAGTATTGTTGTAAAATAAATTGTTATCGCATGTAGGCGCGTGTATACCTGCACCATAAATTAAGTTATTAGATATAGTATTTTCCGAGAAATTATTATTATCAGAATCTAATGTTATAACTATACCGCTTTCTATATTACCATTTATGGTGTTTTTCAATATTTTATTATCATTACAAGTATCCCAAAATCGGAGACCATTCCTTTTGTTATTATTAAGTATATTATTAATTATTGTATTGTAATCGCAATCACTCTCTATTTGAATTCCATCATTACCATAAGTCGGATCAGAATAGCTAAAATTATTATTTGAAATAATATTATAATCACAATCAGTTTGCAATCTTAATCCGGAATCCTTATTACCAATTCCAGTATTCTCCGTGATCGTATTATTACGGCATCCACTTATCAAACAAATTCCATTATTTTCATTATTCGAGACTATATTATTAATAATTGTACCATTACATGTATTTTCTAGTTTAATTCCCGCATCATAACCACTGCCACTACCCGCCTCGTACACGGTACAATCTTTAATCTTAAAATAGACATCTTTAGAATCAATTATATAAAGACCTACTGCGTTTCCAGATGCGTTAATAGTTATACCCTCGATCATATAAGGATCGTTCAAGGTACCCGCACCAGAAAACCAAGGAACATATGTTAGAACCTCTTCCCATGTAAATGAGTCAGCGGTGCTGCTATCCGCATCAATTATCAGAGGTGTACACACGCCGTCAAAGCAGTTCATCGCATCTAGAGTGTTTGTGCCCAGATTATAGAAGAGATTATTGTTATTGAACGTGTTTCCTATAAGAATAGTGTTTTCACTACTAGTCCCTGCTATATATACCGCATAGTTGTTATTATCATTGACAATATTATGTGATATCCTACAGTTATCAGTGTTATCAGAAATATATATTCCTATATTAGTATTACCATTAATAGTGTTATTATGAACTATAGTGCCACTACTAGCAGAAACTATTCTGAGTCCATTATCTATATTATTATTTATAATATTGTTAGTAATAATGGTGCTACCACACCAAAAATAGATTTCAATTCCACGATATCCATTATTACATATATAATTATTATCTATTATAGTATAATGGCTTTCTCTTTGTCCTATTGCAATACCCCGTCCTGTATTCTTACTACAATTATTTCCGATAATGAAGTTATCCTCACAATAATTTGCCACATGTATTCCATGAGAATTATATTTTAAGGAATTCCCCAAAATCGTGTTATTATCACAATAATTATCCAATTCTATTCCCTTACCATTATAGTATGCGGTGTTTCCCGAAATCGTGTTGTTGTCGCAATCATCATATAATCGGATACCTCTCAAATTGTTATGCATAAGTGTGTTATTAATTATTGTGTTAAAAACACAACCAGTCTCTAAATCAATTCCATGCTCTGATACAGAATAACTAAAAGTGTTATTTAAAATCAGATTAAAATCACAATTAGTATATAACCTTATTCCTGAGATATCATTACCAATCCCAATATTTCCTGTGATATTGTTATTATTGCAGTTAATCTCTAATAATATCCCATATTGGTAATTTTCGTTGACAGTATTATTTTCAATTATATGGTTTTCGCAATTACTATAAAATTCAATCCCATTACCGTTATTCTTACAAGTGTTGTTTACTATGATGCTGTCAGTACAATAATAAGCTATACTTATTCCAGAGTCGGTATTACCATTGGCAGTGTTATTTGCGTAGGTATTGTAATCACAATACCATGCAATGCGTATTCCAACATTTTGATCATACCCCTCTATTGTGTTTAATGCTAAGTTATTAATAATGTCATTATCAGTGCAATTTGTATGTAACTGTATCCCGTATTGAAAGTTGTCGTTTGCGGTGTTATTGTCAAGGGTGTTATTATGGCAATCCGTGTATAGCTTAATCCCATATTGATCATTTTCACTGCAAACATTATTAGTAATATTGTTATCATTACAATCAGAGTATAAATATATCCCTGAATAATAATTTCCGTTGGCAGTGTTATTATGGATTACATTATAATCACTATTATACAGATATATCCCACTATCCTGATCCGAATCTCCATTACCATTTGCTGTATTATAAGTTATATTGTTGTAATCAGAACCGTCATATATATAGATTCCATTTCGAATGTTATTATTACAGGTGTTATTAAATATTGTATTGTAATCACAATTTACTTGTAGTAATATTCCATCATGCCCATTACCACAAGCATAATTTTTAGAGACATTGTTATCATGGCAATTAGTAATTAATAGTATTCCATTATATCCATTGTTAATTACTGTATTGTTGAAAATAGTATTGTTGTCGCATCCAGAGTATAAATAAAATCCACGATAGGTATTATCTTTTACGATATTGTAAGAGATTATATTGTCATCACAATCATCATAAATGTATATTCCCTCCTGACCATTATCGTTGCAAGTGTTATTGATGATCATGTTTCTCTCGCATCCATTTTCTATCCATATCCCATTATCTTGACCATGGGCTGCTGCTGTGTCAGATGCGGTATTATTAATAATCTTATTATCGTCACAATTATCTTCTAAACGTATTGCGTCATCTCCATTATCTTTTACTGTATTGTCCTTGATGGTATTATTATGGCAATTATTAATTAAGTAGATACCATGATCGTAAATTTGGGTAACTTTATTCTCTCTTATGATGTTATTATCACATTCACTCGATAATACTATTCCATGGTGGGTTGAATAACCCGGGGGGGCTCCAGTATCAGTCACAGTGTTATTAATAATTCTGTTATAATCGCAATTTGATACTAAACGTATATTTCTTCTATCACTATCACTAACAAAGTTGTCTCTGATGGTATTATTATCAGCCCTTACTAAGTAGACGCCATAATATTGAGAATCATAGACTTTATTATTTTTTACTGTGACGTTATAAGGGGCTATTCCTTCGGTTTCACCGCATAATTGAATTCCATGATAATGATGATAATCTATATAGTTATCTTCAACAGTAATATTATGACAGTAATCCCACACTAAAATTCCGCTTGATCTTCCACTGACAACGCCATCTCTACAAGTGTTATTGAAGAGGGTTCCCTTTGAGCAATTTACAAGCTTTATACCTCCTGCGCGAGGAGACTCTGGTCCTGCTACATTATAAATTGTGCAATTTCTAACAATAAAACTTACATCATTGGAATTATTAATCAAAATCCCGCTATTAATGGGCGAGTTTGTTGCATCAATTGTAACATTTTCGATAATATATACTCCATTTTGTTTATAACACCATAGCTCAGCTTCTGCTGCTGACCAATTGCCATCAATGTGTATGAAATCTAAATTATAAGCCCCCGAGGTTTTTGGTCTAGGTGTTTCTATAGTAATATCATCTGGATCAGTAATCTCATTTGGCGTTTCTATTTCAATATTCTCATTTAAACTTGGGTCGCTCTCTTCGGTTTCTTTTTTGTGATTTATGGAGAGCACGAATAATGCAAGAAAAAAAACTGTTGTAGCTATTAGATAAAAATTTTTATTTCTCAAAATATCTATTGAATTTAATTTAAATTAATATAGTATAATATGTTAGGTGTTTATTTAAAGATGTTTAAAATTTGAACATTCTTTACTAAAAAGTTTAAGATTTAAATTCAGATAAAAAAATATTGACAACAACCTTCAATAGTATTAAAAAGTAGAGGATTTTTAAAGGTTAGCTCTTATAGCCGTCGAGCTAAGTCGTTGGTCGTTTGAACCCATTACCATTGGGATCAGAATAATAACTAAGGGATCAAATCCATTGGCAACTCTTAATTCATTTAATCGAACTGAATTCAAGAAGGTTTCTTGACTTGCAACTATACCCTCGTATTCTGGTTCTTTGATTGGAGGACCGTATGGATTAGTGAGTTCAATAATTTCAACTCGGTCTGACCCGCCAATGCTACTGATGAAATTTTCAAGATGCTTTTTTCTTGTTTCAAAATCTTCAATAATATCGGCAAATTTCTTTCGTTTGAGCATCTTCTGAGTTGTCAATCCTATAACTACTTTATTGGAAATTTTTAGAGCTGTTTCAATTAAAAGCCTGTGCCCATCATGAAGACGATCGAAGGTTCCACCTGTTCCTACCAAATTTAGCATTTTTTTTCCACCTTATTATATAAAATTAAAGAATATTCCCTTTCATAAATTAGTTTTTATCTTGAGCACTTTTTATAAATTTTATATTTTCTTTAAGAACCTCTGCCATAGGATCATCCTCTAAATTTAACTGTTTTAATATCATCAAGGATTCTTCAAATTTTTCCAGCATTTCTGGATATTGTTCTTCTTTATAATAAATACCTGGAATGCCAGAAAATTTATATTTAATTATGTAATAGGCAGTTATAAAGTTCCAAGTTAAAATATTAATAAATAACATCCATTCTATTGGGGGTATAAAAATAAGGAGTAGTATAATAAAATTCCCAAAGATGAAAATACCATAATATGATACGTGTCGTTTGAATTGAGGTCCTTTATACATGGGAGAACTATGTCCTTTATACATTAAGATACTGTAGAGGAAGATATAAGTAGCAGAACCGCCAAATGCAATCACTGCAACAAATATGTGAAAAAGATCAAATACTTTACGATATTCTATATCAGGAATTACGCCAACCATGGAAGTACAAATTGAAGCAAAAATAGCGACTGCTGTGGCGCTTTTTCTTAAATTTTCTTTTATATTAACTAATTCTCTTTCTAGTTTTATAAAAAAAGGAATAAGTAAACACCCTGCTGAAACTAAACCAATACTAAATAATGTTCTATATCTATAAAGTGCTAGTTCGCTAATAGTATATTCAATCGGATTATATCCCATCTCAAAATACGATAAAATTGCTGCAATAATGACAATAGATGCAACAAAAATTGCCCCTACCATTACAAATATACATTCTAAATTTCTATCCAGTTCTGTCAAAAATCAGCACGTAATTATTATTATTCACACTGTTTAAATGCAAATATTATTAACTTCATTTTAATATTTTTATCTCTACTTTATAATGAAGTTATTTCTTAATAATAGATGTTAAAATTTAATGAATATTATATGTCATAGAATAATAAAAACAAGATTTTATTATGAGTGACAGTGAGGCTGACTTTGTTTTTAAGGTAACAGTTATTGGAGATGGGCAAGTAGGAAAATCATCTTTAATTCGGAGATACACACAAGCCTCGTTTCAAACGCAATATACTAAAACCATCGGTGCTCAATTTTCATCTTATTCCGACGAGGTCGATAATCTAAAGTGTCATTTATCCTTATGGGATATAGCTGGACAAGATGACCATTTTTTTCTTCGACCTGTTTTTTACAAGGGTACGAGCTGTGGAATTATAGTTTTTTCTTTAGAAGATTCTGATCACGGTAAGGAAAGTTTAAAACGAATACCTGCTTGGCACGGTGATATAAAAAAGTTTTGTGGTGATATCCCTATTGTAATATTAGGAAATAAACTCGATTTAGTAGCTGATAAAAACTCAAAAGATGCAGAAGTTCAAAAAATAGTTGATAAGCGTGGATTTCTCGGATTTTATAAAACATCAGCGAAAACTGGAGAAAATGTAGGAGAAGCCTTCAAAACAATAATTAGGAAATTATTAACTCACGAGGAAATATAGCTGTAATAATTTAATTGAAAAGCCTATATTTTATAAAATGTCAATAAAATATATTTTCATGAATACAATAGAGCCGTCATACTTCTACAAATCTTAACAATCATTAATAGAAGGTTTATCTTATATTTAAACTCACTTGACACACCATCCATAAGTTTTCTACCTTCTCGTTCAAGAGGTTGATTTTGAAACCATAATTCGTGTGCTAATCGTTCGTTCTTTTTCAAAAAGGCATCAAAAATCGCATTGAAATAAGTTTCAATTTTAGTGAACAACTCTAAAATAGAATCGTCAATTTCGATATCCCTTAAAATATATCCTATTATTTTAAGTTGGTATGAGAAAATACGATAGTCTGAAGCTTTTTTTTGCGTTAATTCTTCATCGCCATACTCAAGAAATCCGGAATTATGATATGTCCGAATATTTCCATTTAAAATTATATAGAATTTTTTTAGATCTTTAAAATTCAGCTCTAACTCTAATGTTTTTTCTTTTTTAATATTTTCAAATATATCAGAGACGATTGATAATAATCGATGTAAAATCTTTCTATTTGGAATATTCTTAAAACCAATATTGTATACAACAATTCTCTGAGCCTCATCTTCAAGTATTTCAGCTTGAGGCAATCCATCAACAAAAAATCGTATTTCTTTTCTTATATCTTCATCAATTTTCTTATCAGAAAGAATAGTAATTTTTTCTGTACCCGACAGTACTTTCTCAACAACCTCACGAGCGACTTCTCTATATACTTCAATTATTATCTCATCTGAAATTTGTTCTGCTAATTTCTCAGGAATTATAGTCAAGGACCAATCTTCATTGATTTTTATAATTACTGATGCATTTTTTTTATCTTTTAATCCATGTTTCTTTAAAAATTCGCTTGGCAAACTTACTAAATATGACCTACTAATATTTTGTAATTTTCTCGTGTAATGCTTCTTTAGACCATTCATAATTAATATAAAAAAGTTTAAACCAATATATAAACTTTACACCTTAAGTTTATATTTTCTTAATATTATATTAAAATTAAGATGCCCGTTGCAAAAGATAAAGTTGATTTGAATCGGTACTATGTCTTTATGGAAGATATTATCGCATTGCTGGAAAGGATGGAATTATATCAAGGAGAAATGATATTTCGTCCTTCAGCGATAAAAGACGAGCTGAAGTACATAATTCGAATGAGATCGACTCTTATAGAAAATTTTACAGAATATGCTGTAATAGAGAAAAGCGAAGAGATTTATTATTTTCTAATTAGGGAAGGATATATCTATGAAGATTTGAATGATGCGCAAGTTAAGTTGGGAAAAAAATATTTCAAAGAATTCGGAGAAAAAAAGAAGAAACGGGCATTTATAGCAAATCTACTTTTAGCATTTGGCTTAGGATTTTTCTTAAATACATAAATGTTGCTTAAAAAGCAAAACCTTTAAGGAGATGGACGGTTGTGTATATGTGTCTTCCGCTTTCTCTTAGATAATTCATCGCTTCCTCAATGCCTTCTACAGTTAAATCAAACATAGGAATAATACTAGAAATGATTTTACGCGTCCAAGGTTGCCAATTAAATTTGATGATTTCGGGATTCAGCCATACAATATGATTTTTGAAATGATTGGCTAACTCTCTGATATAATAAATTCCAGGCATCTCATTTCTGTGATAATAATATATCGAACCATAGCGTTCGGTAAGCTCCCATGATGCCATTGCAGCATCACCTACGGCGACTACTCGATAGCTACTATCGTATTTTCTTAAGAAGTCGTCAAATAAAATTGCTTCATCAGGATTGCGTTGCGCGTTAAAATACAAACTCTCATAGATGCAATTATGGAAGTAATAATATTTAAAATCCTTCCAATGAGACATATTGTTTGCGGCAGAAAACAAGAGATTAACCAGGTGAGCGTAAGGAGTCATGGAACCTCCAACATCCATTAAAAGAAGGAGTTTTACATTATTTTTTCTTCTTTTTTCAAATATTATTTCAATATCGCCACCATTTTTAGCAGTTTTATCAATTGTTTTGTCAATATTTAATTCATCTTGTTTACCAATTTCTTCCAATTTTCGAAGCCGTTTTAACGCTACTTTAATTTGTCTAGTGTCCAAGACTACATCTTTTCTATAATCTTGAAAAATTCTTTTTTGTGCGATTTGAACAGCCGTACGCATTCCCGCACCACCGCCAACCAGCATTCCCATTGGATTTTGCCCTGCGTTTCCAAATTGTGAGGTACCTTGGGTTCCGATCCATTGATTTCCGAAATTATGTTCCGCATCTTGTTTTGCCATCAATTCTTCAAAATATTTTTGCAATTCTTCGATATTAGAGAATTTGCTTAAAAATTCTTGAGTTACAGAATTTATTTTTGATAAATCAAAATTTCTTTGTAGCCATTCCCAGATCTCATCCTTTATCTCACTAGGAGCGTTAATTAATTTTAACTCCCCCGATTCTGCCTTTTTTAATAACTCTTCAATTAACTGCTGAAAATCCTCGACATTCATAAATTGTCCATATTCACTTAATAAAATTTGTAAACCTTCTATTAACTCCTGAAAGGTTATTTCTTTATTAAGCCAATCCCAGATCTCTTTTTTTAATTCTTCCGGAAATTTAATTAACGCTTCCTTGAAAAAATTTGCAAAGGCAATGTCATAGATATCGAAATGGTGCTCGTTTTTACATAATATAGATCTCGAAACGTAATAGAATTCTACCATGTTACGGATTAAACCTTTTTCTAAGGCTTGTAATAAAGTCATATATTCCGTAATACTAACGGGTAATCTTTCCTTTAGATAATAAAAATACTCAACAAACATAGAAATAAAAAAAACATTTATTCTATCTTAAAATAAAAAATTTCAAAATTTAGATTTTTGGTTTTTAAAAAAAAAAAGTGATTTAAAGATGAGAAAAATAGAAATTCCTAACTATGGTATAATTACAATTGAGAATATAATATTTGATGTAAATGGAACATTACAATTTCAAGGGAAGATTTCACAAATTTTAATTCGTAAGTTTAAGGAATTGAAAAAAATATACAAAATTTATTTATTATCAGCGGATACTAGAGGAAATTTGAAAAATATTGCTGAAATGTTAGATGTAAAGTATATTAAAATCAATCCAAGGGGAATTACAGAGGCAAAAGCTAAAAACAACGAATTAATACGATTAGGAAAAGACATCACAGTAGCAATAGGTAATGGAAATAATGATGCTTTAATGCTTAAAAACGCAATTGTGGGAATAGTGATATTAGGTAATGAAGGGGCATCTATCAAAAGCATTATGAATAGTGATGTAGTTCTCCCAGATCCTTTAAATGCATTAGATTTTCTATTAGATGAAAAAATTATGATAGCAACTCTTAGATCATAAAATATTAGAAATTCTCTAATAACATATTAATTTTTGATTGTTTTTTAATAAAAAGCTAATGGGACTCCTTTAAGCTGTTGTACTGTAGTATATGAGTTTTTACCATTGGTTCTTAAATAATCCATGGCTTTTTCAACGCCTTCAATTGTAAATGGGTACGTTGGAATAATTTTTGAGATAACTAATCGCGTCCATGACATCCATTCAACAGTATTGGGTTCAGGATTTAACCATACAACATTATTTTTAAAGTGTTGTGCAATTTCTTCTATGTAATAAATTCCAGGCTTTTTATTTGTGGCTCCGTCATATATGGCACCTCGAGGATTTTTTAATTCACTGCGATGCATACATTGGTCTCCTACAATAATTATTCGATATGAGTTTTTATATTTTCTTAAAAAATCGTCGAAATCAATTGCCCTCTGTGGAGTTCTTGCGGCATTTTTATATAATTTATCGTAAATACAATTGTGGAAATAGTAATACTTAAAATCTTTCCAATGCGACATATGATTCGCTGCAGAGAATAATAAATTAACTTGATGAATATAAGGATCCATAGTACCTCCAACATCCATCAGAAGTATTAGTTTTACATTATTTTTCTTCCTTTTTTCGAAGAATAAATCAATATCTCCTCCATTCTTAGCCGTCAAATCAATAGTTTTATCTAAATTTAATTCGTTAGGTTTGCCAATATCGCCTAATTTACGAAGACGCTTTAAAGCTACTTTAATTTGCCTGGTCCCGATGATAATATCTTTCCTATAATCCTTGAATATTCTTTTTTGAGCAATTATAACTGCTCTACGCAAGCCAACTCCCCCAGCGACTTTTATTCCCATTGTATTTAGCCCTGAATTTCCGAATTGTGATTGTCCTTGAGTCCCAATCCATTTGTTACCGTAATCATGTCGTTCATTTTGTTCTTTTAATAATTGTTCAAACCTTCTTTCTAATTCTTCTAAATTAACATTTTGAAATTCTCTGATACTAAATGGAAAATTTAATACTTCTGTATTTTTCTGCAACCACTTCCAGATTTCTTGATTTATATCATCAGTAAGTTTAATTGAAGCGTCTTTGAAAAAATTAGCAAAAGCAATATCATAAAGATCATAATGATGCTCGTTCTTACATAAGATACTCCGTGAGATGTAATAAAAATCCATCATATTATGGATTAGTCCTTTATTTAAGGCTTGCAGTAGAGTCATATATTCGGTAATACTTACCGAGGGAAGTATTTCTTTTAGATAATAAAAATATTCTACAAACATCCTAAGAAAAAATAATTAGGTTGGAAATTGTGCTTTTGCCAATACAGCTTCAAGATCCTTTTCTTTCTTTATAAGGACTCCGAGAAAAGGTATTCCTTTCATTAATTCATCAATCGAAATGCCACTTTTTAATAAGACTCCTATCCAATCCAAGAGTTCAGAAGTAGACGGCATTTTTCTGATTTTAGTTATAGTCCTTAACCAATAAAAATGTTTAAGACATTGATCAAGTAGATTCTTCTTCAAATTAGGATAATGTAAATTGCAAATTTCAGCCATAAATTCCTTAGAGGGAAATTCTATCCAGTGAAATACACATCTCCTAAGAAATGCATCCGGGAGTTCTTTTTCGTTATTTGAGGTAATAATTACTATAGGACGCGTTTTTGCTTTTATAAACTCTTTGGTTTCCTTAATGTAAAACTCCATTACATCAAGCTCTTGTAATAAATCATTTGGAAATTCTATATCAGCCTTATCAATTTCGTCAATAAGGAGAACAACTTGTTCCTCAGAAACAAATGCATCTCCTAGCGGTCCAAGGGTTATATAATCTTTAATATTATTCACATTGCGATCGTCGCTTCCAAATCGACTATCGTTTAGTCTTTGTACTGTGTCATACATATAGCACCCATCAATCGCTTCGGTTGTGCTTTTTATATTCCAAATAATTAAACGCTTTCCAAGTGCCTCGGCGATCGCGTGGGACAATAATGTCTTTCCTGTACCTGGTTCTCCCTTCACTAGTAATGGACGCTCTAAAGCAATTGAGACGTTTACAATATTTCTCAGCTGAGGATCTGCGATATATTGAACTCGTTCAGTGTTAACATTCCCCTTGAATTGATTAAAACTAGCATTACTCATAATTAAATAGAATTAATTAGAAATTAAAAGATTATTGACTTTTCCAATATAGAATTAATATTTAATTCAGTCTTCACTTTTTATCCTTCTTAATTCTATTTTAACTGCATTAAATTTATCCATACATTCAAGCTCAACTACATCTGGATCTTCAACCCACTTAGCTGGAAAACCCCCTCCGAATTGAAGCATGATAATATATGGGAAAATATCGTGATAAAAAAAACCACACAAGCCTCCACTGTCATATCCACTTATCTCTATTTTATCTCCTTTTTTGTGACCAGCATTACAAACTCCCTTTACATCCTTTATAGTCCCTACAATTCTGTAACCAATTCTTGCTTTTTCAGTCATAATTTTCTACCTCCTAAGAAATTAATTTTAAATAATTGTATAATTTTATATTTTTTTATATGATAAATTACGATAAAATTCCTTATTTTTGAAGATTATCATTCACAAATAAAAAAAAGAAAAAAAATTATTAGGATTTATAATTTTCAATCTGCTTGTCCTAAAATACTAGTACTACAGACACAAAATGCTCCGCCAAGATTATGAGCCAAACCAATTTTTGCGTCAGGAACTTGTCTGCCTTCGGCTCTTCCTTGAAGTTGTTTGGTTATTTCTTGTAGCATTCTACATCCTGTAGCACCTATTGGATGACCGAAGGATTTTAAACCACCGGATGGATTAACTGCAGTTTCACCATCCCAATTAAAAGTTCCGTTTTTTAATTCTTCAGCTGCTTTTCCCATCTCACAGAATTGTAAATCTTGGCAATTTAAAAGTTCAGTAATCGTGAAACAATCGTGAACTTCAGCACAATCGATTTGTTTTCTAGGATCTGTAATACCTGCCTCTTTGTAAGCCATTTTCGCAGCTTTTACTGTTGCTGGAAAACTTGTGAAGGTGTGATTTGGATTATACCAAGGAGTATTTGTTTGACAAGATATCGCATTCGCTTTTACAACTATATAATCATCCTTGTGCGAAGAATAACTTGGAGCATCTTCTATTCTTGTTAAGATTAAAGCTGCTGCTCCATCACTCATTGCACAACAATCAGATCTCCCTAAGGGGTCTGCAATCATAACATCTCTCATTACTTTTTCAATTGTAGTTGGTCTCCGAAAATGTGCTTTTGGATGATGAGAGCCATTTTCATGGTTTTTAACAGCAACCCGAGCTAAATCCTCCTTAGTCCACCCCCATGTGTGAAATGATCTTGTTGCTGCCAAGCTAAACATTGCTGGAGCAGAAGGTATAGGTAATGTGGGATGACCAAACAATTCAAAGCCAGGTAATCCACTAGAGGCCTCATCCATTAATTTTTCTACACCACATGCTAGAACAACATCATATGCATTACCAGCAAGAGCAAAACAAGCATTTCTGAAAGCATCCATTCCCGATGCACAGTAATTCTCCGTTCTAGTAACTGGTTTCCCATCCAATCTTAAAATATCTTCTACTACTGCCCCTGAAAGCCCTGTAAAGAAATAAAATATCCCAACCCAAACCGCATCAATCTCATCCTTAGTTATTCCAGCATCATCTCTGGCACCTTTAACTGCATCGTATAATAAATCATATTGATTTTTATCCCATCTTTCACCAAATTTTGTGGCGTCACATCCTATTATCGCAATTTTATCTGCAATTCCTTTTCTAACCATTCTTTTCACCTCTCTTATGGTCTCCCCCTTACAGGGCGACATTTCCAATAATAATTGCGGAATTCTCCGCCTTCATGCATTAATCGGAAAGTTAATTCAACCGGCATATCAATTTTGACATTTTCAGTTGGATTTTCAATTTCAGTCATATCAAGCATTATACGCCCACCGCCTTCTAAGTCAATTATACATCTCGGTACAGGAGTATTTAAATAACTCCCTCCATACAAATGATCCAAAGTATAAGTAAAAACAGTCCCTTTTAAAGAGAGTTTTACAAATTCAAATTGATCATCTGTTCTGCAGTTATAGCAACCTTTAAACATCGCTGGATATTGAATAGTTCCGCAGTTTTTACATTTAATCCCATACATCTGATATAAAGATTTAGTATCCCGCCAGAGTGTAACAGCTGAACTCCTTCTTGAATATCTATGTCTATCGATAAGTTTCTTATTTTCGATTAACGTATTATAATTTTTTAATTGTGCCATAGATTTTTGGTGTTTTAACAAGCCCATTCTTCCCTTATTTGAAGCTTTTAAAAGATCTTTATCTTTTACTTGTAATAAAATTGCATCAGCACCATCTCCATATCCCGCAAAAATTATTTTAGTATCAGGTTTGGGTCTTCTTAAAGCAGACATCAATAACAAGAATGCCATTGGAGTTCCAACACACCCTATTTGAAGAAATAATCCATTTTGAGCAACACCTTGAGGAAATTTCATCATTTTAGAAACTATCCCAAGTACCCTAGGATCATGATAATGGTACGCAGCACTAGCAATTTCTTCAGGTTTTAAATTATTTTTCTCTAAAAGTCCACTCATAGCTTTTGTTAAGCTTTCAAAATAGAATTTATTATCCATTTTATCTTGAAATGTTTTAATGAATTTATCTGTAGGTTTTTTCCAAGGACCAGTAACATTTGCCGAAACTGAATAATAATCTTCAATTGAAAGTGGTAATAAATCTTCTTCCGCAATAAGTAAGGCAGCAGCCCCATCAGACAAACCATATTCCCAAAATGTACCTGGTTCAGGTTCTCTAGTATCAGCAGCGATAACAAGGATACTTTTAATATCCTTATTTGCTTTTATAGCTTCGACTGCCCTACATACAGCAGTGGTTCCTGCCCTTAAGGAATCTGTGAAGTCTGCAGTAATAATCTCATCCCTTAAATCTAATATATTTGCTATAAATGCTGCTGAATTTTTTTCTGTATAAACTTGAGTGGTTGTTGCAAAAAAAAGTCCATCAATTGTTTTAGGATCTATTCCAGTTATACAGTCAAGACCAGCTTCTACTCCCATTGTAATACTATCTTCGTCAGAATTAGCCAAAGCTTTAGTCCCTGGCATAGATGGAAAATCCCATGCTTTTTCCGCTTAATTTGAACTAAACTAAGCTTTAGCAACTAACTCCCGGGGCATTAAATACTTTGGCAAATATGCACCAAACGTTTTTATTCCAATCACGTTTAAAATCAACCCTTTTATTTGTTTTATTTTTTTTTTAATTTTAATTTATAATTTTAAAGAAGTAAAGATTAAAAATATTTATTTTGATTTTTAGGTGAAAAACAAGTATAAAATGTTTAAAAGGGAATAACATAAATGCTAATGCTAATAAAGAAAAGAAGTTAAATTTATGTTTCATCAAATTTCTTTTCTAAAACTATAAAAACGGGAGAAAATCCTTGTCCTTTACAAATAACATCGATTATTTTTTTACTTACATTATAACCCATATTAATTCTTACTGAAGTACAACCCCATGATTTAAGTATTTGAATGGCTCTGTCCGCCAGTATTTTTCCAACGCCTTTACCAATAAATTCTTTTTTTGTAGACCAGTTATCCAGATAACCAACATATTGGCCTAAACTATTTTTTACTGCTTCAAGCATCCCCATACTTACAACTTCACCAGTCGATTTTAATTCAGCTATAAGAGTTATACGTTTTAAATTAGGTTTAAATTGTCGTAGACCAGAGGATTGTTTCCACTGTTCCTCTTTAAATCCAATATCTAATTCTTTATCAAGTTGCTTTAATATTTCAAGTGTTGCTTCATAATCAGAGGTCCGATAGTTTCTTATTATGATTTCATCTTCTTTAAGAATATTATTTGACATTTTTCTAATCAAATTAATTAATTTTTTAAAGATTTTAAATCAATTTTTTTTGAGAGGATTTTTTCTTTATTTTCTTTCTTGGTGATGAAAAAGAGATATTCGTTAATATTAGGAATAATAGGTGAGATAAATAACAATTCTTCTTCAGGAAACCATAGATCAATATCTTGTTCCATAATTTCTTTTTCAAAAAATTCTTTTAAATGGGTAATATTTATGATCACATCCTTAATTTCTTTTCCCGTATTATTTTGAACCGTAATTTCTAATTCTTGACTATCTTCGATTAAAGTTACACTAGTTATAATAAATGGTGCTTTTAGCGCTAATTCATTTGCGGATTTTATAGAGGGATCAAATAATTTAATATTTAAAAAATAATCAGGTTTTTTTTTATCACTTATGGATGATACATCAATTCCTTTTAAAGCTAAATATGAAAGTGCTTTTTGTTGGTTCATTGAATGTAAATCTTTTTGCTTTATTGCATTGAGAAAATAGTTGTCAGTAATTTTACGAATCAACTTATTAAGATCTTCCTTTATTTTCATGCCTTCTTCAATGATTTTCTTGATCTCTGGAGTTTTAATAATTTCATTTTTAGCAATCTCACATTCAATAATTTTAAACAATTTGTCATCAAATTTCTCTTTGATTTCGTCTGTTATTAAATGAATAAGTTCATCCCCGAAGATTGCTATATCATTTGACACCGATGCAATTACAACAATTATCTCAGGAGATTCCTCCTTAAGACCAGCTCGTCTTTTTTTTCTCTTAGATTTAGTTAGAAATTTTTTACCGAAAAAAGTATAACCTTTAAATTCGAGGTCGATATGATCCAATGGTTCTTGTTCTTCAATAGATAAAAACCATACAGGATGATATTTGATAGGTCGCATAAATCGCTTATCATCTTTAAGTTTATATCCTTCTTCAAATGGAAAAATTAGGAGTGGAACATGACCTTTAGCTTCGTCAAAATAAAGAATATAAACCACACAGATTTCTTCTTTTAATGCTTTTTCTGGTGATTTAGAATTAAATAAGTCAGCCATCAAGAGAAATAAATATTAATTTCTAATTATATTTAATGAATGCATTTAAATCTATTTTTTTTGAAAAACATTGATTCTTATTGTGTTCAATAAATAAATGATACTCGTTAACATTAGGAATAATTGGAGAAATAAACAATAATTCCTCTTCTGGGAACCAATTATCTATAGGATAATTCATTATTTCTGTTTCGAGAAATTCCTTTAAATAGGTTATTTTTATAGAAAGATTATTATATTCCTTTTGAGAATTGTTTTGAACAATAATTTCAAATTCATTGTTGTTGTCCCCTATTTTTGGTTCAAAAACTTTAATTTTTGAAAAGGAATTCCTTTCATCACTAGAATCTATCCCTTTAAGAGAAAAATAAGAAATTGCTTTCTGCAGTTCAATTGAATTCTTATTATCTTCTTTAATAACTGAAGAAAAAAAATCTTTACAAGTATTTACAATAAGATTTTTTAATTTTTGTTTAACCTTTTCTCCTATTTTAATAGTCTCTATAATTTTATCAGATTTAATTATCTCTTCTTTTGCAATTTCTGATTCAATCACTTTATATAATTGTCCCTCGAAATTTGTTATAATATTTGTTGTCAGTTTATTTAGAAGATCTACACCAAAAATATATAGATTAGAAGGCAAAACAAATATAATTGTAATAGTTTCAATATTATCAAAGGTTGTTCCAATCCGATGTTGACTCCTTTTTGATAATGTTAAGAACTTCCTTGCTAAATACGTTCTATTACTATATTCTAGATCAATGTGATCCATTACAGCTTGATCCTCCATATCTGTCCACCAAACACTATGAATCTTTATTGGACGCATCTTTTCTTTATTGTTTTTAATGGATTCATCAGGATGAATTAAGAAGGGCATGTTTCCTCGAGTCTCATCAAGGAATAATAAATATACCTCGAATAGATCTTCGAATGGTTTTTTCTCTGATGGTCCTACTAATCTCATACGCTTATATACAGTGATTTTAAAAAGAGATTGAAATATTTTTTTTCTAAACAGCTATACTAATAATAAAGATGATTAATTTAAACACTTCTAATTTGATTTTTATGAAAATTATAGAATTCAAAAAATACAAATGAAAGCTTGATTTTAAATTCGAAGTTGGTGCTATAAACTCTTTAGAAGGTAGTAATTCTGCCGGATCCAAGTTTTAATAAAATTAAGATATCGTACAATTATAAGATTTTATAATTAAAAGAATTAAATTAATAAAAAATGATAGAGGATATAAATTATGATAATTACAGATGTTAAAACACATGTGATTCAACCTGACTTTAAGATAAAAATTGGATCAATGCCACGTTTCAAAGCATCTGGCTTATATATTCAAATCATAACAGACGAGGGTATTGATGGTTGGGCTCTATCTCATTGGAATTTATCAAATATGGCTCAAAAGCAATTTATAGATGAAGCATTGAAGAAATTTTTAATAAATAGAGATCCTTTTTTGACAGACGATATCTATAATGATATATATCATATGTCAAATAGAATTATGTTTGGAATACCGCAATCAACTAGTGCTGTGCAAGTTGCATTATGGGATATTATAGGCAAGATTACAAAACAACCAATATATAAACTATTAGGGGCTCGAAAACAAAAAGTTCGCGCTTACGCTTCGTTATTTAAAGTTTATAAACCTAAGGCTGCAGTTGGAGCTGTACAAAGTGCAGTTCAAACAGGAGGATTTACTGCTGTTAAGTTAAGAATAGGACAAGGAATCAAAAAGGATGAAATGCTTATAAAAGCCGTAAGAGATACATTTCCAGACATAGAAATAATGGTTGATGTTAATTCGGGATATACTTCAGTAAGCGATGCACTAAAAGTAGCAAGAATTTGCGATAAATACGACCTTACTTGGCTGGAAGAACCTTTACCTAGTGATAATCTAAATGGTCTTGCTCGATTAAGAGAGAAATCTCCAATTGAAATTGCAGGTGGAGAAAATGACATGGGAATTTTCCGATTCGAAGATATATTAACGAGAGGGTGCTATGATATTATTCAACCAGATGTAACACGTAGCGGAGGCTTTATCGAACTCAAAAAAATTGATGCTATGTCAGAAGTGAAAGGCGTTCGATGCATACCTCATATTTTTGGTTATGGCCATACTATAGCTGCAAATTTACATTTCATTATGGCTTCAAGATGCGAAATATGCGAATTCCCATATTACCCAGAACAATTTCAATTTCTCGAAGAACCTATAAAGGTTGAAAAGGGATTCGTTTCAGCCTTAGAAAAACCTGGATTAGGTGTTGAAATTAACAAACAAATGTTTGAAGAAAATAAAATTGCATGGACTTTATTGACTTAATATACATACTAAAAAGATTTCATTAGAAAATAATAATAAAAAAAAAGTAAATTATAGATTGAGTATTTAATCTTATTTACCTTTAAATTTAGGAGTCCTCTTTTGGAGAAAGGCAGTTACTCCTTCAATGACATCCTTTGACTGGGAATTTACAGCATAACCAAATTGTTCGAATTGAAGTCCGACATTTAATGGTACTTGAGTTCCATAATCGACACACTTTTTAATTACAAATAAACTATTTGTAGCAGCATTTCCTAACCAAGATGCTTTTTCGTGTAAAATATCCTCAAATTTATCGTCATCTACTAAAAAAGCGACAATACCCCAATCATAGATTTCTTTTGCAGTAAAATGCGCCCCAAAAAACATCAATTTCTTTGTTCTATATTTGCCAATATGTCTAATTAATCGTTGTGTGCCTCCATTCGCAGCAAAAATACCTCTTTGAATTTCAGGAAATCCGAATGTTGATCGTTTCGATGCAATAACGATATCACATACTAATACTAATTCAAACCCTCCCCCTAAGGCATATCCATCAACAGCAGCTATTAAAGGTTTTGGAAATTCTTCAATTAAATCGTAATATTTATGTCTCCTATACATTGCATGACTTTGATGCCTTAAATTACGTTGGTCCAAGTCAGAGCCGCTACGAGAAGAGAGATCAGCGCCAGCTGAGAAAGCAGGTTTTTTAGTAAAATCCTTAGTGCCCCGTAAAACTACACACCGAGCTTTTGGATCCACTGCTAATGTTTCTAAAGCTTCTGCAATTTCCTTGAGCGTCATATTTTGAAGTGCGTTCAATTTATCAGGACGGTTTATACTTATTACAGCGTAATTTCCATCTTCAACCCAATCTATTTTAATATGCTCGAATTTTTTTACTTCAGAGATTTTAATCACCTTTTTTCATTTTTTTATGAGGTTATTAAATTAATTTGAATTAGTGTTTTAAATAATAAAACAATAATAAATTTTGATGTTAAAAGACCATCGAATATTACTCAAACTTATTGTTAGATAGCCAAAGAAAAAAAATATCAGAAGAAAAACTGATTTAAAGAAAATAAATTAAATTTTAATCAATCATCAGTAATTCAGTTTTTTCTTCCATTTCCTCACTTTTCACTTTTTCTAAGAAGTAAGGATCAATTATAGATTTGATTTGATTAAAGTCATAATGTAGGGGATCAATCGCTTTTATCCTACACGTGGCAGCACATCTTCCACACCCTTTACATAAGGCAGGATTAATATATGCCTTTTTAGCCGGCACTGTTACATCCTCGAATTCTTGTTTTAAATCTGTTAATGTTATCGCTTTAAATTGACAGACTTCCACACATCTTCCGCATCCATTACATCTTTCATTGTTTACAATCATATCCTTAAAAAAACATTGGATAGAAAGCAGAAATGAGAGTAATTCTAATTTTGTAGTTGAAATCTCCTTTAAACTTAAGAATCTACTTGCCCTTCCCGCTGCTCCATTTGCTTCTGCTATAGATTCTTGTACATTTTTAGGCCATAATGCACTACCACATATGAAAACTCCATGTGCGGAAAAATCCAAGGGTCTTAATTTAGCATGCGCTTCGATAAAAAAACTATTATCATCTAAAGGAATCTTAAGCATTTGGGCTAATTCTTCATTATCATCATTAGGTATCATAGGAGTTGATAACACAATGAGGTCAGTTTTGAATTTTATGTATTCATTTGTGTTTCTCTCGTTGTATAATTTTATTTCGTATCTTTCTGGATTATCCTGAATTTTAGTAATTTCAGGGATATTTTCTGGATCATATCTTAAATAATTTGCAATTTCTTTTCTCTTACTAAAAAATTCTTCAAATTCTTTTTTCGCGACATGAAGATCTCGGAAGAGTACAACAAAATCTAGATTTGGTTTTACTTTATTCAAAATATTGATATTTTTTATTGAAGTACCACAACAAATATTTGAGCAATATGAATACCCACCTTTTTGTCGAGCATTCACACATAAAATCGTAGTTACATGATTTATTTTATCAAGCCAAGATGTATCTTTACTTTTAAGCAATTTTTCTAAATCTTTTTGTATTATAACGTTCTTATTTTTTTTCTCATATTGAAATAATCCATGTGGTTTAAATTCTTGACTTCCAGTTGCAACAATAATGGTTCCAACTTTTAATTCATGAGTATTATTTTTAGAATCGAAAATTAAAACTCTATAATTACCGAGGGAACCATTTATCTCTTTTACTTTAGAATTTAAGAAAACTTGAATGTTTTTATTATTTCTGACCTTATTTTCTATTTCATTTAAAAATTCTGAGGCTTCTTGATGAGATGGATATAAAATATTTATATCATTTAAATTCCCTCCTAATCTTTCTTCTTTTTCTATAATGCTTGTTTCAAAACCTTGCTCGCTAATATTCAAGGCAGCAGTCATACCAGAGACCCCACCACCAATTATCAACGCATGAGGCGTCATCTTGATAATACTCTCATCGGGTAATATATCGACTTCTTTTTCAGTAATCTTAGAGTATTTAGCTGAATTTAAGAGGATAGCAACCTGAGAGGCCACAGCGCTAGCTTCAGAAACACTTTGGGAGATATTAATTGGTCCATGATTTGCTCCACATAAATAAACTCCTTCTCGTGTAGATTGAGAGGTGTTAAAATAGGAATTTGATTTAAAAAAACTATATCTCCCTAATTTTATTCCTAATAATTTTGCTAATTTTTCTGTGCCTTTAGCAGGAACAACTGGAGAGGCTAAAACAACCATATTTGCTCGAAAATCTTTATCGATTAATTTTTCATCTTTTAAATCAACATAGTGGATAATTAAATCATTGGTTTCAGAATCTTCTTCAATATTGTTTATTTTGGAATGAAAATACTTAATATCATAATCTTTCTGAATCTTTTTAGTATATTCATAAAATTCTCTTCCATAAACTCTAATATTATGCCTAAATACAAAAACTTGAGAATTCTCAGCGTAAATTTTTGTCAGCTTTGCTTGTTTTGCAGTATATAAACAACATACATGGGAACAATATGGTACATTTCCCTTCAAATAACCGGAACCAGCACATTGAATAAAAGCAATTTTTTCAGGTTCTTGTTCATCACTTGGTCGCAAAACAAACCCACCAAATGGTCCAGTGGGGCATAAAATTCTTTCATACTCTAAAGCATTAATTACATTCTTATATTGATAACCCCAAATCGGTGCTAA
Source organism: Promethearchaeota archaeon (assembly GCA_019058295.1). Lineage (GTDB taxonomy): Archaea > Asgardarchaeota > Lokiarchaeia > Sigyniarchaeales > SOKP01 > LW40-45. The sequence continues at coordinate 47,053 of JAHPZI010000007.1, read as the reverse complement.
TTTATCACCTAAAATATCAAATCCAGTAGCAACTACAATCGCTCCAACATTTAATGTAATTTCCTGAGACTTTTGTTCAAATTCAATCGCTCCAGCTTTACAAACTTTATTACATACACCACATATGTCTCTATTTAAATAAAGACATAATTTAGGATCAATTAAATATACAGGAGGAGTTGCTTGAGGAAATGGAATATATATCGATTTACGTTTACCGAAATTCATATCAAAAGCATTAGGAGCTTCAATTTTAGGACATTTAGCGGCACAATCTCCACATCCTCTACATTTTGTTTCATCAATGTAGCGTGGATTTTTAATAATACTTACAGTGAAATTTCCAGCTTTTCCAGAAACTTTTTGCACATTAGATAATGTCAATATTTCAATATTGGGATTTTTATATACAGCGACCATTTTAGGAGCAAGCATACATAAACTACAATCATCTTGAGGATATAATTTATCTAGTTGCGCCATATGACCTCCAAGTGATGGTTCTCTTTCAACTAAATATACTTTAAATCCTAGTTCAGTTAGATCCAATGAGGTCTGAATGCCAGCAATCCCACCACCAATAACTAATACGGAACCTTCCAATTTTAATTAACCTCCTAATAAAGAATAGAAATTTTAAACCTATGTCAAATGATATATAAGACACATTGGTCAAGACTCTATTTTATAATCAATAAATAAGTAAAATAATGTATATAAATATTTTGATCAGAATCGATCAAAACCTCTAAATATTTTTTGCATATCCATCATTTGAGTGAAAAACCTTTATCGAGATCAGTCAAAATCAATTTTTTGAGTTATTAATATGGATCATATAAGAATGAAGTTTCTCAAATAAAAAGGATAGTAAATGATCAATTAATTTTTGTCAAGGTTGAAAGAAGAAAACGAAGAAAACACAAGTTTTTTTCTTATATCATCTGAAAACTAATTTGTACAAAATACTATATAAATTTCTTTAAAGAACTTTAAATGGGCCTAATTCTTTTATTTGATTAGTAAATTCAGTGATTAATTCAGCAAATCGCTTTCCCTCAGAGGCACTTACCCATTCTAATCTTACACGTTTTCCATTTATTCCCAGTTGTTTTATAATAAATTGATGAAGTTTTTGAAATCTATCTCGAGTGTATTCATTACCACTGATATAATGACAATCACCTATATGGCATCCAGTAATAAGAACACCATCAGCTCCTTCTTTTAAAGCTTTTAATACAAATGAGGGATCAACTCTTCCTGAACACATAACACGAACAATTCTCATATTAGGAGGATATTGGAATCTTGAAACTCCTGCTAGATCTGCTCCTGCATAAGAGCACCAATTACAACAAAAAACTAAAATTTCCGGATTAAAATCTTTTTTCTTAACTTTTCTTTTTGTTTTTGACATTTTTAATTATATATTCTAATTTAATGTTTATCTTTCCAATAAATATGATTCAATCATTGCATAAATTTGATCAAAATCGTAATGTTTCACTGAAATTGCTCCATTCGGGCAAGTAGCAGCACAAGTTCCACATCCTTTACATAATGCTGAATTTATGAATGACTTTTTCAAAACTAAACTGACATCCTCAAAGTCCATTGATGCTTCTTTAATTTCTATTGCATTATAAGGGCAAACGGATTCACATTTTCCACATCCAATACATCTTTCGGGATTCACTTCAGCGATTAAACCTGAGGTTGTTATTGTTTTAGCACTTAAAAACCTACTTGCTCTCCCCGCAGCACCATTAGCTTGAGAAATCGAATCTTGAATATTTTTTGGCCATTGTGCGCATCCTGCTAAAAAGATTCCATCTGTTGCAAAATCTAAAGGTCTTAATTTAACGTGAGCCTCTAAAAAGAAACCGTTTTTATCTAATGGAACTTTAAGCATTTTTGCCAATTCCTCCAAGTTATCCGCTGGGATCATTGGAGTAGATAAAATTATTAAATCTGTTTCGAATTCAATCTCGTCCTGTAAGTTAGTATCAAATACCTTTATATTATATTTTTCAATTTTATCATTTGTTTTATTAATTTTAGGTAAATTATCCAAATCATATCTTAAAAACACAGCATCTTTTCTACGTTCACGATAATATTCTTCAAAATCTTTTTTGGCCATTTGGAAATCTCTATAAAGAACAATAATTTCGAGCTCAGGTTTCAATTCTTTTAATATATTAATATTTTTAATGCTAACACCACAACAGACGTTAGAGCAATAAGTAATTCCTTCTTTTTGTCTTGCGTTAACACATAGAATTGTTGTTATGCGGTTTATATTATCTAACCATGATTTATCTTTATCTTTTAGTTTTTGTTCTAAATCTAATTGAGTTATAATATTTCTATTTTTTCTATCATATAGAAAAATTCCATCAGGCTTTAATTCTTGAGCTCCTGTGGCGACAATTATAGTTCCAATTTTTAGATCATAAGTTTTATTTTCTGAATCGATAATTGAAACATCATAATTACCGATATAACCTTTAATATTCTTGATTTTAGAATTGAAGAAAATTTGGATATTTTTATTGTTATTAACCTTATCCTTGATATCATTCAAAAATAATGAAGCCTCTTCTTGAATTGGATATAAAATATTAAGATTGTTTAAATTTCCTCCTAGCTTATTTTCTTTTTCAATAATATATGCTTTAAATCCCTGAGAAGCTATATTTAATGCAGCAGTCATTCCAGAGACACCTCCTCCAATAATAAGAGTAGTGGGTATAATATCCAATTTCGCTTCTGGTAATGGTTTTAATAAGCGTGCTTTCGCAACTGCCATCCTAATTAAATCCTTAGCTTTCTCAGTAGCAGCTTTGTTATCTCCCATATGAACCCATGAGCATTGATCTCTGATATTAACCATTTCAAATAAGTATTTATTTAATCCAGCTTCTTGACATGTTTCTTGAAATAATGCTTCATGAGTTCTTGGTGTACATGATGCTACAATAAATCTGTTTAAATTATGTTCCTTAATTAATTCCTTTATCCTTGCTTGAGAATCACTGGAACATGAATATAAATTAGCTTCACTGTGAATAACATAAGGTAATGTTTTAAGATAATTTACAACTTCAGAAACATCAACGTATTTACCTATATTAATACCGCAATGACATACTAATACTCCTATTCGTGGCTCATCTGATATTTTAACTTCCATTTCAGGTATTTCTAAAACTTTTTCTTTTGTTTCAGTATATTTTACTGAATTTAATAAAGCAGCTATTTGAGAAGCAACTCCACTTGCATCAGCTACAGTTTCGGGTATGTCCATTGGTCCCTGACAAAAACCACACAAGAAAATACCCTCGCTTGATGATAAAGATTTATTAAAATATGAGTTTTCTTTAAAGAAATCGTAATGATCTAATTCTATATCCAAAATTTCAGCCAAATCTATTGTACCTTTCGAAGGAACTAATGGTGTAGCTAATACTACTAAATTTGCTCGAAAATCATTGAATTTTCCTGATTTTAAATCCTCATAATGGATAATTAAATCATTAGTTTCCTTATCTTCTTCGATTTTACTAATTTTTGTTTGAAAATATTTAACCCCATATTCATCTTGAGCCCTTTGAGTAAATTCATAAAAATTTTTACCATAAGCTCTAATATCATGCCTAAATACAAAACAATTTGAATTATCTGAGTGTTCCTTAGTAATTATTGCTTCTTTTGCAGTATACATACAACATACACTTGAACAATATGGGACATTTTCATGTAAATCCCTAGAACCGGCACATTGGATGAAAGCTATTTTTTCTGGTTCTGATTCATCACTCGGCCTTAAAACATGGCCTTCAAATGGCCCCGATGCACATAGGATTCTTTCATATTCAAGAGCACTTACAACATTTTTATATTTATAGCCCCATCTTGAAGATAATTCTTCAGCAGGCATATCAAATCCAGTAGCTACAACAATTGCTCCAACATTTATTGAAATTTCTTTTGGTTTTTGGTCATAAACAATTGCTTCAGCTTGACAAACTTTTTCACAAACACCACAAACCCCTTTAGTAAGCTTTAGACATAATTCAGGATCTATTAAATAAATAGGGGGTACAGCTTGAGGAAATGGTATATATACTGATTTTCTTTTTCCTAAATTCATATCGAAAGCATTAGGAACTTCGATTTTTGGGCATTTAGATGCACAATCACCACATCCCTTGCATTTTGTCTCATCAATATATCGAGGTTTTTTAAGAACTGTCACTTGAAAATTACCAGTTTTACCAGTAACCTTTTTTACTTCGTGATATGTCATTAATTCAATATTTGGATTTCTGAAGACTTCAACCATTTTAGGAGCAAGAATACATAAACTGCAATCATTAGTGGGAAATGTCTTATCTAACTGTGACATACGTCCTCCTATTGAGGGTGATCTTTCTACTAAATAAACTTTAAAACCCAATTCGGTGAGATCTAATGAAGTTTGTATGCCAGCAATACCACCCCCAATTACTAAAACAGAGCCTTCCACTACACCTTTCCCTCCAAATTATCTTCGTCTTTTATTACTTCGATATGATCAACTAAAAATTCAGAAAAATCCATAATTTTAATTGAAGCGATATTCTCAAAATCATTTTGAATGCAACTTAGATGTATATTGCATTTTGGACAAGATGTAACCATAATCTCACCAGCTTCTTTTGCTTCTAACATACGTTTATATCGCAGCGCTTTAGTTTTCTCATTGCAATTCATCCAAGAACTAACTCCGCAACATAGAGAATTTTCTTTATTATGCAACATTTCATTAAATTCATAGCCTAATTTTTTAAATTCTTTAAAAATTTCTCGAACCTTTTCTGTTATATTATTATCATTTGGTAAGAATCTGCTTAATCTACATGGATCATGATAAGTAAAAGGTATTACTTTATCATCTTCATTAGGATTTTTAAAAGCAATTTTATTCTGTTTCCATTTTTCATACACATATTCAATTAAATGCTTTACTTTAAATTTTTCATTAAAATCGTCAAATATATTAGGATAATCTATTTTAAATGTTCTATAACACTCAGCACATGCAGTCACAATTGTAGATATTCCTGCTTTTTCGAACATTTCAATATTTTTCATTGCTAGTTTAATAAATGTTTTTATTTTCCCTTGACCCCAATATAAATCATGTCCACAACAACTTTCTTCTTTAAAAACTACAATAGGTTCTTCTTCTAATTGACACATTATTTTTAATGTACTTGATGCGATATTATCTAAATTCTCAAATTCAAAATTAAAATAGGGTATACATCCAACATAATATAAAGTATCTCCCTTATCTGTGATTTTACATTCTTTAGGTATCCAATCAAGATTTCTATCTGGCTCGATATAAGGGCGACTCATTAGTTCAGATATTGTAGTGTAGATCCCTTTATGAGCAACCATCTCACTAGGATTTTGATCTGCTTCATGTCTCATTTTGTATCTGGCCATTCGTACAAGATCTGCAAAATTTATTTGTTCTGGACAATCTTTCAGACATTGATTACAAGTTAAACAATCCCATAAGACACCACTTTCAATTACTCTATCTTCAAAACCTTCTAATATTAATTGAATAATTTTACTTGGAGTAAATTTTTGAACTTTACTTACTTGACAAACACCGCTACAGCGGCCACACTGATAACATCTTTTCAAAATATTTCTTAAATTTGGTTCATAAACTTTGTCTAAATATTTAAATGCATCAGAAAATAATTTTTTACGTTCTAATTCTTTTTTTGATCCTGACTTTGATTCAGTTATATTTTTCACATCCCTATTTTAAATTTTTCATAAAATTTTCTTTACGTTTAATTTTTGATTTAGAAAATTGAGTAATTAAATTAATCATCTTATTTTTTTTTTCCGAATCTAATTCCATACAATTAATTACTCCCGCATTAATAACTTTAGATAAAATTTCTTTTCCTTTTTCAGTTCTGGGTATAACAGTAGTATATTTATCATTAGAACTTAAGCCTCCAAAAGAAATATCAGCATAAATATTTGTAAAATCATTACAAGCATTACAAGCGGGACGCATATAATCGTTTAAATGGTTAAAAGGGATATGAATAATTTTTTCTCCAGATCCTTCATCTTTTATTTTAAAAATCACATCTTCTTTAATATTAATTTTCACTATATCTGAAAATTTTATATTAAAATCTTTCTCAAATTTTTGAATCTGAAATTTTTCAAAGAAAAAGTTCTCATAACAAAATAAACCAAGGCAAATTTCAATATTTTCTGAAGGAGTAACTCCTAAATCTTGCATACATCTAATTGTGTATAGTTGACAAGGTGTTCCCACTACTGCCAATTTTTTAAATTTATAATGATTTAATTTAGGGATTGAATGAGTATAAGTACAAAACTTTTGAATTTCATCTAATTGCGGTGAAATATCTAATTTTGCTCCTGAAGCCTTTAACAGGTCATATTTACTATCAGCATATGTAGCTTCTCTAGAAAAAGGAGCATCTGTTCTAGAAACCACAGCACCATCAATTAATTTTTTCTCCATTAAAAAATTAATTATTGAATTCACAACGCCTCCATCAGTTCCATTTTCTAAAAATTCCTTATCTGTGGCTTGGCAAGAAAAGATATCAGCATAATTACCAATAGGTTTTGATGAAAAATCTGTGAAATTATACGTTTTATTAAGCTCATCATCTAATATATGCGTTTGTGGACATATATAATAACATATCCCACATTCGAGACATCTATCTTCATTTATATATTCTGGTGGACTATATGGATCTTTTTGACCTATTACATCATATTCCGCAGAACTACAAAAACTTACACACCCACCACATTCTTGACAAATGCCTTTATTATGAACCTCTTCAATTAAATTCTTGAATGTTTTTTGCATTGAATTATCAATTTTTTATTGGCTTTTTTTTTTCAATTCTAAAAAAGGATCTTTACACTTTGTTCTTTTCACTCCCGCAATTCGCTCAACTAAAAATTGCCCTGGTTTTACCTCTTTTAAGTTTTGTGATTCAATAAGGCCATCTTTAACAGCGCCTTTATAAATTTCATCAATTTCTTTTGATCTTGTTATTACTGAAGACCAGCCAGCCTGTGATCCTATTGAACCCACTGAGATATCAGCATAATCAGATGTTAAATCCTCGCAAAAATGACAAGTATGGCGAGCATAAGATTGAACTTCTTTCAAATCAACTGCCATTTCCTCACCAGAAGTTAAGTTAATTATAAATTTCCCTTTATCAATATTCATTTTAGTTAACTCATTAATTTCTTTATCAAATTTATCTTTAACTAAATTGATTATTTTTGCATATGAAAATGATTCCATACAAAAGAGCCCTATTTTATATTTAATATTGTTAAAAAATGGCAGACCACTGGGAAATAATGTTGCTTTTTCAATAGCTTTCATCATACATGGAACGCCCACTACTGCTAAACGGTTATATTGTTTTGCTTTATCAATGATTTCTAATGAAGGCGAATTTGCATATTTCGTTCCTCCAGTTTTATATAAATCTTTAATATTATCCACAATCACAGGTTCAGGTCTCCATAAATCCACTGAATGTTGAACCGCAACAATTGCATCAACCAATTTATTTTTCAATAAATATTCAAGTAGAGTTGTTACAACACCTCCATCTTGCCTGACTTTTTTAATTTTATCTTTCGTAGTTGATCCAGAATAAGTGTTATAATAAGCCCCAATTTTATCTGACCACTTTAAGGATTTATCTAAATTTTTAATACTTTTATATGCTTGATCGATTGAAAATGAACGAGGACAAATAGTATAGCATAATCCACATTTCATACAAGCATTATCATCAATTTCTAATATATCTGCTGTGACTGTAATTGCGTTCACAGGGCATATAGATGAACACCAACCACAATGACAACATACTTCAGCCTCAAAAACAATTGAAACAGGTTCAAAATAATGTTCAATAAAATCATCTGGAAGATCTTTTACTTGATATCTATAAAAATATTCTTTTTCTTCTACTTCCTTTTCTTCTCCTTTGATCTTTTTTATGACCTTTTTAGTTTTAACTTCAATTTTTTCATCAATATAACCTTGTTCCTTAAGATATATTATATCTCGAATAACATTATCAGGGGAAAATTCCTTGATAATCTTAACAATCTCTTCCAAAAACAGTGGTTCTTTACTTTTTAATCTCTCTAATATTAATTTTCGCTCAGTCTCAGCATCAATCATCGCATCTAAAATTTTAAAAAATTCTTCTTCTGTGTACTTCCCTACTTTCAAGATTTCATTCTTAGCTTCATAGAAAGCCCTTACCTGAAAATTTTCAGCAGCTCTATATGTAGCTTCCATTAATTTATTTGGAGAGATGCCCTTAAAAGTCTTGTTATTTATTACTTGAACCATATTCCTACAATATTTTTATCCTATTTTTAAAAATATATATTTTATTCATTAATACCCCATCCATTGCAAGGATTGTTAGCTTGTAACTAGAATTTATTTACAAGATTCATTCAGCTGGGGTAGTTAAGACTTTTTTTGCGATAGATTTAAGAGGATTAGGCCCTAATCTTTGAATTTTTTCAATTGTATCTTCAACACTTTTTACTAATTTCTCTGATTCAGCTGAGCTTAACCAATACTGATTTATTCTTTGGTTCCCAAAACCTCTACGATCTAATATTCTATTTGCAAGATCAACGTGGGTTTGGGCTTTAAAGTTTCCATCTTTAAATTGGCACTCATTAGGACGTCAGCCTACAATCATCACACCATCCGCACCAGATTTTATAGCAAACAAGAGATGTTTAACATCAATTCTTCCTGTACACCTTAATTTGATGATTTTAACTGTAGGACTGTATTTAAATCGTGAAACACCTGCTAAATCTGCCGCACCATAACCTCATTTTAAACACGCAAACATAAGAATTGAATAATTATTTTCCACTTTTATTAGACCTCCATGTTATCTAAGATTCTAAAATAGCCGAAATTTCAGAATATAATTGTTTCTCTCTATAATATCGTATATCAATTGCTTGTGTAGGACAGCACGTCGCACATATTCCACACCCATCACAATTTATCTCATCTACAACAGCCCCTTCAGCGTCGGTAATTTTTATAGCTGATTTTGGACATTCCTTTTCGCATCTTCTACATGAAATGCATAATTCTTTATCTACTTCAGCTATTATAAGTTCAAGTTCTATTTCTCCTGCAGAAGTCATTTCAGCAACTTTACTCGCCGCTGCTCGTGCTTGAGATACGGAATATGCGATGTCTTTGGGACCCTGAGCGAATCCTGCGATAAAAATTCCCTTTGTTTTCGTTTCTTGCGGCATCAAACCAAAATGAGATTCCGTAAGAAATCCATTCCTATCCGTATCTAAGTTTAGAACCTTAGCAATTTGTTCAGTACCTCGTGAAGGCAGTGCTGCACTTGATAGAACAACTAAATCTGCATCGATGTTAATTATTTCATCAGTTAGAGAGGAATATACACGTACTTTAACATCTTTTGTTTCGGGATCTTCTGAGAATTCCCCTACTTTCCCTCGAATCATTTTCATTCCAGCATCTTTGGCTCGTTGATAATATTCCTCGAATCCCTTCTCGTTTGTTCTGATGTCAATATAACATATTGTAATATTAGCATCAGGAAATTCTTCTAAAAGCAATCGACCATTTTTAAGTGCAAGCATGCAGCAAACTCCACTACAATATGTTCTATCAGTTTCGCGACTTCCAACACACTGAATAAATACAATTTCCTTGGGTTTTTTGTCATCCGATATTCTACGCACATGCCCTTCAAGTGGTCCATTTGGAGCCAACATGCGTTCAAGCTGTGCTTGTGTAATAACATTTTCAATTTCACCATAACCGTATTCACCATAGGGTTCGTGAATATCCCAACCTGTTGCGATAATTATTGTACCGACTTGAAAGGTGACTTCTTCTGGTACCTGACTAAATACAATCGCATCTAATTCACAAGCATCCACTCAAGAAAAGCATTCTACGCATACTGTTCGATCAATATCATATAGAAAAGGAACTGCTTGGCCAAATGATATATCAATCGCTTTTCGAGCGCTTAAATTTTCATCAAAATAATTTATCGTGTATATGGGACATACTTCAGAACAAGCCCCGCATCCATTACAATCATTATTTGTATATCGAGGCTTCTTTTCGACAGTTACAGTATAATTCCCAACATAACCTTCAACTTTTTTTACTTCAGCATAACTAATTATTTCTATATTAGGATTTCTATTAACTTCTAACATTTTTGGACCGCAAATTCATATTGCACAGTCATCAGTCGGGAATGTTCTATCGAGCTGAGCCATGCGACCACCTATTGTTGTCTTTTTTTCAACAAGATAAACTTTAATTCCCTGATTAGCCAAATCGAGCGCAGCATTCATACCCGCGATTCCACCCCCTACTATTAGAGTTGCTTTTTCGACGGGTACAGTTCTGATCGGAACTACTTCTAAACATTTTGCCCTTGCAATACCACTCTTTACTAGAATTTTTGCCTTTTCAAATGCGTCCTCTTTTTTTTCTGTAACCCAAGAGCAATGTTCACGAATATTTACCATCTGAAAGTAGTAAGGATTTAAATCTGTTTTTGAAATTGAATCGCGATAAATTGGCTCGTGCGTTCTTGGAGTTCAAGAACTAGCCACGATACGATTTAAGTTCTTTTCGTTAATATCTTCGATTATTTCATTTTGCGCTGCATCAGTTCATAGAAACGCATTCTTCTTAGATATTATTATATCGTCATCAAGGTTTTTAATATACTCCGCTAATTTATCGCAGTCAATTTTTCCTCTTATATTTATTCCTCATTCGCAACAATAATATCCTATTCTTAGTTTATCTAATTCTTCGTTATTCTTTGTATCATTCCATTGAGTTTGATCCTTTTTCATTTTGTTTTTTACACCACCTCTTAATTTTTAGATAAATCGTTGGATTATTAAATTATCATAATATTATATTTCTTTTTTAAATACTATTCGTTATTAATATTTTTATTTCTTTCTATTTATCAATATAATCAATTTTTCGAAAGAAAGGATCAGATAGGATCATTTCTCATTGATCCGTTGATTTTTGAAAGGCTTTATGATCCAAGTTGATAAAGTTTTGTTGGTAATGATCTATTTCGATAATTTTTATAAATTAAATGATTTTATATGATAATAATTAAAGAAATTGTTTTTATGAAAAAAAAGTAAATTAAAATAATGCTAAACTCAAAATTGCTTCCCCGTGATATATTTCAAAAACGAGAAGAATTAGGATTGCAGAATTCAATTAATATGTTATTTGAAATAATAGAAAAAGATAAAAACGAGGGGCGGCGAAAAGGAGCGATTAAATATTTAGGATTAATTAGTCATAATTCGACCATATTAAAAAACGAATGTTTTGAAATTTTAGAAAATGTATTAATTTCTGACGAAAATATAGATTTAAAATGTGAAGCTGCTAATTCTTTATCGTTTTTAGGGCTTGAAAAGGTCTTGAAACCTTTGAATTGGATATTAGAGCAAGAATCAACCGATAATCAAGTTAAAATATCTACGTTAAAAGCAATTGCAAATGTAAGATTTTCTGAGCATGAGATTCCGCTTTTTATTAAAGAATTAGGTAACAAATATCAACCAATTAAAGAATGTGTTACACATCAATTGATAAAGCTGAAACCAAAAAAATTAATAAGATTCTTATTAAAATCGTTGAAAGAAGAGAGTTATTCAGAAAAACACAAGATTGAGATAATAAAATTGATTGGATATGAGCTATCAACCGTAAATGCTTTTTCTGGTGAGGCAAAATTTTATAAAATAAATTATCCTGAAATTTTGTCACATTTAATCCAATATAAAAATATATTATTGAAAATAATAATTACTGTTTTAAAAGATGACTTTTTAGATAGCGCTTTAAAAATTTTAGAGGCACTAGGTCGCGAGATAAATAGCGAGCTAATAGAATATATTCATCATGAGGATTTCATTATAAAGACAAACGCAATAAAATTAATAGGAAAATTAGAGGTTAAAGAAGGTTTAGATGCGTTATTAGAAAATTTAGATAACTTATATGACGAGGTTAGTAAGGCGTCTATTAAATCCTTAGGCGAAATTGGAGATGTATCTGTGGTCCCTGAACTATTAAATATTTTAAATATTGAGGACATCCGATTTGAATACATCGATTTAGATATGAAATGGTTTGTACTTGATGCTATTAAGAATATATATTTAAAAAATAAGGATGCCTCTTTTGACTACTTATATTCAATTCTTAAAACTACAAATGATATATTATTAGAAAGCGTCGCGTTTTTATTTGGAGAAATTGGGTATGAGAAATTTTTAGAGCCGTTAATTGAGTTGTTAAAGAAAAGAAATTTGGATGTGCGAAAAAACGCAGCAATAGCTTTAGGAAAAATCGGCAATATAGATGCTATTGATTCTCTTATATCTTTAATTGAGGATGAGAATAATTATTGGCTTCTTAAGAAAGTCGCAGCTGACGCTACCTATAACATTTATCTTAAGAATTTAAGTATAGAAGGTAAGAGCTCTAAATCTGAAAGATTTTTTGTTATGCATACAGAACGATTAATAGATCATCTAAAATATAATTTAGACGAGAATGCCAAAGTAAAATTAAGCTTAATTAAACTATTAGAAGAATTTGGTGGTAAAATGGCATTACCTGCATTATTAAAACAAGTGAATGATTTTCATAGAATTGTTAGAATATCTGCTTCTAAAGCTATTAAAAAAATTGAAAAAAATCTTGAAAATGAAAAGTAATCTTTTGATTACTCACTTACTTTTTAAATATAAGAGTTGATTTTAAATTTAAATTAAAACTTTTGAAAGTTAATTTAACAAAGTAATAATTTTCGTTCTATGAGACGTCCAATACTTTTTTTTTTAAGTATGTTACTATTGTTTTCAATACCACTTCTTTTTATAGGATTAATACAATTTTCAAGAACTCAAATTACACCTAATGACCAATTTTTCGAACTTCAGAAGGGTGGAATTCCTGATATAAAAAAAGAAAACTGGACATTAGAAATCGAGGGCAAAGTTGATAACCCCATAAGATTTGATTATGATAATTTTACTAGTCTGGAATCTATTAAGCTTACTGCTACTTTGGAATGTGTAGATGGGCCTTCTGGAACAGCAGAATGGGAAGGCATTCCATTAGTAGATATATTAGGCATTGCAGGTATTAGAGATGACGCATATGATATTGTTTTTTATGCGGAAGATGATTACAGTGATTCTTTAAATATGGAAGAAGCGTCCGAAGAGAATATAATATTAGCATTCAAAATGAACCGAGAGACCCTCCCAAAAGAACAGGGATTTCCAGTCAGATTAGTATGTCCCGATCATTATGGCTATAAGTGGGTTAAATGGATTGTGAAAATAAAAGTTGTAGATTATGATCATCTAGGGTATTGGGAAAAAAGAGGATGGAGTGACAATGCATCGAGGACTAATTTTTCCAATTGGATAATACATGCTTACTTATTTTCAATAGCTTTCATTTTTGGAGGATTATCAATCATTTCAGGATATAAATTTTCCCAAAAACCAAACAGATTTAAAGAATTACCTCAATTCGTCTCGATACGATTTCATATAATATTCTCAATATTATTTGTTATTTTTTCTTGTATATCTTTTATATATTGGAGTATTTCAACAATTATATCAAGAGGAGCATTATTCTACTCCTTACATGGAATAATTGGATTAATAACAATAGTGCTATTGATTATTGGCTCAATTTTAGGGCTACCAAAATATCGTAAAACAAAGAAAGGAAGAATTTATCATAGAAAGATCTCATCATGGGCGTTTTCTCTATTTTTAATATCAATTTTATTTGGACTATTGATTGCTGTAGTAGGAAGTTTTAGACTAAATCAAATCTTTTCAATTTAATTATTATGATTCAATCTTATTATCCATTTTTTTCCTTATAAATTGTAATATGAATAGTCAATTTTTTTTTTAATTAATTTAATAATCTTTTTTTTCCCTTGTCAATTAAATTAAACAACAAACAATTAATTAAAATAAAACAATCATAGTTTTCTAAGGAGTTAAAATGACACAAGAAGAGACCAAAGATGAACAAGCTGAAGAGAAATATAAATATTCATTTGATTTTATTCAAAAGAAGTTAGAAGGGAAAAAAGATTCATACGGCATGCTTATGAAAGAAATTGTCCGTTCGGGGATTTGTACTGAATGTGGAACGTGTGCTGCTGTGTGTCCAGTACTCGAATGGGATCCTGTAGTCTCGCAACCGAAACTCATAGGTAAATGCACGGGTTGCGGTATTTGCTACAATCAATGTCCTCGGACAATTACAGATCCTATTCAACTTATGGGAGAATTTAAAACAGGATATGTAGCTAATACAAATATTCCTGAAGTAATCGGAGGGCAAGATGGTGGTACAGTAACTTCTTTATTATGTTATTTATTCGATGAACATCTCATTGATGCTGCTATTGTTACTATGCGAGATCCTGCTAATCCATGGCACCCTGTTGCACAAATAATTACAACAAAAGACGATGTTATAAAAGCTTCTGGTTCTATTTATTGTCATAGTCAAACGGTTGATTCATTAATGGAGGCAATTAGAGCTGATTATAGATCAATCGCTTTTGTTGGGACACCTTGTAATATCGACGCTGTTAAAAAAATGATGGATTCTCCGGCAGGTATGCTTAGATGGTTCCTTAGAAGCAATGTTATTACAATAGGCTTGTTCTGTATGGACTCATTTAGTCCAGAAACTTTATACCCCATGTTTGAGAAGGATGGTATAGATTTGGCTAAAGTAACTAAAATGAATATTCATAAAGGTAAGTTTCATTTGTATTATGAGAATCAAGAAGAGCCAGTAAAATCTTATACAATTAGTTCATTACATAAGTATAAATCTTCAAGTTGTAATTTCTGTACAGATTTAACTGCTGAAAATGCAGATATTTCTGTTGGTTCAGTAGGTTCAGGACCAAATAAAAACACTGTTTTTGCGAGAACGGGTATTGGGGCTGAAATTATTGAAGATGCTGCTGAAAAAGGATATTTAACAATAGAGCCGTATAATGCAATTAATTTAAATGCGGTTTTATTTTTAGCTAAACTTAAGAAAGTTAGTCAATATACTGTACAAAAAAGGAAGGTTTTTATCGTTCGTGATGCTCATGACAGGGAAGAACCTAAGATTAAAACAGAACCCGTCAGTGATGATGCCAAATCGCTTATAAGTAGCAGACGCGCTATATCCGTATCCAAGGCACTAAATGAAAGTAATAAAAAATTAGAACTTACGTTAACTAACACGGCGGGCTTTTCATTAGACAACATACATGTGCGTATTGCTAATATCGATGATGTTTTCGAGAGTAAACCATGGCTAACAACAATAAGAGAATTATTTCCATATGAATCAATAGATATTAGCTATCCAATAGAAAGCTTAGAAGGTTCTGTATTAGTCGAAGCGAGTACAGATACTTATGGTAAAATCTACTCAAAAACTCTGAAATACGAACCTAAAAAATAGGTCATTTTAAATGTTAAAGTTAAATTTAATGAATTATTATAAAACAAAAATAATAAAACAATAGAGGAAAAATTTGTATGAAAATTAGTTTAGTAGGATTAGGTGGATGTGGAAAAACCTCCCTCTATAGTGTTGCCTTTGCTGAAAAAAGACCAGAGGAAACTAAGTCATTAAGTCCTACGATATTATATGAAACTAGACGACATCCGTTCCTAGGTCTACAGGTCGGGATTTTTGATTTTGGGGGTCAAGAACAGTATAGAAAGGAATATATGGATAAACCCGAGGTATTTAGAGGAACAGATATTTTAATTCCAATTGTTGACCTACATGATCCTGACAATTTTAATCAAGCAAAAGAATATTTTATAGGATTATTGGATTTGTATCGTCAGAATAATGAAAAACCAAAGATTTTTTTATTCTTGCATAAATACGACACTGAACAGTATCAGAAAGAGTTACTCGATACGAACGTGAAGCGGGCAAAAGAAATATTTTTAGACTTATTTAAAGACTATGATTTTGATCACATGCTAACTAGCATTTATCTTCAAGACGAGTTGGCAAAAGTATTTAGAGATATCCTAATGTCTTCTTATGCTGATTTAAAATCTCATGTTGAGAAAGCAGAAAAACAACTTGAAGAGATTAATGCAAAAATAATTGTCACAGATATATCTGGAAACGTAATTGTACATAATGTTCCTGGGGTTAGTAGTGGTTTAACTTTAAGAGGTGATCTAAGAGATTTTATTAATGCTTGTAACACAGTAAGAGAGAATTTATTCATGTCGGATTCCGGTATATTTAAAGGGCGTAGTGATGATGGAAAAGAAGTTGAACTACATATCTTAAAATATATCATTTCAATTCTTATAATGAAATCAGGAGAAATTGACGTAAATTCACAAGATAAGCTGAATACTTTAATAAAGGATATGAAACTATTCGCTGATTTAATAATTAAGGCACATACGGATTAATTTTTTTTAATTTTCTCTCTTTTTAATAAACCTTTTTTATAGTATAATAAACCTCTTAAATTATACTTTTCAAATCGTTGAGATTTCCTTGAAAATTAGGTTTTGGTGTAGAAGGTTTTAATTTTGTTTCAGGACTTGGAATGAGAAATGTATGAATACCAAGATGGGCTGCGACCATATCTTTATCTTCATCACCAACCATTAAGCATTTCTCTACTGGATGTCCAATTATCTCTAATATTTGTTTATAATAGAGTAAATTTGGTTTTGTAGCTTTCATGATTTCATAAGATGTAATTAATTTATAAGGAAAGTCGTCTACTCCCGCCCATTCTAGTCTTTGCTCTATAGCTGTTCTTGGAAGAAGAGGAGTTGTCGCTATAACCACATCATATCCTTCATCAAAAATATAAGTCATAAGAGAACGAGCTTCAGGTTTCTTTTTTGCATGGTGCTTTAATTTTGAAAATTCTTGTTCATAATAATTCATGAATATGGGTTCAATATCTTCTTGTGAATAACCGATCATTGGAAAGAATGATTTCTTAAAAATAATTTCATTAGTTTCCTTTCCATCATTATTTTCCATAATCCTAGAAACTTTAATAAGCTTTGGGATAAGCTTTTTTTGGGGAATGATATGAGCGATACTTGTGGCTAATCCTGTTAAATATTCTCTAATAAAAAGATCAAGTTCAATATCCAACAATGTTCCATCCAAATCAAAAAGAATTGCTTTAATTTGATCTTTTAAACTCTTTTTCATTAGAATATTAGAGATTTTTTATTGATTAAATAGTATTTAAAAAATAAACTTTAAAATATTATCAATTAAGGCGTTTTGTAAATTTTTGTAAATACTTAAATTCAGAGAATTAATAAAAAAATTTAATATAACTCAAATCGTTTTTATATTTAGATTTATTCTATTTGATGAATTATCGAAATGAAATTAGAGCTAAGCGATTTAAATCAAGGAATTTGTTTCATAGGGGAAAAATTAGCGATTCGTGCTAAATATAACTTCGAAGAAGAGTCATCTATTTTATGGTCGGGAATTAGATTAATTACATCACCACCATGCTTAAAAGAACTTCAAATAGCAAAGGAGGAGATTTTTTCCAAAGGCATTTTTGAGGCAGGAGAATATATAAGAGACAGGGCATTATTAATTAAAAATAATGTGGTGCCTACAAATAAAAAACGCAATCTGGATTACACGGTTCAGATGATTCTAAGACAAGTGAATCCAATTAATCTTGATGATGATTTAATAATTAAAAAAGATCACGAAATTGTGATTAGAGAACAAAATTCCTCGCAAAAGAAAATCATACAGAATCCCATTGCATTATCTATTTCGGGTTTAGACATAAGCCTTTCAAAAGATATATTTAGACCAGGGGAGACAATTAAAGTTAATTATAACTCTCATGATCTTAAACAAATTGAATTAAGGCTTTTACAAAAAGCCAATCTTGTTTGTTATTGTGAAGCTTATGGTCATAACTGTGGTAAAGTAGAGGAACTACCTCCCGCAATTGCGGGTGATGTAAAAACTAACAATACGGAGTCAGGATTCATGTTATTAAAAGTACCCGACATAGCAGAACCATCGCATGATTATCTCTGGGAGCCAACAGAAAAAGAATTCTGGGGATTTCGCTATGGAGATTATACAAAATATTCCCTATTAATCTTGGGAAAACAAAAAGTAGGACGAGATATTATTAAATTTGAAGTCCCACTTACTATTATAGCTAAGCCTTTTTCTGAGACAAAAGAAGGAATAGATTGGTTTGGTCGCAGGAGTTCTGAAGCATCTACTTTATTTGATGTGTCATCTAAATTTCAAAAAAGATATAAAGTACTTTCTGTAGACTCTGATTTAGAAAAATATAGAATAAAGATTAAAAACACTTCAAATGAAGATTTATATGGTGTAACCATTAAGCTTAGTGGTCTCCAGAAAGGCCTTTTTGAAACAGCCCCGAGTTTGACTGGTTTTAATAAATGGCAGAAAGGGGAAGAAAAAGAAATTTCTTATAAAACTAAGCAAGATATTTCCGCTTTAGTTTCTGTCATTGAAGATAATAGTCAAAAGAGTATTAGGATACAAACTCAAGTATCATCCGATTTTTTCTAGAATTATCTGGGTTAAATGAAAAAAAGGGGAATTACCATCTAAATATGAGAAGGCCTAACATAATGATGAAATTAATTTGCTTTTATATAAATCCTTAAAAATTAATCTTAAAATATTCTCAAAAGAACTCAAAATTCCTTCTCCATTTAACGCTATTGTGAATCCAATGTCGACATTGTCATATTTGTTGTAGTCAATCGTTTCCAAAAAGGTAGCATGACTAAATTTGTCTGGTAAATCTTGTTTATTAAATGCAATAATCTTTGGAAGAATTTTTAAAGCATTATCAAAATAAGTATCTAATTCGTTCCAAGAAATAAGATTTCGCTCATAAGCGCTTATTTGAGAATCTGCTACAAAAATAATTCCATCAACTGCTTTGAGTGTTATTGGCCGCGTTACAATATAGAAATCCTGGCCAGTAGTCGAATATATGTGAAGTTTCAGTTTCCATTTTTCATTTTGAAATGAAATAGTTCCGTAATCAAAAAAAAGAGTTCTATTTACGGTGCTTTCAATACTTTTGACTTTATCTTTCTTTCCAAAGTGATTAAAAAGAGACTTTAAGGAAGTTGTTTTTCCAGATAAAGCTGGTCCAAAATACACAATTTTTAGCTGAATAATTTTATCTAGAGAATCGATAATCATAATTTTGAATGCTATGCTTTTTTCAATAATTCTAAATTAGCATTTAAAAAAGACGATTTTTTTAAAAGAGCCTAAAATATTATTTTATTATCTTCTATTCTGCAAGATAATAAGCCTCTTAGAATTAGCAATTCGATCTCTCGCACTAAGATTTTTTCTTCTAAATTGATTTTAAATTCTTCTTTTAATATTTGTTTTAATTTCTGAAGCGTTAAAGAAGTAGAATTCTTTGAGATTTCATTGATATGCATTAGAATTATTTTTTGGTTATAAAGAGATTGACAATTAGAAAAGAGCTGATACAATCTGTGAGTTAAATTATAATTTAAGTTGGTTTCTCTATCAATCTCTTTCAATTCTTCAAGTAAGACGATTGCTTCTTTATATTTTTCTTGGGACATTAAATTTTGCGCTTCATTTAGTTGCTCCATAAATTCTTCAGTATTCAATTATTTATCCCTCAATTATTTTTATACATAAATTTTCTCTATATTTTTATTATTCATACAAAAGTTACTAACAAATTCTTTTATGTTTTATAATTGAAAGTTTTAAAATAATTATCTTATTTATTATAAATAATAAAAATATGAATTGTGAAAAAGTTTGATAGATAAAGAGAAAGTTAAGCAAATAATTGATAAAATTAGACCTCAACTCCAAATGGATGGGGGAGACGTTGAATTTATCGAAGTTAGTGATGATGGCATAGTTAAAGTGAGATTAATGGGACATTGTGCGGGTTGTATGCATGCTCAACAAACACTCCAGTTTGGAATCGAACGAGCAATAAAACAATTCATCCCAGAAGTAAAATCAGTTGTAAATGTTGCCTAATTCAATTTAAAGGGTTATTTTTTTTAATCTTTTTTTTAAAGTAAATGAGAAGATTTTTAAAATTTTACTTAAATCAATTTAGAGATTCCTTTTATTTCATATCGAAAGAGTTATTTACTTTAATTAATTTTGTTTTTTTAGCCATAAATTATTAGCGATTTTGAATAGAATATGACTGAAAACACTAAAAGTAAAGATTTAAAAACGGAGCCCTCGGAAAAAAAAGATAAGGAAGCCGAACCGGTTAAGAAAACTCAAGGACAATTGCTACAAGAAGCATTAGGTCTTAAGCCCAAAGATATTCAAGAGATTGAGAAAAAACTCTTTATCTCACGTTTTTTGGATTATTTTTCCGAGGAAACCCTTGATTTCATATATAAAGATCGTTCTATTGAACAGTATAAAAACGAGATACAAAATTTTCTTGCTACCGTTGATAAGGAAGAAGATAAACTGTTAAAAAGAAATTTCGAAGATAAACAAATCATTGAGACTATTTATCAATTAAAAAAAAAGGGCGAAGATATTGCTTTAATGCAAGGATTTAAACAACCTGTAGATAAACGATTAAGAAAATTAAGCTTAATAACCACATTACCCATGTTTGTTATATTACTAGTTTTAATGACCGTTTTTATGGGAGCTATGGCTGAGTTAATATGGGTATTTATCCCTTTATCATGTGTTCTTTGCATGGTCCCTCAATTAGTTAGAGGCGCCATATTAAGAAAATGGTATGCTTTTAAGGAAGAAAATAAAAACTCATTTTATTCAGAAAATCGTGAAGAAATTATGATCTTAAAGACTTTCACTGGTGAAGTTCTAAATAATATTCGATCAGGACTCCTAGATATGAAGGTTCCGCTTCAGTTAATAAAATTTGTTCTTCATAGCAGAGATTATGAGAATTTAAAATTAATCAATCAGAGAACTGTGAGGGGGTCAGCGCAATATTTCTTTTCTTTTGAATATCCAGAGGGTATGGAACCCTTTCCAATACCTGAATTATTACTTCAGCAATTTAAGCAACTCCCTTCTGAAATAAAGAAGAAAACAAAACCAGAAAAAAATTTTATAGTTTTAACAGAATTAATTGGTAAGAATGGTGTTCTTTCTAATTTCGTACCTAGTTTAAAAAGCGCATTAGCAGATAAAATTAACAATCTATTGAATAGCTGCGATTTTGCGGAAGCTCCTAAGAATTTAAATGAAATTATGCCAAATTTAGAGAATACCCCAATATTTTGTGTATGTGGTGAGGTGGCAGAATTTAATAGCATTCAAATTTGCAATTGGAAAAATCAATTCAAATTTTATTTGTTTGAAGGACAAGAATGCAAATGCGGAGAAAAAATCTATATACTTTCCTTAATGGACGAAGATGTTGACATACCAGAAGAACTTAAAGATATTTTTTCAAGCTAATTTGTCTATTTTTTATTTTTTATTTTTGAATAATAGTCGTACAATAATTTATAACCACGTACAGCACGTTCTATTTCGTTTTCAAAAACGGGAATTCTCAATTCAGAAGCAGAATTAAACACTCTTTTCGCACCTTCTCTTTCAGCTTGAATTAATATTGCTATTATGGGTTTATTTGGAAAATCTTTCTTTATTTTTTCAAAAATATTAAAATCAAATTCAATTTCAATGAAAAACTCAAGCGCAAGAATTAAACCATCTACGTTATCGTCCCTTAATAAAGTATTTGCTGATGTATTATATATCCCACAAATTTTAATACCTATTAATTTATCAGGTGGCCAATAATCTACAGGATTTCCATAAGCACAAGTGGAGCCACCTATTTTATCCAAAATTATTTCTTGGGATTTTTGAGAAGGTTTTGCTAAAGATAATTTTTGATTTCTCATTTCTTTAACAATTAAATGAATTGCCCCCGAAGATGGACCAATTATCCCTAATTTCATCCCGTGGGGTTCCGGACACCATAAAAATATTTTTGCAATTTCAAAAAGTTCAATATAATTTAATACGCGTATACCACCTGCGTCCTGCAATTCTTTTTCTTTTAATTCATCTTTACCCACATAAAAGAAAAGAACAGGTTTATAGGGGGTTATATTTTTAACAGCATTAATTAATTCTTCTGAGATATCTCTTAAAAATAATGAAATTACTTTAGTTGAAGTATCGGTTAGAAAATATTCAAGTAAATCAGCCTCGTTAATGTGAAATCCTTTACCTAAATGGACTACTTTTGAAATGGGCAATTTCTGGGATGGTCTCCACCACCCTAATGCACCAGCTAATCCTCCTGATTGAGCTATAAAACTAATACCATGTTCTATATTTTTATTTTCTCGCATAATGTATTGCCTAACTGGAATTATTGAGGTTGTGAAATTATCAATAAAATTTATAATTCCAATCATAGAAGGTCCTAAATAAGTAATTCCATATTTATCGCAAATTTGATTCAATTTCAAAATAAAATCCATATTATTTCTACCTTCCTTTAATTCTGATTGAATCGTAATGAATTTTACTCCAAATTGACCCAATTTTTCTACAATATCTATTATTTTATCATCAAATGCAACAACAATAACAGCTAATTCAGGAACTTCTGGTAATTCTTCTAAAGCATGATAAGATTTAACTCCAAGTATTTCATTGGCATTTGGATTTAATAAATAAATTTTATTACTATAAAATATTTCTAATAAATTTTTTAAGGTAGTATAACTAAAAGTATAGGCTTTCCGAGAAACTCCTACGATTAAAATGCTTTTCGGATTAAAGAAAGGGTCTAGATTTTTCAATAAAGGCACATATTTTTAAATTTTTTAATCAAAAAATTTCCAACGTGGAATTATGTAAAAGCCAATTCATATATCGGAATCTCTCTCCGCTTTTTATCATCGTATAGGGGTAACCCAGATCTTTTGAAAATTTCTGGTGATTTGTACTTCAAAACGACAATTTGACAAGAGGAGGGAACTTTCATACCAGCAACTCTTAAACGGTCTCTGACTAAAGGTAAATTTCTTAATGCACATCCAACTTCACAAATTACCGAACCTGCTTTAACTCGTGCGCATACTCCTGTTGATCTTCCAAATGAGTTACGCATTCCTGACTGTACGCGATCTGCTCCAGCAAAGGCAAGCATCCTATTTTCTCGGTATTTTTGAAATGGTTTAGACCTTACTCGAAGGCGAAAATTATTTCTTCCCAGTTTTTTCTGAAGAGCTCCATTAATAGTAATGCGGATTGCTTCTAAAGCGTTTGATGAAATTTGAATTTGTTTATCAACTTTTAACCCTACAACTATATCCCATTCTTTCCATGGAACTTCTTTATTTCCTCCCCAATAACGAACGATTTTTGATTGAGAACCCCCACGGGCATATTCCCGCCTTCTATTTGCACTCCGTTTATATTGGAATGGTCTTCTTGACCACTTACTATAGCAACGCCAAGGTCTTCGATGAGCCAATTTATTCACTAAAATTGATGTTTAAAGTTTATGTTAACTCAGATATTTACTCTCATGTATGATAATTAAAAAATTTTGCTAAATAATGAGATTCTTAACTACTTTTCTTTAAGATTTTTATTTTATCTCAATTTGAATAAATTTATTCAAATACTTATTCCTAAAAAAGAAAAAAAAGTTAATTAAAGATTTAATCTTTTGAAAGAATTGCTTTTCGTTTGATTATTACTATCAGCGAAATTATAGCTGCGAAAGCAAATACCAAATAATAATTTCCAATTGGAATTGCTAGTCCTTCGTCATCATCATCATCATCATCATCACCACCTAATAAAGGCCGAAGTATGGGTGGTATTGGTCTTGCATGATGGAATAGAATAAGATTTGTACCTTGTGGTGCTATTTGATTATCCATTGATAGTACAAAATAATCTCCCCACCCTGAAATTGCTACATCCGCAATACTCAATCCTAAAGTCCACTCTTGTATTGGATTTGTTAGATTATTCTTAAGAAGATAAGCACTAGGTCCAGCAGGTGTTCCAGCGATTACATATGTACCATCTGCGTTAATATCAGAATAAACAGTATCATCAACAGGATCGTAGGACCACATGGGTAGTTTCTGCCCTGAATAAAATGAATTATTAAAGTAATATACTTTATCTGTATCAGAGACTATAATATATTTTCCATCAGAGGAGATAGATATATCTCGAATAGTATTCCCAGTACTCCATGTCCACATAGGAATCCCTATGTCGTGATCTGTCGTATTAAAAAAATATACGTCATTTGCTTGATCTTTTGCTACACCATAGTTTCCATCATCAGAAATAGCAACCTTATCAATCAAACCCCCCAATTTATCGGCCCACATTGGAATGTCTTGATCATACTCTGTAGTATTAAATAAAAAGACCCAGCCATTGTCCTCTCCTACGATTACATGATGTTTAAACCCCAATATTTCATCTCCGGAAATTGCTATATCCCAAAGAAAAGTCCCAACATCATGGATCCATTCCACTCCTCCAGACTTATTAAGTAAAAAAACAGCTGTATTATTAATAGCACATATATAATCTCCATCGAGAGA
This sequence comes from Promethearchaeota archaeon, assembly GCA_019058295.1. Classification (GTDB taxonomy): domain Archaea; phylum Asgardarchaeota; class Lokiarchaeia; order Sigyniarchaeales; family SOKP01; genus LW40-45. The sequence goes on along the minus strand of JAHPZI010000007.1, from coordinate 22,162 downwards.
AATATCAACATCATTCACACCACCAACAACAGCATATCTCCATAATTCTGTTTTTGGAAATTCAGGTGAATTATCTAAACAAATTACATGACTACCATTACATACTACAATATATTCTCCATTACGTGATATTGCGACGTCCTGAATAATTGCTACATTTTCATATATCCAGACGGTCTCATTATTGTCATTTTTAAATAATGTCACATTAGGGTTATCCTCGTATCTTGCGACAATATATTTTCCATCTAAAGATATTTCTACTTGTACAGCATCTGGGTTAAAATTAAATGAATTTTTCCATCTCCACTTTTCCGTTACTGCGTATCCACTTGTTGTTGGTGCCGATATTCCAGTTATTTTCTCATCATCTTGTTTTTTAATCACTGTTGAGGGATTTTCTTGAACAACACTAATAGAACAGACTGAAACAAGAAATGATAGTATAATTAAACTCAATAAAATATTTGGTTTTTTAGACATTTTTTTTTGAATGTTTTTAATTTAATTTTATAATATAGTATATACTTATAATAAACAACTATAAAAACATATGTCTGAAGATATAGGTATTCGTAAATTTTTAATAGCATCTCATTTTTTCGATAATAATACTGTATCAATTTACATTTAGAAAGATAATATAAGGTTGAATAGAGTTGCTTAATGAAAAAAGAAATCGAGCAAAATATCTTCTAAACTTTATATTATCCTTATTAGTGCTTTTATTAGTAGTATTATAACAAAGTGCAACCAATAAAACCTTTTCACCCTGTTTTTTGTTGGTTGCTTTAAAATAGTTTTATAATAATTCAAAAACTAAAATGTAAGAACAAAAAATCTATATGAAATAAAACAATTATTAAAATAATAGAATTGAATCCATTTTTAAAAAAAGGTGTCTATAAATGACTGAAAGCAAAGAAAAAGAAGTTGAAAAAGAATCTCGAATAAAAAGACGTAAAAAGTTTACTAATCTATCCGATATTGAAATAAAAGAAATTTATACAGAAAATGATATAGAAAATTTTAATTACGCTCAGGATTTAGGTTCTCCTGGACACTATCCTTTTACTCGTGGAGCATATCCAACGATGTATAGGGGACAACTCTGGACTATGAGACAATTTTCAGGATTTGGTTCAGCAGAACAAACTAATAACCGCTACAAATTCCTCCTAAATCATGGTCAAACAGGTCTAAGTGTTGCTTTTAGTCTTCACACGATTTATGGAATTGAGGCAGATAATGAGAGAGCTTTAGGAGAAATAGGAAAAGAGGGTGTCTCTATAGATACTCTTAAGGACATGGAGATATTATTCGATGGTATCGATCTTTCAAAAATTTCAACATCGATGACGATAAATGCGCCTGCGTCGATTTTACTAGCAATGTATATCGTTGTTGGCGAAAAACAAGGTCATACTCCAGATCAATTGAGAGGGACTATACAAAATGACATTTTAAAAGAGTATATAGCGCAAAAATCGTGGATATTTCCTCCAGAACCATCAATGCGCTTAATAGTCGACACGATAGAATATTGTACTAAATATGTCCCTCAATGGTATACAATTTCTATTAGTGGCTATCATATTCGGGAAGCGGGATCAACAGCAGTTCAAGAGCTGGCATTTACTTTAGCCGATGGTTTCGGTTATGTTGAAGCTGCTATGGAGAGAGATTTAAATGTTGATGATTTTGCCCCAAGATTATCATTTTTCTTTAATTCACATAATAACTTTTTTGAAGAAATTTGTAAATATCGTGCGGCGAGGAGAATATGGGCTAAACGATTGAAGAATAAATATGGCGCGAAGAAACCTGAGTCAATGCGACTCCGTTTTCATACTCAAACTGCGGGAGTATCGTTAACGGCTCAAGAACCCGAGAATAACATCGTAAGAGTTACACTACAAGCGTTAGCCGCTGTTTTAGGAGGTACCCAGTCATTACATACTAATTCGTTTGATGAGGCTCTATGCCTTCCTACAGAAAACGCAGTAAAAATTGCTTTAAGGACTCAACAAGTAATTGCCCATGAGTCCGGAGTAACGGATACAGTGGATCCTCTGGCAGGTTCTTATTATGTGGAATGGCTTACGAATAAAATGGAAGAAGAAGCGGAAAAATATTTCGAACGAATAGAAGAGTTAGGCGGTGTTATCCCTGCTATAAAAGCGAATTTCTTTCAGAAAGAAATTGCCAACGCTTCTTATAAGTATCAAAAAGAGATTGAAAACCAAGAAAGAACTATTGTTGCTGTAAATCAATTTCAATTAAGAGAACCTTGTACAACTCCTTTATTAAAAATAGACGAGGAAGTTGCTAAGCAACAAATAGAAAGATTAAACAAAATTAAAGCAGAAAGGAATAATGATAAAGTTAAGGAAACATTGGAGAAATTAAAGGGCGCAGCAAAGGGCACAGAGAATTTAATACCTTATATTATGGATGCTGTGAGAGAGTATGCATCCGTTGGTGAAATCATTGATGCTCTAAAGGAAGTTTTTGGCACTTATCATGAGGATTCGGTTTTTTAAGAGGTGAATTTATTGTCTAAAGAAAGGAAAATAAAGGTATTAGTTTGCAAACCAGGTCTAGATGGCCACGATAGAGGTGCTAAAGTACTTGCGCGTACTTTAAGAGACGCTGGTATGGAAGTTATATACACGGGAATTCATCAAACTCCCGAAGATATTGTGAATACTGTGATACAAGAGGACCCAGACGCAGTCATGTTAAGTATTTTATCAGGTTCTCATAATGCTTTATGCCCAGTTATTATGGATAAATTAAAAGAACATAATATAGATGATGTTCTTGTAGCAGTTGGTGGTATTATTCCAGACGAGGATAAACCTCTTTTAGAAAAGCATGGATTAAAAGGTTTTTATGGACCTGGCACGGAGTTAAAAACCATTGTGGAATTTGTAAAAAACAATTTAAAAAGATAGCTATATATGGATTACTCTGATTTAATAGAGAAATTATTAGAAGGAAATACAAGAGCTGCTGCGCGACTTATTACTTTAGCAGAAAATAATATTGATGTTGCAGAAAAAATTATAAACTCTATTTATAAAAATACCGGTAATGCATATATTTTAGGCATTACGGGAGCCCCTGGGACTGGAAAAAGCACATTCATATCAACCTTAATAAAAATTTTTATTGGTCAGGGAAAAAAAATAGGAATAATCTGCGTAGATCCGACTTCACCTCTTACGGGTGGAGCATTACTCGGAGATCGGATTAGAATGAAGGAATATTTTTCACTTGAAAATGTGTTTATTAGAAGTATGGCTAATAGAGGTCAGCTAGGAGGGCTCGCGAGAGCTACTGATGATGCTATTAAAATCTTGGATGCATATGGCTGTGATATTATCATCGTTGAAACCGTCGGTGTAGGGCAATCTGACGTAGATATTTTCAAATCTGCGCATACTGTTGTTGTTTTATTAGTTCCAGGTCTAGGAGATGATATTCAAGCCATTAAAGCGGGAATCATGGAAATTACTGATATCTTTGTGGTTAATAAAATGGATTTAGATAGTGCCGATCGAAAAGTTGCTGAGATAATGCAAATGCTCGAATTGAATGAAACTTTTAAATACGATTCTGAGGAAATCCCTTTAGATTTTGCTAAAATAAAGGATTGGACGCCAGAGATAATTAAAGTCAACTCAAGGACCGGAGAAAATTTCGATTTACTCCTTGAGAAAATTTCGAAACATAAAGAATTTTTAGAAAAAACGGGTATAATTTCAAACTATTTGAAGAATCGTATTAAAACAGAAACTTTGCAAATCTTAAAGCATAAATTAACAAAAAAAATTGAGGAGTTATTGAATTCTAACGAAGTTATAGAGAAATATATAAACGAAGTTATGGAAAAATCGTTGGATCCTTATTCCATGGCTAACTTAATTATTAAAATGCTTGAGAACAAATTTTAAAAATGTAAAAAGAATTACTTCTTTTTCTTTGGGTCAACCCATTCTGAATAAACTTCTACTATTGTTAACTTTCTTAATCCACACTTTTGACATTCTTCATCAGTTAGCTTCTTGAAAGTAAAATCTCCTGGTTTAAAGGGCCGAGAATACTTCGCTTGACATCCCTCGCATTTTAAAACGGAAGATTTACTCTCAATAACTCTTTCTTTTCTCTTAAATTCGTCTGTTATTGCAGGGATGGGTGGAAATATAGGTTCATCTGAAATCGTTATTCTCCTCGGGTTTTTTACTTTATTAGTGCTTAAGTGAAATTTATTTTATTTACTTTATATAAGAATTCAAAATAATAATCTTTTATGTTTATTTTAAAAGTTAATTTTTTGTATTATCTTTCTCGATTTTAGAGTGGTTTGTATCTGTTTTTTCTTTCTCAATATTAGATTCCTCTGCTATGGATTCACTTTCAACAGTGGGCTCAGGCTCGGGTTCAGGTTCAGGAGGTTTGGGTTTTTTAGATATTATTACTTTTGCGTATCTAAGAACATCTTTACCTAATTTCCAACCATCTTGAACAATATCTACAACTTTATTTTCTGGGAGATCCACTTTTTCAATTGAAGATAACGCATCATGTATGTTATAATCAAAAGAATCATTAATATTTACATTTATGGGCTCAGCACCCTGAGATTTTAATATATTTAAGAACTGGTTATAAAATTGCTTAAGTGTGTCGTTCTCATGATCGCTATCAATTGCTTTTTTAATAGAATCATAAAAAGGCAGAAAATCTTTCAAGACTGAAGCTTTGTATTGAGTTCTTAAATCTTGACGGCTTTTATCCCATCGCTTTTGGGCATTCTCAAATTCAGCCTGTAAATGAGTGAATTTCTTTTTCCATCCATCTAATTCATTAATTTTTTTATCTTTTTCTTCAAGTTTCTTTTCATGTTCTTTAACTTTCTTAACTAAATCTTCTTTAGAATAAAATTCTAAAAGTTTTTGATCACTACCTTCTTTTTCTTCAAGAAGTTCAGGCTCTGCATCAACTCTTTCCTTAAGGATATCTTTAATTTCTTCCTTAGTATTTGTTTCATTGTCATTTTTTTCCTTTTTACTAGTCATCCTTTTTGATCCCAATACTTATTTGTTAATTTTTAATATAAAAACTAACTAAATATTATGAGTTAATAAAATAATAATTAAAAAAAAATTTAATGATATATAGATCATTATAAAAAAATTAAAATTGTTTAATTTATAATATAATCATAATTGAAAAACAATTAAATAATAGATATTGATGTTTTATTTATATATTAAGGTGAAATTTAAATCATGAGTGAAGGAGAAAACACAAAACCAAAAAAAAAAGAGAAAATTGTTGGAATTGATTTAGGTACGTCGAATAGTGCATGTTCAGTTTTAAGTGCAACAGGTAAACCAGAAATCATACCAGCTGCTGAGGGAAGAACGCTTGGAGGAAAAGCATTCCCTTCTTATGTAGCATTTGACGAAAATGGTCGAAAAATCGTTGGTGAACCAGCACGTCGTCAAGCAGTTTCAAATCCTGATGGAACAATTACCGCAATTAAACGAAAGATGGGATTATCTTATAAGGCAAAAATAAAAGTCGGAAAAGAATGGAAAGAATTCACTCCTGAAGAAATATCAAGTTTTATATTAAAAAAAATTAAAAACGATGCTTCTGCTTATTTGGGAGAAGAAGTTAAAAAAGCTGTGATTACAGTTCCAGCATATTTTAACGACGCACAAAGAACAGCAACAAAGAATGCAGGCGAAATTGCAGGCCTTGAAGTTGTTCGAATGATTAATGAACCAACTGCTGCCTGTTTAGCATATGGATTAGACAAAGATACAAAAGACAAATTAATGAAAATATGTGTTTTAGACTTGGGCGGAGGTACTTTCGATATTACGCTTATGGAATACGGTGAAGGTGTAGTAGAAGTGATATCAACTGCGGGAGATACACAATTAGGTGGCACTGATATGGATAACGCTATTATTGAGTGGGCTTGTGAAGAATTTAAGAAGAAAGAAGGAATTGATTTAAAAGGCGATTCTAAAGCAATGATAAGAATTAAAGATGGCGGCGAAAAAGCTAAAATTGAATTATCAACTGCATTAACTACATCGATTAATCTTCCCTACATAAGTCAGAAGGAAGGAAATCCTGTTCATCTTGAAATGGAGCTAACAAGGGCAAAATTAGAACAGTTAATAGAACCCACCCTTAGAAGATTAGACCCAATAATGCAGAGAGCCGTTTCCGATGCAAAATTATCTGTAAGAGATGTTGACAAAATTATTTTAGTAGGCGGACCAACAAGAATGCCTTCAGTTCAAGAGCGATTTAAAAAATTTTTTGGAAGAGAACCAGAGCATTCTGTCGACCCAATGGAATGTGTAGCTATGGGAGCAGCGATACAGGGTGGTGTTATTGCTGGAGATGTGGATGATTTATTATTATTAGATGTAACTCCCTTATCTTTAGGGGTTGAAACTTTAGGAGGAGTCTTTACAAAACTAATTGAAAGAAATACTACAATCCCTACTGAAAAGTCTCAAATATTCTCGACTGCTGCAGATAATCAACCAGCAGTAACAATTAATGTTCTACAAGGAGAAAGAGCCATGGCACAAGATAATATATCGTTGGGAATGTTCCATCTAACAGGTATCCCCCCTGCTCCAAGAGGAATGCCTCAAATTGAAGTTAAATTTTCAATTGACGCCGATGGGATTGTACACGTTACTGCAAAAGATTTAGGTACAGGTAAAGAAACTGGTATTACGGTAACAGGATCTAAAGGTCTTACAGAGGATGAGATTCAACAAAAAATTAGGAATGCTGAACAATTTGAAGAAGAAGATAAAAAAGTAAGAGAAAAGGTTGAGGCCAAAAACCAAGCTGAATCCATGATTTATCAGGTTCGGAAATTAATGGAAGAAAATAAAGATAAAATACAAGAGAATGAAAAACAAGAAATTGAGGCTGCAATAAAATCGTTGGAAGAAGACATTAAAAGCGATGATCCTCAGAGAATTAAATTAGGAATTGAGAATCTGCAAAAATCAATGTATAGCTTTTCTCAGAGAATTTACCAGACCCAAGCTCAAGATCAAGTTTATCAACAGGCTGCCGAACAAGCTCAACGTGCTGCTAGTGGTATGGGTGGCGTACCTCCAGGAGGTATGGGAGGAGTCCCTCCAGGTGGCATGGGTGGTACTGGTGCTGGCGGTGCCTCTTATAAAGCAAAAGATGAAAAAGCAAAAGACGAAAAGAAAAAAGTAGTAGATGTAGATTGGGACGAAGAGGAAGAATAAATCTTCTTAAATTTATTTTATTTTTCATATTTTTTTTAGTAATATCCATAGAACCTAAAAAAATATATTTCTAAATAGATTTTAATAGTTTAATTAACAACTTTTTACAGTTAAAACTTAAAATTAAGTGAATATGAGTTCTAGAAATAAACGAGACTATTATGATGTTTTAGGTCTAGGAAAGGACGCTTCTGAAAGTGATATTAAATTAGCATATCGTCGGTTAGCAAAAAAACTACATCCTGATATGAATAAGACTGACCCGAAGGCAAAAGAGAAATTCATTGAGCTCCAAGAAGCTTATGAAGTTTTAAGCGATCCAAATAAAAGAAGAAATTACGACCAATTTGGTTTTAGTGGAGTACAGGTGGATATGAGCGATTTCTTTAGTGGTGGTATTCCGGGAATTGATGAATTATTTAGATCAATCTTTGGAGGAGGAGGTTTTGGTGGATTTGATGATATTTTTGGTGGATTTACTAGTAGTAGGGGTAGACGTGCAGCACCACGCAGACAAGTCGGTCAAGATATTGAAGATCGAATTGAATTAACTTTTGAAGAAGCAATGTTTGGGATAAAAAAGGACGTCTATATTGAGAGATATATTCCTTGTTCCGATTGTGAGGGATCAGGAGCACAAGATCCTTCAAGTGTAAAGAGCTGTCCTGATTGTCAGGGGAGTGGAAGGATGAGGAAAATGACTCGCTCTGGTTTTGGAACTATTATTCGAGAAACAGAATGTTATAACTGCAATGGAACAGGAGAAGTCATTACTAAGAAATGCAAGACATGCAATGGTAAAAAGGCTATTCCTGAAAAAAAGAAAATTCATGTGGATATCCCAGCCGGTATTGATAATGGAGTTCATTTAAAAGTTCAAGGAGCAGGTCATATTCCGTCAACAAAAGCTATCCCAGGCGATCTTTATCTAAAGATTCGGATAATTCAAAATAAAAATTTCATAAGAAGAGGAAATGATCTTTATACTAAAGCAAATATTGATATTGTAACAGCTATTCTTGGTGGTAAAATTAATGTACCAACACTAGATCACAAGAATAAAACAATAGCAGAAAAAGAATTAACTATACCTCCAGGAACTCAGTTCGGAACCGAGTTTAGAATAAAAAATAGAGGAGCATCTTATTTGAGAGGGAAAGGGAAAGGAGACCAATATGTCATCGCAAATATTATTATTCCAAATAACTTAAGCGATGAGCAAATCAAATTATTAGAAAAATATAGGGAATTAGATCAAGATCAATCTTAATTCATTTAAAAAATAATAATTGCTATTTTAAAATAATTACAACCTCTATTTCTAGCTTTTTGTTATGCAAAAGATTTTTATTAAAAATCTATTATTTCTTTTATATTAAAAATTTGAGATGCTCATTTATAAAAGGATAGTAATTTGCATTGGAAATGCGATAAATGTGGAGCAGTATTTGATTTGGGAGATATTCCTGAAAAATGTCCTGAATGTGGTTCGGAGGATGCTACATTTAGTATGGTTGATTAATCCTTTTTACTCATTTAAAGACAGGAAATATTAGAAAATTCTTTTATTTATTTTTTATTTTCATTAATATGACTGAATGCAATCAAGAACAACTTAAAAAAAAATGCCCTTGTACTTATAGTAGTTGTAGTAGATTAGGAAAATGTTGTGAATGTATAGAATATCATCTTAGAATGAGGGAATTACCTGGTTGTGTGTTCGCTAAAATTTCAAAAGAAGCAGAGAGTTCCTATAATAGAAGTTTTGAATATTTTGCGAATTTAGTGCTTGGAAAATAACTTATTTTAGTGTTTTTGCAAAATATTTTCCTAAATTAATCCTCGAGAGGGGTTCGTACCAAGTGAAAGTGAAATTGAAAATTTTAGAGAATGACACCTGAGATACATACCCGCCTTTCTGTAGTATTTTCGTCGCCGAATAATAAATACTTGGGGCATCAAACTAAGCGGTCTACCTAAAGCTCGTTCCAAGATACTCATAGCTTTCATTTGACCTTGCACCAGGGTTTTAGCTCGTTCCAACCATTCCTTTTTACAATTTCTTTGGCTTATTTCCAAATCATTAATATATGTAAGAGGGCAGTGTCGTTTCAGTTGCTAAAATATGGTTTTCACCATAGTAGTTATCTACTCCTTGCTTGGAACGTGAGGCGAGGTTCCTCAGCGGGTCTAGCCCACCGTCAGCCCCATATCTCATGTGTCAAATTTATATAACCAAAATAGAAATAAAAATCTTTTTTCTATGAATAAGACTTTTAGGATAAAAAAATAAAAAAAAAAAAATAAAATTTTATTAGATATTCTTCAATCTCTCAGTTCAATTATAGATAAAGAGCAAGTAAACCCCTTCCGCCACTGAACAATAAGAGAAATCCCATAAAGATTGAGGCTGTCAAGGACATTACTACGAGTAACGTGTTTATACTTGGACCTGCAGTATCTTTGAATGGGTCTCCAACAGTGTCACCTGTTATCGAAGCTTTATGTGTATCAGTACCCTTTCCGCCTAAGTTTCCATCTTCAATGAACTTTTTAGCGTTGTCCCAGCTACCTCCGGCATTTGACATTAAAATTGCGAATACGAATCCAGATAAGATAGCTCCAGCTAAGAATGCTCCTAGTGCTGCAACTCCAAAAAGAACTCCAACTCCTATTGGTATCACAATGGATATTATACTTGGTAGAACAAGTTCTCTTAAAGCTCCCCTGGTAGCGATATTAATACATTTATTGAAATCAGCGGGTTCTTCACCTGTAAGTATTTTTGGATTTTCTTCAAATTGTCTTCTAATTTCATGTACCATCTTCCCAGCATTTCTTTGTACAGCAAGGATTAATAGAGCCGAAAACAATGCCGGCACAATGACACCTATGAAGGCACCTATTAGGACGTTTATAGTAAGTAAATCGATTAATGAAATTCCCGCCTCTTGTGCAAATGAAAACAATAATGCTATTACTGTTAAGTTAGCAGCTCCTATAGCGAATCCCTTAGTGATTGCTTTGGCAGTATTTCCAGCGGAATCCATTTTATCAGCAACTCGGATGACATCATCTCCTAAATCTCCTTGTTCAGCAATACCTCGAGCATTATCACATATAGGACCATAGGCATCATTTGCGACAATCGTACCTACAATGGCTAACATTCCAACTGCAGCCATTCCCACTCCTAAAACACCATATAGTATGTAAGCAATAGTCATAGCAACTATAATTCCTATAGCAGCTGGAATGACACTCAATAGACCGTATGAAAATCCAGAAAGTATTACAACTGCATCCCCTTCTTGAGCAGCTTCAGCAATTTTTCTTGTTGGTGCTCTATCTTCCCTAGTATAGTAATCGCTTGTAAAACCTATTACAATACCACTGATAAGACCAATTACAGTACAAAAATAGATACCCCATAACCTATCAAAAAACTTAGGATATTCTAATACCATTATATATATCATAAGGAAAGCTAAAACCGCAAAAATTACCGTTGCTAAATAAGTCCCTGTATTAAGAGCTTTTCCTGGTTCCTCAGAACCAAACCATTTAATAATGTAGATTCCAATTAAAGAGGCGATTAATCCAACACTGCATATTACAATAGGTAATATAATGAAAAGAGGTATTAACGTTTTTGACCCAACTAGTAGAACTGATGTCGATAAAATCATTGCCGCTACGATAGACGCTACATAAGAGTCAAACAAATCACTTCCCATTCCTGCTATATCGCCAACATTATCTCCTACGTTATCTGCGATTGTAGCTGGATTACGAGGATCATCTTCAGGAAGTTTATATTCTGCCTTGCCTACTAAATCTGCACCTACATCAGCAGTTTTAGTATAAATACCACCGCCGCACTTCATAAACAATGCAACACTACTCGCACCAAAACTAAATCCTAATACAATCAACACAGATTGAAAAACCATGTATATAATAGAGACTCCGATTAACGCTGAACCAACCACAGCAAGCCCCATAACAGCTCCACCGAAAAAAGCTACGTTAAACCCTTCCTTGGTTCCAACTGTACAGCCTTGTGCTGCTCTTGTGTTAGCCTTGACCCCCACTTCCATTCCTAGCCACCCACTCAGCATTGAAGCAATTGCTCCAATTAAATAGCATAAACTCTGCTCCCAGTTCATAAATACAATAGCTCTTCTACTATTCTCGAGTGGAGAAGGAAGAAATAATAAAGCTATGGCAAGAACAATTACAAATATGCCTAATATTTTATACTGTGTTCTAATGAAGGTACTGGCACCAGATTCAATATAACCTGAGACTTCTTGCATTCTTTCATTGCCAGGATCTGCCTTCATTACCTTTTTAGCAAATAGAATTGCCATTAAAATACTAAGGATTCCCGCAATCAAAGCAAGAAAAATATAGATTGGTATTTCCATATTTGTCACAATATTTTTTTTTTGTTTGATTAAAGATATTTTTAATTGTAATTAAACTATTAACTGATTTCTTTAAAACCTTATTGATCTGTATAGTAAACGAATATAATAAATAGATAAGGTAAAATTCAAGAATTCTAATATTATTTAAAATTTATAAAACGTCAAATTTTTATACATAAAAATCAATGATAGATAATATAGACAAAAGATCATTTTCATTATTTTGATATTTTATTTAAATACTTTAAAATTGAACCATAGCGATGAATAAAAAAATCCTATTATTATGGGGGCTTTTGCTATTTTTAATAGGAGTCAGTATAATAACTAATGAGTATTCTAATTCGGGAAATTCAGTGGGTCCAGCAATAAAGAATGACATAATTGAAGAAGATAAGAATTATTTCGAATTAGAGCCTCCAAAAAAAGCAGCGGGAGAGACCTATGGTTGGATGTGGGTGTCAGGGGATAAAACCACAGATGAATATGGCGTATATGGAACGAAGGGAGTTCCGGATATAGCGAATTGTCCGGGGGCTAGACATGATTCTGTTTCTTGGACGGATACGGACGGAAATTTTTGGTTATTCGGAGGTTATGGTTATGACGAATTAGGTGCTATTGGGTGGTTGAATGACCTCTGGAGATTTAACATCACCTCAAAGGAATGGGCGTGGATTTCAGGGGCTAAAACCATAGATAATGATGGCGTATATGGTACGAAGGGAGTTCCGGATATAGCAAATCGTCCAGGAGGTAGATTAGAATCTGTTTCCTGGACGGATATGGATGGAAATTTATGGTTATTCGGAGGTTGGGGTTATACCGAATTAGATTTTGGGCTGCTGAATGACCTCTGGAGATTTAACATCACCTCAAAGGAGTGGGCGTGGATCTCAGGGAATGAAACCGCAGATGAATATGGTGTATATGGCACAAAGGGAGTTCCTGATATAGCAAATTATCCGGGAGCGAGGGAATGTTCTGCTTCTTGGACAGATACAAACGGAAATTTATGGTTATTCGGAGGTAACGGTTATGCCGAATCAGTTGGTGTCGGGCGGCTGAATGACCTCTGGAGATTTAACATCGCCTCAAAGGAGTGGGCGTGGATCTCAGGGGCTAAAACCACAAATCAAAATGGTTTTTATTTTACGAAGGGAGTGCCTTTTATTCTGAATTGTCCGGGATCTAGATTAGGTTCTGTTTCTTGGACGGATACGGACGGAAGTTTATGGTTATTCGGAGGTTATGGTTATCCCGGATCAGGTACTTGGGGGTATCTGAATGACCTCTGGAGATTTAACATCGCCTCAAATGAGTGGACGTGGATCTCAGGGAATAAAACTCTAAATGAATATGGCAAATATGGCACAAAAGGAATTCCTGATATAGCGAATTATCCGGGAGCTAGATGGAGTTCTGTTTCTTGGACGGATACGTATGGAAATTTTTGGTTATTCGGAGGTTGGGGTTATGCCGAATCAGGTGATGATGGCTATTTGAATGATCTATGGAGATTTAACATCACCTCAAATGAGTGGGCGTGGATCTCAGGGAATAAAACCACAGATGAATATGGTATATATGGCACGAAGGGAGTTCCTGATACAGCAAATTACCCAGGAGCTAGATGTTATTCGGTTTCTTGGACGGATACTGATGGAAATTTTTGGTTATTCGGAGGAGCTGGTTATTCTGAATCAGGTGGTTCTGGGCGGCTGAATGACCTCTGGATGTTTGGGAGTGTTAAAGATTCTATTGCTCCAAAAATCACGATTATTGAGCCTAAGTATAATAAATTATTTAATGCGACGGCTCCTTCATACAACTTAACCTTTATTGATGCTCATTTGGATGATACATGGTATCGCCTCTGGAATGGTACTGAGTGGTCAATAAATTATACAATTCCTGGAATAGGCTCAGAAAGAACAGGACAAATTAATCAAGATGCATGGAATGACTGTCCGAATGGTTCTGTCATTATTGAATTCTATGCGAATGATACCTCCGACAATTTGAGAATGAATTCTACCACTATTAGGAAGGATATTTTAGGTCCTACAATAACCATAAATAATCCTCAATTAAATGATCTATTTTTCTCAACCGCACCAGGTTTGGTGGATTGCAATGTAACTTTTAGTGATGTGAGCGGCATTGATGCTCGATGGTATATGCTCATAAATGGAACGGATAACACGGACTATACTAATAATTACACCTGGAATGACGAGGTAGATCAATTCGTCTGGGACTATATGGAAAATGGAACTGTCATCATCCGTATTTTTGCGAATGATTCATCAGGTTTCATTGGAATGGCAGAAATCACTGTAAGAAAAAATATTGAATTACCAAATATCGTTATTACTAAACCTACTTTAAATGATATTTTCGGGAATAATACCATGAATTTCACAATTTCAGTATCGGGAAAAGACTTAGATACCATTTGGTATATGCTAATAAACGGAACAAACAGTAATGATTATACCAACAATTTAACATATTCTGATTCAGTTATTGCGGGTATATATGAAGCTCTAATTAATTATAACCTCTGGAATCAATTTGAAAATGGGACGGTCATTATTCGATTCTTCTTGAACCGAACAGATGGTGTAATGTCGTTTGATGATGTTTTGGTGAGAAAAGATATTTTAGGTCCGATAATAACTATTAATGCTCCCACTCCGAATGAATTATTTTCCTCAACCGCACCAGGCTTGGCAGATTGTAATGTTCTATTTAGTGATGTGAGTGGTATTGATGCTCGATGGTATATGCTCATAAATGGAACGGATACCACGGACTATACTAACAATTATACCTGGAATGGCAAGGTGGATCAATTTGTCTGGAACTATATGGATAATGGTACCGTCATCATCCGAATTTTTGCGAATGATTCGTTAGGCAATATTGGAATAGCAGAAGTTACTTTAAGGAAAGATATTGAATTACCAAATATCGATATTAATGATCCTATTTTAAATGATATTTACGGGATTAATACAATGAATTTCACAATTTCAGTATCAGGCAGAAACTTAGATACTATTTGGTATATGTTAATAAACGGAACAAACAGTAATGATTATACCAACAATGTAACATATTCTGATTCAGTTATTGCTGGCATATATGAAGATACGCTTCAATACAATTTATGGAATCAATTTGAAAATGGGACGGTTGTTATTCGATTCTTCTTGAACAGAACAAACGGACTGATGGCGTTTGATGACGTTTTGGTGAGAAAAGATATCATAGCTCCTAATATAACGATAATTGAGCCGATCGAGGATCAATCCGTATATAATTCACCTCCAGAATTTACAATAATTGTTGTTGAAACAAATAACGATACAATGTGGTACAGATTGTTCAACGGAACTGATTATACCGAAAATCGTACATTTATTTCAAATACTAAGATAAATGAAACAGATTGGGATGCAATGTGGAATTCCATTGATTATGGAGAAATTATTTGGATTATCTTTTACTGTAATGATACAGCAGGAAATATTGGATTCGCTAACGTGACTATGATTAAATCTCAAGCGCCCTCTGATGGAGTTATACCCCCGCCAGCTGGAGATGACGATGATGATGACGAACAAGCAATATCATTCGGTAATTTTTATCTATTATTTATCGTGGTTGGAATCCTAGGTGGAGTATTATATTACAGAAAGAAAAAGAAATCTTAGGTTCTCCTTTTTATTAAATTTCCTCAGAGGAATTTGTTATAACCTTAGAAAAACTTAAATTTGATTTTTTTGTAAAACAAAAACCGTTATATTTTTATACAGAAAATTCAATAATAGAAAATATCGACAAAAAATCATTTTCATTATGTTGATTTTTTAGTTAAATACTTTAAAATTGAACCATCGCAATGAATAAAAAAATCGTATATTTATGGGGGCTTCTGATATTCTTAGTAATTTTGAGTATTGGATCCAATATCTCCCAACAGAATGATAATTTTACTTATAAATCATCAGATAAAGGAACTATCATTAAAGATGAGATTCCAGAGCACCCAAGAATCTCTAAATCATGGCATAATTTTACCCGTATCCATATTAAAAACAACTGGACCATAGCAAAAAATTTGGGCTGGGTCTCAGGATCAGGATCGGCAGGGGATCCCTATGTAATTGAAAACATGACAATAAACGGCAAAGGGGGAATATATGGGATTTTAATTGAAGATAATAATGATTATTTTGAAATTCGTAATTGTACAGTTTTTAACACTACGGCAGAGAGAGTTCTCTCTGGACCCTTTTCTCCTATAATATGGGGAAGTATTATCTTAGCCAATTCTCAAAATGGTGAAATAATAAACTCTCATTTATATGACAATCAAGCAGGTATATTTTTAGTTAATTCCAATAATAATAATATTACTAATAATGAAATTTATGATTGTAGTGATGGAATTACTTTCTGGGGAGGGTTTATGGGTCCTTGTTATAATAATATCCTTATCGATAATAATATGACAAATTGCGGTATACGTATTATTGGTATAGGGTTAGATGAAGCTATCACTACAAGTATTGATATTTCAAATAAAGTCAACAATAACAGTGTATACTATTATGCAGATACTTCTAATTTAAATAATGCAAACTTCTCAAATCCAGGGCAAATACTGTTGATAAATTGTAAAGATTCTGTAATTTCAGATATTGATATTTCCCACACTAGTATGGGAATATATTTACAGGATTGCATAAACATTACACTATTTAATTCAAATTTTTCATATAATAATTATCATGCACTCGAAAATTATGCTATAAGAATATATGCTGGGGCGAATATTTCAATTAGTAATTGTCAGTTCGAAAAAAATGAACATAATGTCTATTTATTTGATTCTGAAGATTGTAATATTTCGAAAAACACTATGACTGGACAAGGGATTGGAATAGAAATAGCTGCTTGCCGTAATTGTACTATAAGAGAAAATATTATGGTTGAGTGTGGAGTTGTGTATAGCGAATACGCCGGATGGGAAAATGCTATTGACAGATCAAATACTATTAATGGAAAGCCACTCTATTATTATAGAGACAAGAATTATCTAAATACCAATAATTTTACTAAATATGGAAGTCCTGGTCAAATTATTCTAATAAATTGTAATCATTCAGTAATATCTAACTTTGATCTTTCAAATGGGTCATGTGGTATATATTTAGATTGGTGTAATAATATTACTATTTTTAACAATTCACTTTCTTACAATAATCATTCTGGTATTAGAATAGGGTATTCTTGTTCTAACATTACTATTAAGAATTGCCCCATCATGTATTGCAAAGATGGAATTGTTATATCTGGTAATAATATAACTATAACTAACTGTAAAATTGTAAATAATTACGATGATGGATTGTACTCATCAGGGTATGACGGAATTGTCAAAAATTGTAACATCTCTAATAATAAAGATAATGGAATAAGGTTAGGATCGCAGTATATAATTTTTAATAACACTATTGCTAATAATGGTAGATATGGTCTATATATAGATGGGAATGATTCTTACATTTATAATAATACTTTCAGAAATAATCTCTTGAGTAATGCCAAAGAGTATTATGCTACAAATTACTGGAACAATTCTCAGACGGGAAACTATTGGGACGACTATTCTGGAAAAGATGCTAATGATGATGGGTTTGGCGATTCACCTTATTTAATACCAGGAGGTTCTGATTATGACGAAAAGCCCATTTTTTGGGATCCTCCTGTCATTAAGGTAACTTTACCCTTGAATTATACACGCTATGTTAAAATTGCTCCATCCTTTTCAGGTAGTGTATCGGAAGGTATTCCCGATACTCAGTGGTATACTTTAGGGAGCAATCCAAAAAAATATAACTTTACAGGCATTTTCTTTAGCGATACCATTAATCAGACAGGATGGGATGCTTTTGGAGATGGAGATGTCCTAATTCATTTCTTTGTAAATGATTCGAGAGGATATATTAGGAAGGTAGATGCTATTGTAAGGAAAGGTATTTTAGGAGCGAGCTATGGTTGGGCGTGGATGGCAGGGAATAAAACAATAGATGAATATGGCGTATATGGCATTCAGGGAATTCCTAATATGGGGAATTATCCGGGAGCTAGATATTATCCTGTTTCTTGGACGGATACAAAAGGAAATTTTTGGTTATTCGGAGGTTATGGTTATGCCGAATCAGGTGGTTGGGGGCAGCTGAATGACCTCTGGAGATTTGATATCACCTCAAATGGGTGGACGTGGATGGCAGGGAATAACACCACAGGTGAATATGGTGTATATGGCATTAAGGGAATTCCTAATATGGGGAATTATCCGGGAGCTAGATTCTTTTCTGTTTCTTGGACGGATACAGACGGAAATTTATGGTTGTTCGGAGGAGCTGGTTATGCCGAATCAGGTGGTTGGGGGCAGCTGAATGACCTCTGGAGATTTAACATTACATCAAAGGAGTGGACATGGATGGCAGGGAATAAAAGCTTATACGAAAATGGCGTATATGGCACGAAAGGAATTCCTGATAAGGCCAATTATCCAGGCGCTAGAAATATTTCTGTTTCTTGGACGGATATGGATGGAAATTTATGGTTATTGGGAGGTCTTGGTTTTGCCGAATCAGGTGCTCCTGGAATGTTGAATGACCTCTGGAGATTTAACATCACCTCAAAGGAGTGGGCGTGGATATCAGGGAATAAAACCACAGATGAATATGGTGTATATGGCACGAAAGGAGTTCCTGATACGGCGAATTATCCGGGAGGTAGATATCAATCTGTTTCTTGGATGGATACAGACGGAAATTTATGGTTATTCGGAGGATCTGGTTTTGCCGAATCAGGTGGTTGGGGGATATTGAATGACCTCTGGAGATTTAACATCACCTCAAAGAAGTGGGTGTGGATGGCAGGGAATAAAACCACAAATCAATATGGTGTATATGGCACGAAAGGAGTTCCTGATAGGGCGAATTATCCGGGAGCTAGATGGATTTCTGTTTCTTGGACGGATTTAAACGGAGATTTATGGTTATTCGGAGGGTATGGTTTAGGTGAATTAGGGCCAATTGGTGGGTCTTTGAATGATCTCTGGAGATTTAACATCACCTCAAAGGAGTGGGCGTGGATGTCAGGGGATAAAACCTATGATCAATATGGTGTATATGGCACAAAGGGAGTTTCTGATATAGCAAATTATCCGGGAGGCAGACATCACTCTGTTTCTTGGATGGATACGGACGGAAATCTATGGTTATTCGGAGGATCTGGTTATACCGAATCAGATTATGGTTTTTTGAATGACCTCTGGAGATTTGACATCACCTCAAGGGAGTGGGCATGGATGGCAGGTAATAAAACTACAAATGAATATGGCGTATATGGTACGAAAGGTGTTCCTTATATTGATATAGCGAATTATCCGGGAGCTAGATGTGCTTCCGTTTCTTGGACGGATATGGACGGAAATTTTTGGATATTTGGAGGAAATGGTTTTGCCGAATCAGGTGTTTGGGGACAGCTGAATGACCTCTGGAGATTTAATATCACCTCAAAGGAGTGGGCGTGGATGTCAGGGAATAATACCATAAATCAAAATGGCACATATGGTACGAAAGGAGTTCCTGATAGTGCAAATTATCCTGGAGCTAGATTGGGTTCTGTTTCTTGGACGGATACGGACGGAAATCTATGGTTATTCGGAGGACAAGGTTACGCCGAATCAGGTGTTTGGGGGTGGCTGAATGACCTCTGGAGATTTAACATCACCTCAAAAGAGTGGGCTTGGATGGCAGGGAATAAAACCACAAATGAATATGGCGTATATGGCACGAAGGGAGTTCCTGATAGGGGGAATTATCCGGGAGCTAGAGTGGAATCTGTTTCTTGGACGGATACGGATGGAAATTTTTGGTTATTCGGAGGTCTTGGTTATGACGAATTAGGTGCTTCTGGGGCTTTGAATGACCTCTGGAGATTTAACATCACCACAAAGGAGTGGGCGTGGATCTCAGGGAATAAAACTGCAGATGAATATGGTGTATATGGCACGAAGGGAGTTTCTGATAGGATGAATTATCCGGGAGCTAGATTGCAATCTGTTTCTTGGATAGATATGGATGGAAATTTATGGTTATTCGGAGGTCTTGGTTATAACGAATCAGCTGGTCCTGGGTATTTGAATGACCTCTGGAGATTTACCATCACCTCAAAGGAGTGGGTGTGGATCTCAGGGAATAAAACCATTAATCAAAATGGCGTATATGGCACGAAGGGTGTTCCTGATATGATGAATTATCCGGGAAGTAGAGACACGTCTGTTTCTTGGACAGATACGGACGGAAATTTATGGTTATTCGGAGGAGATGGTTATGCCGAATCAGGTGGTTTTGGGCGGTTGAATGACCTCTGGAGATTTAACATCGCCTCAAAGGAGTGGGTGTGGATCTCAGGGAATAATATCATAAATCAATATGGTGTATATGGCGCGAAGGGAGCTCCCGATGTGGTGAATTATCCAGGATCTAGAGGACAATCTGTTTCTTGGACGGATACGGACGGAAATTTATGGCTATTCGGAGGGTATGGTTTTGCCGAATCAGGTCTTGATAGCTTTTTAAATGACCTCTGGATATTTAATGATTCTATTGCTCCGTATATCATGATTATTGAGCCAAGTTATAATAACTTATTTAATGCGACGGCTCCTTTCTACAACTTAACCTTTATTGATGGGAATTTAGATGATACATGGTATCGCCTCTGGAATGGTACCGAGTGGTCAATAAATTACACGATTCCTGGTTTAGGCTCAGAAAGGACGGGACAAATTAATCAAAACGCTTGGAATAACTGTCCGAATGGGACTGTTATTATCGAATTCTATGCGAATGATACCTTCGGCAATTTGAGGATGAATTCGACTACCATCAGAAAAGATATTTTTGGTCCTCAAATCACCATAATTAATCCTGTTTCGAATGCACTATTTTCAACAGATGCTCCAGATAATACAGAATGTAATGTATTATTTGAAGATGGGAGTGGTGTTCTTGCAAGATGGTATATGTTAATAAATGCGACAGACAGCAATCACTACACGGGTAATTATACATGGAATGATGAAGTAGATCAGACCGTTTGGAACCAAATGGGTAATGGAACCGTTATTATTCGAATTTTTGCCAATGATTCGTTAGGCAACATTGGAATGGCAGAAGTTACTGTAAGGAAAGATATTTTTGGAACGAACTATGGTTGGGTGTGGATGGCAGGGAATAATACCATAGGTGAAAATGGTGTTTATGGCACGAAGGGTGTCCCTGATATAGCAAATCATCCAGGAGCTAGATATAGGTTTGTTTCTTGGACGGATACGGATGGAAATTTATGGTTATTTGGAGGTTTTGGTCATAACGAATCAGGTGGTTCTGGGTGGTTGAATGATCTCTGGAAATTTACCATCACCACAAAAGAGTGGACATGGGTATCGGGGAATAAGACCTTAAATCAAAATGGCACATATGGAACGAAGGGTGTACCTGATATAGCGAATTATCCTGGAGGTAGATACGTTTCTGTTTCTTGGACGGATACGGACGGAAATTTATGGTTATTCGGAGGAGGTGGTTATGACGAGTTAGGTAATAATGGGTTATTAAATGACCTCTGGAGATTTAACATCACCTCAAAAGAGTGGGCGTGGATGTCAGGGAATAAAACCGAAGGTGAATATGGTGTATATGGCACGAAGGGTGTTTCTGATATGGCGAATTATCCGGGAGGTAGAGAGTATTCTGATTCTTGGACGGATACAGACGGAAATTTTTGGTTATTCGGAGGACAAGGTTACGCCGAATCAGTTGGTGGGATGTTGAATGACCTCTGGAGATTTAACATCACCTCAATGGAGTGGACGTGGATATCAGGGAACAAAACCACAAATCAAAATGGTATATATGGCACGAAGGGAATTCCTGATATGGCAAATTATCCAGGAGGGAGAGCCGGTTCTGATTCTTGGATAGATATGAACGGAAATTTATGGTTATTCGGAGGAACTGGTTATGATGAATCAGGTGGATGGGGGAGTTTGAATGACCTCTGGAGATTTAACATCACCTCAAAAAAGTGGGCGTGGATGTCAGGGAATAAAACCATAGATGCGACTGGTGTATATGGCATGAAGGGAGTCCCTGATATAGCGAATTATCCAGGAGGCAGATACGGTTCTGTTTCTTGGACAGATACAGACGGAAATTTTTATTTATTTGGAGGTTTTGGTTTTGCCGAATTAGCTGATCTTGGTTGGTTGAATGACCTCTGGAGATTTGACATCACCTCAAAGAAGTGGGCGTGGATGTCAGG
>JAHPZI010000006.1 GCA_019058295.1 Promethearchaeota archaeon | reverse complement strand
TACACAAATTATGATTAAATCATCGAATCATCACTGAATTTGGTACCCAATCTAATTTTTTTCTTTAAATATAACGATAATAAAACTTGTGTATAATCTCTATAATCATAAATTTTAAAATGGTGATAAAATGTCAGAAAGAATAGAAGAAATACTAAATAGTATTCTAATTGATGGAGAAGATGATGAGTTTTCAGATATTGAAGGAGAAATGATTAAAAATTCTCTCAGAGAATTTAATAATAGACAAATTTTAGAAATTTTATAGAAATTGTAAAAAAGACTCATGATATGTGAATATTGCAGAAGGGCTATAAATAAAAAACCGGTGCTATTAGTAAACAAACTTCAAACTCCTTCGACGCATATATTTTGCTCTAAACGTTGTAAAGATTGGTGGTGTTTTAGCTCTCAAAGAAAAAAACCGAGAACCGTCATTACTTGGTGTATTGGCAAATATCTTCATAAATATTTTTTTGTAAAAATGGTTGATAATAGAAAGGGCCCTGATGGTAAAATTACTTATTTTTCAGAAAAATTAAAGCAAATAAAAAATTTAGAACTTTTTGGTTCAAAAATATTAAGAGTTCGCAAAGCAAAAGCATATTCAGAAGAATAAAATGAAATAAAATATAATTCTAAAATAGAAGGGTGATAAAAATAATGATTCTATGTAAAAAATGTGGTTATCATTTGGAAGGCGCAATAAACTATTGTCAAAACTGTGGACAGGAATTGTCAAAAAAGGATCAAAAATGTAATCATATGATTCTCTCCATAGCTGTCTGGTCGGTTGTAGCTGTTCTTATATTCCAAATGACCCTTGATATGTTATATCTTATATCCATGGTTTTGAGTTAGTATATAAAAAATATTATTTTTTTTTATAGAAATTTAATTTCATAGCAATATTTAAATAAGACTTAAACCTTTATAATCAAGCCAGCACGGATCAAATATGAAGGTTGTAAACTTTATAATATTACATCTATCAAAACTTAGGCTGTCTACCTAAGCGCACGTCACGCTTTGGACGTATATAGTAAAAATTTAGATCTATATCCCATAATATAATAGAATATATCGGTATCATACATTTACAAGGCTCCTTCAAGCCTTGACAACCGTGCTGGCACCCAATAAATCAAAAAATAAAATTAAAGGTGAAGAAATAAATGGTATTTACATTGGGCGACGCATTTTCCCGTCGTAAGCAAATAGAGTCTGAGCTTAACAATTGGATAAATAGACTAAGACTTGCTGGAAAAGATAGTATTAAGTATCAGACAAAAGAAATTGAAGGAGAGAAAAAATTTATTAAAATCCCGGGCTCTGAAAAAGATTTTAAAAGAACCTATACAATTGAAGAATGTCAAGAAAAGATCAAACAGCTAATAGAGGAAGACAGAAAAATTGCCTTAAGAATATCATTGACAAACCAAAAAGCGAAAGCAAGATTGGTTGATTTAGAAGGCAATGAAGTTGAACTTACAATTCCAGAATTATTAGTTTTAAAGAATGATATAGCTCCAAAATTGGAAGAAGCTGCACAAGCTGTACCAAAAAAAGCTGTTGGTGTTGAAGTAATAGAAAAAACAGATGCCTACACCAAATGGCGAACTATTTATCCATTATACAAACAAA
The DNA here is from genome assembly GCA_019058295.1 of Promethearchaeota archaeon. Taxonomy (GTDB): domain Archaea; phylum Asgardarchaeota; class Lokiarchaeia; order Sigyniarchaeales; family SOKP01; genus LW40-45. Next base: position 142,271 of record JAHPZI010000006.1, on the reverse strand, counting down.
AACAATCACTCAGCGAGCAAGGTCATAAGATTGAAGAAGAATATATTGATTACTATAATGTAGAAGAGATAGTTGATTATGGTATAGAAGAGCGAAATGTATTTGATCAAATTGATAAAATCCATGCATGGCAACATAGATTAAAAGAAGCAATTAACCAAGCAAACAAAACTGAATTAATAGAGCTGTAATAAAAATTATTTCCTACAATTGAGAGCTCAAAAGCGTTCAACGCTAAAATAATAACCCGTTATATAATTCAAAAAATTATTAGCTATCTCAATTTATCATCTTTGGTCAATAATCTCAATAAACCTATATTGAATGCTTAATTCGGCGCGAGTAAACCGACTAATAAGTTATCAAATTTTGATCATAGGATGAGTATCAATTTCACAAATAAATATTAATAACTAAGGTATCTTTTAATTTCAGAAAATAAGAAATTTATACTGAAGTGAGGGGTATTTTACTCGAGAAAACTGGTAATAAGAACCTTAAAAATATAATAATCATCATTATAAAGATAATTATATTTTGGTCAAATAATGACAAATTTAAAAATAATGAAAATCAAACCGATTACAATTAGTTTTAGTATAATATTGATTTCTATCATATTTTATACATCTTTCTTCTCTTCAACTTTGATGACTAATGAGAATAAATCAGATTCTGAAGCAGAGGTTCCAATAATCACACCAAAAAGTAGTGGTGTTGTTGTGGAGTGGACCTGGATGATGGGGAATAAGACTGCTGATGCATATGGTGATTATGGCACCAAGGGAGTTCCTGACAGCGCAAATTTCCCAGGAGGCAGATATGGTGCTACTTCCAGTACTGATATAAATGGAAATTTATGGTTATTTGGAGGAGTGGGTTTAGCCACAACAGGGGCATCTGATTTCTTGAATGACCTCTGGTTATTCAATAAAACATCTCAGGAATGGACATGGATATCAGGTAATAAAACAACTTATGAATTTGGGGTTTATGGCACCAAGGGAGATCCTGACAGTGCAAATTACCCAGGAGGTAGAGATTTAGCTGTTTCCTGGATAGATAAAGAGGGAAATTTCTGGCTATTTGGAGGACTTGGTTTAAATGAAACAACTTCAGGTCGGTTGACTGATCTCTGGAGATTTAATATCACTTCTTCTGAGTGGACATGGATGGCGGGTAGTAAGTTTATAAATGTAGATGGGGTTTACGGCACCAAGGGAGATCCTGACAGTGCGAATTACCCCGGAAGTAGATATGATAGTGTTTCCTGGAATGATACTAATGGAAATCTCTGGTTATTTGGAGGATGGGGCCATACTGAGTCGGGATCGTATGGGAGGTTGAATGATGTTTGGAGATATAATATCACTTCCTCTGAGTGGACATGGATATCGGGTAATAAGACTAACAATGCAATTGGGGTTTATGGCACCGAGGGAGATCCTGACAGTGCAAACTATCCTGGAGCTAGACGTTATACTGGTTATTGCACTGATACTAATGGAAATCTCTGGATATTTGGGGGTCATGCTGAAATAGGAGGGGAAAATCGGATGAATGAACTCTGGAGGCTAAATATGACTTCCTATGAGTGGACATGGATGTCGGGTAGCCAGACTAACAATTTAAATGGTGTTTATGGCACGAAGGGAGCTCCTAATAGCGCTAACTACCCAGGAGGAAGATACTCTGCTGTTATTTGGGCCGATACTAATGGAGATATCTGGGTATTTGGAGGAGTGGGTTATCCTGAGACGGGATCGTATGGTTCGTTGAATGACCTTTGGAAATTTGATATCACTTCCCATGAGTGGACGTGGACATCGGGGTATAAAACTCTTGATCAGAATGGTGTTTATGGCACTATGGGAATTCCTGATAGTGCAAACTCCCCAGGAGCTAGATCTGGGTCTGCTTTTTGGACTGGAGCTGATGGTGAATTCTACTTATTTGGAGGTTCGGGTTATCCTGATACGGGGGCACTAGGATTTTTAAACGATCTCTGGATTTTTGAACATTCAATTTCTAAGACAACACCCTTATATTATGCTGACGATGATGATGATGCTAATGATGATGATGATGAAACAATTCCATTTGGAAATTATTATCTGCTATTTGTTGTTATTGCCATAATCTCTTTAATTGTGATCATAAAGCGAAAAGCAATTCTTAAAAAGTAATAATATATTTTTTTTTCTTTTTATATTAATTTAGTCTTAAATTAAATCGGCAATCTTATTTCTTTCCCAAAAGATAATCTATATAAAAAAGCTCAAAATTATCAAAATCTTAAAGTTTAGGATGCTTAGTTATTTAAAGAATTACCTTATATACCCAATTGTTATATACTATTGTCAGAGCCTATATATATATTTAATTTTCCTATTCTCTGATTATTTGATTATATGTAAATTCTTATTAAAACTATTTTCTTATCAAGTAGGTGAAATAAGAAATAAAGATTTTTCCTTTTACTTCATACATTATTTAATATGGTATCATTGACAGATTGCATTATATTATTTTGAAGTAAAAAAAAAAATTCAATAACTGTACAATTTTTCCTCAGATTTTGATCATAGAATAGATCTCAATTTCACAATTAAATATTAATTAAAAAATTTTTTTCAATTTTTTTTGTCGACCAAAATTGAATGAAAATATTAATCGAATTATACAATACCAACCAACACATTTATATATAAGAAATTCTAATTAAAATATAGTTAAGTCTCAAAATTAATAAAAATCAACAAAATAAAAAAAATAATTAGTGGAGGAATATTAAAATGGCTGCATTTGCATGGAGTCCTTTAAGGGCTCTAATGAAAAAAGCTGGAGCTGAGATCGTAAGTCGTGCCGCAGTTGACAAATTAATGGATTGGTTAGAAGAATATGCTAAAAGCCTAACAGCTTGCGCGCTTGACATTGCGAAACACTCTGGTCGTAAGAAAGTAACTCAGCAAGATATGAAAATCGCTATTGGTTTAATCTAAATTAATTACTAAATGGCGTTTTTCACCATCAAAATTTCTTTTTTTTTTTTTAATTTCTGCTTATACATATAATTCCATAATTAATGCCTTCTTGAGTCATTAATAATGAATTCTTTAAATTCTAAGTTATCGCCATCGATAAATTCCCAAAATTCTTCGTATATTTCTTCAAGGCTCATTTCTTTCTTTTGTTGATGTTTTTCTTCTTTCTCTTGCTTTGGTTCTTTATATTCTTTTGAGTTGTTAGGATTATAATTAAGGTTATTCCCTTTAATTATTAAATTTTTAAAAAGCTCTTCGTTATCTTTATAGAATTTATGAATGATCTCTTGTTTAACTTTATTAGGATTGTAATCAAATTCAAAATCTACTTTTTGATACCCTCGTACTTTAAATTGCTTATCAACAAAAGCTTGAAAACTATGCTTGCATATTAAACCTGAGGGTATAGATACAGAGGTTAAGGAATTAGCTTGTTTAATAACGGACTTAGAAATCTTTAATACTTTGCTCGATTTACATATTGGACAAATAAATTGAACTGATTCTGATATTAAATTACTCGATTTATCTGAATTACCATCTTCTTTTTTGTTGATTATTGCCACTTTTATATACACCTAAGTAAATTTACTAAAATAAAAGGGATAGTTCATATATAATTTAAGACCCTGAGAAATTATTGAAAAAAAAAAATAGCTATTTACTTTCAATGTTTAAAGGCTTTTGATTTCATTCCATAATTATATAATGCTAGAAAAGATTTTGCGGCTTTTGGAAGCGTAGGATATACAATAAATCCATCTTTAATAAGCATATTATAATAAGCTTTGCGACTTTCACTGGGATATTGATATAATACTAATATTAATAATTTATTTTGAGATTCCACATATTCTTTTATTTTTAATATATTAGAGTAATAAGCCTGGAATCCTTTAGATTCTAAATTTGAGGCTGCATCTGTTTCAATTATAACAAGGTCTATATTTTCTGAAATAGCAGCTTTACATATTTCTAGATATTCTTTAGTTTGTTCTATCCAAGGTAAATCTAAGGGATTAGATAAGCTACCAATTTTAATAGGATATATTTTTTTCAATTTTTCTAAAGTTTTACCTTTAAAAGTTGGCATCTCCATGCCTAACTTTATTAAGGTGTCTGTAGCTAATATGCCGAATCCCCCGCTCCAAAGAACAACGAGAGTATTTTTCCCTTTAGGATATTGAATTTCATCAATGTTCAATCCTTGTTTCTTAAAACGATTAATATACGTGTAAAATATATAAATATAATCTAAAATTGAGTCTAAAGAAGTTGGTACTTTAATAATAGATGATTGTTTGTAAACAGCATCCCAAATCCTTTCATCAGTTCCAATGGTTCCCGTGTGCGTTAGCACTGCTGTTTGCCCCCGTCTTGTTTCACCCCCTCTCATAAAAAGAACCGGTTTCTTAATAGTTTTTAAAACTTTTAGTAATTTTTTACCTTCGTATGGATGGAAATTAGAAAAGCCTTCAAAATATACCCCTATTATGTCGGTGTCATCATCTTTATTTAAATAATCTAAAACCTCTGATATTTGAAGATCAACACAATTTCCAATGCTAACTCCTTTTGAAAACCTAAGACCATATCTTAGATTTCCAAATTTAATTAATCGTGAGTGTAAATCTCCAGATTGAGAGATCAACCCTATATTTCCAGGTTCTTGAGGAAAGCTTTTTAAATAAGCAATATGTCCTCTTGGGCAATAACACCCCATACAATTAGGTCCAATAATCCTAGTGTTAATTTTCTCATCGTTAAGAAGATTTAAAATTTCCTTCTCAATTTTAATTCCTTCATCATCGAATTCTCCTGTTCCCGCTGTAAAAATATGGATAGTGTTAATTTTTTTTTCCGAAAAAATTATTTTTAAACTTTCTACTAATTTTTCTCTTCTAATTGTTAATATCAGATGATCGATTGTATCTTCTGGAATATCTTTAAGAGATTTATATACTTTTAAGCCAAATAATTCGTCTCTTGATGGATTAATTAAATAAATTTTACTTTTATCAAATCCTTGGATTTCCAATCCTCCCATAAAATGTTTGGATTTTTCAGTAGCACCAAAAATTGCTACTGTTTTTGGTTTAAATAAATGATCTAATGAATTATGATTAGTTTTACTCATGTATCTCCTCTGTGATTAATTTATTTGAACAGTTGTAGCAATATTTAGGTCTTGAATTAAACTCTGTTCCACAATGGGGGCATTTTGTATTTATTTCTTGTTCAATTGCCTTTAAATTTTCATACAGAGCCTCTTCTTTAGGTTTTCTAATTTTCTTTAATATTAAGGAAAGACCTAATGAAAAAAACACAATAAAAATCCCCAATATAACCGTTTGGAAAAAAAGTATTTGAAAATATGAGTGAAAATAATTAGGTGAATATCTATATAAAAACACATAAAAAAAGAAATTTGGAAAGAAAAATGTTGTTAAATTCATGGAATAAGCCTTTTTATAATCGTTAAAGATAACAATAGGAATTAGAGAAACGATCGTCCATGAAAAATAAATAAAATATAGATCCGTTATATTATTTGGATCAAATAAAATATAATTGGCAATAAATTGAATAATAATTTTACGCGCACCTGAGATATCATTATCAAAGACTATCTTAAATCTATAATCAAAGAGATATATTAATAAGCTTAAAATTAAAAACTGAATAATGAAATTCATTATTTTCAATTTAAAGATTGACATTTTATCCATTATAAGTTAGAACAATTAATTAGAACAAATAAAACTGATCTTTTATTAAATTAAAAAAAAAGAAAAGAATTTTTTTGTTGAATTATTGATGAGTAACTTTACGAAAACCGTAAATTTTTTATTTTTGAAAGTACTATTCATCTCACAGTGGAGATTTTATTGACTTATTCTTTAAAATATCATGTTTCAAAATTATTAGAGAGTGTTTTCTCCAATGAATTATAAGGTATTTTGTTTAAAATCAACAGAATTTTTAAGTAAAATGGAGATTTTCGTCCTATGAGTTATTCATTTAGTCGTACAAAAATGATTGAAAAGATCAAGTTTGGACTTTTAAGTCCTGACGAGATCAGAAAGATGTCTGCTGCCCGTATAATTACGGCAGACACTTATGATGAAGATGGTTTACCTATTCCGTCTGGATTGATGGATCAACGATTAGGAACAATAGAACCTGGTCAAAGATGTCAAACTTGCGGAAACCTTGTATCCAATTGTATGGGGCACTTCGGCCATATAGAGTTAGCTCGACCTGTAATTCATGTGGGTTATGCTAAAAAGGTATTGAAAGTTCTAAGATCAATCTGTCCAGAATGTTCGAAACTTATGCTCACAGAAGAGGATAAGACACGATTTGGGGAAAAACAGACAAAACATCGAAAGATGTTTTTTGAAGGAGATGAAGATTTTACAAAAATTGTATTCAAAAGGGCAAGGAAAACAAAAATTTGTCCTTACTGTGGGGCAACTAAGAAAAAAATAATAATTGAAAAGCCAACCACTTTCTATGAAGAAGAGGAGAATAAGGGTTCCCGCAGATTAACTCCTATTGAGATTATAGAACGACTAAAAAAAATAAATGATACTGATCTTAGGATCTTAGGAATTTCGCCTGAAAATGCTCGACTTGAATGGGTCATTTTTGTTGTATTACCTATACCACCTGTATGTGCAAGACCATCGATTACTTTAGATAGCGGAATTCGATCTGAGGATGATTTAACCCATAAACTTGTTGATGTTATTCGAATTAATCAACGATTAAGAGAGAATATTGATGCTGGTGCTCCCCATCTGATAGTCGAAGATTTATGGGAACTACTGCAATATCATATTACTACATATTTCGATAATCAAGTTTCAGGAATACCGCCGGCTAGGCATCGTTCGGGTCGAGCGTTAAGAACCTTGACTCAAAGATTGAAAGGTAAAGAAGGAAGATTTAGAAGTAATCTTAGTGGGAAAAGAGTTGATTTTTCAGCAAGAAGCGTTATATCTCCAAATCCTTATATAAGCATTAATGAAGTTGGTGTACCTCAAGATGTAGCAAAAATTTTAACAATTCCAACTAATGTAAACGATTGGAATATCGAAGAAATGAAACAATTAATATTAAATGGTCCTATTAGACATCCAGGAGCAAATTATATAATTAGGAACGATCGTAGAAGAATTGATCTCCGCTATGTCAAAAATAGAAAATTAATTGCTGACATGATTGCTCCAGGATTTACAGTCGAACGACATTTAAATAATGGAGATTTAGTCTTATTCAATCGACAACCATCTCTCCATAGAATGTCAATAATGGCTCATGAAGTAAAAATAATGGATGGAAGAACTTTTAGGCTAAATTTAACTGTTTGCCCGCCATACAATGCTGATTTCGATGGTGATGAAATGAATTTACATGTTCCTCAAAGTGAAGAAGCGCGAACAGAAGCAGAACTACTACTTAAAGTTCAAGAACATATTTTATCTCCGCGATTCGGTGGACCTATATTAGGGGGTATCCAAGATTTTATTTCCAGTGTTTTTCAATTCACTAGTAAAGAATCGAAATATAATAGAAAAGAGACTCTAAAATTGCTTTATAAAGGAGGGATTTTTGAAAGTAATCCCAATTTCACTTTAGATAATTTAAAACCCCTCACAACAGATCCTGAGCCATTATATTCAGGGAAACAAATTTTTAGTACGCTTTTTCCAAATGATTTAAATATTCGAGTGAAATCAAAATTTTGTAAGAAGTGTGATGTCTGTCAAGAATTAGATTGCCCTTATGACGCTTATGTAACAATAAAAAATGGTGAATTGGTTACAGGGACAATTGATGAGAATTCATTTGGGGCTATGCAATCAAATAGTATTCTACAAAGAATCATAAAAGATCACGGTAATGCTAGAGGACGAGAATTTTTAGACAATGCAACTAAAATGCTTCTATATGTCATTCGCAAAAACGGGATAACAATGGGTTTAGATGAAGTTTATGTCAAAGGAGAAGCTTTTGAAAAAATACAAGAAATTATTAGTCATGCGAATAAAGAATCAGAAAAACTCATTAAAGCTTACTATGAAAATGATACAAACATATTGAAAAGAGCTCCTGGACGTTCCATGAGAGAAACTTTAGAATTAAGAATCAGACAAGTCTTAAATGAAGCTCGAAGTCAAGCTAATGAAGCTGCCGCTTTTTATATAGGTGATGAGGCTCATTCTGTTATAATGACAAAATCTGGGGCTCGAGGGAATATCCTAAATTTAGGACAAATGTCTGCCGTAGTTGGACAACAAGCTATAAGAGGTGAAAGAATTAATCGAGGATATACTCAAAGAACATTGCCTCATTTCAAAATGAATGATCTTAGCCCAAAGTCCCGTGGATTTGTAGCCTCTTCATATAGGAATGGTTTAAATCCAGTAGAGTTCTTTTACCATAGTATGGGGGGTCGAGAGGGGCTGGTAGACACTGCCGTCCGCACAAGCACGTCCGGATATATGCAAAGGAGGCTGGTAAACGCTCTTCAAGATCTGGTCATCGAAAACGATGGTACTGTCCGTAATTCGGATAAAAATGTAATAGAATTTCTATTCGGCGATGACGGTATAGATCCAATGCATACTGATCATGGCAATGCAGTTAATTTAGACGTACTATTATTAAAAGCAAAATCGCTTGATGTTGACAAAATTCGAGAAGAAATCAAGAGTTTTCCAGCAAAAAAATCACCTGCAAAGAAGGCACCTGCAAAAGAGGCACCTGCAAAAAAAGCACCTATAAAGAAAGCACCTGCAAAGGAAGCACCTGCAAAGGAAGCACCTGCAAAGGAAGCACTTGCAAAGAAGGCACCAGCAAAAAAAGCACCTGCAAAGAAAGCATCCGAGAAAAAGAGCTCTCAAAAGGAATCTCAAGAAGGTGAAGATAATGAAGCCTTACAAGAACAGTTTGAAAAAGAAACTGGAAAAAATGCGATTTGGCGGGGTAAAGAAACTAAAATATTCAAAGAATGGAAAAAAGAAAAAATTGGCAAATAGAAAAAAAATAATTGAGGCTATCAATAATGACAAAAATAACTCCAAAAATGTTAGAAGTAAAATTGAAAGAATTAGAAGATGATGGACTACCAAATGATTTAATTGAGAAAATTAGAGATAAAATAAAAGACGAAGTGTTAGAAGAGGAACAATTAGAATACTTATTAAACAAGATTTATATTAATTATAACAATGCGATTGTAGAAGCATCCGAACCTGTTGGAACCGTTGCTGCTCAATCAATAGGCGAACCAGGGACTCAAATGACCTTGAGAACCTTTCATTACGCAGGAGTTGAAGAGTTTTCCGTCACACAAGGGCTTCCTCGTCTCATTGAGATTGTTGATGCCAGACGTTTTCCTAGCACGCCGCAGATGGAAGTATATTTAGAACCTGGTTATGCTGAATCTGAAGAAACAGCAATCAAGGTTCATAATCGAATTGAGCAAATTAGAATGGAACAAATAATTTCAGATGTAGACCTAGACTTCGTTAATTGGAATATCGTGGTAAATTTAATCCCTGAGATATGTGAGAAGAAAGGAATAGATATAGATGAGATTCCTGATATCCTAAAGCGATACAAAAAGAAAGGTACAATTAGACAAGAAAAAAATTCAGTTATAATTGACCCTGGGATAGAAGACTTACAAAGCCTCCAAAAAATGCGGGAGAAAATCCTTAAAAAGGTGGTTAAGGGGATTAGAGGGGTAAAAAGAGGATTATTAACTCCTTCTGATGATAATCAAGAATGGATAATTAAGACAGAAGGGACAAACCTTCAAGGTGTGACCCAAATTGAAGGTGTAGATGTATCAAGGACGGTTTCGAATCATATACATGAAGTTGAGAAATTGTATGGCATAGAAGCTGCTCGAAATATGATTATTAGAGAGTCTCAAAAAGTACTTGAACAGCAAGGACTTGATGTGGACACAAGACACCTATTAATCCTTTCTGATTTAATGTGCACTACCGGCACTATTCAATCAATCGGTAGGCATGGCATTTCAGGCTCAAAGTCGAGTGTTTTTGCTCGAGCAGCGTTTGAAGTTACTGTAAATCAATTACTCGACGCAGGGCTTTATGGTGAAGAGGAAAGACTCCTCGGAATACCAGAAAATGTTATTATAGGGCAAATAACACCTATTGGGACGGGAAGAACAAGAATTATGTTCGATCTTGACGCTAATTTAGAAATTTTAAAAAAGAAAAAATAAATTTATAAAGAAATATCCTAAATATTCAAAAAAAATTAATAATAATAAGATATTTTTTAACTTACTTTTTAATGTATAATAAATTGACAGTATTTGGCAAATATTGATGGTACCTAAAAAGAGAAGCCAATCAGCTATGAGCTCTATAGACACTTCACGAAAAAAGAAAAAAGAATTCGATATCGATACAAATATCAAAGTAGCTTATAAGACTGGTAAAATAATTTATGGTAAAAAGCAGGTATTAAAAGAATTAAGGCAAAATCCATTTAAAATGTTAATAATTGCCAATAATTGTCCTAAAGAATTAGAAAATCAATTAAACTACTATAATTCTTTAATGAAAAATAAACTTTTCATTTATAAATACAAAGGTTCTAGTTGGGACCTGGGATTAGCATGTGCTAAACCCTATATGATTTCAGTAATAGGTGTAATTGATTCTGGAGATTCTGATTTATTAAGCTTAAGAGCAAATTGAAAATAATGTAACACTTGAAATTTAAAAAATGTTAAAGAAAAATATTAAGATTGATAGGGATTCAATGGAACTTATCTCTCTGTTTAATAATATATCTGGTGCAATAATAAAAGATTGTTTGGTGTTTAAATCTCCAGAAAATTATGGGGAAATTATAATTTTCTTAGTAAAAAAGCAAGATGTTGGAAAAGCAATTGGAAAAAATGGAGAGCATGTTAAAGATCTAATGTCAAAACTTCAAAAGAAGATTGATGTAATTCCTTTTTCAGAAAAACTTGAAGAATTCATTCAATTTATTTTAAACACTACAAAAAACTCCATTAAGGTACAAAATATCGAAATAAAATCCTCAAAAAATCAAAAGAAAACTGTAATTATCACTGTTCGTCCTCAAGACCGAGGTAAAGCTATTGGTAAGGATGGGTCTATGATAAGGAAGATAAAAGAATTAGTCCTTAGGCATTTTGATGTGGACAATGTGATAATAAATACTAAAAACTAAGCGGTTTTTCAACCGCAAGAACAATCTTCTGCGTCGGGTTCTACCATTATTCGAAATCTCTAGTGGAAGAAACTCTTTTTTATTTTGAACTAGTACGAAAATTTTAAGTTTAAGAAAATATTTCTTTTTGTATTGTAATTATTTTATTAATTGAAAAGTAAGGTGTTTTATAATCGGCAAACCTAAAGGATTATATGCTGCACGACAGTTAAAGAAAAATCGTAAAAAATTCAGATGGTCCAAAACAAAATATAAAAGAAAAAAACTCAAATTAAAACAAAAAGCAGATCCACTCGAAGGAGCACCTCAAGCTTTGGGTATTGTTTTGCAGAAAGTCGGAAGAGAAAGCAAGCAACCGAACTCAGCAATACGCAAATGCGTAAGAGTTCAACTCAAGAAAAACGGAAAAAGTATTACCGCTTTTTTACCTGGTGATGGGGCATTAAACTTTGTAGAGGAACATGATCAAGTAATTGTTGAGGGTATTGGAGGTGCTAAAGGCAGAGCGGTTGGTGATTTACCTGGAGTGAGATGGAGTGTTGTTAAGGTTAATGGAGTATCTTTAGAAGCGTTACTAACCGGGCGGAAAGAAAAGCCATTGAGGTAAAAACTATGAGTAAAAGCAAACCTGAAATAAAATTATTTAATATCTGGTCTTTTAATGATATAGAGGTAAATGATTATACTATAGTTAATTATATTAATTTAAGACCTATTATTATCCCCCATTCATGCGGAAAACATGAACATAAAAGGTTCTGGAAGACTTCAAAGGTTTCCGTAGTTGAACGGTTTGCCAATAGATTATTATCCCCTGGATTTATAGCTGGAAAAATTAAGGGTCATAAAAGCTCTCATAATTCAGGGAAAAAAAATAAAATAATTAAAGGCATAAAAACTGCATTCATATTGATCGAACATATCACAGAATTAAATCCACTTCAAGTATTAGTTGATGCTATAGTGAACACCGCTCCAAGAGAAGAAACTACTCGGATTGCGATGGGAGGCATTTCCTACGCATCAGCAGTAGATATTGCCCCTCAACGAAGAGTTGATTTAGCAATTAAATATTTAACCCAAGCGATTGCTTCACGAAGTAGCGGGAGTTTAAGAAACTTTGAAGAATGTATTGCACAAGAACTTATCAATGCGTCAAAAAACTCACAAGAATCACTAGCAGTAAAAAGAAAAGATGAAATCGAAAGAATTGCCATCTCTGCACGGTAAACTATTCTAATGATTTTAAAATATTTCTCTTTTTAGATTTTATATCACGCCTATATTATCAGAATTCGATTATATTTATATATTTGTTAACCATATTATTTATCAAGAAGATCTAAGTAAATCTGATAATATTGCGATGAGCCCCGACAAAAATAGAAATGATATAGAGAAACTGCTAAAAACCTTAGGCCAAAAGATTAGAATAGACATCTTGAAAAAGTTGAAAAATAGTGAATTAGTATTATCCTTTTCCAAGCTTCAAAAAGAAATTTTAGATACGAATCAAAATTCTCTTAATTTTTCCTATCATATAAAAGCATTAGAAAAAGTTGGTTTAATATCGAGTTCTGAGGATGGTTATTTCATTTCATCACTTGGCAAGAAAATTTTAAAAATAGTTTTATCAATGGAACAGTTTCTTGACAATCAAAACAAGATTACAATGATTAGGACCTCAAAGTACTCTAAAGAAGTTTTTGATTTTAAAAAAATTGAAGATTATTTGATTAAAGAGGGTGAATTAGAAAGATACTTGGCAAAAAAAATCGCCCGTGAAGTTAAAGAACGCCTTTCTAAGATAAATGTAAAATATTTAACATCTCCTTTAATGCGAGAATTTATAAATGCTATACTTTTAGAAGAAGGTCTAGAAGATGTGAGACATAAGTTAACACGCTTAGGCACGCCCCCTTATGAAGCCCTTAAATTATTTAAAAATAATGAAATCTTACCAGAAAATTTTATCCAGATATTAGGTTCAGAAGTTTCTGAGCAATTTTTATTACTAAATCTGTTACCTAAACACTTGGCTGATCTTTATTTATCAGGAGAAATAGCTTTATGCCATCTAAACTATTGGAGTTTAAGACCAATAAGTATCTATGTGAATACAGAGACGTTATTGGATATAATGTTCAAAAGATATTCAAATTTATCTAAAAATGTTGATAATTCGAAAGATTTACTTAATCTTCTATTAAGTTTAATAGATTTAATTTATCAAATAAAACCGTATTTTTCTGAAGACCTCGTATTAGGTGATTTCAACAATAAATTCCTTTCGCTTTTTAATTTTCTTAGTAAGGATAAAAACTCACATTTTCATAAAATCTTAATTTCTCAAATTTCAAGATATAACAAAGAAATTAACGATAGTCGAAGCCATTTATCTTTAGAATTTTGTTATGATGATAATAACCATTTAAATGGAAAAAAAAGATTTCAATTTCAAAATGATAAATTATTTTTAGAAAAACTTAACAACGGAATAAATCATAATCAAAATTACATCAATCCTTTAATCCTTTTTGATTATTCAAAATTTGATTTTCAAGAAATAGAAAGCTTTGTTTTAAACGACTTTAATTTATCAAATTTAGGAAAAAATTTTATCTTTTATGATAATAAATCACATTTGTTAAATTCAAACATTATTAAAATTATGAATTCTGATGAAAATAAATTTTTAAGGGCTAGAATTATTTTAGACAAAATTTTGATTAATTTAAACTCAATATCATCAGAAGCAAATCAGAATGATGATGTTTTTTGTGATTTATTACAAAATAAATTGAATTCAGTTTTTGAATTTTTTAGCTATAAAGAATCTTTAATTAATAGGAAATTAAATTCTTTAAAAAATTGGGAAACGTTAGTATCAGATTTTTTTGGAGAAGATTTAAGAAATTGGAGTAAATATTCGTTAAAATCAATAAGTTTTATTGGATTGAATGAATCTATTATTAACCATTGTGGTTTAGAGCTCGATAGAGTAGTCGCAAGTCAATCTTTTGCCCTTAAAATTTTATCCCTTTTAAAAGATCTAATCAATGAAAAAAATGAAAACGAAAATGAATCTTTTGTTTTGAGTCAGCCTCATCGTGATAGATATATTGCGCTATCTATAAATAATAAGATTAAGAAATTTAATAAAAAGAACTATTATTATTCCCCAAGAATAATAAGAAAAAACTCCAAATTATCTCTACAAGAAAAGATTTCCATTTTCAAAAAATTTGAGACAGTAATTGAAGGTGGAACGAAATTCAATAACACATTTAGTTCTAATAATATTTCAAAGAAAGAAAGTTTAAAAATTTTAATGGAATCTAAATTAAAAGCATTTTCAATAACCGATTGATTCAATCGGCTAATAATTCCGCTAGAATTGCCTTTCTCATCATTAATCCATAAGATGTTTGTTTGAAATATATTGCCTTTGTCGAACTATCTACATCTGGAGAGATTTCTGTTATTCTTGGAAGAGGGTGCATAAGGATAAATGTGTCCTTCGTGTTTATGAGATCTTCTTCTTTAAAAATATAGACATTTTTCACTTTTTCATATTCTTCCTCATCAACAAATCTTTCTCTTTGAATTCTTGTCATATAAAGAACATCAAGTAGATTTAATAGACTCCTATATTGAAGTACTTCTTTAAATTTGAGCTGCCGCTGAATTAAAAACTCTTTTTCTTGAGTCCTAATTGTTAATTCTTTTGGACTTATAAAATAAAGGTTTGCATCAAAATTTGAAAATAATACAGCTAAACTATGTACAGTTCGACCATACTTTAGGTCTCCCATGATTCCTATGTTTAATCCATCTAATTTACCACATTCTTCTTTGATTGTCAATAAATCCAATAATGCTTGAGTAGGATGTTCACCGCTACCTGACCCTGCGTTAATGATTGGAACTTTTGAAAATCGAGAAGCCAGTTTAGCAGCCCCCTCCATAGAGTGTCTTATAACTATACAATCACAATAATTTTCCACAGTTCTTATCGTATCAGCAAGGCTTTCTCCTTTTTTAATTGAAGATACTTCTCCTGATTGAAAACCAATAACATTTCCTCCCAATCTATACATCGCGGATTCAAAGCTGAGTCGAGTTCGGGTAGAAGGTTCAAAAAATAATGTTGCAAGTATTTTACCTTTGAGAAGATTAGAATTTGTGGAAGAAATCATTTCTTTACCCTTTTTCAAGATATATTCAATATCTTCTCTATTAAATTGCTTAGCACTTATTATACCTTCGCCAAATTTCTCTTTAAACATTTTATTCTTTTCCAAAGGTTATTATTATTTTTATGTAAAAGTTGCTTAAATTATTTGCTATTTAGGTTATATCCGTTCAATAAGTAAAGAGTTTTAAATGAGCTAAAATTTAGCGGAACTAATAAAATTTAAAATTTATTAATAATTAATTATATCATTATTTTAATTTAGGTTTTTGAAAATTGAAATATCCTAGAACATTAAACAGATATTGTCCGCAATGCAGAACGCATACCAAGCATAACGTCTCAATTTATAAAAAAGGAAAAGAAAACACCCAAGCTCAAGGAAAAAGAAGATTTGAAAAAAAGAAAAAAGGTTATGGTTCTTTTCCAAAAGAAATTTTTCATAAAAACGCAAAAATAAATAAAAAAACAACTCCTTTACTTGAATGTTCTGAATGTGGTAAAAAGTACTATTCAAAGGCCTATCGCGTAAAAAAATTTGAATTGCAAGAAGTTTAATTAAAAATTAGGATACTAACAATGGGTAGAAATAAAAAATCAAAAGAATTGATCCCCCAACCTAAAAGTCGTTTCTTGCGCGTAAAATGCTTAAATTGTGGAAATCAACAAATAATTTTTGGGTGTTCTGCCACTGATGTCGAATGTTTGGTATGCGGGAAAATACTACTTCAATCAACAGGCGGGAAGGCTCGTATTCTTACAAAAATTTTAGAAGTTCTTTCTTAAGGCAATATTTTTAACTTATATCTAATTTTTTTAATGTAAATCTGAGTAGTAATCAATTATTTTTCCTTTTCATCCAATTCTTTTTTTAACTCATATAATTTGCAGTAATATTCGAAATTTAAATTGTTCATATCCTGTACAATATCAGCATCTATGATTTTTTCACCATCAGTTTTTATCATTAAACTCCCCATAATGTTGATTAAATTTTTTTCTTTAAAATTAAAATCAATGTTTTTAATACTTACTTTAATATTGCCAGATTTGTCTTCTAATATAATATGGTCATTTTCAACTAAATTTTTTACATAACCAGTAATTTGAATTCGCTCATCTTCATTTTTCACATCCCTTATTATCCTCTGTTTCGCATATAGCTTTTCCACTTAAACCACCATCCTTAAAACATAACTTATAATTTTGAAAGTTTTAGGCAAATATAAATAATTAATTCATTAAGTAATTTTTTTATTTTTATATATTCATATTATAGAATTTTTAAATAACTATAAATAATTTAATCGAGAAGTAAAATTAGTTATTATTAAAACACTAATATTAAATTTAATAAAGAAAGGCAATAAACCAATATTAATATATTGTGAAAGCTAACGCAATAAGTTATAAATAAAAGAGTTAATGAGATATGAGTTTTACGTTAAAACTAGAAAATAGTCGGATTTTAAAAGGCATAGTAGAAACTCTTGCTAGTATTATTGATGAAACTGAGTTTAGAGTAACTCCAAAAGAGTTCACAATCTCAGCAATGGACCCAAGTCGAATTTGTTTGTTAAAACTTTCTATCAAGAAAGATAATTTTGATGATTATAAATGCAGTAAAGAATCTAAAGTAGGATTAAATCTAGATGATCTAGATAAGATTTTGAAACGATGTGCTGCTAATGATGCTGTGGAAATTGATTTTAATGAGAAGGATCAAAAAATTAAAATTAAAATGCAGAGAGAGGGAACTTCTCGCACTAGAACCTTTAGTTTAGCTTTACTGGACATCGATATTGAAGAAATTCCCATGGAAAATTTACTAAATATTGAATATTCTTCAAAATGGGTAATAGATCCGGATTTCTTAGTTGAGGCGATCAAAGATGCTGAGATTTATTCCGAAATTTTAAATATGAAGTCCATAGAAGACCAGGGTTTAGTTTTTAGTTCTACCGGACAAATTGGAGAGATGAATTATGAGCTTGAACTAGATGAATTGATTGAAACAGATATTTCTGGCACTAGTAGTGGCGCATACTCTCTAACTTTTTTAAAAGCAATCTTAAAAATTTCTTCAATTACAGAAAAGTTAGAGATCTCACTCAAAACGGACCATCCCTTAAAAATGATGTTTAATCTCCTTGAAGGTGGTGAATTATTCTATTTTCTTGCCCCAAGGGTGGAAGAGGCTGATTTCGATGAAGATGAGGACATGGATGAATTTTAATCAATTATTTTAACTTCTTATCTCTTTTCAAATATAATTATTAATAAATCAATGTGCTCCTTGTTTATTAAAACTTCAAATGATCATTTTATATAGAGAATTAATAATTTTGAAAAAGGAGAATTTAACGCCTTGACCGTTCCAATTGAATTGATTTACCGTTATCCTTGGCTTCCATCGTTAAAAGAATTTTTTTCTGACATCGCTTCTAAACCACCTTCAGAATTTATTTCAACTATTTTTTCAGAAACTTTTAGTGAAGAAATACAAGAAAGATTGTTTGAAATTTTTAAAGCCGCTTTTGATAATTTAGAAAATGTCTCATATTATAAACTTGATAAGGTAAATGTATATCTGTATTTATTGTTAAAAATCTTAATGGTTGTTCTGGATAACAAAATAATTACAAATAAAATCGCTAACTTATATTCGAAAATAAATTATAACGATCTAATTAAAGAAAATGACTACAACATTTATTCTATTTGTGAAGATTTAAAATTAGATATTCTTTATAGTGATCCAATGGAATATGGGGTAAATATTTTAAAAGACCAGAGAGAACTACTTAAAACTAGTTTTCGAATTTATTATACAGATTATTTAAAGTTAATATCTAATTTGCATGATGAGTATCGTAAACTTGTGAATAATGCTCTCTCCAATGGATATGTGTTTATTCAAAAACGAAGTTTAATTCGCCTTATACAAGAGTACATTCGTAATAAATTTGAAGTAAAAGAAGATAAAGCTTCTTTAGAATCTCTTAAAAAGGAATTATTAAATTTACAAGAATTTAAAGAATTATATGAAAATATTTTAAGCCAATGGGAACTAAAAAAGGAAGTTTTTGAATATTCTTTTGATATTAGTTTTAAAGAAGGGGCTGATATTTCAAATACTTTTCCTCCATGTATAAATGAAATACTCTCGAAATCTCAAGAAGGTCAAAATCTGATTCATATAGAGAGGTTATTTTTAGTGTTTTTTTTACACGCTCTCAACTACCCAGTAGATAAAATTATTGACATATTTTCAACTATGCCAGATTTTGCTAGAGATAAGACTGCCTATCAAGTAAATTTTGCTAAAAAAAAAGGCTACACACCTCATAAATGTACTACTCTAAAATCGTTAAATTTATGCATGGCAGCTAAGTATAAGGATAAAATTTGTTTAGAGGGGTATTATTCAAAAAAACAGGATGCTCAAAAAAAGATAAAACACCCCCTATTTTATGTACAATTAAAACAATTTCGAGCTTCCAGAAAAGAAAACCATCCTAATAATAATTTAAAAAATAATAATGAGCGAAAATAAACTATTAAAAAAGCTATTTCAAGCGTACTATCGCGAAAATAAGTCTAAAATCCCTATTGTTGATTTGCTAGAACATCGGGAATTCGGATTTATTCCGTGGGATAAACAAATTATGATTAGGCATATGGCATTTAAAAATGTTGAACTTCTAAAAAAATATTTAGCCGATAATGGATCAAGACATGTATATTCAAGTGGAACACTATATCTTCAACCAGATAATTTAAATATGAATAATAAGCAATATCAAGGCTGTGATTTAGTTATTGATATTGATGTAGACCATTTTGAAACCCCCTGTAAAACTAATCACGACTATTGGTATTGTGTTGAGTGTGGAAAAAGTGGAAAAGGGATGATGAATAAATGTCCTAAATGTGGTAAACGTAAGCTAAGAAATTTAAATTGGATTTGTGATATTTGTTTAGATATTGCTAAAAGAGATATAATTAGTTTAATTTACGATTTTCTCTTTCCAGATTTTGGGATTGATGAAAAAGATTTGAAAATTGCTTTTTCAGGGCATCGTGGGTATCACTTAAAGGTCGAAAATAAAAAAATGAGAGGATTATCTAGTGGAGACAGAAGAGAAATTGTCGATTATATTACTGGAAGTAATATTTCTCTTGAAATTTTGGGTCTTAAAAATTTAAGCTTGAATTTAAGTTTGTTAAGAGATAATATCGGCTGGTCTAAAAAAATTATTTTAAAAATTGAAGAAGTCTTAAAAAATTATTCTAATGATATAATAATTAAACTCTTTAAGGGTAAGCAATTTGGATTGAGTAATGACACTATAGAATTTATTCTGAATAATAAGCAAAATTTTCTGGAAATATTATGGAATATAGAGGGATTCGGTCCAAAAAAATGGGAGACCTTTTTATATGGAATAATCAAGGAAATTGGAATCAGAATTGATGACCCTGTATCAATTGACATCCATAGACTTATTCGATATCCAGGGTCTTTACATGGGAAAACAGGATTTAAAGTTCAAGAATTATCAATTAAAGAACTAGATACTTTTAATCCCCTCGATGAAAGTAATAAAAATCTGGATCCAATAGTATTCCAGAGTGATATTATGCAAAAAATCGAAATTTTAGAGCCTAAGGTACCTGCTACAAAAATAAAAGGTCAAACTTATGGGCCTTTCTCTCAAGGAGAGATAATCGAGGTTCCACATCATATTGCTGTATTTTTGCTTTGTAGGGGGGTTGCTAAGACTGCTTAAGTTAATAATAAATTCTTTCTCTACTTTTTCTTTTTTAAGAATAAAAAAATTTTCTTAATTTATGGATATTAAAAACGAATACGAGAAGTTATATCAATATTGGCTTAATGAATTTAAGAATAAAGATTTGACTCAATTAACTAAAGAGCTGTTTAAAGAATTTAAAGAAAATCTTCAAATTCTTAATAATACAAAATTAAATGATTTAGAAAATAATAAAATAAAAACCGAGATATTAGATTCTTATAAAGAAAATTTTGAATTTCTATTTAACGACTTTTTAAAAATGCGGGAAATTAAAATTTTAAATTTTGCCTTAGCCTTACAAGAAATTAATTTAGATGATCTTTTGGAGGCTGAAAAATTATTTTATCGAAATTTAGTCAGCGATATTAAAGGATTTGAAAAAGTAAAAGCAATGGCGCTTTATGAAGGAGTTAAAGATGAAGAAATTAAAAAAACGTTTGAATTGAAGGAAAATGGAAGCACAGAAATAGGTAAAGTTGAAGAATCTTTCAAAGAAATTAGAGTTGAAGATCTTAAAAAATCTTTCAAATCTAAGGGTGAAGAATTCGATTATGTTATAATCAGATTTTTAAAAGAAACCCCTCCTTTAGTGGGTATTGATCTTATCAATTATGGGCCATTTAAAAAAGGTGAAATTGCGTGCATGCCTTCTAAAAACGCAGAAATAGTTCTTAACGAGAAATTTGCAGAAAAAATCGAAATTAACACTTAATACAAATCATTTAGTAAATTTTTCCTCAAATTCTTCTTTAAAATATTTTAATCTGTATTTTCCATACTTATCGATTAATGAAAATTTTGGTGGCTTTGGATTTATTAATTGACCACCGCAGTATCGACACTTTAATTCTGGATTAGCTAATCCGTATCTACCACACTTTTTACATTTTTGAAGATATTTTGTCATGCTTATATATTAAAATAAGATTATTACAATTAATTTAATCTCGAATAAAATCGAACCTACCCTCATATTTATTTGTTTTAGCTTCAATAACCTCTAAAACCTCAGAAAGTATGTTTTCAGCATCTAAATAATCCTTAGAGACGATTTCGAGACGGTAAAGCGGAGCTGCGATATAACTAATGCTTAATTTTCTGGTCTCTTTAGGATTTTTTATGACCTTTTTTGCTTCATTTAATGATTCTTTTACTAAATCTATCCCATTTTCAGCATTATAAGAAATTTTAATTTTTCCTACTATGTTAATAGTCGATATTTCTACATTCTCGTCAATCACCCGCAGAAAAGCTTTTTTTACATCTTCGGAAACATTTTTTATATTCTTTAAAATGTCCTTGCCATTTTCTTTAAGTTCTTCAATAGTTTCTTGGTAAGAATCAAATTTATCCAAGATTGGAAATCCAATTAGTTTGTAAGCATCATCAAGAGACAAATCCGTAGCATCTACAAGAAATTGTAATAAATTTTCGTATTTTAAAGCATATTTCCATTCCTTCATTCGAACTTCTCTTTGAGCTGAATTTACCCTTCTTAATGATAAATCAACGTGTCCCTTTGTCGGATCCACATGCAGAACTCTTAAAACAATTCTCTGACCAACTCTTACGTGATTTCTTATATTTTTTACCCATCGGCTTGATATTTCACTAACATGAATCATACCTCTTGCGATGTCCTCCGTATTTAAACCCTCGTAATCTATTAAATCTACATAAACATGTTGATCGTGAATATCAGTCACTTTTCCGACTATGAATTCTCCTTCCTTTGGAAATTTTTCTCTTGAACGAACCATTGTTTTTAATTGAGGATAGATTTATTACTTAAATTTTGTATATTCCTTAATGTAAATTAAAGTTCTATGTTTTTTTATATTTATTATCTAAATGTTAATTCTAAGTAATTTTTTAATTATTATAATAATCGAAAATTATTTGAGGATCCTAAAGGTAAGTATTTACTTAAAAAGAAAATTTATTGACTTATTATATAAATATCCCATTTATTTCCCCTAGAGAATCCTTTATAGAAAAGAATATAAATTCCTTAACATTAAAATTCATTATCAATTAATAATTAATATTATTATTGACAATTAAAAATTAAGTAAATTAATTGTATATATAAATTAAATATGGAAATTGATTGAAATATGGTTGACAAGCAACATTTAAATCTCGTAATCATAGGTCATATAGATCACGGCAAATCAACAATGATGGGTGCCTTACTTATAGAAACAGGCTCAGTATCAGAAAGAGAAGCAAGAGAGCTTGAAAAACTCGCAAAAGAATATGATCGAGAATCATGGTCCTACGCTTTTGTTTTTGATAGATTGAAGGAAGAACGTCAGCGAGGGATTACAATCGATCTTGCATTTAGAAAATTTGAGACTCCAAATCGATACTTTACAATCATTGATGCTCCCGGACACGCTGATTTTGTAAAAAACATGATTACAGGTGCATCTCAAGCAGATGCTGCAATCCTAGTCGTTTCTGGTAAAAAAGGAGAAATGGAAGTGGGTATTGCAGCAAATGGGCAAACTAGGGAACATGCTTACCTTGCACAAACTCTTGGTGTTAAGCAATTAGTAGTAGCCATAAATAAAGCTGATGTTTGGGATTATAATGAAGACAGATTTAACGAATGTGTAGAAAATGTGTCTGACCTTCTTAGTAATATTGGATTCCCTGTGAAAAAAATTCCTTTCATCCCAACTAGCGGTATGGCGATGGAGAATCTAGCAAAAGCTAGCGATAAAATGCCTTGGTATAAGGGCCCAACCTTAATTGATGCAATTGATAAATTTGAAATTCCTGCAAAGCCAACAGACAAACCATTGAGACTTCCAATCCAAGACTCTTATCAGATTAAAGGTACAGGAGTTGTTCCAGTTGGTAGAGTAGAAACGGGAGTTTTGAAAAAAGGAGATAAAATCATAATTATGCCAACTGGCTTTAAAGGAGAAATAAGAACTATTGAAATGCATCACGAAGAAATACCTCAAGCCGAGCCTGGTGATAATGTTGGATTTAGTATCAGAGGAATTAGTATGCAAGATGCTGGTAGAGGTGATTGTTTAGGTCATCCTGATAATCCCCCAACAGTTATAACTCCAAAGGGAAAATGGACGGGACAAATTATTGTCATTTGGCATCCAACCGCTATCGCTCAAGGATATACTCCTGTTGTTCATGCACATACAGCTCAAGTTGCAGCAAAATTTAACAGTCTTATGAAAAAATTAGATCAGAAAACAGGAGCAGTAATCGAAGACAATCCTAAATTTCTCAAAAGAAATGAAGCTGCAATCGTAGAATTAGCCCCAATAAAGAAACTATGTATTGAGAAATATACTGAAATTCCTGAGATGGGCCGATTCGCGGTACGCGATATGGGTAGAACTGTCGCCGTAGGTATTGTCAAGGATATCGACACAGGAGCATAAGAATTTATTTTTTTTAGCTTATTTTTATTTTTGGTTATTTTTTTTAGTTTCTGTATTTTTGTTATCGCCTTTTATATTATAGAATAATTATTATTCTATTTTCATTATATTTCACTCATCAAGGAGATATCGATTTATTATTTATTAAATAAAAAAAAGGAAAAAAATGACTTAAATATTGATTTTTTACTCCTTTAAATTAGCACCACACTCTTGGCAAAAATTTTTACCAGCTTTAACTTGGTTTCCACACATTGGGCAAAAAAATACCTCTTCCTGAGTTTCGACCGGTGATGTAACGGCAGCTGGAGTAACGACAGCTGGAGTAACGGCAGCTGGTGCTGAAACTTCTGGTTTTTTCTCTTCTTTGGGTGGAGCAATTTTTTCTTTTTTTACTCTATGTTTCTTTCTTACCTTTACAATACTAACGATAGTAACTGGAATTATAACTAATACAATGACTATTACTATTAAAGGAATTAACCACCAAGAATTTTCGTAGAGAAAAGATTGTTCTAAATCAATTTCCATAATAATGCGTCCATCATATGTAAATTCATAATGCAAAAGAACGCCATCACTAGTGTATCTTACCACAGATCCAAACTCCTCTATCTGACTATTATATTCGGGATTCCATGAAGTAGACATTCCACAATCTTCTTGGATAAAGTAAGAAGTACAGTATTCAGTGTTTGCTTCTCCATCCCCATGATAATGTTGATACAAATAGTCAACATTGTCAGCTATGCGACGCCAATTCGTGTTAGTAGGAGTAAACCATAATTTCATGTCAAAAGGAAACAATTCTTTCAAGTCTAAAGGATTAAGCCAAGTAGGGAAGAATCCCATATCCGCCCAAGTAAAAGCTAGATATAAATATATATCATATTCCATAATCTCTGCTCTACCATTATGTTCTTTTCTTTTCCAATCTCCTCCATCCTCTCTTACGTAAAAATTGTATATATAGTGAACTCCACCAATCTCATTCCCAGCATAAGAATAATCATCTTCACTCTCAATTTCTGTAATATAAACTCTCCAACCATCAACGTCTGTATCTATATCTAACGCATTAAAAAAAAAATCAGTAATATTTTCAGCATATGTTACAGAATAACCAAGATCAATCCAATAATCTTCAAGAGGACTTTTATGGAAAGATGTATTCCACTCATAGGAATCTTCCTCATCAATTCCGACATAACTCGGTTGAGCTACAGCAAAATTTACAAGTGGTAAGAGAAATAATCCCCATAAAAAAAGAAAATAAAAAACTTTTTTTCTGTTCATAAAGTCTTACCTCTAATTTTTTTATATCATTCTATCAATTTTTATTTATTTAGATTTCATTTTAAAGTTAATTTAGTCAATTATTTAAATTTATTTGAAAGGTAATACCGCCATATTATTCTATTTTTTGAGATATAATTTTCATCTTCTAAATAACAAATTAAATAATTGAAGACTTGATTGAAAATGATCCACATTAAGAATAAAATAGCAATTATTGGGGAGAGTGGAGTCGGGAAGTCTAGTTTACTAAAATTATTGTCAGGAGAAGAGGTTTCGAATGAAAGATCCCCAACTATTGGATTAAATATTAATACAAGGATCTTGGGCTCTTACGGTAAAGTATCCATATGGGATTTTGGAGGCCAAAATAGATTTAGATTCATGTGGAAAGACTTTTTGAGAGGTGCAGGTTTAGCTGTATTAGTTACAGATTCCACAGAAAAGAATATTTCTAAGTGTAAAGAAATCTTTGAAAGATTCTCCCGTCATATAAGATCAAAAATTATTGTCATAGCGAATAAACAAGATCTTCCGAATGTTCTTACCGAAGATGAAGTAGAAAAGAGATTAGGAGTAAAAACTTATGGAATGAGCGCAATTCGTCCTGAACTACGTCAAAGAATGAAAGCTATTTTAGAATTTGAGATGAGAACAGATTAAACTTTTATTTTTTCTTCTCAAAATACTTTTCCTATTATATGTGCGAGACGAACCGGCTCGGGAAGTTTTGAATCAATACATATTTTTTGCAATAACAATTCAACCTCATCAGGATCAATTCCTTTAGAATGAAAATAAATCCTTGATAAACCTCCGGCTGTCTCAATATCTGTCTCGTATAAATTTCCCGCATTAATTATTTTTTGAATTTTTAAATCATAATTCTGTGGAAATTTCTTTATTAATGCATCTTTTACAGATTCCAGATTAACTTCTTTTTCAGTAATAGCAATTATTGGTTTTTTTGTTTTATTATAAATTTCATTTAAATCAACAATATTAAACCCACCAAATGTTATCGTATCAGTTAAAATATATTGCACATGAAGTTCATTTTGTTTTGTGAGTTCAATTAAAGCTTCAGTCGCGTCATAGCCATCGATCTCAATTTCTCTTCTAACTACATTGACCATTCTTGTCCCTTGACAAACTACACCTATTAACTGAGTTATTTTTCTCTCAGTCGATTTTAGCTTAAAAGGGGCATCATCAAATCCGATTGTAATAGGATTTTCTTTCATATTTTAATTTTCGGGTAAGAATTTTTTTGTGTAATTCAAAAGAGTTGTAAAGGCATTTATGGCATTATTTATCTCATCAATTCTACCTTGTAGATTTCCAGAAAAATTTTCGGTTAAAAAATCAATAATTTCTTTTAAAGACATTTTATTATTTAGCCAAACATAAGCTACAATAGCCTCTACGGTATTTGCAAGATCATGAGCATCAGCCCTATTTTTAGCAAAATTTTTCATATTTGCATTTTTTAAAGCGTTAGATAAAATTTTTTTACTTACTTTTAATCCGGTACGCACTACTTCTTTATTTGAGTTGTTTCTTGTTAAATAAATTGATTTTGCCACTGAATATGCTAGATTAACTATCCCATCTCCTATTTTAGCTAATCCTTTATCAGTTCCAATACTTTTTTGCGTTTTAATCTTGTTTAAATCGTTAATTAAAAACTCATAAACCATTATAGTAAGTAGAATTTTAACTTCTTAAAAATTTTTCATAAAAAAAGCATTGATATGTTTACATGAGTTTTTGAAAATGTTTTTTGACCTCTAGAACTTCTTCTCTAAGCGATTCAATCCCTTTATGTAATATCTCTTTAATTTTATGACCATTTTTGAGACTTAAATAAATTTTAGGGGGTTCTAAACCAGTCATTTTATATGCCGCTATGTTCACACCTTCGATATTTAAGAGATGTTTAACAAGAATATTACAAAATCCATGCGATTGTCCAATAATTTCAATTTCATAATTATTTTCTGTTACTTCATAAATCTTTAGATCAAGATATTTATAGTCAGGAAATTCAGGCTTTTTTTCAAGCTCAAATTCTAACTCCTCTTCATCCTCCTCTTCTCCTAACTCTGAAGTTATTGAAAAAGTGTCCTCAAGTTCTTTTTCGTCTTTACGCGATTTTTTAGTTATTTTAGGAAGTTCAATCTCAACTTCTTCCTCCTCTAAATCTCCTATATCGTCTTCTAATTCTTCTTCTGATTCTTTTTTAATTCTTTTCTTTGCCATTATGATAACTTTAAACTATTCGAACTTATCAATCCTAATGAAAAATAAAATAAATGTTTTATGGTATTTTTTAGTATTGAAATGAAATTAACACAAATATATTTCTGCTAAATTGCGTAATCTTTCACAAGCCAAATATTGAAGATCCCTAGATCCATATATTGTGATCTTAATACTCTTACCAGAAACTGTTGCATTTAAATTAATGTAATTTACTTTTTCTTGAATTTTTTCAAGAAATTTTATTGTATTTTCCAAATTTCCACTTGAATTATAAAAATGAATAACTTTTTTACCAGATCTAGGCAATAATTGTAAACACCTACTTAATAATTCAAAAACAATAAATTTATTGATAGATAATTAGAAAAAAAATTAGAACCTTAATTTATGAGCTATATCTCCATAATCTATAGCAAGTTTTCTTTTTTCAATGTTCCCACAAAAGTCGCATTTTAATTTATCATATCCGATTTTATTAAGTTTTGTTCCACAGATCGAACAATCAGCATGTATTACTCCAAAATTTTTCCCTACTGTACTTAAAGTATACTCATTTGCATTTTTTTTAGTAACCTTGGCCCTAATGATATCCGTAATTTGAAAAGCATCGTTAATTTTTTCTATATATTTATTAGATATTTGAGAAACATGAGTATTACCAAAATAAGAAGAATTAAAATGAATCTTTTGATTGATAGTATTAAAAGTAATTCCTATGGAAAATTTCCGCAAAAAAACGACGGTCCCGATAACAATATCTCCGATTTCAACTGTTTTTCTATCTTTTTCTTGATGTGTTTCTATTTCAATTTGTCGTTTTTTATCGTCTATTGAAATCATGCCAGTCTTAGTCGCAAAAATTTGACCTTCTTTAACGTATGTAGATTGCTCATTACTGATATACTCTTCTATAACCCCTAGATATTGTCCTGTGACAGCGATATCCTTATTTTTAATTTGTTCTCTATTTGGCATATAAAAAATAACAATAGATCTTTATTTTAAGTAAATATTATGTTATAATGTAAATAAATTTATTCATAATTAATTGTAATAGAGCGGATTTTAAAATTAACAAAAAGCATTTAATCTCTATAATCCAAAACACCCAAACATTTATTGAGCCAAAAATAAAATTAGAACAGTATACTATAGACGCTACATGTGCTGTAGATCTTATATTTTTTGCTGGTTTCGAATTCAACGATATAAAAAATAAATTAATTTTTGATCTTGGTGCCGGAACGGGGAGATTATCAATAGCAAGTGCCTTAATGAGAGCTAGTTGCATCTTAAGTATAGATAAGGATTGGAAAGCTTTATGTATATTAAAAAATAATATAAAAAACCTTGATCTTGACCATATTATTTTTCCCATATGCGCTGAAGTAAAATATCTTGAATTTTCTAAATTATTGATACCTAAAAATCTGAAAATAACAACAATTATGAATCCTCCTTTTGGAGTTCAACATAAAACAGCTGATAGAATATTTTTGGAGAAAGCATTTTCATTCTCAGATGTAATTTACTCGATTCACCTAGCAAGTGAAAAGGTTCATAAATTTATTCTCAATTTTATAAAAAAATTCAATTGGAAAGTTGATAATGTTCTTCCGTTTAATATGATTTTAGAAAAATCATTCAAATTTCATACTCAAAAAATAAAGAAAATAGATGTGAATATTTATAGGTTCTTAAAGCAATAAGATGGGAAGTAAATGATATTAGAATTTACTGAAAATTCTTCCAAGAACCGAAATTCTTAGGATACTTTGCGTTTTCTCCTAAAATCTCTTCAATTCTAAGAAGCTGATTAAATTTACAATTTCTATCGCTTCTGCAAGGGGCTCCAGTCTTTAATTGACCTGTGCAGAGCCCAACAGCCAAATCAGCAATAAAAGTATCTTCAGTTTCACCAGAACGATGAGATACCATTACATTAAATCCATGCTCAAAAGACATTTTAGCAGCTTTAATTGCTTCAGTTAAACTTCCAATTTGGTTAACTTTAAGTAGCAATGCATTTCCTGCTTTTTCAGTAATTGCCCTTTCGAGAATTTTAATATTAGTAACAGTAATGTCGTCATCTACAATTTGGATTGATTTTCCAACTTTAGCAGTTAAGTGTGTAAAACCACTAAATGCTTTTTCGTCAAATGGGTCTTCAATTGAGTTTAAAGGGTAATCGTGAGTTAAATCCAAATAATATTGTAATAACTCTTCTTCTGTTAATTTTTTTCCATCAATATTATAATATTCATCATCTTCATAAAATTCACTAGCAGCAGCATCTATTCCTAATACAAAATCGGTTCCCATCATAAATCCTGCCTCTTCGATTCCATCAATGATTATATCAATAGCATCTCTAGTTAAAGATAAATTTGGGGCAAATCCTCCTTCGTCGCCAACATTAACAGATGGTCTACCATATTTCTTAGATAAAAGGGCTTTAAGCGTTTGATAAACTTCAGCAACATTTTGTATCGCCCCAGAAAACGATTTCGCTCCGATCGGTAATATCATAAATTCTTGGATTGCTAAATTATTTCCTGCGTGTTCGCCTCCATTTAAGACATTAGAACACGGCAGAGGCAGAAGATAATCTTCTCTATTTTTACCATAGCTTAATTCATACAAATGTGCAAATAAAGGTTTATCGGATAATTTTGCTGCTATTTTCGCAACTGCTAAAGAAACTGATAATATCGCATTAGCACCCAATTTACTTTTATTTTCAGTTCCATCAATAGCTATCAATTCCTCGTCAATTTTTTTCTGATCCCTGACATCAAATCCTACTAATTTGTTTGCTATTATGTTGTTTACATTAGAAACAGCCTTGGTAACATGTTTTCCTAGAAAAGCTTTTCCCCCATCTCTTAATTCAAGTGCTTCTAAAACTCCTGTCGAAGCTCCTGAAGGTACTGCAGCTCTTCCAAAATCATCTTCAGCGTATACTTCAGTTTCTACGGTGGGATTTCCACGAGAATCTAAAATCCACCTAGATTTAATTTTTTTTATTTTAAAATCAACCATAAATATTTACTCTCTTTTTTTTTAATAATATTTATTAATTAAGAATTAAGAAAATTTAATCTTAATATTTTCTTCTATTATATTAGTATATATTTTTAAGAGTTGTAATGTCAGTAGAAAATCGTCCTTGGGTCGAAAAGTATCGTCCGCGTTCTTTAAACGATGTTGTTAACCAAAATGCCATTATAAAACGTTTAAAACAATTTATTATAGATGAATCTATGCCTCATTTAATCTTTGCTGGTCCAGCAGGAACAGGAAAAACAACTTCTGCTTTAGCAATGGTAAGAGATTTATACGGCAAGAAAATGTCGTTAAACAATACTTATTTAGAATTGAATGCTAGTGATGCCCGAGGTATCGATGTGATTAGAACATATATTAAAGATTTTGCTAAAGCAATACCACCAATTGATGTTCCCTTTAAAATATTAATTCTTGATGAAGCAGATAATATGACTGCTCCAGCTCAACAAGCATTAAGAAGAACAATGGAAAAATATACAAAAAACTGTAGAATGATTTTAATATGTAATTATTCAAATAAAATAATCCCGCCGATTCAATCAAGATGCGTTGTGTTTAGGTTTTCTCCTTTAAATAAAGATGATATTAAAAACAGAATTAAACTAATTGCTTCTAAAGAGGAGCTAAATTTAGCTGCAAATGGTTTAAATGCCTTAGTAGATGTTTCACGCGGAGATTGTCGAAGAGCTATAAATTATTTACAATCATGTGGAACAATATCAAAAAAAATAGACCAAGAGATAGTATTTAGAGTAGCTGGTGAAGTGCCACCAGATAAAATTAAAATTATCCTTCAGAATGCTCTAGAAGGACAATTACAATTATCGATTAAACTATTGAATGAATTAATTAAAGATTATGGCATCTCAGGTAGAAATATCATTAGAGATATACACAGAGAGATTTATGATTTAAATATATCCGAAAATTTAAAAATCGAGCTCTCAAAATTACTTGCAGAATTTGAATACCGTTTAAGTCAAGGAGGAACAGAAGAAATTCAATTGCAATCTTTATTAGCTAAAATCGTCTTGCTGCAAAATTCTGAATAATTGCTTTTTTAAGCAGAATTTTAATTCTTGATTTAGAAAATAGGTTTCCATTCTTTTTTTAGATTTTATATCTACTTCAAATTTAATATTATCATCAAATTTGATATCCCATAAAATTAAACCTGAAGGATCGGCTGGCTGATAAAAAAATTGTTTTGTTACATCGAATAATTTTAGAAAATCATCATATTCTATTTCACCTGTCCCTAATTCTAAAATTTTTTTAACCATTCTTCGAATTTGTTGTCTCAAAAAAGCCCTACTTTTAAAATCAAAGATTAAAAAGTCGTTATTAATAGAAATCTTGACTGAATCCATATCTCTTACTGTTTTTTCCTCCACTTTCCCTGGTTTAGAGAAATTTATAAAGTTATGTTTACCTTCCAATTCCGTACAAGCTTTTTTAATAATATTAAAGTTAAATTTGCTATTTTTTTGAAGAAAACTAAGAGATTCAGGAACTATATATTTGTAATGGCGATATAATGCATTAAATCTAGATAAAAAATCAATAGATACTTCTGTATAAGCCCAAAGCCCTATTTCTTCAGGCAATTCTGAATTTATTTCCATCAAAATGGGTTTTTTTGTAGTAATGAACGAAAATACAGCGGCTCGGGCAGAAACAAATCGATCTGTTCTACTTGCTACTTCAAATCCAGAACTTTCAGCATCTTTTATGTAATTCTTTTCATTTAAAGCGTTAATTAAACATTCTTCAATAGTTAAAAAACTTTTTTGCCTTTGTGAACCATGAAACTTTTTTCTTCCTATATAATAAAATTTTAAGAGATACCTTCTGCTTTCCATCTAAATTCCTATCAATATATTATATATTTCAATTCTAAATAGTAAAGAAACATGATAATAAAATATTATAACATGAAATATAATATTCAAAAAATTATCAATATTATTATCTCTCGTTATCATTTCAACGCAGATAAATTTAAATTTATTTATACAATTAAATGCGTATTTCCATATATTTACACACCTATAATAAAAAATTTTATAAGATTTAGTATTTTTTATAATCTAAATAGATTTTATTAGATTTTCATAGTAAATAAGATTTAGATCATGGATGCCTGTTTTACGTAGGATTGGCAACTCCCTAAGTGGTTTTAAAGACCGGATCCGCAGCTCAGTTGTGGGGGCAAAAAAGCAAAATATTGTCTTTTTTTTAGCGATTACATTAATCGTAATTCTAGCGATAATGATAAGGCTAACGCCCGTTCTTAGAGGACAAACTTTAATTAAAGCATTTGATCCATGGATACAATATTATAATGCTAAATATATCAGCGAGCACTCTCTTTATGAGTACTTTCATTGGGTAGATAAAAAGAGTTGGTATCCTGAGGGTATTCCACGAGCAAGGACAAGACCTGGCTTACCCTTTACGGCAGTTGCTGTATGGATGATTTTGAATTTTATTGGAATCCCAGTTTCTATATATGAAGTTTGTTATTATCTTCCAGCTATTATGGGTGGACTTACTGTATTGGCTATGTATTTTCTTGGAAAAGAGGTTTACAATCGGGAATGTGGGTTATTTGCGGCTTTTTTCTTAGCATTCAATACTGGACATATGCAGCGTACAATGGCTGGTTTTTTCGATAATGAAACCATAGGTGTGTTTGCGACCCTCATGACATTTTTATTTTTCTTAAAAGCAGTTAAAACGGGCAAATTTACGCATTCGATAATGGGAGGTTTTTTCTTAGGCTATTTATCCTTAAGTTGGGGCGGTTATCAATTTGTTTTCTTTATTATACCACTTGTATGTACTATTATGATTTTATTAAATAAATATGATGAGAATATATTAATTGCTTATAGTGGAACCATAGGGACGGGATTTATGATACATTCGTTATTTCTTGCTTTTGAACCTAGCGATTTTTTTACTAATTTATCCTTTGCAGGGGTATTTTTTTTTACCTTAATTTTGATCCTATTTCATATGATTCACTCAAAAAGGAATAATTATCCTAGATTTTATAATATTTTATTAAATTCAATAAAATGGTTAGCAATTCCTCTCATAATTATTATTGCAGTAATCATATGGGTTAACCCAAAATTAGTACCTTTGGGCATTGGAAGCAGATTAAATAGTGTTCTTAGTCCTTTATTACGTGATCAAATGCATCTTGTAGCTTCAGTTGCAGAACATATGCCTAGTGCTTGGTCCATTTTTTATTATAACACTTTAATTCCAATGCTCCTTTTACCTCTTGGAATATTTTTTTGTTTTAAGAGGTTAAATTTTGCGGATGTATTTTTAATGATATTTTTATTGACATTATTTTATTTTACAGGAAGTATGATTCGAATAATTTTATTATTTGCACCTGCGGCATCATTAATGGGTGCTTATGGGTTAGTAAACGTTTTGAAAATCTATGGGGGTTTTGTTGGAGAAAGAAAGCTTAGCGTGAGCAGGAAACGGAGAAGACAAATAAGAAAACCTGTAGGGAGGTCGGAAGTTTTTGCGGTCTATGCTTTGGTTGGAATATTATGCATAGCTCAAGTTTATCATGCAACTGATATTTCTATTAATCAATTATCTTATAGCCAAATGGTAGCTGGAGGACAATTTCATGATTGGGAAGATGCATTGACTTGGATGAAAAATAATTTAGCTGGGACCGATGTTGTTGTAAGTTGGTGGGATTATGGTTATTGGCTCACTCCCGTTGGAAATGTAACTACGGTTAATGATAACAATACACATGATGGTTCTAGAATAGGAATGACAGGA
Source organism: Promethearchaeota archaeon (assembly GCA_019058295.1). Lineage (GTDB taxonomy): Archaea > Asgardarchaeota > Lokiarchaeia > Sigyniarchaeales > SOKP01 > LW40-45. The sequence continues at coordinate 108,094 of JAHPZI010000006.1, read as the reverse complement.
ATGGCATTTATGCAAACGAATGAAATATATAGTGCTAAAATACTTAGGGAATTAGAAGCGGATTATGTCTTAGTGTATTTTGGATTTTTAATTAGTGGAATGGGAGGCGATGAGGGTAAATGGCCATGGATGTTGAGAATTTGTAACGACAATTATGCAAAATATGAAAAAAAGGGATTGGAAGAAGATAATTGGGCTGAAGATAGCGTTTTTCTTGAGAGTGATTATATCAATGAAACAAGTGGTAAATATGAAGATTCTTGGTTTCAAAGTCAATTAGTTAAGTTAATGTTTTATGGGGAACCTACAAATCCTTCAAATGTTAATCCTAATACAGACTATTTAAAATGGTATTACGCTTCTCAGATTGGCGGAAATCCATCGTACAATATTAAAGCGAGAGAAGACGATAATGGAAATGAATGGGCAGATCACATACCTACTAATGGGGAGTATGACTTTAAAGTATTTAAACCAGCATATTTCTCTCAAAATGGTATGGTAAAATTATTTCAAGTCGACTATACTGCCTTGGATTCTAGCTTTTCAATAATTGATCCTAAAGTATTTGATATCGGGAGCTCTACATTTAGTTTAAAAAACACAGGAACGAGAGATTTAACAATTAAAAATGTAAAAATTAACAATATAGAATACAATTTTACAATGGGTCGATCAAATTATGATAAAATATTGAATATAAATGAGGAAGATATAGTTTGGGTTGATTTGAACATTCCTTATAAAGAGGATGATGTAGTGAATATAACTGTTTCAGCTGAAGCAGATGCGTTAGAGGGAACTAAATATAATTTTGATGAAAGCACAGATAATTTCTTTGTTTCTGAAGCTGAACCAGGAGAAATAAAAATTAATCGAGAGAATAGTAAGATTGAGCAAAAAGGCGAATTGGCTGATGTTTTTCTTGAAGTGGAAAATGTTGGAACTTCTCCTGTTAATTTAAATAAATTTTATATTAATAGTGAACAAAATGCATATGATGCTACAAGCTATATAAGTGGATCCTCAGTATTAAGGCCAGGAGAAAAAGCGAAAGCCTATATAGAAAATGTTACCGGTGAATTTAACCCTCTTCTTTCAGGTATAACAGGTAATTTAGTTGGAGTAAATACTTCACAAGGTGCAAAAGATGAAACCCTGTTGTCATATAATACTAAAAACTACCAACTTTCGATCCTTAATGATGAGAGAACTCTTTCACCTGAACTTTTAGCAGTAAACAGTAAAAATACTTATAAATATCACATACCAATTGATTATAATAACATAGATACTTATGCCTACACTGATGGAAACATTAAAATTCGTGTAAAAAATAGCGGAAGTAAAGTTTTGGGATTAGATTCAGTTTATGTTGCTAAAGCGGATTCTGTTAGGAATGGAAATACTTTTGATTTAACAATTGCAAATGCTCTTGATCCTGAAAATATTGATACTATTAATCACAATTTAATATTGAACCCAAACGATGAAAACACAATTGTAATAGAACCTTCAGACATCCAATCAATATTACCTGATATAAATTTAAATGAAGAATTAATTATTGCTATTGCGGCTAAAGGATATGAATTAGATAACCCAGTAGCTTCAGATATCGGTGTATTTCATGCAATTAAGAACGAGGCTAATATATCAATTATCGATAAAATTGATGGTTTAACAACATCGTATATTGCTGCTAATGAAACAGGAAGAATATTAATAAAAAATACTGGAGATGAGCCTATCACTTTAATTAATGTGACTCTTAATGATACAACACCTATCTCAGTTGCTAATGACGTAAACTTTCTCTATGGAGATGCCACCTTAGAAGTACAAGAATGCGCATTAATCTCTTTTGATATTGATACTTTAAAAATAAATAAATCAAATGAAGTTAGAGTAAATATTACAACCAATACTACCGCAACAACAATTCATACATTTAATGCAATAGTTGATAGTAATCTTTATAATATTACAATAAGTTCAACTGAACCGGATGCAGATCTTAGTGGCTCTGGTGATTTGGTAATAACAAACACTAATGGTGGCACTCGAGATCTCAATGTAGATTCAATTTACATTAATGGCACCTATTTCAACCCCAACGATTTCAGCTTAGGAGTAGGAGAATCATTAGATCTAGAACCCTTAGATTCAGTTACATTAACGATTGCTATGTCATATGTTAATAACACATTATCAATTGAATTAGGAATTCCAACACTTACTACAAGTCATGAATTAGAAGTTTTAGTTCGCACGAAAGAAGGCGCCGAAGATATAAAAATTTTAGATATAGATTAAATTATAGACATTAATTTTTACTTAACATCATAAAAATCTTAAGCCATTATTCATTAAAATAGTTTAGTCTAATCGTTTATATATATTTAAATCTTAAATTTTTCATTAAAACAATATTTAATTCATATGAGTAAAAAATTCAAAATAGAGTCTGAATTTACGGCACGAGGAGATCAACCTCAAGCAATTAAAAATCTTGTTAAAAATATTAAAAATGGTAAAAGCTTTCAAACATTATTAGGTGCGACCGGAACAGGAAAGACTTTTACAATTGCTAATATAATTCAAGAAGTCCAGAAACCTACATTAGTAATGGCTCCAAATAAAACTTTAGCGGCACAATTATATAATGAACTTAAAGAACTCTTTCCTCATAATGCAGTTCATTATTTCGTCTCATATTATGATTATTATCAACCTGAAGCTTATATGCCGATTACTGGTTTGTATATTGAAAAAGATTTTAGCGTAAACGAGGAAATTGAAAAATTAAGATTGGCGTCTACCCATGCGATAAAAACTAGAGAGGACGTAATAATAGTCGCTAGCGTTTCATGCATTTATGGAATTGGAAATCCTGATGAATGGGTTGCTGTTTCATTGGATTTAGAAGTAGGACAAACTATTAAAAGATCTGATATATTGAAACGCGTAATCAAAATGAATTACGAACGAAAAAACATTGAATTTAAAAGGGGCGTTGTTAGAGTGAAAGGAGATATTGTTGATATTTTTCCAGCATACTTAGATACAGCTATAAGAATATCGTTATTTGGAGACGAGATTGAATCAATTCAAGAAATCCATCCGCTTTCTAATCAAGTTCTTAAAGAATTACCCAATTGTCGAATTTTTCCAGCTACCCATTTTATTATTCCAGAAGAAAATAAAATAAAAGCATTAGAATCCATAAAAATGGAATTAAAGAAACAGATTGCATTCTTTAAAAATGAAAAAAAGTACGCAGAAGCTCAACGTATTGAAAGGAGAGTAAAATTTGATTTAGAAATGATGAGAGAGATGGGCTATTGTAAGGGAATTGAAAATTATTCAAGACATTTGGATGGGCGACCTCCAGGAAAACCCCCAATGAATTTGATTGACTATTTCCCACAAGATTTTTTGATTGTAGTAGACGAATCTCACGTTACGGTTCCGCAAATCCGTGGTATGATAGGCGGTGACAAAGCACGTAAGAAAAATCTGATAGAATATGGGTGGCGGCTTCCAAGCGCTTACGATAATAGACCATTAACTTTTGAAGAATGGGAAAGCAAAATTAAATATATTATTTTTATGAGTGCTACTCCAGGAGATTATGAATTAAAGAAAAGTGGTGGAATTTCGGCAGAACAAATCATTCGCCCTACTGGATTAGTCGATCCTCAGATTGAAGTTAGGTCAGCTGAAAACCAAATAGATGATTTACTAGGGGAACTCCGCAAAGTTATAAATAATAAAGGAAGGATTTTGATTACTACATTAACTAAAAGAATGGCTGAAGATATTGCAGAATATTATGCAGAATTGGGAATTAAAATTGCATACTTACATTCCGAAGTTGATACTGTAGAAAGGTTTGAAATTTTAAGAAAACTAAGAGATGGAACCTTCGACAGCGTTGTAGGTATAAATCTCCTACGTGAAGGTCTTGATTTACCAGAAGTTCAATTAGTGGCTATACTCGATGCAGATAAACTTGGCTTTTTGAGAGATACTCGCTCATTAATCCAAACTATAGGAAGGGCATCAAGAAACATTAACGGGAGGGCTATATTATATGCTGATAAAACATCTCCTGCGATGAAAGCTGCAATTGATGAGACAAACAGAAGGAGAGCTAAACAAATCTCATATAATGAAGTTAATAATATTACACCTCAAACAGTCAAAAAGAATATCTTAGAATCACTTTCAGAAGAAAAAGAATTCAAGGAGAAAGAAAGCAAGAGGTTGAAAAGAACAATCGAGGATAAAATGGAAGAATTAGGTGATAATGAGATGATTATACAATATCTTGAGAATAAAATGTTTTTAGCAGCAAAAGAATTAAGATTTGAAGATGCTGCGTATTTGAGGGATAGAATCAAAGAACTTAAGTTAAAATTAAAGATTTAAAGAATTCTTATAAAATAAAATCGTAGAATTTTTCATTTTTGATTAATTCAATAATCATTGATAAGAGATGACTGATAATCCCATTATAATTAAAGGGGCTAGGCAGAACAATTTAAAGAATATTAATGTAATTATTCCCAGAAATAAATTAGTTGTGATTATGGGGGTAAGTGGGGGTGGGAACTTATAAAATTCTTTCTTTGTTATTTATAATAAATTGTCATATCAAATTACTTATTATATGAATGGCTTATATTAATTAATAAAAATTCAGGTGATATCCAATAGTAGAAGAATTAAATAAGGTTTTTATTAAACAAATTGAAGAAATTTTAAGTGATATTAATAGTGTGAAGAATGGTCAATATGCTGGTTCAGTAAATAAAAGTAGAGAATTTTTAAGTACTTGTATTACAAGAGCATTATCAGTGATAGATAGGATTGCAGGTAAAAAATCAGAATATTATATAAGAATTGAAGAATATTTTGAAAGTGATAAATTAATTGTAAATCGCTTTAAATTTGTTAAAGGAGCCTTAATTGCATTATATAAGGATTTGCAACAAGATTACCTTAAGACAGTATCAGAATTAATACATGGAGATATTTTTTCTGATTATTTAGATATGGCACAATATCTTTTAGATGAGAAATATAAAGATGCTTCTGCTGTTATAGCAGGAAGTACCTTAGAAGAACATCTAAGAAAGCTATGTGAAAAAAATGGCATTGATATAGAAATTACGACATCTGGGAGAGTAAAACCTAAAAAAGCTGATCAGATGAATTCAGATTTGAAAGGGGAAAATGTTTACTCAAAAACTCAGATGAAACAAGTGACAGCTTGGTTAGGCATAAGGAATGATGCAGCACATGGTAATTATAATAATTATTCTGAAGAGGAAGTAAAGATTATGATTATTGGATTAAGAAATTTTTTTAAAATGTTTCCCTAATAAGTTCCTTCTCTATTATTTAAGAAATAACAGCTTTTATATTTTTGGTTAAAATTTGATAGAAATTATTTTTTTTTTACTTTTTTCAATTGCTTATTAATCGATTTTAATTCTTGGCTTCCTTGGTAGTAAGGTTTTGATATTTTTAAAAGTTCGATGAGTTCTCTTAAATCCTTTTTATTTTCAGCATTAATCTTATTTTTATTTTCCTCATAAGTTCCTTGTTGCATATATGCGACAGCCTCAAACACATCAAGATCATTATGGAATGGTATTTCTTTTTTATCCTCCTTTGACGTCTTTGGTGGATTTTTAATAAGAAGTCCTTTACTCATTCTACGAATATGTGCTAAACTTTTTTCTAAGGGAAATTTTAAGGAAGAAGGTAACTGTTTTTTTTTCATGCAAAAATCCCTTACTTTTTGAAAAGCATTAAAGAAATCATTTTGATATTCTTTTGGAATATCTATTTTAATTGTCATTTCAAAATTAAAATCATCCACTTTTTCTAATGAATTCCATAAATCTGGGTTATATGCGAAAGAAATAAGTAATAATCCATATATCAACCAGCTTTTTGCAATTCTTTGTTCTTCAGAGAAATAAAATGACTTTGAATTGGGATTTTGTTTTATTTCATGAGAAATAGAATTTGCAAAGATACTCTCATAAATTTGATAAATTGCATCCATTTCTCTATATCCCTTATCTTCTTCGATTTTTTTTCGTGCTTCATCAACAGTATAGAATTCATATCCAAAATCCTCATTACCAAAACGGATTACTTTTTTTATATTAGGAAATTTATTAATATTCGAAATTAACCAATCTTGATTAACTTCAAATTCATCAGGGTAAGATTTTATTTTACCAGTTTTTCTACTTTTTTTCTTTGTTGTAGAATGAGCAATTAAAATTCCATTATCTATTAAGCTTTCGTCGTCACTATATCCATATCTCTGACCATATAAATAGCGTTTTAAAGTATTCTTACTTCTTACTTTATTTTTAATTAAATCCTCCATTTTACGACGAGGATTATACCACAGATACTCTATGATAAGAGAAATGCTATAGATATTTGCTTTATTAATCATTTTCTTAAAGTTATTATTGATTATGTTTTAATATTAAATAGTCAATGTTGACCATTCTAGTCACCATAAATAAAATAAGTCAATCTTTCTATTTAAGTATTAACAAAATAAAAATATTATTTTCATAAAAAAGTAAAATGAATATCTCAGATTTGATTAATCTAGCAACAGCAATTATTGGATTTGTTTCCGCTATTATTTACCTTATTAATCATTTCCTTCAATCAAGTAAATCAAGGAGAGATGAAAAATCGAACAAAAGAAAAACCTATTAGTGATACGGATTCAATAATTATTGGATTCTCTTTTATCCCTTCTCCCTTACATTCTATTTCAACTTTCTAATATTAGTTCTCTCTTGGCGTTTTTTAGTTTCTTTTTCAAGGATTTTATAAACATAAAAAATTTATTGGTAAATGACAATATATTCATAAATAATATTAGAAAAAAACAATGCTAACAATAGAAAAGCCACCTCTTAAAACTTTTAGGATAGATTTTAAATTTAAAAAGCCTGAGAAAATATCATTTGAAATGATGTCCAAAGTTGAAGAGCTTCTTAAAAAAGATTATCCTAATGCTCCTAGTTTAGATATTATAGAATATCCTTATGATGTTAAAATAAAGGCAAAAGTCCCAATTCAAATAGGACCTATTAGATTTTTAAATAAAGAAAAAAGTGGACAAATTCAGTTTTTTTCAGATGGTCTAATATTTATTTTCACGGAATATACGCATTGGAATGAAATAAAAGGGGAAATAGTCAAATTGGTATTAAATTCATGCAAGATCCTAGAAATAGATAAAATTGAGCAATTTAGAATGGAATATATTGATGAATTTACTTTTCCAAAAAAGAATTTTGATCTAGGCAATTATTTTAATTTGTCTATTAATAAACCAGAAAAGTGGAGCATTGACTTTAATGATTTTCATACCGGTATTAAAATAAATACTCTGGAAAATGATACATTTATAATTAGATTACGTGGAATACCAATAAAAGAAATTGAATCTTTTCTATTTCGATTAGAAAGTATTTATTTAAAGCAGAAAGAATTCTCAATTGATGATGAACAGATCTTAATTGATGATTTAAATTATGTTCATGATACCATTATTGATTATTTCTTCAATATAATGAGTGAAAATTTAAGGCAAACTTTAGGTGTTAAAAAAAATGACTGAAGTTCAATCTGCGTTATATAATGAAGATATTATCAAAAATTTATCAGAAAGTTTATTTAATGCTTATAGAAATTTCGAAGAATTCGAGGATATTGAAAAATATGAAAGCACAGAAATTACCACAGCTCCAACCCTTGCTATTGAAGAGAGTGAAAGTTTTATTGTACGATTTTTTAATTTCCTTTATGAAATATTAAATAAAATAATATTGGCTTTAAAGAAAATTTATTTTGGCTTTAAAGAAATATTACCTCAAATTTTCGATAAATTTATAGAAAATATTCTTTTAGATTCAAAAAAAACAAAAAAGCAGATTTTTTTTACATTTGGACAAATTTTCGAGATATTTCAATTATTTGGTCTCGATATGATAAATTCTGAGACATTTGATAAAATAAATGCTGCTCTTCAATGGAAAATTTGTCCGACTTATTGGATTGATCTAAATTTTCTAGAATCTTATAAAAATTCATTATTATCCAATACTCCTCTGGAGTATATTGATACTATAAAAGATTTAATTGATTGTTTGAAAATGTTAGAAAAAGAAACGGAAAATCATATTAGATTTGAAGAAGATGTATCTAGAATATTAAATTATTAGTTATACTGAATTTAAATGATTTACATAAAAGAAATCCCTGATTATCTCAATCAAGGAGATATTTTACAAAATCTCCCGAAAATTACTCCAAATCAAATTGATTTTAGCAAGATAAAGGAAGAATGGTTAAAGTCTTTAAATTCAGACAAATTACCAAAAAAAGCTAGTTATAATGTCAGACCTTTTTTAACTACGGGTGTTATTTTATCACAATCTTGTGATATAAGACCAAATTCTTCAATTTTATTTGCTGAACTAAAAAAATTACCAAAAGATAAACTTTCTCCGAGCAACTTAGAGAAAAGGATCAAAGGAATAAAGAGTATTATAAGAGATGATACTAGAATACATTATTTTCCCCCTTCTGACGAGATTGAGTTATTTAAGGAACCCAAATTATTAGACTTTAAAAATCTATTTCTGATACCCTATGAATTTTTTACTGGAAGTCTTGAAAAATATTTTGTAGCGAGATTAAAGAATGAAGCACAAAAAGTATTATGTGAAAAAATATCAAGATTTTTTACTAGATTTGCTTTTGAGGATATAATTTTTCTCATAAAAGATGAAATTAATTTTTTTTTAGATTCTCTTTCAAAAGAAGACAAGGAAATAGCAAAAAAAACTTTGGAGAATCTAAATCTTACATAATTATTCCTAATAAAAAAAACATAGAAGACAATTCTTATGAAAGCTAAAAGAGGTAAATTATTATTTAAAAGTAAAGCACATAGACCTTGGTTTGGAATTGTTATTCTATGCTTTATGGGTTTTTTTTTTACCTCCATTGGACTGCTCGGATTTTACTTAAATTTCTTGAATATTCTAAATACATTTGATGTGTTTAAATTAATAATTAGTGCTCTTATTTTGATTTCAGGGATGTTTTTTATTTTTTGGATTATTCGGTTTTTCTTAACCTATGTTGTCATTTATGAAAATGGGGTATTAGTCAGAAAAATTGAATATCGAAAAGATCATATTTTAGCTGAAAAATTTAATCCATTAATTCCCTTAAAACGCATTTTCATTCCATTTGATATAATAACAAATTCTAAATCAGAAAGAAAGACAGTCAAAAACAAAAAAGGTCTTTCCAAAGGGTTATTTTGGTTTATTTATATTTATATTAAGAATCAAGACCCATATATTATAAGCGATCAATGGGTTACTGAGTATAAAGAAACCGAGCGATTAATCTTGAAATACAAACAAGGAATACCTTAAATGACAACAAATTTGACATTTTATCTTGAATAAGCTAAAAAGAGATTAAATTATGAGTAAATTATTTTCCTTTAGAGGCGCAGAAATCCCGAAATCCGAAGCTAAGGCATTAACAGAATTAGAGCAACTCATAAAAAGACCTATTACTCGAACCTATGGAAAAGGATTCTTTGAGTTTGGATTTGAATCTGATGGGAAGAATATAACAAAATTAGGTTTATCTAATTGTAAATTAAAATTCTTACCTAAGACTATTTGTGAACTTAAGTTCTTAAAAGAATTAGATTTAGAGAAAAACAAGTTAAAAGCTCTTCCCGAATCAATCACCAACCTTGCATCGCTTCAATACCTAAGTCTGAAAGAAAACAAGTTTAAATTATTTCCGAAGCAGATATTTGATTTAGAGATGCTTGAGGTATTAGATTTAAGTAGAAATTCATTAAAAGTGATTCCCGAGCCGATAGGAGAATTACAATCCTTGATAGATCTTAATTTATTTCATACTAAACTCAAATACCTTCCAGATTCTTTAGGTAATTTAAGAAATCTTAGAAAATTAAATATACTTGATAATAAGCTAAAATCGCTTCCTAAATCATTTATTAATCTTAAATCACTTGAAGTATTATATATGCCAAATAAATTCTTTAAGGAACTCCCTTCATATTTCAGATCTATAAAAACAAGTTATTATGAAGATGAAGAGTTTGATGATGCTGATGAAGACTTAATAGGAGATGGTACTATATTCGATCCGCCTCCTTGGGGGTATTAAATACAAAAAGAAGAATGACTTTCTATCATGGTTAAGTCTCAGAAAAAGAAATCTTAAGAGTTTACGTTTTTCATAAAGTTTACCAAGAACCGATCTTTTAAGTAACCTAGAAGATGTGCTTTATTAATCTCAAATTTTACTTTACTATAAGCAATTATTTATGAATGATTATATAATAATCAAGGGAGCTAGACAGCATAATTTAAAGAATATTGACGTAAATATTCCCAGAAATAAGCTCGTAGTTGTTACTGGCGTTTCTGGAAGTGGTAAGAGTTCATTAGTTATTGATACTCTATTTGCTGAGGGTCAAAGAAGATTTTTGGAGTCTCTCTCAAGCTATGCAAGACAGTTTCTAGGAGAGATGGACAAACCAGATGTCGATTCTATTGAGGGGTTATCACCTGCTATCGCAATTGAGCAAAAACCTCTTTCAAAAAATCCTCGAAGTACCGTAGGAACTGTAACTGAAATTTACGATTATTACAGACTATTATTCGCAAATATAGGGATACCGCATTGTCCAAATTGCGGAAAAGAGATCAAACCTCAAACACCTCAACAAATTATAAATCAAATTCTAAAGTCTCTAAAAGAGAATCAAAAATTCATAATTAAAGCACCTTTAATACGAGATCGAAAAGGTGAGTATAAAGAACTTTTACAAGATCTAAAAAAACAAGGATATGTTCGTGTAGAAGTTGATGGGATTCAATATACTCTTGATGAAGAAATTCCAATGGAAAAACATGTGAAACACAATATTAATGTTATAATCGATAGGCTTGTTATGAAAGAGGACATTAAAACTCGGCTTGCTGATTCTATAGAAACAGCATTGGAATTAACTGAAGGAATTGTTCTTGTTGAATTAATAGGAAAAAATGAGCAAATATATTCCGAACACTATGCATGTTTAGATTGCCAAATTTCTTTACCTCCTCTTGACCATAAAATGTTTTCATTTAATATACCCCATGGTAGTTGCAAATATTGTAATGGATTGGGCACTGTAATGGAATTTGATTATAGTTTAATATTGGGAAATAATGTTTTTGTTCCACTGGCAGAAAGTGGTATAAGAAATATACCAGGATTTAGATCTTCAACAGGCTATTCATGGCAAATGATAAATCAAGTGTCAGAACATTATGATTTCGATATTGATGAAACACCAATTAAAGAAATTGATCCCAATAAATTGCAAAAATTATTATTTGGTTCAGGGGATGAAAATATAAATTTTCATTTTGTTAGTGATAGAAATGACTATAGGAATTCTAATAATGAATCTTTTACATCCTGGAAAACGGCTCGACCATTTGAAGGTTTAATTCCTATGCTACATCGGAGGTATATGGAGACCACGTCAGAAGGAGCTCGTGAAGTCTATGAGAGCTTTATGAATCGAATTGATTGTCCTAAATGTAATGGGCAAAAATTAAAGCCTGAAAGTTTAGCTGTTACAATTAATGACTTAAATATCGCTGAATTAACAAATCTACCCGTAAAAGACTCTATAAAATTTTTTGAAAGTTTAGGCATTGATGATATTCAGAAAACTATTGTAAAAGATGTATTAAAAGAGATTAAGGATAGACTCTCATTCTTGAATAATGTTGGATTAGACTATATTCAATTAAGTCGAAGATCAGATACATTATCTGTTGGAGAAGCAGAGAGAATAAGATTAGCAACTCAATTAGGTTCAACTTTAGTGGGTGTTTTATATGTCTTAGATGAACCTACAGTAGGTTTACACCAGAGAGATATCTCTCGATTAGTTAATATGCTAAAGAAATTGAGAAATTTAGGAAATACTGTATTAGTTGTAGAACATGATGATGCTGTAATTAGAAATGCTGACCATATCATTGATTTAGGACCAATGGCAGGAGAACACGGTGGAGAAATAGTTGCAGAAGGGCCAGTCGAAGACATAATAAAAGCAAATAGTTTAACTGGAAAATATTTATCTGGAAAAGAGAAAATTGCAATCCCTAAAAAAAGAAGAAATATTGGAGATGACTTTATTGAGATTAAAGGCGCTAGAGAAAACAATTTAAAAAATGTAAATGTAAAAATTCCATTAGAAATATTTACGTGTGTAACAGGAGTTTCAGGAGCTGGTAAAACTAGTTTGTTTATTGAATGTCTTTATAAAGGATTACATAATCTTGTTAATATTCGAAGCTCTAAATTAAGGACAGGTGATTTTGATGAAATAAATGGATTTGAGAACATTGATAAAATCATTAATATTGATCAATCACCAATAGGAAAGACACCAAGGTCAGTTCCCGCAACTTATTCTAAAGCTATGGATTATATTAGAGATATATTTGCTGCATTACAGGAATCTAGAGAAAGAGGATATAAAAAAGGGAGATTCAGCTTTAATACAAAGGCAGGTCATTGTAGAAAATGTAGAGGCACAGGCTACATCCTTAAGGAAATGTATTTTCTTCCTGATGTTTATATTAGATGTGATTTATGTAAAGGAAAGCGATATAATGCGGAAACTCTTGAAATTAAATTTAAGAAAAAAACAATTTCAGACGTTCTGGACATGACTTTTGATCACGCTTTACAATTCTTTGATAGTTTTCCAAACCTAAAAAGAACGCTAAAAACTGTTGTGGATGTTGGCTTAGGTTACCTAGAATTGGGACAATCATCAACAACTTTAAGTGGAGGAGAATCTCAAAGGCTAAAAATTGCTAGGGAATTAAGAAAAACGAGTACAGGCAATACTCTCTATATTCTAGATGAACCAACAACAGGATTAAGTGCTTATGATATAAAGATTTTGTTAAAAGTCCTTCAAAGATTAGTCGATAAAGGCAATACCGTAATAATTATTGAGCATAATATGGAAATTATAAAATCTGTGGATTATATTATTGATTTAGGTCCAGAAGGTGGTGATGAAGGGGGTGAAATTGTTGTTATGGGAAGTCCGGAAGAGATTATTAGAAATGAAAGATCATATACAGCTAAATATTTAAAAAAATCTCTGAATTTTTCTAACTGAAAGATTAAAAAAAAAATAATAAGTTAATTTTAAATTAACTCTCTTTTAATAATCGATTTTTGATAAACGATGGAAGTATCCAGCCCATATAAAATTCGAGACTCGAGGAAATCAATATTAATCTACCTATAATTATTATAATAATTGATAAATCGCTAAAAATTTCAAAAATGGCCCCAGTGATAAAAGATAAAACTGCTGTAAGAAGTAATTTTCCTTTTAAATTAACTTCTGGATCAGTGGATTTTAAAGATTCTCTCCATATTAATATCCCTGTTATTAAGATCATGAGTAATATGGATATATGATAAATTATAACCGGTAATGTCGTTATAGCGTCTACAGGGGATACTACTTTTCCAAGAACAGATGGTTCTGTAAAGAGAAAATAGAAGAATATGATTTCAGTTAAAATGCTTAAAATCCCAAATATTATAAGAATTATTTTTTGTTTCTCTTTATATAAAAGATCTGTAAACGTAATCATCCAAATAAATGCGGTAATTGGAATTAAACCATTTCCAATTGCCATAAATAATAAATCCGATATACTCTTACCTGTAATGGAAAAATATATTACATTGATTGCGCTAGGATACCATATTGAAACCATTCCAATCCACGTCAAACCAACTAATAAAAAGTTACTTTGTTTATATCTGAAATATTTCGAGATTAACATTAATCCAATAATTAATGAGATTATCACAAAAAAAAGGCTGAATAATCCACTAATTAATTGTTCAGTTGGTAATATATATAACGCCATAGGCAGATTTCAACTTTTTCTATATTTTTATGATATATTTTTATTTATAATATAAATCAATGCTCTTATATATAAAATTCATGTTAAAATTTTAGGAAATCTGAAATTTTAGATGTTTTTGGCACTTCCACTTTAAAATAATTTTTAACAATTTCAAGTAAGAAATCCAAATATGGTATTTGTATTTTAACATTATGAACTTTTTCTAAATTATCAAGGATATTTTTTGAAAGTAATTCTTCTCCTTTAAATTCTTTAATAAAATCTACAATGCTTTTTGATAATAAATAAGTTTTATAAATTTCATTTTTCAGAAAAAGTAAGCTAGAATTTGCTATATATTCAGAATAAAACCTTTGAATAATTAAACTTTCTATTTTTAGTTTTTTAACATCAAGTATTTTATCCTTATCTCTTATAATCTTTTTGTCTTTAATAATTAAGAAGTCTTCATAATTCTTCTTATTTTTTTTATATTTTTCCATTGACAAAATGATAATATCTAAATTAAAGGAATTTTTATAAATAAATTCGAAGAAATTCTTGAGAAAATTATTTAAAAATTCATCTTCACTCAAAACTAATATTTTTTTGTTTAAAAAACCTCCTCTTATAATAAAAGTTAGTGTAAGGGGATAGAAGTTCATTTTGATCAAATCTACATTAAGCTCTTCAGAACTGGGAATTTTTGTTTCTAAAACTATTTCAGATGGAGCTAATTCTGGAATTTCGATTTGAAAATCGGTTATAAAACAATCTCTCACTTGGAGATTATTATCAATATAGGCTACGAATGTATGCTCACATATTTGATCTTTTCCTAAATTTATAGTCATAATGCCCCGTTCCATTTTCCTTTCTAAAATGACTCCATCTACTTCCATATATCCTTTTTTATTACAAGCTGGGCATCTAATTTCAATTTTTGGCATGTCAAATATAATAATTAGATATAATTTTCATCGATTTTTTTTAATTTTAGTGAGATTTTTTCCAATCCAATAAAAAAATATCATAATTAACCAACTCTATTTACTCACTATGTTGTTTAAAAAAAATCATTATATATAAATTTCAACTTTTAAATCATTAATAAAATTCTAATCTTTAGATTCATTTTTTATTCCATATAGATAATTATTTCCAGCAAGCATTAAAAAAATGGCTGAGCAAGAAAAGAAAATAATAAGAGCACCAATAGCGTGTATTTTGGGGCACATAGATCATGGAAAAACGTCCCTTTTGGATTATATCCGTGGGACTATAGTTCAAAAAAGAGAGGCCGCAGGAATTACACAACATATAGGTGCATCTTATTTTCCAACTGAGAACATTAAAGATTTCTTAGCAAAATCAAAGAAAGAATTTGCAGAGAAAGATATCAAGCTTCCGGGAATCTTGGTTGTTGATACTCCTGGTCACGCTGCTTTTATGAATTTAAGGAAAAGAGGCGGTGCTGTTGCAGATATCGCGATTTTAGTCATTGATGTAACTGCTGGTACCATGCCAATTACATGGGAATCTGTGCGAATTCTTCGAGAGAAAAAAACGCCATTTATAATCTCTGCTAATAAAATCGATAGAATTTCAGGTTGGAAATCAATAAAAGACGCTGACTTCTTGGATTCCTATAATAAACAGAAACCACATGTGAAAGATTTTTTAGACGAGAAGATTCTTCAAATCGTAGGTAGTTTTTTGGAAGAAGGTTTTAAAGGAATTGATCGATATGATAAAATAAAAGACTTTACAAAAAAAATTGCAATCATTCCCACCAGTGCTAAATCTGGAGAAGGAATTTCTACTCTTTTAATGGTACTAATGGGATTAGTCCAACAATTCCTAACTCAGAATTTGAAATTTTCTGAAGGACCTGCAAAGGGCGTCGTATTAGAAGTTAAAAAAGAAAAAGGATATGGAAAAACAATAGATCTTTTAATATATGATGGAATCATTAGAAAAGGCGATAATTTTATCGTTGGAGGTTTAGAAAAACCGATTAAATCAAAAGTTAGAGCATTATTGGTGCCAAAACCTTTAGATGAGATTAGGGATCCGAGACAAAAATTTGATAACAAGGATTTAATAAGTGCAGCTGCTGGTCTTAAAATACTCGCTCCAAATATTGAAGATGTAGTGGCTGGTTCTCCTTTTAGGATAATTGCAGACCCTTCCGAAGAAGAAAGCGTATATAGTGAAATTGAAGCCGAAGTTGAAAGTATTAAAATAAAAACAGAAAAAGCTGGTATTGTTTTGAAAACAGATACTCTAGGATCTCTTGAAGCTTTAGAGAATCATTTAACTAAAAATGGCATAAGTATTTCTATCGCAGATGTAGGGCCAATTAAAAAAGAAGATATTATGAACGCTAATATCGTTAATGAGTTTGATCCATATTCGGCAGTGGTTTTAGGCTTTAATGTGCCTATTTTGCCTGAAGCGAAGGAGCAAGCTTACATTGATAATATTAGAATTTTTACTAATAATGTTATATATCGCTTATTAGAGGATTATATAGAATATGCAGAGACTAGACGAGCTGAAGATACCGCAAAAGAATTGGGAGAATTAATTTTGCCAGCTAAAATTAAAATGTTCCCAGAGTACATTTTCAGAAATTCAAATCCGGCGGTTTTTGGTGTAAGTGTCGAAGGAGGCACTTTAAAATCAAAAGTTCCTTTAATAACTGATAAGGGCAAACTAATTGGAAGAGTTCATCAAATACAAGATAAAGGTCAATCTTTAGATAAAGCTGATAAAGATAAGGAAGTGGCAATATCTGTTCGAGGTATTGAAATCGGACGTGATATTGGGAAAGACGAAACGCTATTTGTTAACGTTCCAGAATCCCATGTAAGACAGTTAATGGCAAAATTTCTAAACGAATTAACAAGCGATCAAAAAGAAGCATTGAGAGAATATATTCAGTTAAAGAGAGAAAAGGAACACCCCTGGTGGGGGATGTGATCGGGTGATTAAAAATATCAGAATTTCAATATAAAACAGTTAAGTTATTCACTTTAATTACTGAATTAAAACTAAAATTGTATGAACTCAATAAATGATATCCTAAATAAAGGATTAAAGGAAATTATACCAACCGATCAAGAATTAGCTATCATTGAAAGAGTTACTAAGAATTTAAAGTCCTTATTAGAAAATAAAGCGAAGGAATTAAATATTGAATATACTAAAATCGAACCTCAAGGGTCCACTGGAATTAAACAAACTCAGTTAAAAAACGATTTTGATATTGATTTATTTATTGGATTAAATTACGAATCATATGAACCAAGATATAGGGGATTAAGTAAAAATAAATTAAAGAAAGCATCGAAAAAAGATTTTTTAAAATTGTGTAATGAGTGGATCCTAAAAGTCTTAAATTTAAAAGAATTTCAAAATGCCCGCCTATTATATGCTGAACATCCTTATGTAACTGTAGATTATATTACTCAGGATACAAAAATTGAGTTTAATATCGTTCTTTATTTTGATTTGGACCTTGAATTTATAAGAGAAAATGGACCTATAACTGCAGTTGATAGGTCACCATGGCATGGATGGTTTGTTAGGGATAATCTCTCAAACAATCAAAAAAATGATGTTAGGCTTTTAAAACAATTTTTTAAATCTTGCCATAGTTATGGTGACAAGAGCGCAGTTGGAAAGGTTGGTTTCATTGGATATAGCGCTGAATTATTAATATATCATTTTGGAACGATTCAAAAAGTTTTTGAAAACTTTAATGATTTAAAAGAAAATCCTTTAGACTATTTTAATAGAAGTAAAAAAGAATTAGAGAAGATAATTCATTTCCAAAACGATTTTCTTATTATTACAGATCCTATTGATAAAAATAGGAATGTAGCATCGGCGATATCCGAGAAGGCATATAAATATTGTAATAAAATAGTTAAAGCTTTCTTAAAAAATCCAAATATTAACTTTTTTAGAATAAAACCAATCCCTAAAGTGGACTTATCTAATTCTGAAGATCCTTTAATTTCAAAAATTTATGTTTTAGAATTTAAAAATGTTAATGATGATGTCCATTATACGATTAATAGAGATAAATTATATTCATTATGCCATAGCATCAAAGCAAACGGAGAAAAAGAGTTTTCTCATGCAAAAAGATTTGAAAATATAGTTTTTGAATTATATTTTGAAGTAGAACTTAATGAATATAATGTAGCGATATTTTGCGAAAAACCTATAATTTCTCCCACTTATATACGCAAAGGTCCACCAGTGAAAGATAAATTTCATGCCCGTCAATTTAAAGAGAAAAATCCTAAATTTTTCGAAGAAAAAGGATATTTATGGATTGAAACGGAGAGAAAATTTACAATATTTTTAGAATTTTTAAAAGACTTCATCAGAAATAAAATTCCTGATAATTTAAACATTATAAATATTTCAAACTCGTTTGGTTGTAAGACAGTTACGGGAAAAAGGGTAATATATGTCTTAAAGGAGATGGTTTTGCCATTTTATTTATAATAAAAGAAATAACGACTAATCTTTTTTAATATGAAACTGTCTAAAATTAAGGATTTATAGCCTTGTTTCACAAAATTTTTATGTTTTCCCATATTTTTTTGTGATATAATACCTCAAAAATTGAAATAATGTGAAAAGATATGGTTAAAGTAAAGAATCCGGAAGAAATTGCTAAACTTGTTACTTCTGGCTCATACGAGAAAAAAAGAATTTTCAGTATTACAGCTCATATTGATCATGGTAAAACCACAGCGACTGATTATCTATTAAGACGGGCTGGACTTATGAGACCTGAAGACGCAGGTCAGTTACAAATGACTGACAGCGACGATGAGGAACAAGAACGTGGCATTACAATTTTCACAAGTGTCGTATTGCTCGCTTTTCAAGATCCAAGACACCCTGATGATGATGAACCTTATATTTTTCAGCTAAATGATACACCTGGGCATATATCTTTCACTGGTGAAGTTTCTCGTGCCCTTCGAGGAAGTGACGGGGCCATCATATTAGTTGATGCGTTAGAAGGAATAATGACTCAGACGGAAACGAACATCAGACTTGCTGTAGGCGAAGAGTTCTGCAAACCAGTTTTGTTCATTAATAAAGTTGACAGATTGATTAGCGAATTAAAATTAAGTCCAAAAGACACTTTCGCAAAAATAGATAAAATTACGCGAGATGTTAATGATCTAATTAAGAAGGTAAGACCTGAAGGATCAGATTGGTCAATTGACTTTGCTAAAAATAGTGTAGCAGTCGGTTCAGCAAAACATGGATGGGGTTTTACTTATGAAATTTTGCTGGAGAAGAAATTAAAACCTCAAGATGTTTTTGCGAAATATAACGAAGGAGATATCATGTGGTTAAGAGAAAACTTACCTCTTGATGAGCCAATACTACGAATGGTTGTTGATCATTTACCCAATCCTATTTCTGCCGCAAAATATAGAATACCTCATATTTGGGGGGGCGATCTTAATTCTGAACTTGGTCAAGCCTTACAAAAAAGTGATCCGAAAGGACCTCTCTATGGTATGATTACTAAAATATTCCTTGATCCTAAGAAAAATTATCAAGCAACTTTAATCGGTCGAGTATTCTCAGGTACTTTTGACCAAACCGACTCATTATATCTGGTTAATAGCAAAACTAGTAATCGAGTAAAAAGATTAGGTGTTATGGAGATTACAGATATATTAGATATTTCAAGTATTCCCGCAGGGAATCTTTTTGCATTATATGGATTTATTTGCCCTTCAGGAGAGACTTTTTTAGCATCTGATAAAATACCTAAGGATAAAGATGAAGCAGCAAATCTTCCATCGTTTGAAAAAATAAATTACGCCTGTAGAGCAGTTGTATCGAGAAGTATTAAACCCAAAGATCCTCATGATCTAGCAAAATTAGGAGAAGTCGTAGGGAAATGGTTGCAAGCGGATCCTACGGCTGAATTCCGACTCAATAAAGAGTCAATGGAGTATATCTTAAGCGGGATTGACCCATTGCAAATTGAAATCTTGACCAAAAGGATAAATAATCAAGTTAATATTGAAATAGGAGAACCCATCATAGTGTATAGAGAAAAAATTAGTAAGAAAAGCAAAGAATATCACACTAAATCATCAAATGCGCATAATCGGTTATTATTATATGTTGAACCTTTAGATAATAAAACCGAGGAATTAATAGATTTAGGTAAAATTACCGATTTGCAAAATGAAAAAGAGCGGGCTCAAATCCTAAGAGAAGAAGCAGGATGGGATGCGAAAGAAGCAAGACGTATCGTTGATGTTTATAAAGGAAATATCCTTGTTAATGGAACATCTGGATTACAGCGATTTGATCGTGTCAAAAATGACTTAGTGAGCTCCTTTAGAAATTGGCTTGAAGAGTGTATTATAGCGAAGGAACCTGCCATGGGAATTAGAGCAACTTTTACAGACATGGTTATCCATGAGGACCCTAGACACACTCAATTTGCACAAACCGCCAGCATGGCATATTCTGCTTTATCATTGGCAATGTTAGAAGCTGGACCTCATCTTTTCGAACCCATTCAGAAGATTGATGTAAAAACCCCTCAAGGAACCGAAGGGGGTGTTAATTCAATAATACTCAAACATCGAGGCCGGATTCATAATGTTATTCCTGAAGGAGAATATGTGAGAGTTCAAGGACAAATTCCCGCAGCGGAAATAATTGGAATTGCAGATGAGATTCGAAGCACTACTCAGGGCCGTGCTTTCTTTGGCTATGAATTTCTTGGTTTTGAAAAAGTTCCTAGTTCGTTAGAAGAAGATGTTATTTTAGAGATAAGAAAACGCAAAGGAATGCCAGAATCAATGCCATCCGCAAAATCCTGGGAGAGATTCATCTACAAGAGAACTTAAAGAATATAATATTTTTATTGCTTATTTTTATTTTTTCCAGATTATTAATATTTAAAGTATTAAAAAACTATAATTTTATTGATAAAAAGCGAAAATATTTTATTAATGATTAAAATATGAACGAAAATCATGAAGAAAAAGATGAATTAAACGAAGACGATTTACAAGATTATTTAAAAGATATGGAACTTCTTGAAACAGATTTTTCAGATTTAGATGATTTAGAATTCGAAGAGATTCAGGAAATGCAAGAAGCAATAGCTAAAGTTAAAGAAGAAGATATAAAGAGTGAAGATACAGAGATTCCTGAGAGTGAAAATGAAATAAGTGATTATATACAACAAAAAGAGGATTTAATCTCAGATTTTTCAGATATAGAACAAATTGATTTTGATGAATTAAAAGAAATGAAACAAGCAATTGAAAGCGTTAAAAAAGAGGAATTACACAGCCTTTCTGAAGGTGAAGTTGAGCCTAAACCTACTCAAGAGATTTCTGGAGAGTTAGAAGAAAGAATTAAACTGGAATTGTTAGAAAAAAAAAAAAAAGAAGAAAAGGAAATAATTACACCTGAAAAATTTTTAGAGTATGTTAAACAAAAGCGCGAAAAAATATGGTACCATTCGCTTTATTATTTGGTCTTCGAAGTAGAAGATCATACTGCGAGTAAATCTTTATTATATGATATTTTAAAAGAAATAACTAGTAAAAGTGCAATCGATCCAATACCAGAACCTCAATTTTATTTTGGACTCGGCTATATTTTAAGATTATCGTTAAAGAATGAAAAAATTATCCGATACATGAGTGGTAAATTTAAAGTTAATCCTAAAGTTAATATTGAAGATTTAAAAGAGATTCTAGAAAAAGCAGGAAAGCCTATTAGCACAAGACCCGTTATCGAAGAAGGAAAGAAAAAAGAAATGTTTAGGGACTTCCTCAAAGACGATTTCTTAGATATTTAAGCTTTTTAATTATAGTAAAATGAAGAAAAAATCATCCTTGTTAATTATTGGAAATTCTAATGTCGGAAAGAGTTCTATAACTCGGTTATTATTACCAAATCCAAGCAAATTCAAGGGAAAAGCAGGTAAAAAACCTGGTAGTACAATGCTAATAAAACCAATTTCGCAACCTAATTTACCCTATCAAATTGTCGATTTACCTGGATTCGGTTATATGAAACATTCGAGTCGTAGGAGAGAAGAACACATTAAAAAACAAATAATAATTCACATTGAAAAGTGCAATAAAGATTATTTTCTTGGATTAGTCGTTTTAAATGCTCTAAGAATTGAAGATGAAATTAATAAATATTTTATTCAAAATAGGGAGTCAATTCCATTAAGTTTTGAATTAATCAATTTTCTGAAAGAATATAGCATTCCACTCTTAATTCTTATAAATAAAATTGATAAAGTTTCACATATCGATAAAAGAAGTATTATTAATTTATTTCTTGAATCAGCAAAAGAATATGGTTTGTCTTTTATCCATTTAGACAATTTTAAGTATGGTAAAGAAGCTGAGATTCCTTTTCTAGAATTTTCTGCATTGAAAAAAACCAACTTAGAGAAACTCAGAAAGATAATTCATAAATATCAAAAAGACATCAAAAAAGTTTAAGGTAATATCATTTTAAAATAATTATTATCACTCGATAATTAGTTCATGAAGTATATCATATTAATTTGTGATGGGGCAGCGGATTGGCCGATTGAGGAATTGGGGCATAAAACTGTCTTCGAAGCAGCAAAAACTCCTAACTTAGATTGGCTTGCCAGTCATGGTCAGATGGGGATGTTAAAGACAATTCCTGACGATATGCCTGCGGATAGTGGAGTTGCAAATATGACTATCTTAGGTTATGCCCCTGAAAATGACTATAGTGGTCGTGGACCATTTGAAGCTTTAAGTGCTGGAGTAAAATTAAAAGAGAATGATATTGTGTTTAGAGTTAATTTAATAAATATTAAAGATGGATTTATTTATGATTATTCTTCAGGTCATATAACTACTGGCGAAGCTAAGCATTTAATTGATAACCTAACATATACTACTGGTGCAGAATTTTCTGCTGGTGTACAATATCGCCACATTTTAAAGCTTGATGGAAATAATTATTCCGCTAATATCCATCAATATCCTCCACATGATCATCTTGGAAAACCATATAAAGATTACTTAACAATACCTAAAGATCCTAATGACGAAAAAGCAATAAAAACTGCAAGTTATATAAATAAACTTATTGAAGAGAGTCAGGAACCACTTAGGAATGATAGGATTAATCAAGAGAGGAAAAAAGAGGGAAAAGTAGTTGCGACCCACATTTGGCCATGGGGGGTTGGTAAAAGACCAAATATTAAATCTTTTAAAGAAAAATACGGAAAAGAGGGCGCTGTTATTTCTGCTGTCGATCTAATATTTGGTATCGGAATTGCTGCAGGACTCAAACCCATTCGAGTTGAGGGTGCTACTGGTTTACCAGATACAAATTATGAGGGCAAAGTAGAGGCTGCCTTAAAACAATTAAGAGAAAAAGATTTTGTATATTTACATATAGAAGCTATAGATGAGATGGGCCATACAGGAGATCCCAAAAAGAAAATAGCTGCGTTAGAAGATTTTGATTTAAAGATTGTAAAACCATTTATTGAAGCAGAAAAAGAATTTAATAATGAATTAGTTATTGTAGTTCTACCAGATCATCCAACTCCATGCAAAAAACGTACACATACTAGTGATCCAATACCTTTTGTTATTTATAATCCTAAAAAGCTATCAAAATCTCAGCGAGAATATTCTGAAAACACTGGTGAAAAAGGTGAGTATGGTTTAATTGAGAATGGAGAAGAATTCATGAAACTTATTTTAAATAACTGATTAGGGTTTTCTTAATTTAGGATCTTTATTTTTATCCCAGTTCACAGCAAACAAGAAATCTCTGCTATCTTTATTTGTATAAATCAAGGGAAAATTTCCCAACTCCTCAAATTTTAAAGCGATTTGTTCTAAATAATCATATTCTGGAAAGTAATAATTGACTGGGTTATCGCTTTTTAATCGTTCTTTTATTAATAAAGCCTTTGCTTGTAATGTAAAACCTTTAATTTCGAAAAAGTTAGGATTTGCTTTTTCAATAATTTTAACATAATTTTTTATTAGACTTTCGTCCAGCTTAACATTAAGGGATTTAACAGCAGTTAATCTTACGAGAGTTCTACAGGATAGCGATTCAATCATATCTAAAGAGGCTTCAATTTTTTTCCACCCATTTTTAATCATTGGACGGCAAGTTTTTTTGTAAACTTCTTCATTTGAAGCTGGCAGAGTAAGATATAATTGTGAAGGTAACGAATCTAAAGATTCAATCTTTTCTGGTAAAGTACTATTTGTCACGATAAATGTAGTCATCTTTCGAGTTTTAAATTCTTCAACGAGTTCAGATATTTTAGGATACAATAACGGTTCTCCATCAAGAGAAATAGCTGCGTGATTTGGATAGATAGCTTCGGAATGTGTTTGCATAATTTCATCTGGAGTTGTAAGTTCACTATGGATTAAGCTTTGAATCTCTTCTTTTGAATTAATACAACTTTTAATATCTTCTTCAAGTTTAAAATTTTTATAAGTATTATCGATAGAGTGTATAAATTTTTGATTTTTTAGTAAAATCAATGCTCGTTCAATTTTATTTCGACTAACGTGAATAATATTAGATAACTGATTGATATCACAGTGCTCTCCATTTTTGAGCATGTAATAAAGGATTTCATTCATAATTTCATAGTTATCCAAATATCTTCTTAAGGGTAAATGATTTTGGATAATGTCTTGATGATGTCGGATCATCTCATTAACTAAATCTCTGGGTTCGTCTGGCTCAACGATAAAATCGCTTCCTAGATCTCCATTTTCAATATCTCGCCAGCAAAAAACACACTGATGATTGCAAAAGGGGAAAGAGGGACTATTCTGAAGACACTTATGACTTTGAATTCCAAAAATGCTCTTATAACAATTTCTATTTTCTCTACCTGTCATTAATTTCTGTTCGAGCCAATGACAAGGTTTAATAGCAGAGTGTTTATTATTTCCGATAATTCTATAAGTTGTTTTCGTATATATTTCAACAAATTTATTTGTAATTTTATTATCGATGATATATCTATTTCCCATCAAAGTTAACCAAGCTTCACTGTATTTTTCTGATGATTTAATATCTATTAATAAATGTATTTAATGTAAGTAAATAAAAAAAAAAAACGATTAATAATTATAAGTTTTGAAGTAATTAATGTGGTAGTTATAAATTATAAAAAAAATTGTTTAAAATGTTAAATAGAATAAAGTCAGATTTGATAAACGTTGGATTAAAATTTATGAGTGTAGATGAGAAAATTGTAAGATTATTTTTAGAGACCTCTTCTAAAAGTGTAAATCCCGACATTGTTATCCTACCAGCAGTCAAATTTGTAATGAAAAAATTGATTAGCAAACTTCAAAACAAAAGAGTTCGCGGTAGAGTTTATAATGGATTGCTAAATGGAGTTAAGGTAAGTGTAATCCGTTCTTTAGTTGGGTGTCCTAACTGTGCTACTGCTATGGAATGCTTGAAAAGATGTAATACAAAAGTAATTCTAAGAGTTGATTTTTGTGGAGGTATTGATAACCAGAATAATAAAATTAACGTGGGTGATATTTTAATCCCCAAACTTGCTTATTGTGGCGATGGGACATCTCCTCATTATATTCTTAAGTATCCCGAGTTGATTAATCAATTAGAATCAATATCAAATCCCATTTCGAAAATTAAAGATATTAAAGCGGGTAATCAAATGGTATTCATTACCAAGCCAAACAATCAATTAAGGGAATTATTATTTAACGAAGCTAAATCTAAAAATCCTAATCAAGTTAAAGAGGTTGATTTTTGGACAACTGACGCCCTGTTTTGTGAGACCGACGAGTTTATCAACTCATTAAAATCAATAAATGTCTTAGGAATTGATATGGAAAATTCAATTTTATTTCTATTAGGAAAATTATTTAATATAAAAACTGCCTCAATTCTATCCGTATCTGATATGCCGTCCTCTAAATATGATATATTTAAAACGAATGAGATTCATCCTAATCTTGAGAAAGGGATTAATAATGCAATTAATATGTTAATTAGTTCTTTACCAAAAATCAAAGCTGCTTTAAAGTGAGATAATAATTTATATATTATAAAGGATAATTTAATCAGCTAAAAAAGGAAAAAGAATAATAGTATGAAAAGTGAAGAATACAACGTTAAACCCAAACAAGCAGAAGCATTAAACGATTTGAATAAGATAATCGGTAAAAAAATTCCTTGTCTTGATGAACGTGGAATACCTTCTTTTGGAGTTAAAATTGATGATGACAATGTTGTTAGTTTATGGCTTGAACGTTGTGGTCTAAAAGAACTTCCAAAACAAATTTTGAACCTAGATACTATCAGAGAATTGTACTTAGGTTATAATTCATTGACTATTCTCCCAGAATCATTTGGTAAATTACAATTGCTAGAAAAATTAAATTTAAGATGGAACTCTTTAACTGCTCTCCCAAAAACTTTCGGAGACTTTGAATTACTAGAAGAATTAGAATTAGATACAAATAAATTAACAACTCTACCAGAATCTTTTGCAAATTTAAGCATGCTTCAACAATTAATCTTACGAAATAATCAATTTAAATCGCTTCCAGAATCTTTTAGTAACCTTAATTCACTGAAAGAATTATATTTAAGCAAAAATAAATTTACACAAATCCCTAAGGCTGTTTGTAATTTAAAATCGCTTGAAGGATTATATTTAGATTATAATAGGATATCGACTCTTCCCGATAATATATGCAGTTTAAAAAATCTTCGAATTCTCTCTTTAGCAGGCAATTCTTTAAAAGTTTTACCAGATAAGATTCTTGAACCTTTATTCAGGTTAAATTCGCTACTTGTATTAGGTTTTAGCCATAATCTATTAAAATCTATTCCTGAATCTATAGAGAATTTAACTAAATTAAAAGTATTAAGATTAAGAGATAATCATTTAAAAGATCTCCCTAAAACGTTTGGAAAATTAAAATCATTACAATCATTAGATATAAGTAAAAATAACTTTAAGGAATTTCCTAAGCCAGTCCTTAATTTATCAAATTTGGAACGATTATATGCTGAAAATAATGAATTAAAAAGCCTTCCAAAATCATTTGGAAATCTTAAATCTCTTAAACAGTTATTTCTTGAAAATAATCAGATAGAAACACTGCCAAACTCATTTGGCAACCTTAAATTGCTCCAACAAATATTTTTAGTTAATAATCAATTGACTTCACTTCCGAATTCTATTGGAAATCTTAAATCTCTTAGAATATTAGATTTAAGAAATAATCAATTGACTTCACTCCCAGATTCTATTGGAAACTTAAAATCACTCGAAGAATTGGACTTAAGGCATAATGATTTCATTACTATACCTAGAATTATTAGGAAATTGAAAAATTTACGACAATTCTTCTTGAAGCTTGAAGGAAATCCATTTAATATACGATCTGCGAGAATGATAAACAAAGACCTCAATTCAATACGTGAATTTCTAAAAAAGAAAGAAAATTTGAGGGGGTTAATTGATAAATCGAAATAATACAGAATTCCAAATGATATTTCATTTAATATCAATTAAAACCCTTCTAAAAATTTATAAAAATCTGGTTATTTAAATATCTTGTTGTATTTCTTTAGCAGCTCTATGTTTAATATATGTATTTATTTCCCTGAATGATTTTCAATATACTCGTTCTTAATTGATACAAAGAAAAATCAAATAATTATAGATAAAAAGAATATCATATTAAAAAGACCAAAAATTAGTGAGATGTATAAGAGAAGTATTTTAGAGAAGTCTGGTTCTTTGTAGATATTTTTATATTTTTTTATAATCGATTTGTTTATTATATGAGTCTTTCTACCCTCTTTATCTTTACTTATTTTTAATAAATCTAATTTTTTTAATTTTTTAAAATGATACTGAACTGTTCCCGAATAATAATCTATATTGTCTCCTATCTTTGATATGGATATAGTATTATCTTTTGAAATTTCTTCCAAAATTTTAAAGATTAAGGGATTCGATAGCATTATCCTAAGCTTATCTATTTTATCGTCCTCTGGTATTTCAGCTGGAAAATAATGTAATGATTTTCCAACTCTTTTTGACCTTATCATCTTAAATCTTTCTAAAGTCATGATATGCTTTAAAAAAGGAGTTCTCGTAATCTTTAGTTCCTCTTTTATTTTATTATCTCGGGCATGAATTCCTGCATTTTCTCTAATAAAGTCTAATACACCCATAAGTTTTTCATTTTCTAGTATTTCCATCTTAGTCACTCTAGAATTGGTTATTATCCAGTTTTTTTCTTCTAAGCTTCGAATTGCCAGAAAAATATCAGCTTTACTATATCCTTTCTTAAAAGAAAGTTTAGCTATACATTTAGCGTATAATTTCTCAATAATC
The DNA here is from genome assembly GCA_019058295.1 of Promethearchaeota archaeon. Classification (GTDB taxonomy): domain Archaea; phylum Asgardarchaeota; class Lokiarchaeia; order Sigyniarchaeales; family SOKP01; genus LW40-45. Next base: position 79,567 of record JAHPZI010000006.1, on the reverse strand, counting down.
GGATATTTCTGAATATGAGCTTCTGATTCGACTTCAAATTCAGCATCATAGCGTTTTAATTTTAAAATATCTTTAGCTATTTCCAGAACATCATTTTCAATCTCTGTTAATTCTTCATCTATAACTACTTCAACAGGTTTTATTTCTACAGGTGCTATGGTTCTTTTAATATCATTTATTTTTTCTAATGGTTCAAAATCAGTTCGCCTAAATGGACTTTCTTCTAATGGTTTTCGTTCTTCTTCTTTTTTTTTCTCTTTCCTCTTTTCTTCTGACATCTTTTAAAGCGATAATAATAATGATTTTACAATTTAAGACGAACTGAATAATATTTATTTTTTTTTTCTTATATGGTTTAGGTATCTCTAATTAATTTTTTCCAGCTAATCTGAGTTACCGTGGAGTGAAGCATATGATCGTCATCAACCTCAATAAATTCCAGATTAAGAAAAATTCTTTCTGCCCGAGACCGAACTGACTTTAATGGGATAATTTTATCATATCTACCGTGATATATAACAACTGGGATATTGATGCGAGAGATTACAGCAGGATCCAATTCTGGTACTGCTAAAGCAGGTGCAAGAAGTATTAGCTGGGCTACTTTTTCTGGAAAATGACTTGTATATAGTGCTCCCATCAACCCTCCAAAGCTTGATCCTATAATTATCCAAGTATCTTTTTCTTTCAAAATTGATTTCAATTGAGCCATTCGAATTTCTAATAATTTATTATAAGTAATTTTATCTGTAAATTCTTCAAAAGTAGGCGTAATACATCCCGGTAATACTTTTTTGAATAGTTGACCTTTAAAGCCTTGACCTGAACTCTCTAAACCATGAATAAAAATAATATTTGGCATATTTTTTTTAATAAATTTTTTCTTAACTAAATTTTATTCTGTTAGATTATCCTGTTCATCGAATTTTTCTTCTTCCTCTATTTCTAAATATTCGAGGCCATAACCGCGGCGTTCCCCCAAAAATATTAATATACCTACAATGCTGAAATAGAAAATAACCAAAAAAATCGTTATGAAATAATATTCTCTCGTAAAAGACATCAAATGTATTGCACTGCCAATAACGAATCCGGTAAACAATCTTGATTCAGTCGTACTTTTTCTTAATGTTAACCTCTGAGTTCCCCAATCAATTAATCCTGGTATTGGCAAAATAACACATAAAAACACAGCAGTTATGGGATTTATTTCGGTATGATATATCCTTTCAAATAAATGTGTAAAAAAGAATGCAATCAATCCTCCAAGTATTACCCCTGAACATCTCGAACAAAAATAAATATAAGTTCTGCCAAATTTTAAAACAAATGTGTGATCACTCTGAGAGACAGTATGATGAGTTAATAACAAATAATAGAGGTGTTGTTCATCTGTAGCAAGAGTTTTATCATAGAGAAAAAGAAGGAGTGGAACCATTACAATTACTATAACTGCATTAATAAGAAATTTTAATCCGTAATTTATTATAGTTGATTGAAAATGCCTAAAATACAAAATTTTTTGAAATATTATTATAAGAAACATCGTAAAGAGAGAAGAAAGAAATAATATTACTACTGAATAGCCTAAATTCTTTAAATTATGATATCTTAATGGTTTATATTTCCATATACCATTTAATAATCCCCATATTGAAACTATCAAACACCAATGAATATAAATCACATCGTAATAGGCCAATTGGTAAAGTAATTCTCCTATAAAACCCGCAATAAAGCCATGATATTTACCTGCTAATGTGGAAAAAAACGTGAATAATAACAAAGTGATCCCGAATGATATTATCAATTCAGAATTTTCTACAAAAATCGTAGATATTGAACCGAAAAATTCTGCTAAATAGAAGTAACACATTATTATAAATACGCTAATAAACAAATTTAAAAAAATAATTCTTAAAGGATTATTATGCTCATTTTTAGTGTTTTTTACTAAGGCAATATCATCACTATTTTCTTCCATATATATAACAACGCAAAAAGTTGTTTTTTAATTGAAAATATTGTCAAGTCTCTCAATTAATAATGTTTTTGTGTGCTCAAAACCTTTTCTTAGGCATTTTAAAAGAATGTTTTTGCCAGTTGGAATCTTTAAAATTGAAGGATTTTTTTCAATGACATTGATTCCAGCCTCATTAAAATCTAGTTGTTGCATTAAAGATTTTAGAGCATTTTCTTTTGTCTTAAAAACAATCCTAACTATATCATCATAAGTCGTAATATCTTCTTTCACATTCAAAAACAATACGGCTTCATTGACTTGGGATATAAAACAGTCTCTTGTAATTTCTTTTAATTTATTAAAACTTTTATGTTTCATTTTACATTGTCGATAGGTTTGATCACCTTTAAGATAAATTGGAAAATTTTCTTCAATCGTTTTTTCAAATTCTTCATTTTCTATACCATTATTTAGGATTAACTTTGCACAATCTAAAGTTACTTTTATTTGTTGTAAGGTGCCTTCGCGGGCATCATTGTCGCTCCAATATTTATAGAAGGTTTTAACTATAGGTTTCACAATAAAATCAAAAATCCCAGCATCCAATTCTGAATCAATCAATTTTTTCCCATATTCTAGGGCCTCTTCCATCTGGGCGATCATTTTCGCTTCTACAATTCGATAATTCCTTTCGACGAGCAATGTTATCATTAAAATTTTATTGTTTGTTAGATTTTACTTTTTCAATCAATTAATTTAAATAATTTATTAAGCTAAATGAATTAATTTATTTTATGAAGAGAAAATCATTTAAATGATTTCATAAAACTCATAATTTTAAAGATTTTATACGACGATAAAATGCGATATGTATTTAAAGTTTTAATAATGGGGGAACCAGAATCGACATATGAATATATAGTGAGATCATTTCAGGATGTAGGTGAGGAGAAGCATGCTTATTATGAATTTTATAAAGAAATTAATGCGTTAGAAGATATTTGCGATTTGGAAGTGGACGTTTTAACGGATATTATTTCTGCAGATTACGATGAAGTTATTCCTACTGTTGATGGAATTCTATTTCTTATTAATCCTCTTAAAATTGAGGAATTTGAGTTTTTTGAAATGAGTCTACCTATTATAAATTCAGTTAAAAGGAATATACCTATAGTAGTTATTTTTTATGATAAAAATGGTCTCCTTCCTCTTATTACTAACGATGTTTTGGAAAGCATGTGGTTAAATTACCCTGATCTTGAAGTATTTATAAATCTTTCACCAAAAAAATTTCATCAAGCGCTTGAATGCCTATCATTGGCGATGATTGCTGCAGAAACTCCATTAAATATTGAAAATGCTTGGTTGAGATTTCCTATATTTATAGAATTAGCGAATGAATATTTTAAAGAACAAAATTATTATTATGCTGCTCGGGCTATGAAAAAGGCAGCAATAATTTCAGAAATTTACAATAATAGCGAATTCATGATTCATTATGAACAAGCTGCCTTTACTTTTTCAAAGATCAACCTTTTTTTAGAAGCTTCAGAAATTTTTAATAAATTTGATAAAAGAAAAGCGATAGATTTTAAGAAATTATATCACAGAGCGATGATTACAGAAGGAAATAAACTATTTAATAATGGAGATTACGAATTAGCCGCTTCACAATATGAAAGCGCTGCTCAATGGGCATCAATTGAGCTAGAAGATAAAAAATTAGTTAATGATTGTTTTAAATTATCTATAAATTCTTTTATCTCAGCCTGTAAAGTTGAAAACGCATTTAGTATTCTTGAAAGGTTACCTCACGAAGAAACTAGTGGTATTTTAAGTGAAGTTTCTGAAAAAATTGTTGACGCTGCTGAATATTTATCTTCAAATGGAGAGCTAGAATCTGCAAGGGATCAATTATATTACAGTATAAATGAATATCAACGAGAAGGGCTATATGAAGACTTAAAAATATTTGAAGAAAAGGTAATTGAGATATTAATAAAGTTACTAGAACAAAAAGTCAACGAAAAGGATTTATATGCTGCTAAAGAGGTACACGATGAGATTGAAAATATTTGGGAGACTTATGAGTTAGAAAAAGTAGATATTGATAACAAATTGGAAAAATTAATTAAATTACTCTTAGAAGAATTGAATTTTGGGATGGCTACTATTTTAATCAATAAATTAAATTCTTTGGAATTAAAGAAGGAATTAACTGAATTTAGTGTAAAAATTGAAGAGAAGAATAAAAAACTAAAAAAGAAAGAAATAAATGAATATGTCCAACAAGGGGTTGATATTATACAAGATTTTTATGATGCTGAAGAAAATATTATTGTTGAGATGAATTCTCAAAAAATAGAAGAGTCTAATGAATATATTAAGAAAGATGATTTTCTTAAAGCTGCTCAAATAATAAAAAATCATTCTATTTTTCTCAAAGATATAGGTAAAGAAGAAGCAGGAAATCAGATTTTGATAAAATCTTTGGACATTTTAATTGAAGGTAATTTATTTGATAATTTCTTTGAGTTCTACTCAGATTTAAAAGATGAAACTAAGAAAAATTACTTAATAAGAATCTATACACTCTTCATTGAAAAATTGAAAAAATTGCCATCAGAAAAGGATTTCACTAATAAAGAAAAAATTTTTGAAAAATCAAATAAAATCTTTAGAAGTCAACAATTGTATGAAAAATCCAGAGAAATAAATAAATTATTTATAAAACAAATCAAAAAGGAAGCCCTAAAAATTGTAGAAATTGAAAATAATTTATCAGGAATCGAAAAATCAAATGAATTAAGAAAAAAAATTCATATAATTGCAGCAGCTTATTTAGACGTTGAAAAATTTAAAGTTAATTTTGATAAAATCTATAAGAAAATTGCTGAAATCTATATTACTTTAGAAGATTTTTCATCTGCCCAAACATTTTCAGATAAAATTGAAAATAAAACATTTAAAAATGAAATCCACAAGAAATTAGCTAAAGTAGAGACTAGCAAAGCAGCAATAAAAACCAAGAAAGCTAAAGAATCAGTTAAGACCGAAATATTAAAAGAAAAGCTTTCGATTATAATGAAAAAAGGAAGGGATGCAAAGCAGGATCAAGAAAATGAAATGAAACAAAGAAGTGGTATGAAACGAACTTATTTTAAGAATGCTTTGGAATTCATAAAAAATCAAGAATTTGATAACGCTATTATTTCTTATAAGGAGAGTGTAATTAAATTGAATAAAATTAAAAAATATAATTTAGCTGGAGTATCCTTAGCTGTAGCGTCTCTATTGTTAATAAAAGATGATAGAATAGATGAATTAATAAATTTAATGAAAGATATAAAAGAAGAATTTTCCAGAGTAGGAAATTTGTTATTCGAGACATTCCCAGTCACTCTTATAGAATATGTTATAGATCTGAAAAAAATCGAAGATGAACCAAAATTAAAAAAAGCTATGTCTTATTTAGAATTTTTACCGATGTTTGAAGAAGAAATTTTGGTACTTTATGATTATTTGGGTAAAAAAATTGAAAAAGAAGAGAAAACTGAAAAAACTAAATTACCTCCTGAGGAAATAGCAAAGCTTAGAAGAGAAATTAATCAAATAGCAAAAAACATTGAAAAAAAAACCCAAGATATTGCTAAAAGAAAAATGATGAAACGAGATTATTGGGATAAAGCTATCAAAGAATTAATTAATAATAATTTACAAGAAGCATCCTTAATTTATTTAAGCGCATTTCAAAAGCTCGCTGATAAAAAACTTCTTAAATATGCAGCCGTAAGTTTAATTTTAGGAACCTTAATTCAGATTTATGATACGAATGTTCAATTTGCGAAATCGATTTTTGTAGATCATACAAAAGAGGTTTTAAATTTTAATATTATAGAAGAAACGTTACCAGAAATTCAATTCATGAAATATATCTTCATTGCATATCAAGAAGATCTACAAGATTTAATCCAAATAAGCATCAATCATCTCATTGATAAATTAATTCTTTTTGAACCAGAAATCACTTTTCTAAGAACCCTTTTAGGAGAGGAAATAATAAAGGATAAAATTGAAGACACAACTCTCATAAAAAAGCCTAAACATATAAAAATTGAGTTAGACGGTATTAATAGTAGTCTTCAACAAAAAGTAGGTGATATAAAAAGGGATATTAAAGATTTTTTTACTAAAAGAAAAGCAATGAAAAAACGATATTATGATGAGGTTTTATTATTAGTAAAAAACAAAAAATTCAAGGAAGCAGCAAATAAATATTTAGAGTTATCTAATAATTTTTTGAAAAGAAAGAATTATGAGACCAGTGCAATGCTACTTTTTTTGTATGGTTTATCTTTATTAAAAATTAAATCTCCTAAGCAAATAAAAATTGAATTTAATAAATTTTTTGAAAATATGGGATTGAGCGAAAAAATTCTTAAAGATACGTTCTATTTTACTTTGATGAAATTCATTATTGATGTAAAAATCTACGATATGAAACAATATAATTCTAACATTGAAAACCTATTAAATATTTTGCCTTTATTTGAGGAAGAAAAAGAATTAATCAATATTATAGAATAATATTAGCGTATTTTTGGAGGTCCTTAACTCTCATGCGAAGTGTTACTTCTGTAACCATCGCGAGTTTTGATATTTCTTTCTGAGTGCGATTTTCATTTGCTATCTTAGAACCGAGATAGATAGCGGCAGCAGCAATTCCTTTTGGATCTTTACCAGCAGTGTTAAAACCATTTTCTTTCGCACTTTTAATTAATTTAACTGCAATATTTCTAACTTGCATTGACAATCCCAATTCATCATTAAACTTATCTACATAACGGTCTGAGGTGAAATGTTGTACTTTTAAATTTAAATGAGGTAAAATCTCCATCAAAATTAATCTATAACTTTTTATAACTTTCTTCTTTGGTATCTGAGCAATCTTAGTTATTTCCTCTATAGTTCTGGGAATACCATGAATTCTTAAGGCACAAAATATAGATGCAGATAATAATGTATCAATACTTCGTCCCATCGTTAACTTTTTTTTAACGGTTTGGGTATATATTCGAAGTGCATCCTCAGCAACTATATCAGGAATACCTAATCTTTTTTGTAAACGCTGTAAATTTGGTAAAGCTATCCATAAATTTCTTTCATAACTGGTTGTTAAGGATCTATGGATTTTAGCTAATCTATTAAATTTTGATTTAAATTTTGGGCTTAACAAAGTACCTCGAGCATCACGACTACCGCGAATAATTGTACGAGGGCCGATAGGGCTATAAACACGTTCGGTACTTTTTCTTTTTTGAATCTCTTCCGCTGTAAATGCCCTTCTGGGTGATGAATCGAGAATTCTAGAGAATACAGATCCACAGTTTAAACATACATAAAAACCATCCTCTTCGCTAATTTTAGGAGAATCACAGCAGTTTTCCTTATCTTCATTAAAATCATCGGATTCAGAAGGCATAAATATTTCTTCTATATTGATTAAATCAAAAAATAAATTGGATAATTCATATATCCTTAGTATATATAAAAAGAGAAAACAACTATATAAATCTTAATTAAATCTAGATATTAAATAATTTATAATACATAATTTAAAATTAATTCTAACTATTAATATTACATAATTAAAATACTAATAACAGAGATTGTAATGGAATCAGGTTTCTCAAATATAATTGATGCACTGGCAAAATTCTTGGAACCTAAATTCGTTAAAAAATTAGAATATTCAGGCGGAGAGGAAACCATAAAAATAGAATCTATTGATGATATTAAGAATTTACCCCTTGAAATATTTAATTTTATTGACAAAGATGAGGCGAATTATTTAGAAGAATTTTTAGAAATCTCCAATATCGTCGAAGCTTCTAAATTTAAAAGTAAAAAGACACGAGAAAAATTTGATGAAAAAATTAAAGCACTCTACAATAAATATCCTCAATTTGAAAAAAAATTGGAAAAAGCCATTACTATTAGCTCTATTATCTCAAGCATCAAAGACGATGCGATTAGTGGAGATAAAACACAACAAAAGGTTGTCGTTGTAGGTCTAGACAATGCCGGTAAAACCGCAATAATATCTAAATTTGGTGGTAAGTTAGGAATAGATGATCTGGTTGGTTTAAAACCCACAAAGGGGGTCAAAAGAAAAGTAATAGAAGGTTCAGGGCTCGATTTATTTGTCTGGGATCTGGGAGGGCAGAAAGAATATAGAAGTAAATATCTGAAATATCCTGAGCAATATTTCCTTCAGATTGATTTACTATTATATGTAATTGATGTACAAGATTCTGAGAGATTTGCAGCTTCATTTGAGTATTTTGAAAAAATACTTGAAATACTTGGTAATTTAGAAGAAAATCCTTACTTGCTAATCTTCTTACATAAATACGACCCGGATTTAAAAGGGGAACCAACAATAGAGTTGAATGTTGAATTTTTAAAAGATAATCTGAAAGAATTATTTGACCGTATAGAGCTTAAATTAGATTATGAAACCTATTTAACTTCGATATACTCCTTAATATCTAATGAACCAAAATTTTCCAAATATATTAAAGATGTTATGAAATCAAATTATAGTGTAAGCGACCCTGCTATTACAAGAATTGATGGATTAGGAGAAATTGTGGAAGGCCTAATGAATGCTATTATAAAACTTTCTGAATCTATCTCATCCCAATTATCAGCAATAGAACAGAGAATTGAAGCAATTGAAGGAAGGGAGTATCTTGAAGTACCAGCTGAAGTACCAGCTGAAGTACCAGCTGAAGTACCAGCTGAAGTATCAGCTGAAGTACCAGCTGAAGTACCAGCTGAAATACCAGCTGAAGAGCCTATTCACCTCGAAGAATCTAATATTGAGCCTCCAACACCTAATTCAAGATCCTCTATTCTAGGCGAATTAAAAGACTTATTTAAGAAAAAGCATAAATTAGATCTTTAATTATTGAAGAAATTTTTAATTTTTCTTTAAAAATTTATAAGCTTTTTTAACTTTCTGAATTCTAGTTCGAAAATAATTAACCGAATGGGAATCTGAGCCAACAAAAATACGAGCGCCTTCCTTATTTAATTGTTTTATGACAGGTTTTGAGGGAAATGAACGTGCTATAGGATATTTTATTCCAGAGAGATTATATTCTATGCTAATTCTATTTTCAATACAGAGTCTACCAAGATTTAAAACTCTCTCATCCGATATATCACAATCTAAAGTCGGTTTAAAATCTTTTGGATTTAAATATCTAAAAATGGTATCAAGATGGCAAATATTTTTAAAAATTTTTGAATTTATTAATCGCTCCATTAATTCAAAATATTCATCCACAATATCTTTTATTTTTTTTTTTCTTAACAGCTCTAATAGTTTTTCTCTTGTGGTTACTGGATATCCAACTTCCGTCTCGTGTAATGTTCCTGCAATGAAATCTATTTGTTTCCTATAATCATCCATAAATTCCCATAATTCCATTTCCCTGTCAATATAATAATCCACTTCAAGACCGCTAAAAACAAATTCAAAATTTTCCTTAAGTTTATCTACTTTTTCAAGATATTGATTTATTTTGCCATCTCCGTAAAATGGATAATTTTTATCATTTTCAATATAATGAAGTTCATAGTGGTCTAAAAAACAGATATTAATTTTATTTTTTTCTGCCACTTTTATGTATTCTTCGAAAGCTGGGCCGAACTCTTTAATATCGTGGCTCCAACGTGTATGAACATGATAATCTGTGTATTTGAACTTCATTGATTAACAAATTTCATAATTAAAAAAGAAAATAAAATTTTTTTCCTAATATTTAGTTTTATAAAATGTTTATCAATCCATAATTTGTTCTTTTAAGATTGCTTTTTTAAGGAAATCATACGGCTGCGCTCCCACAATAATTGAATTTCCAATGATAAATGTAGGCACTCCAGTTATTCCATGCTTAAATGCAAAATTTGAGTTTTCTTTTAGAATATTTTCAGCTTCATCACTTTGTAGATATTCCTCTAACTTTTGATTATTTAAACCTACACTCTCAGCGATATCAAGTATCACATTAACCTTTCCGATATTTTTATTTTCTTCAAAATATGCCTTAAAAATTGCTAAATGAAATTCTTTAAAGATCCCTTTTTTTTTAGCAAATTCGTTCGCCTTTAAACTTAAATGTGAATTATAAAGCATAGTGCACCTAATTATTAACCCTACATCTTTGCCTAAGTTCTCTATATACTCAATACCTTTACTCAAATAAAGAGATTTGAAAATAATATTGAGTGATATTCCTTCTTTGGGAACTTCAGGATGAATTTCAAATCCCCTCCATTCAATATCAAAATCAACTTCTTGCTTGAGTTTTTCAAAACGTTTTGCTCCAATATAACAGAATGGACAAATATTATCCGAATAGGCAATAATTTTTACTTTCATTGTTTAATGTCAGGTAAGCTCGTATACATTACTTCTTATAGGATTTAATTCAATTTGAATTTAATATGCGTTTATTATTTTCTGATTATATTTAGCCCAATTATCAAATACAAGATCAACATTGGATTCTTTCCCAATTATGAATGTTAAAAAAGTCTTATTGGAGCATTCAACAATTATTATTGTTTGATCACCTAATTCGGCAATAATCTTGCCAATTTTATTAACTCCAAAGGTCTTTCCTAATCCTTCAGCACTTTCAAAAACAGAAGCACACATCGCCGCAAACTCATTATAGTCAATATCTTTACCAATATTTTCAGCAATTAATCCTCCATCACGCTTAGAAAATAAAATTCCTTTAAACGTGCCTAATTCTTTCATTTCATCTAATATTAAGTTTATAGCTTCAAAGTTCATAGAATATGACGATATGTCTTTACTCATTATAATTGATTGCTTCAAATTCCAATGATTAATTAAATTAATTATTAATTTAACTATTTTATTATATATGAAAAATGAGAATGAGAATGAAATCCCAATAATAGAAGATCTATTAAAGATAAGCAATGATGAATTTATTAAAAGTGAATTAATTCCCTTTTTGAAGATCCCTAGTAATACTCTAAATGAAAAAGGCATTAAAAAAGCAAAAAAATTTTTAATCTCTTATATTTCAAGCTTTTCTGAGGAGATCATTGAATGTCCTGGTGAAATTAATCCTTTAATTATTGCTAAAGTTGAAGGTAAATTAAAAAAAAAATTGCTTATTTATATGATGTACGACACTCAACCAATAAATAAAAAAGAACAATGGATATGTGACCCTTTTGGTGCAGAAATAAGAATTCTTTCCCCACCCTTAAATACTTTAGGTAAATGTATAATCGCTAGAGGTGCTTATAATTCAAAAACCCCTTTATTATGCTTCTTAAACGTTATAAAATTATTGAAAGAGAAGAATGAATTACCGATATCATTGGTACTTTTATTCGACAGTGAAGAGGAGAAAGGTTCGCCAACTTTATTGAAATATCTTGAAAATGTAATTAACAATAAGATTTTTGAAAATTGTATTGGCGCCTATTATCCATCAACAAAGCAAGATCTTAACGGAATTTCAGTTTTAAAGTTAGGTTATAAGGGAATTATATCTTTAACCATAAAAGTTTCATCAGAAAATAAAGAGCCACACTCAGCATTTAGTGCATTGATCCCAAATCCTGCGTCTGATTTGATCTCTTTAATTAATACCATCTATTCTAGTAATGAGTTTCACATTGACTGCTTGAAAGAACCTTACGTGCTTTCAGAAGAAGAACAAACGCTAATCGACGATTTAATCAAAAAATTCAATATAAATAAAATAATAAAGAAAGCCGGAATAGTGCAAACAATTGAAATCGATCCTAAATTGACATTTACCAATTACTTATTTAATCCAACCTTTAATATTTCCACATTAAAATCCGGCTATTTAGAACAAGGAACGAAAAATTATGTCCCAAATGAAGCAATCTGCAAAATAGACATTAGATTTGCACATAATATTTCTGTAGAACAAATTTTCAAAGAAATTAAAGAAAAAATTGAAAATTTCTCTAAAGGTACTAAATCCAAAATTGAATTAATTAGGAATGCGGGGTATGAAGGATGTAGAGTCAAAAAAGATGTTGCGTTAGTTAAAAGTCTGATAAAAAGTGCAGATTTTTTAGGAGTTTCTACTGAATTATGGCCAATAAGCGCAGCTGCTGCTCCACTAAGCGAAATAAAAAAAATGTTGGGGTTAAATTTTATCAGTGGAGGTCTGGGCGTTGGTGGATTCGCTCACGCTCCTAATGAATTTATTCAAATAGATTCAATTATAAATACAAGGTTGTCAAATTATTATTTCTTAAAATTCTACTCTGATTTCTATAAAAATAAGGAAATTTAAATAAAAACGATTAAATATTTTAGTTTTATTTTAATTATTATTTTAAGGTATAAATGAAAATCAATGTTTTTTTTAATAAAACTTTAAAAAAGAACAATACAAATTGTATATTAATAATTTATTTAAATAAGATAAGATTTACGGGAGAATCTTTTGCAAGACGCAATGTTTAAAGTATGCATTTTCGGTGATGGTGGAGTAGGAAAAACATGTTTAGTCAATAGATACTTAACGGGAATCTTTAAAAGTAATACAACAATGACGATAGGAGTTGATTTTTTACTTAAAACTTTAGAAATAGAGGGTAAAAAAGTAGCACTCCAAATCTGGGATTTTGCTGGTGAAGACAGATTTCGTTTCCTTTTACCAAGTTATGTAAAAGGAGCCTCATGTGGTATTTTTATGTTCGATATAACAAGGGTTTCTAGTTTAAGAAACTTACCTAAATGGCTTGAAGGTTTTTATGAAGGTACTAAGGACAGTGATCATGAAATTCCTATTACCCTGGTTGGTGGTAAGTTAGACCTCCACGATAGACGATCTGTTATTAGCAGTGATGCGGTTCTCCTAGCAAAAGAATACGAGCTTCACGATTATATTGAATGTTCAGCAAAAACAGGCGTAAATGTAGAATTAATTTTCTATAAAATAGCTCGAAAATTGGTAGAAATAGCAGGGTTAATTTAATTAAATTCATTTAACTTCTAATAAAAAATAGGATTATTTTACTCTAAAGAAATTAACAGAAATTTTGATTAAAAAGTTTTTTTTTAAGATTTGAATTAAATTAAAACTATGTCATTAAAGTATAAAGTATGTGTTTTCGGGAACGGAGGTGTAGGGAAGACTACTTTGGTCAATCGGTATCTTACAGGACTATTTAAAAGCGAGTATAAGGTTACAATTGGCGCTGACTTTTATATGAAAAAATTAAACCATGCTCAAAAACAAATTACTTTACAAATATGGGATTTTGCTGGAGAAGATAAATTCAGATTTCTTTTACCCAGTTATGCAAAGGGAGCTTCAGGGGGAATCTTTATGTACGACATTACACGCCACTCTAGCATCTTAAATATTTATGAATGGTTAAATGTTTTTAAAGAAGGTTTTGATAAAAAAGAGATAGATATTCCATTGATAATGGTAGGAGGAAAATTAGATCTTAATTTAAAGAGGACGGTTTCCACTGAATTAGCTATTGAATTGGCAAGAAAAAATAATATCGACGATATTATTGAATGCTCTTCTAAAACTGGTGAAAATGTTGAGGAGATATTTATTAAAATCTCTCAGATGATGATGGATAAATTGGAGCTAACTTAAAATAGGCTCTATTTAAATATCCTTTTTCTACTATTGAGATATGAATCAATGAAATTCTAGTTCTTTCTGAAAAAGTTTTTTATCAAAATTTTAAAGAATATTATAAAAAATGAAAGCTATTTTCGATTTTTGAATATTTTTATATTCTTAAAATAATATAATCATTAAAATTAATTCCAACAATTGAACTACGGCATCAGTAAAAATTAGTTGAAAAAAACGAAATAGAAGGGTTTTCGTATATTCGTCGGCGATAGTATTTTTAACCAATTCTATAAAATCTCTTAAATTAATTACGAATGAACCGAATCCGCAAATAATTTAGTATTTTCATAAAATATCTTCTAAAGATTAAGCTATAAGAAAAATCATTATTTAAAGAATTTTATTAACGAGACAACAATATTTGCAGATTAATATGCTATGTTTAATAAGTGATTAATAAAACATATCAACTCCTTAATAATGGGGATTCATTCCCATTTTTTACCTTAAAGATATCTTTTTTTCCTTATTTTATTACCCAGATTGATAATAATTATTAAAAATTGAGATTAATAGATATATTAAAAAAACCCAATAGATTTTTTGATGACATATTTTTCCAAACAGAATCTCTAGAGCTTTTTTATCAAATTTAGAGACAAAAAAAGGAAAAGTAACATATCCGTTTTAATAGCTAATATAAATATAGCCAAAACATATATTATAATTCACTAAAGATAATTATTTATTCAATAAATCCCTTTTTTAATAAAGATTGCTCTTAAATATCTTTTTATCGAAATAAATCAGTTAATGACGTTAAGAAAAATATTTGGAGCTCTTTTCAGCAACGTTATCAATAAAAGGGATTATACCGAACATATAATATCGTTTTAAAAAAATTTATTTTTTTAAAAATCTATAATTATTAAACATAACCAAATTTTAGAATTTTTATGAAACGTATTAGATCAATGAATATAAACAAGGATTCGCCGAGATTTCAATTCTTTATACTTAATTTAATATGTTTCCTAACAATTCTATCTATAATAGTGATTGGCGTAATTTTTATAGATCCATTCTTATCGGTAGTTCCCATAAACGATGGGCATAAATATTATCTTATGGCAGAAATTAATCTTATGCAAGGAGGGATCCCTTTCAGGTATAGAATACTAACGCCCTTTTTAGTGTCAATTCTACCAGTTAAAACACTTATAGGATTTATAATTGTAAATTTAACTGGATTTTACGCTACATCCCTTTTATTTTATTATTTTCTTAGAAAAATCGGATTTAGCTTTACAATTAGTTTGAGTGGTGTTTTTTTATTTATTATAAGTCCAATAAATATTTACCTTCTCCAAAATATCTGTTTTGTTGAATTCTTAACCTTCTTCTTCTTTTTATTAGCTTTATATGCGTTAGTAGATTCAAATAAAAAACTGTTTCTTATTAGTGTAACTATTGGAACGATAAATAAGGAAATTCTTTTAATTACTTTAGTTTTATTCTTTTACTTGGAACTTAAAGAAAAAGATCTAAGGTCAAGTATTCTATCTACATTGTTAATATCAATACCTCCTATAAGTGTATTCCTAATAATTCGTTATATTATGCATTTTATTGCTGTCTATTATTCATATATTACAATCATAATTACTCTACAATGGCATTTAAACATGATCAAAATAAATATTTTCTTTCATCCATATATGTTCTATATAACATTTGGAGTCTTATGGCTGATTAGTTTTTTATATTTATATTCAAAAAAAATCGAAAATCCTTTTCTAAAGAGATCATTAATCCTTCTACCATTTATATTTCTACAGGGTCTTTTTGCATTAGATTATTCCCGTCCTTTTTTTATAGCTTTTCCTATAATTATCCCAATAAGCTTATATTTACTCAAAAATCCGCTTCAAAGAAAATATTTAATTTTGATCCTGATAATTACATTAATTTTACTCATAAGTCACATAATTGGTACTCTTTATTTTTTCAGATCTACACCTAAAATTATAATTGAATTTGAAAGTTATGTTTATTATGTGCTATTATCATCTTTATTCACTATATATTTGGTGTTAATCCTAGTCTATTTGATATTCAAAGATTTAAAGATTAGGAATTCTGATGAAAATGAAATAAATTTAGAGAATAGAAATAAAAATTCCATTACTTAAAATGAGCATTAGAATTATAAACAAAGATTCACCTAGATTTCAATTTATTATACTTAATCTAATGTGTTTCCTAACAATTTTATCTATAATCGTAATTGGCGTGATTTTTATACATCCATTCTTAACGGTAAGTACGGAAGGCGATGCTCATATGTATTATGTTATGGCAGATTCTAATTTTAGAGATAGAAAACCCATTTTCATGTATAGAATATTAACGCCCTTATTAGTGTCAATTCTACCAGTTGAGACTCTTATAGGATTTATAATTGTAAATTTAACTGGATTTTACGCTACATCCCTTTTATTTTATTATTTTCTTAGAAAAATCGGATTTAGCTTTACAATTAGTTTGAGTGGTGTTTTTTTATTTATTATAAGTCCAATAAATATTTACCTTCTCCAAAATATCTGTTTTGTTGAATTCTTAACCTTCTTCTTCTTTTTATTAGCTTTATATGCGTTAGTAGATTCAAATAAAAAACTGTTTCTTATTAGTGTAACTATTGGAACGATAAATAAGGAAATTCTTTTAATTACTTTAGTTTTATTCTTTTACTTGGAACTTAAAGAAAAAGATCTAAGGTCAAGTATTCTATCTACATTGTTAATATCAATACCTCCTATAAGTGTATTCCTAATAATTCGTTATATTATGGGTTTTAATTATATCTATTATTCATTTTCTAGAATTGTATTTGTCTTACAATTGAATTTGTTCCTATTTAATAGGAAGCTTTTCTATCATCCCTATATGTTTTATCGAACATTTGGAGTCTTATGGCTGATTAGTTTTTTATATTTATATTTAAAAAAAATCGAAAATCCTTTTTTGAAGAATTCAATAATCCTTCTACCATTTATATTTCTACTGGGTTTTTTATCAGTAAATTATTCCCGTATTTTTTTTATAGCTTTTCCTATAATTATCCCAATAAGCTTATATTTACTCAAAAATCCGCTTCAAAGAAAATATTTAATTTTGATCCTGATAATTACATTAATTTTACTCATATGTCAAATAATTGGCCCCTTTTATTTCGAAAGTCAATTTAACTTTATAGTACCTAACCTTATATCTGATATAAGAAGTTACATTTTTTATGTGCTTTTAATAAGTTTATTTGCTATATCTTTAATGCTAATCCTAGTCTATTTGATATTCAAGGATTTTAAGATTGAGAATTCAGAGGAAAATGAACTATCTTTAGAAACTAGAAATAAAATACAAATTAAATGAAAATCTCTTCTAAAGTATTTAACACAATATTAGGCAGGAGATTTTGATCCTCAATTTGATTCTCTTTTGACTTTTTTATCATTTCTTCAATTTCTACATTTGAAGTAATCCCTGTTAAAACAGTAATAGTTATTATTCCTGCGCGGTTTCCTGCTAGTATATCTGTATTAAGTCTATCTCCAATAATGCAAGCTTGGTTAGGAGGGATATTCAAATCTTTTAAAGCAAGGTTTATTCCGTAAGGTTCTGGTTTTCCAAAAATTTTAACTGGTTTTCTCCCTGTACAAATCTCTACAGCATTGACCATAACACCAGCCCCTGGTTTTAAGCCTCGAGCAACTGGTAAAGTCGAATCTGCATTAGTTGCATAAAATTGTGCGTTTCCCTCCAAAATACATTTTTGAGCAATAGATAAATTTTGATAATTAAAATTTCTATCAAGCCCTACTATTACAAAATCTATATCGTCATACTTAGGTGGATCTTTTATAATTTTATGCCCTAATGATTTTAATTCCTCTCGCAAGCCACTCTCTCCAATTATAAAAATGTTTGCATTTTTTTTTATTTTTGTTATTTCAGTTGAAGTGATTGAAGCGCTTGTATAAAAGTCTGAAATCTCACTTGGAATGTTAAAGCCTTTTAATCTCTCAACATATTTAAGTCTGGTATTTGTTGAGTTATTAGAATTATATACTACTTTAATAGATAGATCTTTTAAATTTTGAATAACTTTATCAGCGTTCGGGATTAAGGTATTTCCTCTGTAAACTACACCATCCAAGTCAAAAATCGCTAACTTAATATCTTTTAATTCGTCAATTAATTCTCTCATTATTATGTGACCAACATTAATATTATATTTAAAACCATCCAATTGGTAATCCTAATAACATTATACTTATTGAAATGCCTATTGTAATTAATATTGGATTTAGAAGATTATCTGCAATAATCGTTGGAAAGAAATCCAATATGAAAAAAATTATAGCAGCTATTAATGCGTAGATTGGACCAAGGACAATCAAAGCAATTAAAAATGCGATTCCGGTTCCTGCTATAAATCCCTCAATAGATTTTATATCACCGCCGATACATTTAACTTTATGATTGCCATATTTTCGCCCGATTAAGGCAGCAAGAGCATCTGAAAAGCATGATATAAGCACCGCAACTGTCACAGTTAATATATTAACGATTCCTATAAAATATAGCATATAAGAAAAGATAATACCCGTTATTAAATATATGTGTGCACCGAAAGCGTTGTACTCCTTATCTCTGAGAATAGCTTTTGTTAAAAAATTGAAAATTGAGTATTCGGGACCCCAAAAAATTCTAATGAATTCAGAAATTATAGCAAATACCAAAGCTCCTATTAGACCAAACAATGTAAGATCCACAACAGCTTGAAAATCCCCTTTAGAATAAGGGTAATTTTGAACGCTACCCCATAAAAGACCATAAAACCATTCATATTCTTTAAAGAAGATAATAAGTGTATCATTTATTATTCGACTTATAGGAAAAAGAAAGAAAAATCCAAAATATGCTAAAATAAATAAAATTCCAAACAGATGGAAACTTTTTCTTACTATTTCCATTTTAAAAGAAATTTCTTTTTTATATGGATTTTCTTTAGTCATTAGAATAACATATTTTTTTAATATCGAATTCTTTGAATTCTCAGAATTTGGTTTTTCTTTATCCAATTTTTTCACTACATTCTTAATTATTAAAGCAAACCCAATATAAACGATAAATATCATCCCGATCCACCAAAGCATGAATCCCATAAAAGGAAAAGGGAAAAATCCGACAAATAAATTATAAAATCCAAAAACTAAAAATAATATTCCACACACTAATGTTGAACTCCCTCCATAGCGATTATTTGCCTTATAACCTTCTTTAGCTATATAAAACATAATACAAGCTAGAAGAAATAAAAATAGTGAAAAAATTGTATTGTATATACTAGCTAATAAGTCCAAATTTGTAATTGTAATGATTAACAAACCAAATATAGTATTATATCCTTTCCATTCAATAAATTTTGATTTATATTAAATTTTTTCAAAAAAATAACCCTAATTCAAATATTAATAATAAAATTTGAAATAAATGTTGAGACAATTTATTCTAATTATAAAATAAAGACTCCTCAAATTCCAGTTGAAATATCTTGGTATTTAAGGGGATTTTTATATTTTTCTAAATATTTAGAAAAAGAAAAAATAGATTAATGAAAATAACTTTATAATTTATTATATTAAATTATTTATTTACCCGTTTTAATATAAGTTTAAGAAAATTGATGAATAATAAAAGAGAAGAATTAATCGAAGAGGGAATATCATTGTCAGAAAGTATAACTCCATCTGTAATTCAAAATACTCTTAAAAAAGATTATAAAGATATGGAGTTTATCAGATTAATGAGAGAAATAATTACCGAAAATATCGATAAGAATGAATTCTACAGAGATATGATTGAGCATGCAGGTTTTAAGGTAGATGATTTAAATAGTATAGATGATTTAGAATCAATTCCATATATTTCGACAACTTTTTATAAACAAAGTGCGGGCATGTATAAAAAATTATTAAAAATTCCTGAAGATAACCTCCAGCATTGGAACTGTTCATCTACTACTAGTGGCGATCCATCTCTCGTCGGAGTTAATAAAAATGACATGAATTTTCTATATGAAATGTCAAGAAAATGCTTTTTAGATTTTATTCCTAGAGATTGGGATAATGCAAAAGTATTTCTTTTTTCCCCTAGTGCAAAAATGTTGGATCGATTTTGTATAAGATTTACCAAAGAAAGACCCGTACGTGCATATAGTGGTAATTATTATAAAGTTAATGAAGAAATGACTAAAGTTAAATATCTCTTTAGTTTCTCAATTTTAAAAGCACTAGAGGCGATAATAAAGACCCGAAGTATTGTAGGGGGATTTTATATTAAACAAAGTTATCTTATAAAAACTATAAATAAACTTTTACAAAAGCCAGAAGATAAAAGATACAACATTGGAATAGGGGGTAGTAATTATTTAATATCTAAATTCATGGAATATTTAAGAGAAAAAGACATAAGTTATAATTTTGGAGACGGGCTTGATGTTGTAACGGGTGGTGGTGGCTGGGATGGTCATAAAGCACAATTGAAATATGATCCTATTAATAAATCGCAATATGTATCTAATATAGTTAAATTATTTGGAATTGAGAGTAAAAGTGTGATTGATATATATGGGATTACAGAATGTCCCATTGTTTTTGGTAGCCATTGGTCCGATAAATATGAAGATTTTATATTTCATTGTCCACAATACTCTAGAATAATATTAAGAGATGTTGACAGTCTAGAACCTCTGAAAAAAGAGGGTGATAGAGGTTTTTTAGAAGTTTTAACGCCTTTTGGAAGTAGCGCTTCCGTAAAGCATGCGGTGATTGTAGATGATCACGTAGAATTGGTCTCCCGAAATAAGTGTAAAGAAACAGGAAGAGAAGGAAGCACATTTAGGATTTTAGGAAGAGTTACAGAAAGTGAAGGTATTGGCTGCCATTCATTAATAAAATGGATTTAAAATTAAAATTTAAAAAAAAATAGCCAATCTCTTTAATAAAATTGAGGAAATAAGAGAAAATCACGATTTTAATTAATTCATATTGATAAAATGAATCCTAAAACAAAAAATTGGATTGTGTATGGTTTTCAGATTCTATTTTTTTTTATGTTGACTATTATCACTGTTTTTATTGAATTTATATGGTTATTTGAAGCTATAATACCCCTAAATCTTTTTGATTCTAATAGAAATATCAGAACACCTGTGCCATCTGTTGATGAAGTAATTTTTTCAATATCTTTTGCAATATTTATAGTTTTTAATCTTGGTATAGCTACTTTTTCCTTGTATTCCTTTATTTTTATACTTCATGTCCTTGATACAAATCCAGCAAAAACTGCACCAATATGTGCCTTTGCAATAGATTGCTCTTTAGTTAACTTATTTTTAAATCATTTCACTATTTATAAAGAGCGTTATTTTGCTTACATTGCTCCATTTTTTCCCTTTTCTATTTATTTCCATATTCCAAGTCTTATTTCTCAAATTTCGGAAATTTTAATGATATTAGCCTTCTTTACCATTTTTCTAAATCTTCAGTTTGGGATTGAAGGTATTTATAAATCACGTAAACTTAAGACCAATAAAATAACAGACCTTATTCATATTATATTAATCACTAACGGACTTCTTGCGATTATTTCTATTTATCTCTACACCATAATCCTCAAAATTAATTTTATAAGGATCATTATTAGCTTGATTATTGCCCTCTTTTTAATTGGTCTTTTTACCTTTATTCTGCGTAAAAATAAAATTAAATACCCAATTGAAGCGATTTCTATATGGAGACACGGTCGTGTGAAGCTGAAAAAAGAATATAAAGAAGAAAAGAATACCAAACCTTAACTCTTCTTTGGTAAAATGCTTTAGATAAAAACCGAACTACTCTGAATTAATCTTAGGAAGATATATTATTTATTTTCTTTTTATTTAGAGACCAAATGAATGTTTTCTTGTTGAGAATTAGATTTTATTTTTAAAAATTATTAAATTAAATAAAGTATGAAATAAAAAAAAATAAATACTATTAAACTAAGTTAATTATAAGTAAAGTTATAACTTTATTAAAATCTAATTTAAATTAAGATTATAATTTTGGAGAAAATCATTCTATGGACGAACAAGTACCTGAAACCCTTGACATTATCTTAAAAAGACTCTTATCGGCAATCCCAGAAGTAAAGGCTGCAGCGATAGTCTCAGTCGAAGGCTTGCCCATTGCCTCAGCATTGCCTCAAGGGATCGATGAGACGAGGATAGCGGCTATGACAGCAGCACTTTTATCATTAGCTGAGCGGGCGATACAAGAAATGCGTAAAGGTGATTTTGAACAAGTTTATGTTAAAGGAACTGATGGATATTTGCTTGTGCTAGCAGCGGGGCAAAACGCAGTGCTAACTGTATCTACTACGAAAGATGTTAGGCTTGGTTTAATATTTCTCGATTGTAAACGTACATGTGATAAGATTGCGAAGATAATTTAATTTCTACTTCTAAATGTTTTTAATCAAGAAAAATCACAAAATATTAATTCTATCATATGTTTAAGAATTTATATAAATAAATCAGTTTAAAGGACTATTAATTTTAAGTGTTTGTATTAAATTTTAGAATCTATACCAATATGCTCTGAGGAGAGCGCTCAGATTAAGAGGTTGATTAATTATATTCAAGCTTTACACAATCGCGGGAAAGATAGAAATTCCTCCCTTCTTATTTAGCCAGGAAAAAGTTGTATCGGCAAGAATTATTCTTAGTGAAGATTATGAAGGAATTATTACCAGAGAATACGGTTTTATTATTGCTATCGTTGATGTACTCAATGTTGGCCCTGGTATAATAATCCCAGGTCAGCCAAATACCTTCCATGAGGTCGAATTTACAATTCTTTCTTTCAAACCATCATTACAAGAAATCATTGAGGGAGATATCGTTGAAATTGTTGATTTTGGAGCCTTTATTCGCCTAGGGCCCCTTGATGGTCTTGTACATGTGTCACAAATATGTGATGACTACATATCATACGAACAAGTAGGAAATAGATTTATAGGAAAGGAAACAGGAAAAATCCTTGAAGTAAAAGACTCAGTGAGAGCAAGAATTATAGCGGTCTCTCTCGGTATGGGGCGCTCGGGTAAACTGGGATTAACTATGCGACAAAGATTCTTAGGGAAGGAAGATTGGATTCAAGCTGATATCGAAGAAGAACTTGCTGAAAAGGCAAGCTAAATGGGTGGTTATTATTAAAGAAAAAGCTTGTAAAACGTGCCATATTATAACTAAAAGCGAGCAAGTTTGCCCAAAATGCAAAACTCACACTTTAAGTGACGATTTTACGGGAGAGGTTATTATTCTTAAACCGGGTGAATCAAAAATCGCTGAATACCTTAAAGTTGGAATGCCGGGCAAATATGCGCTACGAGTTCGTTAAAATTTTCTAAGATTTTAGTCTATAAATTAGAATTCATATTTAATATTACATTGATGTGGATGGAATATAATTTAAAAATTCCCCAAGATAAAAGATATGAATTTGCTCAACCTTTAGATAAATTAATATCTGGCAAGAGGGAAGAAACGCTTCTAAAAGTAGAAGATATTATCAAAAATTATATTAAATCTGGTTTATCAATCAATTTGTATATAGTAGGAGATATTGTAACTAAAGATTTCTTAGCTAATCAATTTCTAAAAACGTTTATAAAACTCTGTATCATTGATGAGAAAACTCAGAGAAAGAAGATTTATATCGAAACTGAGAATTTTGAGGAAATTGTAGAACTTGAAAATCCTAAAGGAACTATTCAAAAAGAAAGCTGGTCTCTATTAAAAAATATCATTGAATCTAAAAAAAAAACTTTACTTAAAATTACAAAAGGAGAGGAGGATTTATTAGTCTTACCTATAGTATTAGAACTTCCATTGGAAGAGAATGTTAAGAATTTTATTTTTTATGGGCAGCCTCCAATTACGGATGCAAGGACTATCATTCCTGAAGGAATTGTACTTGTAGATGTCAATTTAGAAATTCAAAATAAAGTCAAAAAATATATAAATCTAATGGAAAAATTTTAAATTTTTATAGCTTTCTCTCTTTTTATTATTTTAATTATAAAATACAAAATTTTATTTCTTATTCATAATTTTATATTTTAAGTATGTCGTTCGAAGTAGAAATTTTGGAAGAAAAAAAGAATCTATTAATTGATAGAATAGAATTAAAAGTTAGAATAGATAGAATGAGTGGAGGAACTCCAAATAGACTTGAAATAAAAAAGAAAATATCAGCTTTAAAAACATCCAACGAAACACTTACTATCATAAAAAATATTCAAACTCATTTTGGGGCAACCCAAGACATTGCAAAAGTATATATATATGATAATGTGGAAGAACTTCAATACTTTGAACCTTTTCACATACAAGTGCGAAATTTACCAAAAGATAAAAGAGAAAATATTTACAAACTTAAGAAAAAGAAGGAAAATTATAAACATCTATTTGATTATAAATAATAAAACAATAATAATGCGAGTTTTAAATGACTGATGCATCAAAATATTATAAAATTGAAGATGATAAATTAATTAGAACCCACAGGCAATGTCCAAAATGTGGTGTAGGATTTTTTCTAGCGGACCATTATGATCGTTGGAGTTGTGGACGTTGTGCTTATACAGTTTTTAAAAGAAAAGGAAAAAAGACTCAAACGTCCAAAAGAAGATCTCCTCGAAAACGTATTAAATCGAGATAATATATTTAACCATATTAATAAAATAATAAAAATTCTCTTTATAATTTTCTTTTACGCACAATTATATCTCAATTATTAATAGGTCTCTTTTCAAATAAAAAATAAGTTCATAAATAAATTAGGTAAAATATATGGAATCCAAAAAAAAAATCTGTCTTGGCATAGAAAGCACAGCGCATACTTTTGGTGTTGGAGTTTTAGATTTTGAAGGGAATGTTTATAGCCTTGTAAACGACATTTATACCCCTAAAGAGGGAGGATTGCATCCCGTCTTAGTAAAAGAACATCATTTAAACAACTTTATGATAACTATAAAAAACGCACTTTCAAATGCAAATTGTTCAATAAAAGATATTGGTCTTATTGCATTTAGCGATAGTCCTGGTCTTGGACAAGTATTGAAAATAGGTGCTATTATAGCACGTATGCTCAGTCAAATTTTAAAAATTCCAATTATCGGAGTAAATCATTGCATCGCACATATCGAAATTGGACGTTTAATGTGCAATATTGAAGATCCCCTCACTTTGTATGTATCTGGAGGGAATACAATTGTAAGCGCTTTTGAATCTGCTAGATATCAGATATTTGGAGAAACCCTAGATTTGTCAATAGGAAATATGTTGGATTCATTTGCTAGAGATGCAGGATTAGCCCATCCAGGTGGACCGAAAATAGAAAAATTAGCTCAAAAATCAAATAATTACTTAGAATTGCCCTATGTAGTGAAAGGTATGGATTTATCTTTTTCTGGACTATATACTGCTGCTAAAAGATTAATAGAATCGGAGCAATATGGTAAGAATTATAATTTAAGCGATGTAGCCTATTCAGTTCAAGAAACATGTTTCGCTATGTTGACGGAGGTTACAGAGAGAGCGTTAGCCCATACTGAAAAAAAAGAAGTATTACTAACTGGTGGAGTTGCTGCAAATAAAAAATTACAAAAAATGATTGAATATATTTGCAAAGAACATAATGCAAGATTTGAAGTAGTACCTCTTAAATACGCTGGAGATAATGGGGTTATGATTGGTTGGACTGGTATTTTACGATATAAGATGGAAGGAGGGCAAGAAATCTCAGATACATTTATAAAACCCAAAGAAAGAATGGATCAGATTACTGTGCCATGGAGGGATTAGGATTACAATAGATTCGAATATTATGAAAGAAAAAATCATTCATAAAGGTGCTGAAGCTAATCTTTACTGTGGAAATTGGTTTGACAAGAAAGTTATTTTTAAATACAGAATACCTAAAAAATATCGTAATGAGGAACTAGATAAAACTATTAGAAATATTCGTACATTAAACGAAGCTCGAGCCCTTATTAGGGTTAAAAATTATGGACTAAATGTCCCTCAAGTGTATGAAATTGACACTAAGAATTCAATAATAGTAATGAAATACATAGAGGGCGAAAAATTGAAGAATGTTCTTGATAGGTTAGCTAATTCGAGGAAAGAGGAAATCTTTAAAGAAATTGGTCGTTATATTGCTATATTACATATGAACGGACATATCCACGGCGATATTACGACGAGTAATATTATTCTCACAAAAAATCAAAAAATCTTTTTTATTGATTTTGGACTTCATGAATATTCGGACTCAATTGAAGATAAGAGCGTTGATCTCCATTTATTAAAAAGAATACTGATTTCCACCCATGGTAAAGATTTTAATATGTGTTTTAATGCATTTCTAACAGGTTATCACCAACAATATCGTAAAGAAGCAACAGAAGAAAATCATCAAATAATAAAAAACATTGATGTTATTGAAACACGGGGAAGATACGTCAAAAAGGAAGAAAGATTGTAATTTCGAATTTTAAATAAAATTTTTTCAATGATATTATAAACATGAATTTAAATCGTTCAATTAAATCTCTTATATCTGATATAGAGCGCATTATATAGAAGCAAATATATATATTACACTTCTAATTATTATACTTATATTAAAATACAATAGGAATATATTATGGGCTTCTCTTTATGAGAAATAAAAATAAAATTTTAATTCCAATGACTTTTAAACTCTAAAATACCAATGCATCTCAAATATTAATGGAAGCGAATTAAATGAAAGATAAAAAAGAAGGTAAACCTCCCATGAAAAATATAACAATAAATTTACCTGAAAATTATGAAAAGAACATTCAATATCTCATTTCTAAAAAGTTAATCGCATCCAGATCAGAAGCTATTAGAACTGCTCTAAGAGAATTCCTATATAAAGAATACGATACAAATCTAGAACTACTCGAATTTTTTGAAAACAATAAAAATGACTAACCACTTTTATTCTTCTTATTTTCCTTGCTTGAAAAAGAACCATTTATTTAATGTCTGCGACCGCGCAGCTTTCGAGCTTCTCTCTCGACTTCTCGTAATATGATTATGTCATCCAGTCTTATAGGCCCCTTAACATTTCTCGTAAGAATTCTGTTTTTATCTCTACCTTCAAGGATACGGACTTTAACTTGAGTTACCTCCCCATGAAGTCCTGTACGCCCAACAACGGCAATAACTTGAGCTGGAATTGATTGATCCACCATCCCAATACTTTTTGATTTATCAAGTTTAGCCAAAAGGGTTCACCAATTATTTTTTTAATGCTCCAACCTGCTTTATTATATCATCTAATATCTTTTCATTTCCTGTGCCAACATTATCAATTGCGATTGAAGAAGCTCCAATATTTAAATTTGCTGCATTTCCTAAATTCTTTTTAGTCGTAATATAAGCATAAGGAATATTCTTCTCTTCACATAGGAGAGGTACATGATATAATATTTCTGGAGGGGATACATCTTCAGCCATCACAACAAATTTAGCTTGACCTCGTTCTATGCTTTTAGTAACTTCATTCATCCCCTTGCGGATTTTTGAATCTTTTGTATCAGCGATAGCATTTAAAATACTCTTAATTGATTCTTTTAATTTATCTGGAACTTTAAACTTAACATATGACATTTCATTATCATCTCATTCTAATATATTAATATATATTTTCATTAATCATAGAGTCTATAATGAGAAAATAAGTATATACTATAAAATAAGATTTATGATTTAGAGCTGAAAATATCAAAATTTTTTTAGGATGGATCTTTTAATTAATTATAATGATTATTCCTATCAGATGCTTTTCTTGTGGTAAACTTATCGCTCATATCTATCAACCTTATCTTGATTTATTAGAAAAAGGTGTAAGTTCTGAAGATGCCTTTACTCAGCTAGGTATTGATAGATTTTGCTGCCGCAGGATGGTGGTTTCGCATGTTGACCTAATCGATGATCTCTTAAAATTTCCACGACTTCAATAAGTGATAGGTAGATTTACGCTGTTCTTTTTTAAAAATAGTATTTTTAATGCTTGCCGTAGTGGGCAGTCCAGCGAGTTTTCCTCGGATTTTTCTTGTATTTTAACATTGATTTTCTGCATTTTGCTGTACAAAAGTTTAGAATAGTACCATCTCCCCTAACAAACATTATCCCTCTTCCAATGGGGATGTCGAAGCCACAGAAAGAACATTTCTTAACCTTAACTATCTCAAGTCACCTTCTTATCTTATTCTTTTGTTTTAAAAAGTTCTACTTCTCCATATTTTATAACTTTGAGATTAATTAAAGTTATATCGTGGGTTATTTCGTTCCCTCTTACCGTTTTTCTCCTTTTTTGCCCTTTCCTTGTGGGTTTATACCCTATAGCTCGTTTGGAAACTAAAATCTTTTTCTTTACGGGACCATGCACGTCTTTTCGTATTGGAAAACCGGAAGCATCACTCCCTCCTGTAATCTCAAATTCGTAGTTAGGAAATCCAATTAATCCCCCTTTTATGGAATCTCCAATTTTCATGCCATCAAATCTAAATTTATTCTCGTCAATTTGTACTAATTTGGATAATCCCTTTCCAGGACCTTTGTTTCCACCAGAAATATTTAATTTATATACTCTTTTCTCAGAACTCATTTTTATCAAACTTACAAAAGGAAGATCGTAAACTTATAAAAAGAAAATTGAGTAATAAAGGGTATGAAAATTTAAATATTTTATTGAATAATAGCTTATTTGACACAAAAAGAAATTTTTAGGATATTCTATGCAAGTCTTTGAGGTTGTTAAATTAGACGAATTTCCTTATATGATGACTAAGGAAATTCATGAAGGTGAAATCGTTAGTGATGTAATAAAAGAGAACAAAGTTTACCTTATAGTTGATCATAATATGAATAGAATTTGGACTTATAATGGTTATAAAAGTTCTTTCAAATTACAAATGTATGGTAATAGATTAGCACAAATGCTTAAACAACAACTTAAATTAAGATATAATATATCTCCTTTAAACAAATTTTCTAAAAAAGATGAAACTTTTCAAGATATAATGGAAAAACCACTTAGTGGAGGAGGAGCACTAGCTATTGGAAAAAAAGATTTTATAGAGTTTGAAGGTGGATTTAAAGTTAAGGCTAATATTAAAATATTTCCAGTGATGCGTGTAAAGCAATCATTAGAATATATAAACCAAATTCCTCCCCCTGAAAATTTTATAAGAAAATTTATGATTGTAGGAGGAGATATATATACTGATGAAGAGATAACCGAATCTTTTTTAACAGAAAAAAAGGAAATCAAAAAACCCTTGAAATTAGGAAGGTTAAATAGAGGTTTTACTTTTTTTAAGAATTACACACCCCGTCTAATTATAAATGATAGAAAAATGCAGGGAATTGAATTATATATTCACGAAAAAGATAAACCTAAAACTAAATTATTACAAGTTTCAATTCCTATTTTTACCGAAGAAAAATTTAATAAAAGCGGGGATTTAGATACATTATTTAATGCGTTCCAAATACCTGAGGAATTGCCAAAAGAAGATTAAAACTCGTTCTGTAAAATAAAAAAAGAAAAACTCGTCGAAAAATTGGCAAGAAACCCTCCTATTAAGTCTAGAATAATGCCGGTTTTTTTTTGACATATTAATTACACCCATTTGCTATTTTCAGTTAATTTAAGGGATTTTTAAGATTATTCATATAATTAACGCTCTTTTTTCATCAATTAATTTTACTAAAGCTTTAAATAAATAGACATCTTAATTTTTTTCATCTTTTATCTAATAAAAAAACTATTTAATTACAAATGTGATAAAAAATGGAATTTAAATCTAAGCTCAAACCATTTGTTAAAAAACATAAGAAACCAATATCGATGGGGATAATAGCAGCATTAGTAGCAGTGCCAATTCTTGCGATTATATTGCCTCCTTTAATAGATTATTACTACGAGGAACCTAAAGAAAATGGAGATGAAGATATTGATTCATTATTATGGAGATTTGGAAGTGGAATGCCAGGTGAGGGAGCGAGTATGCAGCCTCAAAAGGTTACCTTTGAAGATGGAGGAGAAGAATTCATTGTTATAGGAACTGACGGAGGAATTGCAACACTCTCATTGGATGGTGTCATAAGCATGAGTTATATGACATTTGGAGATGTAATTGCATTTGATTTAATTAATGATCTTTCCGGAGATGGGTTGAAAGACATAGTTTTGGTGGTATACGACAGAGATCACGCTAATGTCATTGCTATTGCTTCAGATGATGGGCGTGAGATTTGGAAATACGATCCAAGAGTTAAAGGGTATGATTCTGAGACTTTTGCTGTTCGAGAATTTACTACCTATACATGGGATGTTGAAGTAGTTGATGATATTGATGATCAAGACGGCCAAGATGTTGTCATTTCCTCTTGGAATAGGATTATTGCTTTAGAGGGAGATGAGGGAGATGAAATTTGGGTAAATGATGATGCTTGTACTAATGATATCTGGAACATTGAACAATTAGATGATAAAATTATTGCGGGTTCAGAAGCAGGAGAATTAGTAGCAGTTGATATGGATACTGGAGAACTTGAGTGGACTTCAGAAATAGCTCCTTCAACAACGATATTAGTTAGAAGCTTAGCAGTGGTAGTAGAGAAAGAAGTAGATAGCTCTATTGATGATATACTTATATCCGGTGATGATATAATAGTTTCTACAGATGACGGATATTTATATGCGGTCTCAGGTGATGATGGTGAAGAAATAGATAGCTATGAACTTTATGAAATACCAGAATATGATGATGAAGTGGGATCAACTAATGAGATATTAACTTCCCCTTATAGCTGTGAACGGAGAATTTTTCAACATGCTGGAATGAAATTATTAAATACCATTGACATTAATGGAGACGGTTCAAAAGAATATATAGCAATTGCGTACCATCTGGAATATTCTGATGAGGATTTTAATAATTTAGAAGAGGTCGAGTTTGAGGGTGTTATTTTTAATTTTGATGGTGATTCTATTGAAGACATAAGTGGAGGTGAATTTGATTACGATAATACTCTTTATACAGCTTCATATCCAGAATTCATTAATGTAGGATCAAAGACTAGAGGATATTTCTTTAGAAATAATTTTGAAGGTGCGACAGGTCAAGGTTCAAATTATCAGGGTATTTACTATAATGATTATTTTTCCTACGGCTTGGACTCATCGGGATCATCTATTGTCGTTAGGACGGGAGATGACTGGGACGATGATTATGACGATACTGATACTGTTGGTAAGTATTTATTAAATGTAGGAGATACTAATGATGATGGTGTTGATGATTTGTTTGCTATTGGTGATGATGGTAAATATATGCTTATCGATACGAAAAACGGGCAAATTCTATGGTCTAGATCTAAAGCAACGGGAGGTACAGAACTGATTCAGATTGAAGATATTGATGGTGATAAAGTACGAGACTTCCTATTTCAGAGAATCAGTAGTTTTGACCCAACATGGAGGGAATTTGAAGGTGAAGATATGGGGGTTAATTGCTGGCAATCGTATAAGATACAGGATGGAGACCCTACTGAGGATGAAACTTTGATCTCTGAATTCTTGACCATTAGTGGAGCAACAGGAAGAGTAATATGGGAGACTAAATCCCCCATTAATTATTACGAGGGATTTAGAGATATTGTTAACATCGGGGATATTGATGATGATAATATTGATGATTATGCTGGATGGATAATGCCGAGTGCATATCCTCCAGAGCTCGAAGATTATATTAAAGATCTTACTGGACAATCAACCGTTTCAATAACATCTTATGATGAGGACGGTGAAAATAATTACAGGGAAGAAGCAATCAATAGAGCATTATTAGCACCCTATACAAGATTCTTGGCAATTAGCGGTAAAAATGCTGAAATAATCTGGGAAAGACCTTTAGTCGATTTCCCTTATAAATATTATCGAGATTTCAAAAATGATGGAACCTTCATTAGTCCCTCTGGTTTAGAATCGAAAGAGGGTGATATATATCATAGAACATATGGTGAGATTCCAAATAGTTGGCACAATCCTTTAGATAGGAATGATATTCTATGGTATGATTATTGGCCTTACTCTACTTTAACACATGCAACGGAAGTTGGACTTGAATCAGGAAATTCAACCGATTCATTTTTCGATTTATTTGGTCTTACCGGAGATAATCATACTATAACTTCCACTGACGCAACGGCAGATATAAAAACCGGTGCTGCTGTAATTAGCTCCTCTGAAGATACTGAAAAAGAGGATAATAATTTTTGGACTGTTGATTCGGTCTCTTCTGGAGGAAAACAGAGAATAGCAATAGAAATGGCTTTCAATCAACCATTAGATCTTGGAATTCTTCCAAATTATCTCATCGTGGACTATATCGGAAACCTCTCAAAAGTAGTTGATGAGATAGAAATTTCAATATTTGATTTCTTTATTAATGATTGGAGAAGTATAGGTCCGAACTCAATAAATTCGACTACTGTTCAGACATGGCAATTCTTAGAAGATGAATGGGCTGAGGTCGTTGATTTTGTTGATGATGATAATAATAACTTAGTAAAGATTAGAATTGATGCAGAACATTCTAGCAGTTTTGATTTATCGATTGATGAATTAGTTGTCAATTATCTATATGAGCTCGGAAATTATACGATCAAAGCAGAAGACCTAGACGAAGACAATATATGGCAGATTATACTTAATTTTACCATTCCTTTAGAATTCGGAACTGATTATCATGCTCTTACTCAAATTGAAAGAATATCAGCTCTTAAACTACAGACTATGATCGCAGCAAATATTACTATTGAACCTGCAGATTTTAAGTATGAAATCTATAATGAAAACGGTAATACTTGGGAAAAAATGCAGATTGATGCATCCCAAAGAACTTTGGATAATAATGATTATAATTTGTCTCAATGGATTGGTAGATACAATGATGATACAACTAACCCGGGCGGATTTAGAAACAATCATTTAAGTTTTAATTTAACTACTACATATAGAAATGATAGCGTGTTTGTAATTCAACGGGGAACGTATAATACAACAGAAGTATGGGGTGTAGATAATGGTGTAAGATTTGATTACGAGAATAAGTCTCTATTAACACCGTTCTTAGGATCAGACAATACTTTGAGATTACGTATTACCATTAACCACACAAGTCCATTCAATATATCTATTGATAGCTTTGGGGTTGCATTGTTCTACTGGGGAGTATTTGGAAATGAATGGGACCAATATTATGTGTATAATTTGGAAACTGATCAATGGGACGAGAATTTAGATAATATTTTAAATCTTAAAATTCAAGATTTTGAGGTTATAAATGGTAACGGAGATGAGTATCCTGATGTATTAGTAGTAGCTGGATTTGAAACGTGTAGTGATTGGTCATCAAGATTAATTCTTTATGACGTGAAAAATCAGAGCGTTTCTACTCAGTGGGGTCATGATTGTAGAGCTAAAGTTCCTTATAATCGTGTTAGCGCTACATATTTGAATCACAGCTTAAACGGTTGGATTTTAAGTGGCACATTTCAGGTTCCTTCAACTAAATTTTCTCATAGATACATCAATGATGCTGATTGGGATAATGCAATAACTAACTATGATAATTATATAGATCCAACGATTTCTTATAATGATGCAATGTCTCTTAATTATAGTCAATGGAGTTTCTATGAAATTCCAGGTACAACAGAGTATAAATCTGGAAAGTTAGGATTAATTTTAGGTGATTACGATACAGAGAATAATTTACAAAGAATAAAAATTATTGATCCTTATACCCAATCTCTTGTCTGTTATATAAATCTCCTTAACTTGGACCCCCTCGGAAGAAGTGAATGGACGCGTGTAAAGAATGATTTTAGACCGACTTATATCGGTTATAAAATTAAATTTTCGTACGCTGACTTAACTGGGGATGGTTATTATGAGCATTTAGCTTCCGCCCATTGGGGTCGAAGTATTAGAATTTTTAGTGGATCTTCAGGTAGTCCTGGCGATGCAATTGTTGACATTGATCTAGAAGAAATAATTGAAGATGGTAAGATTAGCGAAAACTATGAGGAAGGGAATAGAATCGTTTCAGACGAACGAACATTTACGCTGCCATTTGCGTATACAAGTGATCTCAATGAAGACAATATTCTCGATGGAATTATTGGAACGCAATCTTGTAAGAGTGGTTGGGATGATAATTTATATTCAAAAGGCGCAGCAATTTTACCATTAGATATTGCTCATAGTTCTGGTGTTGAATTAGAAAAAATTGAACCTGACGAATGGGATTATGGTGATGATGTTGGTGATGATGATGACGATGATGATGATGATGACAGTGGTTTTGCTAAAGAAGCATGGGAGTTAGAGCCATATGAACAAACTTATGACTGGGAAGATGTAACTTATGAATTTTTCGATGTTATCGAAAACATAGGTGATTTTAATGGAGATGGAAAGGATGAAATTATTTGCAGCCATAATACATATACACGTTCAGAGGATGCTTATATAACTGGTTCTATTACAGATCTATTAGATATATACAATCAAGAATTACTCTATAGGTTTAATTTAGGAAGTGTTGACGGAATATATTTAACCGATGATTTTACAGGTGATAGAAGATCGGAATTTATTATTGCAAGTGGTGAATCGTTCTTTTGCATAAATTCAGAATTTGAAGTTGAATTCTCTGACCTCGAAGATGATGAGGATAATGAGATGTCATCGAGTAGATTCACTATTGAATGGGAAACGGATGCAGACTACGATTTCTTCGAGTTAATAATTGATGGAAATGTTTATAATAGGACAGAATCATTGTCTTGTAAAGTATCTCTTGGACCTGGTGAAAAAAATGTTCAAATTTTCATGTATGATAAAAGTGGTATAGTCATCGCAGTGGATGAAGTTACAATTATAGTTCCAGTCGATTATTCTATGTTCATTTTAACTGCAATAATAGCCGTAGTTATTAGCGCTCTTGTTATATTTTATAAACGAAATAAAAAGAGAAAAGCAAATATCGTTTTAGTCGATAAAGAAAAAGAAATGGAGGAGATACAGATATGATTAAGAGAAAGAAAGCATATGAGAAAGAAGCAGAATTTCAATATGAAATTTGGAGTCATGAACTTCAAAAAATCTATGGGAAAAAAGACAAAGCATTTGAAGCTGTAAAGAAAATAAATCTACGCATAGAACCTGGAATTCATGGTTTTCTTGGTCCTAATGGAGCTGGTAAGACAACAACAATGAATATGTTGGTTGGAGCCCTTGCTATTTCGTCGGGTGAAGCAAAAATCAGAAACGAAAAAGCAGGTACAGTAGAAGCACGACGCTTAATAGGATTTTTACCTCAAGATCCAGTGTTTTACGACAAGATGACAGGAGAAGAATATTTGATTTATATGGGAAAGTTGGGAGGATTGAATAAGATGGAAGCAAGGAAGAGAGCTCAAGAATTGTGTGTTTATTTTGATATTTTTAATGATAGAACTAGACCTATCGGTGAATATTCAGGTGGTATGAAACAAAAAATTGGTATAGCGGCAGCATTAATACACAAACCGAAACTTCTTATATTAGATGAGCCAACAGCTAATTTAGATCCTATAGGACGCGCAAATATTATTGATAAAATTAAGGAAATCTCTAAAACAGTAAGTGTTTTTGTATCAAGCCACATTTTATCTGAAATTGAACAGATGTGCGACAGAGTAACTATGATTAATAAGGGTGCAATTGTTATCTCTGATACTCTAAAAAATATTAAGCAACAATACATCGGCAATACATATGAATTAGACACCAATAAGAACGAGCAAATTTTAAAATCTTTAGAACGGAAAGATTATATCCAAAATACATGGCTAAAAGAAGAAGATGGAACAATCCAAATAATACCTAAAGATGCGGACAAACTTAAGCAGGAAATGCCTAAGGTGATATTAGAAAATAACGCAATATTATATAGCTTCCATATACCTGAAATCTCACTTCAAGATATTTTTATGGAAGTTTATGTAGAAAAGGGTGATAAAAAATGAGCATCGCAAAATTAAAAACAGTTTTTTCAAGAAAAGATACAGAAGGAGTAGAGAAAGAAACACACAGAAATACACTTATCTTAGTTAAAAAAACATTTCAGGAATTAGCATCGCTTAAGAAATTTCTCGTTTCCTTAATTATTATGCTCATTCCTCTAATAGT
The DNA here is from genome assembly GCA_019058295.1 of Promethearchaeota archaeon. GTDB lineage: Archaea > Asgardarchaeota > Lokiarchaeia > Sigyniarchaeales > SOKP01 > LW40-45. The sequence goes on along the minus strand of JAHPZI010000006.1, from coordinate 43,448 downwards.
CACTATTGCTTTTCCATCAACAATTGAATATGAATCAATCTCTCCTCAGCACGCTGCAGCAGCTATAAGTATTGCTATTGTTTTTATACTATTCTTTTGGACTTTAGGAATTTCCTTTATCTGCATTATTGGTACTAGTGGAGCTTCGCTTATTTCCGAAGAGGTTCATTCAGGAACTATGTTGATATTAGTAAGTAAACCAATTATGCGAGTGAAAATATTTATTGGTAAATATATTGGATTATTCCTTTATGGTGCTACTCTAAGTTTTGTTGCCATTTTTTCAATAGGATGGATAGCTGTACTAAGATATTCTGCCAACATTATTCACTTTTTTGGAATCATTCCGTTCCTATTTGTGACCTATCTTTATTCTTTGGTCCTTTTACTTATTTTTTGCAGTATTACATTAGCACTATCATCGATCGTAAATCGACCAAGAAATGCTGGATTAATAGTAATTTTCTTAGTGATTTTTTCTTTCTTAGGTATGATGATTCTCAAAATGTTCCTCGCTGATTCTTATGAGACTTATTATTTATATATCATCGATCTTGGATATCATTTAGGAAATATCTATGTTGGCTTTTTAGACTTCTTTAATGCAATTCCTCCAGTAGCAGAATGGCAAACTTGGTTTGCTCAGTTCACTGGGGTATATGATATTGCATCACCTACGGATCCCGACCAAGGCATCAACCCTGGCGGCATGAAAAGGACAGATTATGTATATCCATGGGTTTCCTTGTTAGTTTGGATTGGTATTGCTGTATTTCTTTTAATCTATGGATTGATAAGCTTAAAGAAAAGAGAAATTTCGGTATAAATCAACAAATTTTAAATTTTATTTTTTTTTTTTTTCTTGCTTTTTTTTTTTCAGAAGATTGAAGCAAATTTTCATTTTCAAATTATTATAATTATAGAAATTTTAATATTAGTGAATTAACTTGTTTTAATTGTAAGTAAAAATTATTTTATAATATCTCCAAAATACAATGTTTTAAATAAAATACATTAGACGTGTTTTGTATGGTTAAAAATGAATATTATATTGGTGAGGCATTAGTAGGTGAGGGGGAAAACCTAGCTCATATTGACCTAATTATTGGATCCAAAAGCGGTCCCGTTGGAATATCTTTTGCAAATGCTCTGAGTGAGCCTTCCAAAGGTCACGGTGGCCTCTTAGCAGCTATTAGACCCAATCTTTTATCTAAACCAATAAGTTTAGTTGTTCCGAAAGTTACTGTTGCGAAAATGGAGGATGCGAACAAAATTTTTGGACCTGCTCAAGCCGCAGTTGCAAAGGGAGTAGCAGATGCTGTTGAAGAAGGAATTATTCCAATGAATAAACTCGATGAGTGGGTTATAATTGCTAGTGTTTTTATTCATCCTGGTGCGACTGACTATAGAAAAATATATCAATACAATTATGGTGCAACTAAATTAGCAATCCAGAGAGCATTGAAGGAATATCCTCCAATTGAAAAGATATTCTATGATAAAGATAGAGCAAAACACCCAGTGGCAGGTATAAGGATCCCTAGATTATGGAGACCTCCTTATATTCAAGTAGCTTTGGATCATCCAGCTCTCGAAAAGCAGGTTAAAGTAGTAAAAGAACTTCCAAAAAGTGATCGTATCATACTTGAAGTAGGGACGCCATTTCTCAAGAAGTATGGTATGGATGCAATTAGAGAAATTAGAAAAGTAGCTAAAGAAGCTTTCATAGTGGCTGATTTAAAGACATTGGATGTAGGGAAATTAGAGGTTGATTTCGCATTTGACGCTACTGCGGATGGAGTTGTAGCAAGTGGTTTAGCCTCTACAGCATCACTTGATAAATTTATCTTAGAAGCACAGCGCCTTGGTATTCATGCTTTTATTGATACTATGGAAGTGACTGATCCGATTGCGAAATTGAGTTCGCTAAAACAAATCCCCGATGTTGTTATACTTCATAGAGCAATTGATGTTGAGCAGTCTGTAGAAGGTGATCAATCGCCGGATGCCGCGCAAAAAGCAAGATGGGCTTTGGTTCCAAAAATCAAAGAATTATACAAAGAACACAAAAAGGCTTCGGGGAGGGATCGTGTTTTAGTTGCTGTAGCGGGAGGTATTGAACCGAATAGTGCAATATTCGCTCTAAAGCAGGGAGCGGATATTCTAATAGTGGGTCGCTTTATTGCCTCTGCAAAAGATATAAAATTTGCGATGAGAAGGATTCTCCAAACATTACCAGGTTATCAAGACATAGACCTAAAGCGTATTCACGAAGAGGACGATGATTCCTCAGTTACAAAGGCAACCTGGGATTGACTTTCGCATAGCTACTAGAAACTAATTAATTTTTTTTAAATCTCGTTTTTAATTTTATCTAATAAAAGTTGTATCTTTTTCTTGAGTAGTATCTATTAAATTTCAGCCTCTATCCTCAAATTTATTAAAGAATTTTTAGATTTCTAATTTTGTTTAATAATTATTTTAATTATTAGGCTGGAATAAGGATAACAAAAAAAATAATATCTAATTATTTGTGATCTTTAATAAAATAAAATATAAAATAAAAAGTGGTTTATTAGATTAGAGTTTAACTGGTCTACTATTGGCTGTAAAAACTGGTCCGATGATCTGGGAGTAAAGATTACAGTATTGCTCGTGATTACTGATAACGCTAATTATCTCTGAATCTTTCTCTGAATAGGGCGCCAGAATCACTTCTTCGGCATCTCGAGTTACAGCAAAATAATCTCCCTGAGTATTTAAATTGCGGAATTGAATGTTGCCCAATTGCATCATCTTCTTAAGGATATCTTGGTATTGACTCAAATCCCAATGTGTAGTGATCATAAATCTTGCTACCTTTCTCTCATATGCAAATTCAGAGATAACTTGTAAAATTTCAGGTACAACCACGGGAGTGACAACTATGACTGAAGATTTGGTTCGATAGATAGCATCTTTAACAGCTGCTATTAACGCCGTTCTTCCAACCGTATGCCACGTGGTAACTTTTGCGATTTCTGAAACTGGAATTGAGCTAGAGGCGTTATGAATATCTTTAAGTTTTTCTTCGTTATTTTCAGCTGCTTCTGTCACATCATCAATAGCATTCATAAAATTAAGTGTAAAATCGGCAATTGCGTCTTTCACATTTTGAGTAGTATCTCGAGTTGTATTAGATAAACTATTTTGTAGAGTTTCAGCATTTAGTTTGTATTTATTTTTATGATTTTCAAGCATATCAGCCAACATAACATCCATATCAGCAGATTCTTCATTCCAAAGATTAATCTCAGCATCAATTTTTCCAGATGTATTAGATTTAGATCCATCAAAATCACTTCGAATTTTGCTTAATCTATCATTACCAGTCTTCGTATGTTTATCTTTAAACTCAGATGACTTAGCTTTAATCTCAGCATCGAAATCGGTATAATGTTTCAAGGATCCATCTTTATGTTTATTTATAGCATCATCATAGTCTTTATGATGTGTTTTTAAAGAATTTTCTAATGAATCTTTCAGTTTTACAGTAGTATCAGAACAATCTTTTACTCCAGTTTGTAATGTATTATCAATTTCGCCGGACATATCAGTAGCAAGCGTATCTAATTCTGCAGTAATCGTTTCTTGCGCTCTTTTATCAAGGTCAGTCGTTTCTGTTCCTAATGATTGATTCTCATTTGCCACGGTATCTGATACTTCCTTTTTTAGTTCATCAGAAGTACTTTGAGTATCATTAATATATTTATCGCACTCATTCACAAAATCATCTTTGAATGGTCTTGAAATATCTGCAACTTCTGTTTCTATAACCTTCCAAGCATTAATATATTTCAATTTCTTCTTTTTTCCAAAGAAAAAACCTGTATTCGGAATTGCTTCAGCAAGATCACTAAATTTATTTGATTGGGTAATTAGATTTTCTAATAATGTCAAGGCTCTATTTTTATATGAATTGATTATATTTTTTATTTCTAAATGTCTATCTTCGACTTTTGTATGAATATCTGATTCAATATTACTTGTTGTGCTTTTTACATGGCTCATATGGTCAGCTAATAATCTTGAAATGCGTTCCTTTAGATCAGTAACGATTTTATCCATTCTTTCGAGGTATTTCTCAAGAATTTGTTCCATTTTAGGTTTAAGTTCATTGGCAATGTTCTTATGTCTGTCTACATGATCATCCAAATCCTTTTTTAATTCAGTTTCTAAATTGCTTACTCTTGTTGAGAAATCTCCTAATAAATCAGTAATAATTTTGTCGATATCAGTTTTGGCTGCGTTAATTGAAGTTTCATTAGTAGAAATTAATCCATCTACTATTTGATGAAATTCAGTATCAAGCTGTTTTATATCATTGTCTAATTCTGAAAAGTCTTTTTCTATATTATCGTGTAGATCTTTTTCTAAAGTTTTAGATGTTTCTGTAAATCTGGTCGTTGCTTTATTAATTCTTTCTTTTTTACTTGCATTCTTATCATCTGAATCTTGAAAAAATTCCTTCACTTGAGTGTCAACTGCGGTCTCAACTTCTTCGATACTTTTATTTTGAATCGATTCCAGCTTTTCAAATCGACTAGATTGATCAGAAAGAGCATTATCTTTAGTAGTAGCAATTTTCTGTCTAAATGCTTCAGATTCGCTCGTAAATAATTCAAAAAATGGTTCGAGTGGTACGTACCTATCTACAATCCCTTCGACCTTTTGTAGAAAATTTGATTCAACGAGTTTTTTAGTAATTTCTTCAACTTCTGAATATTCAATCTCACCCTCTTCAAAATACATGAATACTTCTGAAATTGTTGCTTGTGGCACTCCAAGATATTTAATGTAGACACTAATCTCTTCTTCAGTTAACCCGTATCTCGTAAATAATTCCTTAGTTATTTCTTTTAAACTCATTATTAATCAGTTTTTTTAGATTTGATATAAGGTTCAAATACAAATTACAATAAATTATATTCGAATTTATTTAATAATATTTTATTGAAAATATAATTTAATAATATTTTGATACCAATTAAAATATTTATACTTTAGTTAAAAAAAACAAAACAAAACAAAACAATGTTCTTAATCGTTATTTCTGTGCTTTAAAATTTGACCATTTAGTACTCCTAAATGTTTTTCATTTTTAACAGTGATTTCTCCATTTACAATGACATAATCTATCCCGTCTGGAAATTGACGCCCGTTTTGATAAGTAGCTTTATCTTTTATTTCAATAGGATTAAATATTACGAGATCTGCCTTGTAATTTTCTCTGATAATCCCTCTGTCTTTCAATCCCAAAATTGATGCGGTTAATGAGGTCATTTTTCTAATTCCTTCTTCTAATGATACAATTTTCTTTTCTCTGACGTACCTTGCCAAGATTTTTGGAAAACATCCATAGGCTCGTGGATGGGTATTACCTTCTAAAACTAAAAAACCATCAGAGCCAATACATACAAAATCTTGCTTGAATAAAGATAGAATGCTCTTTCTCTCGTTCATTCCTTTAAAAGAAACCATAATCGACCCTTCCTCATCTCTAATGAAATCCAATAAAGCTTCAGCTATTTCTTTTTTTGGATAAAGAATTTCCAAAGCATCGTTTAAAAATTTCCCCTCCATTTTATGATTATGCAAAACACTGATTATCCTTACGCCATCTTTTAAAAAATTGAACATAAGCTCTATAATTTTAGTTGTAGGGATTTCTTGCATTTTAGATGTGAGGTCAGTTAAAAATGTAGAGGTTAACATATCAATTGTTTCATCTATGATTTTTTGTCTAGTATTTGGATTAGTTAAATTTTCTTTAAAATTTTTAAAAACCCAAGGTTTTAATAAAAATCCTGCCAAACTAGTAGAACTCTCCTCATAAGGATAAACATCTGCGTAAATTTTAAGACCTTCATTTCTCGCATTTTCTACTATTTTAATCATCTTAGGAGTTAATTTCCATGCGAGATTACCGGAAGCTTTCCAATGAGATATCTCACCTTGAATATTTGCTTCTCTTACAATTTTAATGAATTCACCCATGCCTTCGCTCTCTTCTAAGATTTTGGTCCCTTCGTTTCTTATATGAGAGTCGTAAATACCTCCGTATTGACTTACAACCTTGCAAAGTTCAATAATTTCTTTTGTAGATGTTATGGATCCAGGAGGATATATTAAACCCGTACTCATACCAAAAGCCCCAGCTTCTAATTCTCTTTTAATGATATTTTTCATTTCCTCTAATTCTGCTGGCGTAGCAGGGCGGTCATCCATTCCCATTATACTCGCTCGTACATTTCCATGCGGTATAAAAAATGCTAGGTTTGTAGAAATTCCTTTTTTCTCTATTACGTCCATATATTCTTGAATAGTATCAAATAATTGTAATCTACTTGAACCAAACAAATTTTCCACCAAATTTGAATAATATTCTCGAACTTTATCGTTAGCAGGGGCAAGACCTATCCCACACATTCCAACTACGAGAGTTGTAACTCCTTGCATGACAGTTGCTTCAGCTTTGTTTACTTCTAATATCGTAAGATCCCCGTGAGAATGCATATCGATAAATCCAGGAGAGACAACTTTATTAGACGCATCAATTAATTCACAGTCCTCTTCTTCCAGGTTCAATCCAATCTTTTCAATTCTATTATTTTTAATATAAACATCAGATTTATATCCCGGAGAACCAGTACCATCAACAATATTTCCATTTTTTATTAAAATATTCATAGAAAATCAAGAATCAAGTGTGATAAGAACTTAAAAATCAATAAATTAAATTATAAATATATGAATCTATTTATATTTAAATTAATTGTTTAAAACTAAAAATACAAAATTAAAGGCAATAAAAGAGGATATAAATTGAGTTCTAAGAATGAAACTTTTGAAGAATATATTCCAAGAAAAGCAAAATTAGCTTATGGTGCTCTTAATGCAGGTAATGGAGTTTTATCGGGAATAGCATTTTCTAGTATAACATTTTATTATAATGTTAAACTAGGATTGAGTGCCGCATTAATTGGAATCGCTTGGTTAATCTTTGCTATTTGGAATACGATAAATGATCCTCTTTTTGGTTATATACAAGATCGTACAAAATCTCAAAAATATGGAAGAAGAATTCCCTATGTTCGCTTTGGAGCTCCGATTATTGGGATTTTATTTATTATTTGTTGGTTTCCTTTTGTTGATAGGAATGATGAATTCGGGCTGTTTTTAAATCTTTTAATTGTACTTATGTTATTTGATACGTTATTTACAATAATAGGTCTTATTGGATTTGCCTTACCTGCAGAAATGGCAATCACACAAAAAGCTAGAACTGAGGTCGTGACTTATGGTGTAGTTCTCGGGGGCCTAGCATTAATTTTCTCATTTATAATGCCAGTGTTTCTTCTAACAGGTGATAAATCTACCAATGTTAATCCAGTGTTCTTAATTGCAATGATTTTCATTGGAATAATATGTGCTTTTATTATTTTTCTAAGTAGCTTTTTCTTAAAAGAAAATCTTTATACTCAACTTGAAGAACCATTAGGATTTATAGATACTATAAAAGAAACACTCAAAAATCGACCATTTATAAAATATGAAATTAGTAATTTTTCTTTCCTTTTAGCTCAAACAATTTTGACGACAGGGATTTTTTACTATGTTTCTTATGTTTTGAATTTGAGTGGATTTTTAACGATTGTTCCTCTATTTCTTGTTCTTTTAATGGCATTCATATTTACTCCCATTTTCGCCAAATTGTCTGGAAAATATGGATTAAAAAAATTATATATATTTGGCCTTGCATTTACTGGTGTAATCTCTATCAGCTTCTTTTTCTTAGGTTGGTCTTTATTAACTGCAATAGTTCCATTACTTTTATTGGGAATTGGTTTTTCAGCGTTACTTCTTTTAAAACCAGCTATAATGGCTGATGTTATAGATTTTGACGAAACTCGCACTGGTAAGCGTAGAGAAACAAGTTATGGTGGAATGAATGCTGTAATTGAAAAACCAGCAGTCTCAATTGCAAACTGGATGTTTTTATTTGTGATTGTGTATTTCGGCTTTCAAGCAAAAGCACAAACACAATCAATAAATGCACAAATTGGAATAATGGTAGCATTAACATTAATACCTGCGATATTTGTTCTGTTTAGCGCAGTTATTATGATATTTTTCCCTTTAGATGGTCCAGAATGGGACAAGCAAAAATCAGAACTTAAAAAAATACACGATGAGAAGGAAAAAGAATATATTAAACATCTAAAAAAACAAGGTAAAATTTAAATTTATAATTTTTATTGTTTCTGTCTTTCCTCTGTCCCTACTATTGGAACTTTCTGAAAGATGATTACAGCAATTAAAATTAAACCAGTGCCAACTACAGATAATATTAACGCATAGGACATCGGTGATTCTGGACCAAATAATTGCAAAATAATTGATATAATTAGAATAGAAAGAGCAGCGGCGAACGATCCTATCATTATATATGCTCCTGAATACGTTCCGCTCAATGATTTTCCACCAGCTTTTGATTCCGCAGAATCAATAAGATCTCCCGTTATTGCTGATGGAAAAGTCATCGTTCCCACCAAGCAGCAAAAACAGAGGCATATTATACTGAGGCCAAATATAAACATTAATTGATGTGTCATAGGTATTGTTAAGATTAATATTAGAGAGAACGATATACTAGAAAGGATTAAACAAATAGTGAATGTCTTCTTCAGCGAAAATTTCTGCGAAATTTTTTGCCAGATTACAAATGAAAAGATCGTTGAAATAAACCCAATCAATATCGCAATTAAAAATTCTATCCCTCTCAAATCCAATACAAATGTAGCTAAATTTACGGCTAAAAATTCAAAAGCTATAAAGGGTACCCAAAATATAAAAAATGTAATTAACCATCTTCTATAGTTTTTATCTTTTAAAGGTTCAAAAAGCTCTCTTAAAATTTCTTTAAATCCTGTTTGCTCTGTATTTTTCTTCTTCGGTTCTTTTATTTTGAGCATCATCAGAGTCATAAGTACTAAGAAAAAAATTCCAATCAATATAACAAAGAAAAAAATTTCAGAATATATTGCTTGACCGGAAGGAGAATCTTTATAATATAAATTAGGATCTTCTCTGGAAAGATTTTGAGTTGCATTACTCATTAGAATGAAGGGACCCACTATCCCAATCACTATTCCTAAAATCGTCATTAGCATATTAATCATGCTAACTTTAACTCTATTTTTCTCCTCAGTGCTGAGCACTGGTAAGAGAGCTAACAATGAAGATTGAAAAGCTGCAATCATTATTCGAAACAAAAATAGAAAAATTATAAACCATATTATTAAGGGAATATAAATTTGACCAAAATTTGTACCAGGTATGGGGGGTATCCAGATAAATATGAAGGTGATTGCCATTATTGGTCCAGAAACTAACATAACTTTCTTTTTTCCGATTTTATCTGCTATTGCCCCACCTATTATACACATAATCGCATAAATAACTAATCCCGCCGAAAAAATGCCTCCTACTACAATTGGGGGTTGCCCCATAATCTCGATATAAAAAAGCAGAGTAAAACTTACCAGGATTCCCAATATTGCCTGCAACCCGGCCATTGGTAAACCATAAGCTATTGCTTGTCCTGTAGATAATATTCTATGCTCAAAAAGAGCTTTATTTCCTTCAGATCTTTCGGTCATAACTTTTTCACAAATAAATCGCTTTACATGTAAACTATAAATTTAATCCTCAAATATTAATTTAATTATTCTCTCAAATGAAAATTTAAACCTATATATGGGGAAAATTATTCCTTAAGCCTTTTTAAACCAAATCAATTTTATTTTTTTAGAACAAATTTGAGTGATAAAAAAAAATGACACAAATGAGTAAAATTTTATTTGGGTTATTTCTGGTATCATCATTTATATCTGGGTTTATGTTATATAATGTTGAAGATGTAGCAGCGGCTAAAGACGATGAGAAAGTTGATATAGATGATGGTGAAAGGATTCAATATTATGTAATGGCTGAAAATCAAATAAGGTTTCGTTTCGAGGAAAAAACAAAAGTAACATTCGAAGCAAATAAACCCGCTAATTTGGATATAAAATGTGATGGTGAAAGAATCGGAGATAAAGATTTTGAAATTGAAGTCGAGGCTGATAGAGCTTTTAACATGACTATGAACTGTAAAGAAGAAGAAAATTCAAAGGGACTTAGAAAGGGTAATATTATTGAAGCACGTAATCGCGTACGATATAGGTATCAAGAAGGTTTTGTTGCCGATATTGAATGTACGGAAGATTGTGATGCAAAATTAAGTATTCAAGAAACCGAACAGAATAAAGGTGGTACATGGGCTTATTATGACGAAGAAGATGAAGAATGGGTTCCTGTTGAAACGACTAGTGAAGATGGAAATTTAGAATGTGAAACTGATCATTTTTCAACTTGGACTATATTAGTACCTGAGACAGATTACACTTTAATAATTTTGATTGGAGTTGGAATCGGAGCTGCAATTATAATTGGGGTTGCTGTTATAATAATAAAAAGAAGAAAATAAAGACCAGAGATATTTTTTTTAATTAATATTAAAATTTTTTTTTTTCTATATTAAATTTATTGAAAAAAGGACTGATAATAGTTGGTATTTATATCAATAACTAATAAATGGAAAAAACGTGGATTTTGTTTTTTACTTTTAACTATTATTCTTCTAGAATTTAGTTTATTAATTTCTATTGGATTCGCAAGAAAAGACACTTATATTTCTGGATATTCAAAAAAAGGAGAAATAAATCCTGGTGAATCAAAATCTTATCTTTTTTCGAATAATAACAGGTTACAAATCAGTACAGATGTGCTTATTCATCTTGATATTGAATATGATAAAAAAATCGAAAATCGTGAAGTATCTCTTGATATTATTAATAATGATTATAGTAATAAGCCTATCTCTGTCGAAATAAAATCAGAACGAAGTATGGAAAGTTTTGGATTATCAAAAACTCCAAAAGAACCAAAAAACGGAGATTTTGAGTTAAGATCTCAATATAAATGTATTTATCTTATAAAATCTAACTCTTCAATTGAAAAAATAAAATTAGAATTCATAAAAGATAGTAACTATGGTTTGGACCCCCTTATAGAATATTCAATAGCAATATATGAAGAAGATGAAGATTCGTGGGAATTAGTTGATACAGAGGAGAAAGTTGATGAATCAAATTCAGAAACTTACTTGAAAACTAGCATTAAAGAGCTTGAAGCAGATACAGACTATTATATAACAATTTACGAAGTTAGTTATTGGTCTTATGTATGGATATGGACATTAATCATATTTTCTATAGGAATTATCTCTTTAGTAATTTTAATTTCAAAAAAGGATTATATTCATTATTTAAAGACAAGAACTACTTCATATTCCAAAGGAGCTCATCGTTTAACATTGGAAGAAGTTTTAGAAAACGAAAATCGAAATAAAATAATAGATTTAATATTAGAGGAACCAGGAATTCATTTTAATGAATTATTGAGGAAAACTGAGCTTGCTGCTGGAAATCTAGTATGGCATCTTGATATATTAGAAACATATAAAATTATAGGAAAAAAAAGAATTGCAAATTATATTGCATATTTTCCCTATTATCAAAAAAATCCAATTTCCAATATAGATCTAAAGCTCAGTAAAAGCAAATTATCATTAGAAATATTGGAAATGATTGAAAAAGAACCTGGAATTTGGAATAATCTAATAACAAAGAGATTTAAAGTAGATCATAAAACCACCTATTATCATATAAAAAAATTGGCCGAGCTTGATTTAATCAATATAAAAAAGTCAGGCAGGAAAAAGAAAATATATCCCAATCTTGAATCAGATTACTTTATAAAAAAAAATCATAATTCTAACTCTTAACCATTTAGATTTTTCAAATTATTCCAGAGTTATTTTTTTTAAAAGAATGGATCTAAATAATATTAATATTTTAATAAGTTTTAAATAAAATTATGAAAAAGAAAGATCACGATAAACTTCCTATTGAAAATCAGAAGTTCCAAACCGTCAATTCAATACAGAATCATACATCTAGCTACATTAATGATAAATTAAAAGAATTAAAACTTGTTGCTGATGAACTAATTAAGTTTGCCATGTGGAGATGGGAAAGAAATCCAAAAGAAAAAGATACCATCTTAAAAGAAACGGAAGATTGGTTAAATCAAAGAATTGGGCACGGATCTATTGGACCAGCGACAGCTGCTGCAGGGCCATTATTAAGAGAAAAAATAGAGGAATTACGGGTATTATTTAAAAAAGATTTCTATAAATAAGTTAAGAATTTATTTTACATTATAATTGTTAAATTAATTATTATAACACAAATAAATATTGAACACATATATTATGATAAATCCAAAAGACTTGTTAGATTTTTTGAAAGAAAGAAGAAGCATTCGAAGTTTTAAAGACACACCCATTCCCGACGAAGAGATCGAAATGATTTTGGAAGCGGGGAGAGCCTCTCCTTCAGCCTCTAATATACAACCATGGGAATTTATTGTCATAAAAAATAAAGACATAATAAGTAGATTGGCAAGTATTGCCCCATATGGGCGTTTTATTAGTCAAGCTCCAGTGGTTATAGCTATAGTAGGTAAAATCGATGAAAATCCTCAGTGGTATATACAAGACACTACCCTAGTCTCTATGCATATGATGCTAATGGCATGGGCTTTAGGTATTGGCACTTGTTGGGTTGGTTCTATCGATCGGGAAAAAGCGAAAACTATTTTAGGGGTTGCTGGATATGATTTTCTTTTAACTATTTTACCAATGGGCTACATAAGAGGAGATATCCCAAGAGCAACTCCTAGAAAAGATATGGATAAAATTAAAAGAATAATTGAATAAATGTCTGTTGAAATAGTTATAATAGGAGATACTCATGCTCTTACTTTTGAAAAATTACCTAAGGAAATGCTGAAAGCTATACGAAAAGCAGATTATGTGATCCATGTAGGTGATTATACTTCTAAAAATGTCTTAGATGGCTTGATAAGACTCAAGGGGCAGCAATTTAAAGGAGTATATGGTAATACCGATCCTCAAGCTATTAGAAAGATGGTTCCATCTAAACAAATCCTTGAGATAAAAGGAAAAAGGATAGGAATTACTCATCCTGCTGTTGGAGGGCTTGAAAAATATACATTAAAAAGAGCAATGGCAAAATTCAGGAATAAAAATGTGGATGCCATTATTTTTGGGCATACTCATGAACCAGATATTAGAAATCAAGGTAATATATTACTAGTTAATCCAGGAAAAGGATATTTAGAAGATGGTCAATCAGCTTCATTCGGAATCATTACTATTGATAAGGAGATTAAGTCTAAAATCCAAGAAATTGGAGTTTAATATCTTTAAAGGGATATTATAACATCATCAAGTTCTTCAGGTGCCCGAGTGAGTTTCTTATTTCCATCATCTGTTATTAATACACTGTCAGAGTGCCTAAAACCACCTATGCCAGGTATGTAGATCCCAGGTTCAATACTAACTATCATGCCAGGTTCTAGTTTCCGATCATATCCTTCAGCAATATATGGTGCTTCGTGGCCGGTGATTCCTAAACCATGCCCCGTGCGGTGGATGATATAATCACCATATCCCCGATCATTTATGAGCTTCCGCACTGCCTTGTCAATCTCGCTCATCACAGTACCAGGCTTTGCGAGTTCATAAGCTAAAGCTCTGGCTTCAAGCATGACTTCGAATGGAGACTTTGCTTTCTCAGGAATAAATCCTAAAAAAAAAGTTCTTTCAACCTCTACTCCGTACCCATCTATTTGACCACTCACAATTGAAACATGAGGTCCTCCATCTTCCATCTCTTGAAAAATAGTTGGAACTTTATGAGGATCGTGAGAGATTTTTGGTGGCCAAACAGCTCCTACAAGTCTAGTAACTATCATATTGGCATTAGGAAGATCTGCTACTATTTTCTTTATCATTGCGCCAGTGGTTTCTTGGTATATAGCAAATTCCAATACCCCAGGCCTACAAACCTTTAACAAGACTTTATGACCCTTATTCACTATACGGCAGGCATGAATAGTTCGCCCAATCTCATAATCAGATTTTATAAGGCGCACCTCTTCGATAATATCTGTTACGATTTTTTTTCCGGTTGTTTTTTCAGCGATTCCAATAGGCATGGCTGATTCTATTCCGACACGGGCGTTATCCTCAATCAGAGTGCCATAGTAGTCATACCAATTCTTACCCTCAGGAGCAGGAAACTCGTAATAGCTTATATAATCTAATTCACATCGAGCTCGTGTCTCAATATGAACTTTTTCTAATAGCGGGACCATCATTTTTGGAGTGCCCGCTTTTGGTATCACCAAAATAAAAGGACGCTCATGGACATAATTAGCAAAATTAGTAAGGTAATATATATTTACTGGATCGAATGAGACATAATAATCTAAATTTTGTTGGGCCATTAAAATCCTTAACTTATCCAAGCGATTAGATAATTCTTCTTGGCTTGGTGGTATAGTAATAGACTTTAGTTTACTCATCATTTCTTTATTCCTCCTATTACTAGGACATTAATTAATAAAATTAATAAAAAGTTAATAAATATTTCTTAGATATAACGAAGAGAAACAAAATATTAACAAAATATTAAATAATTATTTTAATTTGTTGTAATTATATGGTTAGTGAGAATGAATTAAGCGAAACAGGTTATCTCTCTGGTTTCCTTGGAATTATTGCTATATGCGTAGCGCTATTGTTAGGCACAATTGTTTTATATAAAGCAATTAAATTAAAACAAAAGATACTTTTTTATTTCTTTTTAACAGTCTTTTTTACAATCAGTCCGTGGTACTCTGCTGGATTGGGGTATATTTATTTATTAATTACTGACAGACATCTTGATTATCGGTTTTATGTTTTGCTCGGAACGATTTTTATTCCCATTGCTATCCTTGCTTGGCTAACAATATACATGACAGTTTTATTCCCTAATAAAAAGAATTATATTCTGATTTCTTATGCTATCTTTTCAATTTTCTTTTACATTTATCTGATTTTGTTTCTTTACATTATTCCAGGAGCTCCAATAGAGAGCATGGTTGGAATTAAAAGAAATCCTATTGATATTGAATATAGAGGTTTTGTTTTTATTTATTTGGGATTAATGATAGCAACTTCTGTTCTTACAGGTATCCATTTTTCCATTATTTCTTTAAGATCAGATTCAATTCAAGTTAAATGGAAAGGTAGATTTTTATTAAGCGCCTTCATTTCTTTTGGAATTGGAGCAATCGCGGACGGTTTACTTTATTTATCTATTCTTTTTTTATTTATTTTCAGAGTGATCCTACTGATTTCAGCAAGCCTTTTTTATATAGGTTTTATAATGCCAAAGTGGATGAAAAAAATCATTAAGATATAAAAATCAGTAAAGCCTTAACCACATTTTCTCTCGAATTATATCTTTACGGGATGTATTATGATATTGATTTCATTAATTTGATAAATTCCTGAAAATTTATTTTATCATCTCCATCTATATCTACTTCTTTCAGCATGGCTCTAATTTGCGTCTCATTTAAACTTTCACCTACTTCTTTCATAATACGTCTCAATTCATCTAAAGTAACATATTGATTTCCATCGCAATCACATATCTTAAAGGCTTCTATTAGTTTTTCTTCTTGGAGTTTAAAATGTATGTATCTCTTATATAAGCTCAAAAACTCATGGAACGTAATATATCCATCTTGATTCAAATCAGTATCATTCATCATTTCTAAGAGCTCATTTTCTGTAAAATGATGTCCAAGTGCTTCATAAATATTTCCTAATTCATTGATCGTTATAGATCCACTTCCATCTTCATCAAACAAGGCAAATTGCTCTCTTATATTATGTAATTCTTCATCTCCAATTTCAAACAACATTTTTTAAACCTCTCTTTAGTTCTATTATCAATATTTTTTTTTAATAACTCTTAGCAAGATACACGGTACATGAGGCAGGTTCTCCACAAATTATACAGCTTGCAAATTCATGTTTTTCTTCATCCACACGTTTTCCTCGTACAAAAGCTCCAATTTCTTTTTCAACAACTTCGGCACATCTATAACCTTTATTATCTATAGAGCAAAAACCACAACACACAATCTTACCATTTTCTATTGCTTCCATAGCTGAATCTTTTTCATAACATAATTCTATTTGAGATTCGAAATCTAACATCTTTTTCTCTTTAATTTCTTTTGTATAATTTTCAGCCATGTTTTCTATAAATGATTCAATTTCCTCATTTTTTATATTGAATTTTTGACCATCATGTCTTTTTACTATTACTATTTGATTGTTTGCAACATCTTTAGGTCCAATTTCAATTCTGAAAGGTACCCCTTTCATTTCCCAATAATAAAATTTACTCCCA
Source organism: Promethearchaeota archaeon (assembly GCA_019058295.1). Taxonomy (GTDB): domain Archaea; phylum Asgardarchaeota; class Lokiarchaeia; order Sigyniarchaeales; family SOKP01; genus LW40-45. The sequence goes on along the minus strand of JAHPZI010000006.1, from coordinate 26,964 downwards.
GGAGATTCATCAGAATCATCCAGTTTTACTATGTATTTATCTCTAATTGTCTCATAAACTTCTTTGCATTTTTCTAAAACAATTTTCTCTTTTCCTTTAATTAATATTGGAACTATTACAATTTGAATTGGTGCTAAATCGAATGGTAAAATTAATCCCTTATCATCTCCTAAATAAGCAATCATCGCACCATAAATTCTACTTATCGCAGGTCCATAACAAGTTTGATAACAATATTTTTCGGTTCCATCTTTATCAACAAATTTAACATTGAAAGGTTTTGAAAAATTTTGACCGAGAAAGTGAGTAGAAGGTAGTTGTAATACTTTACCTGACCCCATAAGCGCATCTGCGGCGTATGTATTGACACTGCCTGCGAATTTATCCCATTTAGGTCTCTGAAAGAATATAATGGGAATAGCAAATTTATCTTGAAGCATTTGATATGTCATTTCCATATCTTGATGAACTTGCTTCATTGCTTCCTCTTCAGAACCAAAGCAATCATGTGCCTCTATCCAATGAAATTCTCTACCCCTAAAGAATGGTCTTGTCATTTTACCCTCGTATCGCCATACTTGACAAGATAAATATCTTTTAAATGGTAAATCCTTGTAGCTCCGAATCCAATAGCTATACATTGGGTACAATGCAGTCTCACTTGTAGGACGAAGCGCCAACCTTTCGTTTAAGGAACCAGAACTTCCAGCTTCGGTTACCCAGAATACTTCAGGAGCAAATCCTTCCACATGATCGGCTTCTAACATTAGATTACTTTCGGGAATTAAAGAAGGCATGGTTAAGGGTAGATGCCCATTTTTCTCTAACAACTCCTCATATTTTTTATACATTCTCTTTATAGAGATGGTCGCCCATGGCCTATAACAAACAAATCCTTTTATATTATACCTAATATCCGCAAGTTCCGCTTTATTTATTATCTCGGTGTACCAACCTGAAAAGTCTTCTTCTTTTGAAACAGTTATTCCAGTTATTGGGGCATCTTTCTTCTTTTTTGCCATTATAATTCATCCAAATATAATACTCCACAAATTAAATATTTATCGTATTACTTTATTCTATATGACTAAACCGATAGTTTCTAATGAATCTATAGTTGCATATAACAAAAGGCTACAATCAATGATCCAACATAAATTCACTAAAAAGGGTGATGAATTATTTATTACTACTTTAATAGCAGAAACTGAACAAGTAGATAATTTACATGTTAAAACTAAAATCGGCGAATTTGAAATAGAAAATGACGAACCAGAGACTTTAGGAGGGAGTAACGCTGCTCCAACACCAATGCAAATGTTGTTAGCAACCATAGCAAACTGCCTTGAAATTACAGCACTATTATATTTTTCGTTCTTAAAAGTTAATGTAGATTCAATAAAAGTAAGAGTGGAAGCCACTTTTGATAAAAGATGTGTCCTGCCAGATAAAGAAGCTCCATTACCAGGTTTTTATGATATAAACTATGTTTGGTATATAGAATCAAAAGAAAAATTACGAAGGATTGAAAACGTATTGGAAAAAGTTGAGAAATTTTGCCCTGTAAAAGGTACTTTAACAAGGAATCATGATTTTAAACAAAAAATAGTCTTAGTATGACATTGAATAAAAATAAAAATTTTATTAAGCCTCATCTGGAAGTAATTTTAAATCTGTAATCACTGAATCATCAAGTAATTTTACCTTATAACCTTTTGATTCTAAATATCTTTTTATTTCCTCCCCAATTTCTTTCAATTCAGCTTTATTTTCTGAGGGTACACCAAAGCGAATTAAAGATTGGGCGGAATCGAATATCTGCGTTTCTGGTAAATTATCAACAGAAGTAATAATGACTTGATTGGCACCCGCAGTTCTCGCAATTTTTTTAATCTCTTCCTCTAATGAACCAAACGTGAAAAATTCCCTACTCCTTTTCTCAAATTTCTCTGCTATTATTTTTTCTAAATATGCTCTCGATTTCTCGTCATAAAAAGCGGTTAATTCTTGTCTACAAATGTTCTTATATTTTCCTGATATTAAATTGTCCTTGTCTTCTATAAATTCTATTAAAGAAAGAAAATATTTCTCGTCAATTTTTTGAAAATTCTCAACATTTCTTATGAAATCAGTTAATTTGTCAATCAAATCGTAATAAAACTTTAAATTGGATTTAACTATTAACTTATCCTCCATTTCCTTTATTTCAGGATAATATTTTTTCAGGATAAGATTTATTTGTTTATTTAAATCCGCACATACCTTAGCAACATTATCCGCAATTTTGATAGATTTCTTTTCTAATAATTCAAGTAAATATTCTTCCCATTGAGGTAATTCATCTTCGAAAATTTCATTAATTTTTCTTAAAAATTTTTTCTCAATATAACTCATCTTTTCGTAAGAAAAATATAATTTCTTATTTATAACATTATTTAAATTAACTAATAACTGCAATTTTCACTCAATAAAATTTTATAATTTAATAAAATTATAATTGATAATTATGGTTGATAGGGATAAAGAAAAAATCGAGGATATAATTAAGGAAAGGAAGAATGCACATAATTTCTTTTTAAAAAATTCAGATGTTTATAGATCTTTTGTAGATTTAGAACAAAAAACATACTCCGATGGTCATCTCAAAAAAAAATATAAAGAATTAATCGCTATCGGTATTTCTATTGTTATAAATTGCAAATCTTGCATTCAATGGCATATTAATGAAGCATTAAACTCAGGATCAACTAATGAAGAAATTTTAGAAGCAATAGAAGTTGGTATTGAAATGGGGGGTGGCCCTGCTACAGTTTCAAGTCGATTTGCTTTAAAGGTTCTAGAATATAACAAATAATGAGATTCGCTCAAATTTTGAAATAGAATCTCTCATTTTTTAGAAAGAAATATTAAAAAAATTAAAAAGCCTTTTAGATAATTATCGTTTGTTCCAAGATTTAGTAAGTCTTATTTTAAAGCTTATTCCTTATTTGCTTAGAACGAGATCTTAAAGTTACTTCTGTGACCTTTGCTATTTCACTTACTTCTGCTTGGGTTTTACGACAATTGGAAGCTTTTGCAGCCATATAAATCACGCTAGCTGCTAAACCTTTTGGATCTTTTCCTGTTCTCAAAAGACCGTTTTTGGAGGCCTGAACTAACATGTTAATTGCCTTCTTTTGAGTTTTCATCGGTAGCCCTAAATCGTTTCCAAATCGAAATACGAGTTGTTCTGCTGTAATAGGTTTGTATTTTAACCCTAATTCACCCAATACTTCTTTTACGATCATACCTAAAGAGCGGTGTACCGTTCTTCTGGGAGTCATAGAAGCTTCACATACTTCTTCGAGTAATCTCGGAAACTCGTGTACCCTGATAGCAGCGTATAAGGAAGCCGCAATAAAACCATCAATAGATCTACCCATTGTGAGTTTTTTCCTGGCTACAACTGAGTAAATTTTCCACGCAGTTTCCTTGATGTAGTCGGGTATGTTCATTTTGGTTGTGAGCATTTTAAGCTTAGGTTTTGCTTCCCAGAAATTTCTTTCAATACTAGAAATTAAAGAATTCTGAATCTTCGATAGTCTAGAAAACAATGTCTTACCTTTAGCACCAATAAGACGCCCTTTGCTGTCGATCTTGCTGTTCGGAAGCATCGTGCGGGGTCCAAATTCTCTCCAGCGTGGCTCTGTGCGTCTTCGCTTATTTACTTCTTCAACAGTATAAGCTCGTCTTTCATTTCCAACTAGATTACGTCCAATAATCATTCCACAACTTAAACAAACATTATCCCCTTCTCGACTTTCGATACAAGGATTCTCGCAACATTGCTCAACGTCGGGTTCCACTTTTTTGGAACGTAAACGATCTTTATAACTCATTTTATTTTCACTTTATCGGTTGTTCGTTATTGATCAAAATACTACTTTATTTTCTTTTTTTTAATCAACTATTTTTTATTTACGATAGTATTTTTTTCTATCTCAATAATCTTTATTAATTATTACAATTATAAACCATTTTAATATTTAAAAGTGTTTGTTTTTTTGATGTTATTTGTTAAGGAACAAACATCTTTTTCCCATTCCTTTCCCACATTATTCGTGAAATTGGAACTGTAAACTTTCCATGATTATAAAAAAAATCTTGATTAATATAATTGTTTGTTATTAGTTATAAAAATTTAAATTTTTTAAGTTCAAATCCATACTTTTCTTATAATTTTTCAAATTCCTGCATAAGCTCCCATAATTATTGGGTATCTCATACCAGTCATTTCAGTTTCCATATCAAAATATTCACGCATTATTATATAATCTAAATATGGTCGTTATTTATTAGTAAACACTTTTAAATAATAATATCTAATTTAATAATCAACTAATTCTATGAAATAAATAATATATATCAATAAATTTGCAAAAATATGAACAGATTAAAAAAAACAGTAAATAATGAAAATACTTATATTATTTGTATTATCTTTTTTTTAATAATTCTGATATCACTACAATTTATTGTATTAATAAATGAAGATAGCACTGAATCTGATTCTGATAAAGAGTATTTAGATGTCCCATTACCAATTACCTACCAATATAATAAACCAGATGGAATAAGGTTAACGTTCATTCATAATTTTAATGATTCTGTGGTAATATCTTGGTTTACAGGATTAAAAGCTAGTTATCCTTTAGTTATTTATTCCACTAATGAAGATTTGTCTAATAATATCATAGTTAAACCAAATTCTAAAAATATTTCTTCTACATTTGTTTATACCGCAGAATTAGTAGATTTACTTCCTAATAAAACATACTTTTATCAAATTAGGTCAGATCCATATAACAAAAGAGAAATATTAAATTTTACTACTATGCCGACTAACACAGATCATTTTAGTTTCTTAGTTTATGGTGATAGCAGAACTGAAAGTAATGGCAAAACTCAAAGAGATGAAAGAAAGAATCTTGCAGAGAAAATAATGGCGAATTTTAATGATAAAATACAATTCACGGTTCATACTGGCGATATGGTATATGATGGACTAAACCAATATCAATGGAATGATTATTTTAATGATACTGAATGTTTAAATTTAAATAAGCAAGGAATTTATGTTGAAGGAAATCATGAGTTGGGGCAATCTGCAGATATGAAAATGTATGATAATTTACCCATGCGCAGTAATTTAACTTTTGATAGCCGTTATTATTCTTTTAGTTATATGGACATAGGTTTCATAATTCTTGTTAGCAGCCCATATGCTCATGATTATGCTCCTCAAACGGAGTGGCTAAATCAGACATTAATTCAATTCTCTCAAGAAAATTTGGTTAACTTTGTGTTTTTGCATCATCCTTTATTACATGATGCTAGGACACATGTCTATTTTAGAGAAAACTGGAAACCATTGATTGATAAATATAATGTGTCTCTTATATTTTGTGGACATGATCATCATTACGAGCGAAGTTATCCCATGACTAATTCAACTAATTTTGAATATGATGGTTCAGAACTTTATAATTACACAAATCTTAATAATTCGGTCTATATAACTGCCGGAGGGGCAGGTGCACCCTTATATACATTTCCTCAACAGCCATTCATTGCAAAAATTAAAAAAGCGTATAATTTTGTCATAGTTGATGTTAAAAAAGAAGTATCAAAAACTACTTTATCGTTAGAAACATGGTGTATGCCCGATGATTTTGGTGATCTATACAAATTCGACAATATCACAATTTCAAAATAGTAATTTAGCATTTTTTCTAATTTTCAAGATATAATAGAAGACAGTCTTGAGGAAACTATCAAATAATTTCAAAAAGCGTTTTGGTAAAAATTCTTCTTTCACTTTTTCTTTCTGAATTATCTATTATTATATTTTTAAATCGAAAAAGATATAAGAAGAATTAGATATAAATAAATTATAAGAAGAAAGCTATTAATTACAAATAAATGAAAGAAACTGATTCTAGAAGAGAATTTGAAGAATTAGGGAAAAATAAGTTAAACCTGTTTTCTTCAGAGGCATTAGATAACTCCATCAAAAATTTAACAAGGCCTAGTTTCTTAGGATCAATCCATATGAAAAAAATGTACCCAAAAGTTAACTTTAGCTCAATTGAGAATATATTAAAGGGTCAACTCGAATTAAAAATTAACAACTCTTTAAAAAACGCAATTCTAAACCCTATAACAAAAGGTTTAATAATTTTAATGGTAGTTTTCAATATTGTATGGATTATGCTTTTATTTCTACTTTAACTTCAAAAGCAGAAACAAATTTTATCAATGAGAAAATATCATCTGCTCTCTCTAATTAAATATTAAAAAGATCTAAATTATTTATACTTAAATTAATCAGTTTTATTTAATTTGATTCTTGAAGATAAGTTACATTGAAAAGGTGGCATACATTTGATATATGACGTTATTATTATCGGTGGTGGGGTTACTGGGTGCTGTATTGCTCGTACTCTTTCAAAATACGACTTAAAGATAGCATTATTAGAAAAAAAAGCCGATATTTCAATGGGAACGACAAAAGCCAATTCTGGGGTTGTTCACGCAGGTTATGCCGCCGATAGACAATATATTAAACGACATTTAAGCATTCATGGTAATAAATTATATACGCAAGCTTATCGCGAATTAAATTTTCCATTTCAAAGAATTGGGTCATTCGTAGTTGCTGTGGAAGATAGTCAAATTAAAGATCTAGAGGATGAGAGGAAAAAGGGGATTCAAGATGGTGTTCCTAATCTGGAGCTTATTTTTGATAAAAAAAGAATTAAACATATGGAGCCTTCCTTAACTGATGATGCCGTAGCTGTATTGCACGCGCCTACGGCTGGACTTGTAAGCCCGTATGAATTAACATTTGCTTTAGCCGAAAATGCTGCTATGAATGGTGTGAAATTTTTCCGCTCTCATGAGGTTGTAAAAATAAAACATACCGATTACACATTTACAGTTAGAACTTTTGGAGATGAGTTCAAATGTCGTAATCTTATTAATGCAGCAGGATTATACTCTGCTAATATCTCAAAAATGTTGGGATTAGATTATTTTGATATTATGCCGAGAAAAGGTGAGTATATTTTATTTGACAGAAATGCTATGCATTTGAATAAGATTTTATTTCCAATCCCAACCGTTGTATCAAAAGGGATATTGGTTTGTCCAACATTACATGGCAATACATTTGTCGGTCCTAACGCTCAAAATATTACTGATACTGAAGATACTTCAACCACTGAAGCGGGTTTAAAAGAAATATTAGAAGGTGCCAGAAAATTGGTTCCTAATTTACCTCTAAGAGCTTCAATTAGAAATTTTGCGGGATTACGAGCTGTACCCGATACTCATGATTTTATTATTGATAACACGGATGTTTATGGATTTATTAATGTTGCAGGGATTTTATCCCCTGGTTTAACTTCTTGCTTTGCTATTGCCGAAAAGGTAAAAGAATTTCTTGAATTGTTAGGGGTGGTAATGAAAGTAAAGGAAGATTATAATCCAATTAGGCCTAGACCGGAAAGATTTAAGGACTTAAGTAAAGAAGAATTAGATCAAAAAATTCAAGAAGATCCTACTTGGGGTAAAATTATTTGTAGATGCGAAATGATTCCCGAAAGAGAAATTTTAGACGCGATACATGCCCCCGTAGGAGCAAGAACTGTTGACGGTATTAAGTTCAGATGTAGACCAGGTATGGGGCGGTGCGATGGAGGCTTCTGTAGACCACGCGTTATTGAAATTCTTTCGAGAGAACTGAATATAAATTACGAAGAAGTTACTAAAAAAGGAGAAGATACTAATTATTTGATGTGCCACACGAAAGATTTATTATTAAATGAAATCAAAAGAGGCGAAGAAGCAGAATGAAAAAATATGAAGCAGACGTGGTTATTATAGGAGGCGGTTCTGCTGGAATGGCGGCAGCTATCGAGGTAAAGAAAGCTGGATTGGACGTTTTAATTATCGAGAGAGATTATGAACTTGGCGGAATTTTATTGCAATGCATTCATGTCGGCTTTGGACTTCATGAATTTGGAGAAGAATTAACTGGTCCTCAATATGCTCAAAAATTTATTAATCAAGTAAACGAATTGGAAATTCCATATTTATTAGATACGATGGTAATTGAAATTACTCAGGATAAAACTGTTTATGCTGTGAATAATAAAGATGGACTCATTATGGTCGAATCAAAAGCAATAATACTAGCTATGGGCTGTAGAGAAAGAACACGTGGAGCTATAAATATCCCTGGATTTAGACCCGCGGGTATATTTACTGCTGGACAAGCCCAGAGATTTGTTAATATAGAAGGATACTTACCAGGAAAGACTTTCGTTATATTAGGAAGCGGAGATATTGGGATGATCATGGCGAGAAGATTGACATGGGAGGGATGTGAAGTAAAAGCTGTAGTTGAAATCAATCCATATGTGAGTGGATTAATCAGAAATCAAGTTCAGTGCCTTGAAGACTTCAATATTCCCCTGATCTTAGGCTATACTGTTACAAAAATTCATGGGAAAGAGAAAATTCGAGGTGTAACTATTTCAAAAGTAGATACAAATTTTGACCGAATAGTGGGAAGTGATAGGTTTATTGAATGCGATGCTCTCTTATTGTCTGTAGGATTAATTCCAGAAAATGAGTTAACATTGAATGCTGGGGCAGAGTTATCGTCAAATAATGGACCGGTTGTGGATAATAATCTTGAATCTACAATCGAAGGTGTTTTTGCTTGTGGAAATGTCTTACAAGTTCATGATTTAGTAGATATGGTCACTGCTGAAGCAAAAAGAGCTGGAAACCTCGCGATTGAATATATTAATGAACGGTATGGAAAAGAGGTTAAAAGAGAAAAACAAATCAGGTGTATTGCAGGAGACAATGTCGGTTATATAAAGCCTGATTTAATAAACTTGTCAGATATTTCTAAAGAAACGATGTTTACGTTTCGAGTGAAATATCCGGATAGGCGGATTCAGATTCAATTTAGGGATAAGGAAAATAATCAATTGATTTACAAGAAAAACAAAGTATATGTAATTCCAAGCGAAATGGTTGAAATAAAATTGAATTTGGAAGAAAATCAGATAGATACTGGTTGTCAGCATTTAATTATTGATGTTGTCCCTCGTCCTGAGGTATTAATTGAAGAAGAATAAACTGAGAGGAATATAAAATATGTTTAATAGTAGCCAAAGTGCTGTAAAAGTTATACGATGCATTGTGTGTCCTTCGGGCTGCACTATAACTGCTACGCCAGATCAGAGCGGCAACGTAAATTTTGAAGGATACACTTGCAATAGAGGATTAGAATACGCCAAACAAGAATATTACGAACCAAAAAGAATAATTACAACTACAATGAGAGTGGAAAACGGCTTTTTACCCTTGATTCCCGTAAGAACAGACACGCCAATTCTTAAAGATAAACTTAAAGACGTTTTAAAAGAAATTGCTAAAATAAAAGTTCAGCCTCCGATTAAGATGGGCGATATATTAATTGAAAATGTTTTAGGCTTGGATGCTAATATAATAGCCTCGCGAAACCTCAATAAAATTTAGAAATTTTGATATATTTGCTTAAAATTCTTCTGTAATTAATTATAAATACTTTAAAAATAAGATTTAATTTATCATAATGCAAAAATAAAATGTGTTTTAGATGATTAAAAGTGATATTTTAACACATTTAGAAAATATCGTAGGCAAAGATTTTGCCTCAAATAATCAAGAAGATCTTTTCATTTATTCGCAAGATTCTGGTGCTTCCTTACCTCGTCCAGTTGATTTCGTAGTATTGCCTAAAACAGCTGAAGAAATCCAAAAGATTTTGAGATTGGCAAATGAAGAAAGGATTCCCATTGTACCTATGGGGGGAGGGATGACATTAAGCGGATTAACCATTCCAGTAAATGGTGGTATTGTTATCGATCTTAAAAGAATGGATAAAATACTTGAAATAAATGAAATAAGCCGATATGCTCTTATTGAAGCAGGAGTAACAACTGGAAGACTGACTGCGTATCTTGAAAAACATTATCCTGATTTAGAAGTTTCAATCCCTGATGCTCCTCCCTCAGCAACGGTTACAGGAAACGCATTAATTCATGGATCGGGTTTTTTATCACATAAGTATGGAAACCACGGAGACATGATTAATGGATTAGAAATGGTTCTGCCAAATGGAGATATATGTAAACTTGGTTCTTGCGCAGTCTCTGATTATTGGTTTACGAGAGGACCTATTCCAGACCTTATAGGATTATTTATCAGTTCTTTTGGGACGATGGGAATTGCCACAAAAATGGCTATTAAACTTTATCCGAAAGATAATTTAAGAGAAGTTATTGTTGGCATATTTAAAGAACCCAAAATGATTCCGGATGTTATTTCAAAAATTACAAATACAGACATAGCCGAGGATATCGTTTTTGCTGTCTCAGAGGAATTAATTAAGGGATATATATTCTTAGCTACATTCATCACTGGAACTTCCGAAGAAGAGATAGGAACTAAGACAAAAATATTAAAGCGTATATATCGTAAGGCAAAAGGTAGTTATATGAAGGTTCCCAGAAGCTTTAGAAATTTTTTCTTAGAAAAACCTATATTTATCTCATCAGAAGCAGATACTCGAAGGGGAGGTGGTTTTGAATATAGTGGTAATTTCCTTCCCCTTGAAAAACTTCCTGAGGCTATTGAAAAAGCAATTGAAATTTCCAGAAAATATGGTATTTCCCCTTCACAAGTTTCTAGAGTAATTGGAAAAGGACATAACGTAATGTTTGCTGCCTCATTTTCATTTAATAGAGCGGACCCCAATGATATGGAAAATGCTAGGAATGCACTTCATGAAACGAATAAACTGGTATTAGATTTAGGAGGAATCATTTGGAAGCCAGAATTAGCAGGTCAAAAATTAATCATTGAAAAAATGGACCCAAGTTATAAACAATTGTACAAAGCTATTCGTGCTGCCTTAGATCCAAACAGAATTATGAATCCAGGTAATTGGGAAATAACATAGTTATTCCTTTTATAATTTTTAATATATAAAAAGAAAATAAAAAGAAAATCTTAAAATAAATATTATATCAAGTAAATAAATTAATTATATTCTGAAATAAGTGTAAATAACAATGAGTAATGCTGAAGTTTTAAGTAAGTTAGAACAAATTGTAGGTAAAGATTTTGCCTCAAATAATCAAGAAGATCTTTTCATTTATTCTCAAGACCCAGGGGTTTCTCACCCTCGTCCGGTGGATTATGTGGTAATGCCAGAAACAGTCGAAGAGGTTCAGCAAATTGTAAGATTCGCCAACGATAAAAAAATTCCGATTGTTCCTATGGGAGGAGGTATGACGTTGAGTGGTTTAGTAATTCCAATTAAAGGCGGCATAGTCTTAGATATGAAAAGAATGGATAAAATAATTGAAATAAATGAGACAAGCCGTTATGCCTTAATAGAAGCGGGTGTTACCTCAGGAAAATTAATCGCTCATTTAAGAGAAAAGTATCCAGACCTTCAAGCTCCATATCCTGATGCACCCCCATCAATAACAATCGCTGGAAATGCATTAATACATGGATCGGGATATTTATCACAGAAATATGGAGATCATGGTGCGATGATTAACAGTTTAGAGGTTGTTTTACCGAATGGAGAAGTGTGTAAAGTTGGATCATGTGCAATTTCTAATTATTGGTTTACAAGAGGCCCTATACCAGATTTAGTTGGGTTATTTACCAGTGCCTTTGGCACGATGGGAATTGTAACAAAGATCTCCATAAAACTATTTCCAAAACCAAAATTGAGAGATATTGTTATTGGATTAATTAAAGAATTAAATACTATTCCAGGATTAATTTTAAACCTTACAAAAACTGACATCCCCGAAGATTTAATGATTGCATTAGCAGAAAAACCAGATTTTATGAAAGGATATGCAATTCTTTTGCTTTATATAACAGGAGATTCTCAAGATGAATTAGATTCTAAAACAAAAATACTTAAAAAGATTTATCGTAAAAACAAAGCAAGATTTATGAAACTTCCCCCTAGATATTATGATGTTTTTCTAGAACAACCACAATTTGCTGCAAAAGCAGCAGATTTTAGAAAAGGCGGTGGTTTCGAATATGTAGGTAGCTTTATGCCTTTAGGAAAGATACCTGAGGCTATTGAAAAAGCACGTGATATTTCCTTAAAATACGGAATTGTTCCTACACAGGTCTCAAGAATAATTGGGAGAGGACATAATGTAATGTTTGCCGCCTCATATTCTTTTAATAGAGCAGATCCGGAGGATATGGAAAGAGCTAGAAATGCACTTCACGAGACGAATAAAATGGTACTTGAATTAGGTGGAATCCCCTGGAAAGCAGAAAGGGATGGTCAAAAATTAATCATTGAGAAAATGGATCCTAATTATAAGATGTTATTCAAAACTATTCGCAACATATTGGATCCTAACGGAATTATGAATCCTGGAAATTGGGAGGTGTAGTAAAATGACTATAAATGTTAAACAAGATTGGAAAGATATAGTTCATAGATGCTTCCGATGTGGTTATTGCAAGTTCACTTTTGAGTATTCTGATTTTAATTGTCCTAGCTATAAAAAACATCGTTTTGAGACGTATAGTACAGGTGGAAGAATGTGGCTCATTTATGGGATAATAAATGGTGACCTTCAATGGAGCCAAAATTTAGCTAATGTTTTATACTCATGTTCCACTTGTGGCAATTGCATGGAAAATTGTAGATTTGATAAATTTAACGATTTTCTCGTAGATATAATAGAAGCGGCAAGGGCAGAAGCCGTTAAAAATGGATTTTGTCCTGAAAAGCAAAAAGCTTTACTAGAACGCACAACTAACACGGAAATGTTTAATCCTTATGGTGAACCAAATTCAGATAACGAAGAGTTAAAAAAAAAATATAATTTACCGGACAAAGCAGAATGGGTCTATTTTATTGGATGTACTTCAAATTACCGCCAAAAAAATTTAAGAGATGCTACTCTAAGATTTCTTAAAAAAATAAATCTTGATTTTACTTTAATCGATGAACATTGTTGTACCAGTCCAATAATAAGAACTGGACAAATAGAACCAGTAAAGGAATTCATGAATTATAACATAGATAAGATAAAAGAAGTTGGGGCAACTAAGGTTATTACATCATGTGCTGGTTGCTGTAGAACATTGAAAGTTGATTTTGCTAAACAAGGAGTAAATCACGATTTAGAGATTTATCATACTTCAGAGTTGGTTAAAAGATTTTTAGACGAAGGAAAGATAATGTTTACTTCCGAATTTAATAAAACCGTTACATATCACGATCCTTGCCATATAGGGAGACATATGGGATTATACGAAGAGCCTAGGGATGTTTACAAACAAATTCCTGGAATAAAATTCGTTGAAATGGGAAGAAATAGAGAAAACGCATGGTGTTGTGGTGCTGGTGGGGGAGTTAAGATCGGGTATCCTGACTGGGCAGTAGAAATCTCAAAAGAAAGATTAGAAGAAGCAAAAGAAACTGGCGCTACAATATTATCTTCAACTTGTCCATTTTGTAGGACAAATTTATCTGACGCAAATGATAAATTTAATCTTGGTTTAGAAGTAATCGATTTGATAGAAATCTTAGACCAGTTAGAAATAAAAGTTAATGAATAAAAAAAAAGTAATTTACTTTCTTTCTTTTATTTTTTTTTTTAATAATTCAACGTCTCGCCTAATGCTAACCGGCACAAATCGCTTAATAAATAATTTTTTAAACCTTTTCTCTCGGTTTTAGATGATAAACTATCCATACACATTGCACAATTATAAACACAGGCTTCGGCTCCGTGTTCCACCATATCATTAATATTTTTATTTTGAGTTGGTCTCAATAATTTACTTTTACCTAGCATTGGAAGAGGGCCTCCACAACATAATGCGTTCTCTCTATCATAGTTTCTTGCAACTCTTTCAACACCAATTAATTCACATATTTTATCAACCCATTTATCTGTTTCTGGAATAAATCGGTTAGAGCAATTTCTCTGATAAGCGATTTTCATATTGAGCTTTTTTATCTCACTCTTATGATCTTCTAAATAATTGTAGAGATATTCAAAAAAATGGATAGGTTTAAAATCAGGTGGTAATTCTATATTGTTTCTTGGACAATATGAACCATATAAACCATAACACTCGTCGTGAAAACAAATCATTTCCTTTATACCTTGTTTCTTAATATTCTCTATTATTATTGGAACTCTTTCTCTAATAATCGAATCTCTTTCGATATGATGATATAAAAGATTGCAAAAAAAATCAAGACCAGCAACATATTGCAAGTTCTCAAACAATTGCCCTTCCATATGTTTAGCATGCGATTTTACAAAAGCACATTTATTTAGTACTGGTTTATCCGAGTCAATTTGTTTTAATCTTAATTCATCATGAGGTTTATATCTATTTATTATTGATTCAAGAAGTTTCGGCGCAATGTTATGTGAGTTATATTTTTCTTGTAATTCTGTTATTAAATCAAATGGATGAGATCCATAAGGGCAGTATTCATCGCACGCAAAACAAGTAACGCATTCACTTAGAACTCGAGAATCCTCACCGTTAATCATTTTCATTATTTCCGATTTCGCTGCCTCTACATTTTCAAATTCAATCCATTGGCAGCGTGTTAAACAATCAATATTTTCGCAATTAGAACAATTAATTTTATCAAAAATCTTTAATCACACCAATTTTCTGTTTTCAGTTTTTTCTTCTTTTAATTTAGGAAATATCTTAATAAGTGAAATTCATAGAAACTATTATTTTTTTCCAAACTTTTTTTATAGTGATAATGGAAGAATTGGATGACATATATGAAGTTCATAAGAACCTATATATTGGAGCATATTACCCGAGGTTTAATTTTAAGAAGATTAAAAAAGAAGGAATTACAGCAATAGTGAATCTCATGGTAGAAAGCCATTATAATCCAAGACCATTAGGATATGCATATTTACATAGAGGATTCCCCGACGAGACGTACTTATCTCACCATTTTTTACAAGATATTTTAGACTTTATTGATGAGCATATAAAGAAGGGAAAGGTATTAGTGCATTGTGCCATGGGGATCTCGCGGAGCGGGTCTGTTATAGTTGCTTGGTTATTAAAAGAGAATCCTGAATGGAACTGGAACGATGCCTTTGAATATGTAACTAAATCTCATTTAATTCTGCCAGCAGTGGAAATTCGAGAATCCATTTTAGATTATTTTGAAAATCTAGAAGGTAAAAGAAGAGGATATTTTTCTCAGAAGCCATAATTTTTTCAATTACCTACTTTTGACCATATAAGATTAATGCATTTTTAAACATATTGCGTAAAAACCGATTCATTTTCATGTGATCTATTGGATTAAATGAATTTACTTCTTTAATACCCCAATCTTTTAATGTACTTTTCAAATTTTCAATTTCTCCAAATTTTTTTTCATGTAAAAATAAATCTTGTAATGAAAAGAAACCGCCTTTTTTTAAAACTCGAAAAGATTCTTTAATCACGTCTTTTTTATCTTTAACATCTCTTACTTCATGATATACATAATTGCTTACTATAGCATCAAATTGATTATCCTTAAAAGGGAGCTTTGAAGCACTAGCTTTTTGGAATATGGTACGGTTAGCTACTCCCTCGGCAAGCGCATTTTTTTCACATAATTTTTTAGAAAAATTCCATCCTTTTCCCCAATAATCGATACCCCAGATTTCGGATTTAGGAAATTGCTTAGCTAAATAGATAGCAAGTGCTCCAGCACCAGTTCCAATATCGAGAGCTTTTCCATCTCCATCCCATAATAACTTTTCTATAACAAATCCCCTCATCATATTTTGTAATTCACAATTGTTTTTAGCAAAAGCAAGATAAAAATACAACATAAAAATAAAGAAGAAAAAGAGGATACCTGCAAGAACCCATAAAATTACTTTTATAATTAATATTATTGGGAACAATGTGATGATCGCTGGGATTATTGATATTATAAATAATAAATATAATAGATTTCTTGGCACCCAATTTCCGTAATCAATTTTTTGATTTGTCATTTTTAATTACAAATACCATTATAAGGGTTTATATTTTCTAAGTTTTGGAAATATTGCATGGACAGAATTTTTATAATGAGCATATTTTTCGCCAAAATTTTCTAGGCAATAATTTTCTTCTTGCTTAATTAATACTCTAAAAATAATATAGTGTAAAATTGGGATAAAAAAAAGAATCCAGCTATTAAATATGCAGACTATACCCGGACTAATAAATAAAATGAATGCTGAATAAAGTGGATGTCTCATATATCCATAAACTCCAGTTGTAACTAATTCAGATGCAAAATAAGCTTTGTTAATAAGCAAAACAGATTTAATATAAATAATCGCTCCAATTAATATTAGAATTACGCCTGTAATTATCATATAAATATAATTAATTGGAATTATGAATGCTGGAAAACAAATAAAATGTAATATTAAAAAAAAAACAATAAATGGGAATAAAATTAAAATCATTTTTGGACCAATTCCCCAAATTGTCATTTTTTTGCTTACTTTAAATGATTTTTCAGTCAAATTTTTCACCATCTGATCCACCTTATTCCCGTAATTAAAAATTTTATTACTTCTTTAAACTGAAAGGAAAATAACGACCTATTTTTTTTTGATAATCTTCATAGCTTTTTCCAAATCGTGCTAATAAGAATTTCTCTTCATCCCTAACTTTTGCATCAAAAACAATGATATTAGCGATTGTTATAATTAAGGTAAGAACATTCGGAATTAAAAGAAAAGTTCCGATTATTATTAAATATAAACCAAAAGCAATTGGATTTCTCATTACCCTATATATTCCTGAAGTAATAAGTTCAGTTTCTTCTTTCGGAAGTTCAATCCTGAAATTAATTCCAAGGGAGTACATTCCAAGAATCTCAACAATAGTTCCTATTGCTACGGAGATCATTCCAATGATAATAAAGAGATCACCAGATAAAAATGTAAATCTCCAAATTAATTCAATTAGATTGTAAAAAAAAATGAATAATCCGATATTAATTATCCAAATAAAAATTGTAAGTGAACTTAATCTTGCTAATATTGAATATCCCATGTGCGTACCATGAGGATCTTTTCCTTTTCTGCGAATTATAATCATTGGAACCATAAGTCCAATTGAAAATATTATTAAAACGAGTAAAAGAAATATTTTTCTATATAATAATTCAATCATATAAAAACCTCCATTTATAATATTAATATAAATCATCAAATTTAAATATTTAGGTGCAACTAATTTGATGAAAGAAATCTTAGATTTTAAAATAGATAATATAATTATAATCTAAAAGATTGACCAATTATAAGAATCCTAAATCTAAAATGATGGAGAAAACAATTATGGAATCTGTAATTATCGCATACTAGTGACTATTTTCGATTCTAAATCAATATAAAATAATAGAAAAGAAAGTGAGAAATTAATAAGCTTTTGATTTCGTTAAATTTTTAAAAACTAAATTTACAATTAATTAAATAAGAAATTATTTCTAAATCTATGAGAGGAGATTATTTTTGTCAATATTTGAAGAAAAAGTGTTAGAATTACTAATGAAAATTGACGAAAAACTTGATAAAGTTTTGGCAGCTGGAAGTAAAGTAGCTGCACCCGTCCCAAAACCAGCATCAACTGCAAGTAAACCAGCATCAACTGCAAGTAAACCAGCAACTACAGTTAAACCTTCCGAAGTTATTGAAAAACAGCAAGAAAAAGAGATGGTAGAAGAAAAGCCACCATTGGAAGGAAGGAGAGTTTGCTCAGAGTGTGGCTCAACTGAATTTAATACAGTAGAAGATAAAGACCAAGTTATTTTTCAGCAAGGTGGGATGAAAATTTTTGCTAAAAAATATCTTTGTAAAAAATGTGGCAAAGATTGTACCTAAAACTTCGATTAATTCATTGGAAGATTCAAAAATTTTTTTTAATTTTACTTTTTTTAAATCTTTATTAATAAAAAAAAATTAATACTGGCTATTTTATTAATAATTTCTGATTTATTATTTTAAAATAATACCTATAAAACAAAGTAATCACAATAATTAAATATAGATAATAAATGGTGTAATCTTAATTCCTCGTAAAAGAGTTAGAAATTGGTTTTTATCAATAAGGAATTTTCTTTTAAATAATTTTACAGCAAAAAAAGTTCCATATTCAGCGCAAATAGAAGTGAATTTAAAATGCAATGCTAAATGTCCATTTTGCGCAATTGATACATTGCCAGAGTATTATGTTAATAAGGAAATGACAACAGAACAAATTAAATATTTAATAGATCAGCTTGCCGAGTTAGGAATAAATGCGCTATCGCTTACGGGGGGTGAGCCGACTTTAAGGAAAGATCTTCCTGAACTTATATATCATATGGGAATACATCATAATTTTTTTAACGGGATCACAAGTAATGGATTCTTATTGCCTGAATTGATACCTAAATTTGAAGGATTAGATTTTATATTAACCTCACTTGATTATCCTACTGCTGAATTACATGATAAATTACGAGGAATTAAAGTTTTTGATAAAGTCATTAAATCTATTCATTTAGCAAATAAAAAGGATATTAAAGTTGTTATAAGTACAGTTGTAATGAAACAAAATTTAGATCTACTAGAAGATTTATGTGAATTAGCTGAAAATTTAAACTGTGCGATTGAACTATATCCTTGCGAAGATATAATTTGGAATATTTCTGGTAAAAGTTATCGTGGCAATGGGATTCAAGATTTAATTCCAGATTTAACAATTTGGGCTAATAAAATAAGAGATTTAAGATCTAAATTTAAAAATATATTAACAGATCCCGTTAGTGTCGAAATTATAGAAAAGGGAGGTTTTGGTGGAAATCATGATGGTAATCAAAAATATCAAGATATATTGAGGTGCCACGTTGCTGAAGCTTATATGTTTATAAGACACGACGGCTTTATTGATTTTCCTTGTAAAATAAACCCTATAAAAAGTTTTAACGCATTTAACCATTCTCTTTCAAATATCT
Organism: Promethearchaeota archaeon; assembly: GCA_019058295.1. Taxonomy (GTDB): domain Archaea; phylum Asgardarchaeota; class Lokiarchaeia; order Sigyniarchaeales; family SOKP01; genus LW40-45. Next base: position 7,814 of record JAHPZI010000006.1, on the reverse strand, counting down.
ATTATAGTCAAGAAGTTAAAGATATTATGAAAAAACACGACGATTATAATTTTTGCGATGGGTGTCGGTTAGGTTGTGCCATCATGTCGTCCATCCCAACTAGATGGAAAACTCTATACTCAAAATACGTTAGAGGGTTCTTAGATGGGAATTTAATATAGCTTTTCTTAATTAATTCATTAAATTGGTTTGGTATAAAATCCTAATTATACAAATCTTATTATAAAAAAATTTAATTTAAATTCAGTTTTTTCTAATATAGTGATTTTATGGACTATAAACCTCTTACTAATGACGTAATTTTAGAACTAATGTTTATCGCACTTGCGATGGTTTTATTCAGCTTATTATTAAATAAACTTCTTGGAGTAAGAGCTTCAAAGATGAAAGAAATTAGAGATAAAGCAAAAAATCTTCGAGAAAGAGTGCGACAGGCTGAGATTTTAGGTGATCCTGCTCTAATGCAACAATTACAAATAGAAACAATGGGGCTGATGAAACTTATGTTAAAAAAACAACTAATTCCGATGTGTGTTAGATGTCTCATTTTTCTTGTAATTTTCATTATTATATCAATGCTTTACAGTCAATATGAGTATTGGTTTTGGATTTACTTTTTGTTTTCTTTCAGTTTTTCAATGATAGTGTTTGGCATTAAGTATTTATATAAAAGAATAACGAAGAAAGAAGATAAGAGAAAAGGTTTTGCTAAAGAAATTATGGAGTCTATTTATCCAAAACAAAGCTCAACTTTTCAAAGTTCTGGCTTTCATTTAGAAGGGCATCCCGCAACAGAATCTCAAAACATATCTAACTCTCAGGAATTAACTAATGGAGATGAAGAAAAGAAAGAAGTTGAAAAGCTTGATGCTTGGAAAGATAAAATACAAAATTAAATTTAACATGAAACGTAATATTATACAATAACATGAAACGTAATATTATAATTCTTAACATTATTTTCGTCATTATTCTTGTAATATCTCTTATTCTCTCTTTTTACATAGGATTCTTTTTCTTTATTCCAATCATCTGTTTTCTGCCATTTGCATTAAGAGGAAAGAGTAAAGCAAGAGAAGATTTCAAAGAGTTTAAACCCGAGCCTCTTAGATCTTGTAGAGCATGTGGTGGCGAGATTAAAGAATCAATTGCAAAATATTGTTATCACTGTGGTTCAAGATTAAATATTGAATAAAAATAGCTGATAATTATGGAAGAAATTAATGACATTAAAAAAGATGATGAAATTAGAAAGCAAATAATTCTCTATTTCATATTTGCTATTGCTATGATTTTATTAAATTATGTAATCCAAAAATTAAATCAAATATATTTCGCCCCATTTATATGCCAAAATTATAGTAGTAATGATTTTATATACACCTTCTATTGTTCAATTGTTCCGTATAACATGCCAGAATTGGTAGGATCAATCGTAGCTGTTGTAATAACTTATGTTACTAAATTTATTTTAGATAAATTCATCGTATTTAAAAAGACGACCTTGGAATTAAAAGAAACTTCAGAAGAATTTGCTAAATATTTCGCATTTGCTATTGTGACAACGATAATAAACATAGGAATTCAATTTCTTCTGACAAACTTCTTAGGAACACCTCTTGAAATTAGTATGCTAATAGCTTTATCAGTTGGATATTCTATTAAATTTATTTTAGATAGAAAATACGTCTTTAAAAAAGTAGATTAGGTGCCCAAAAATTTCAATTAATGCCATCTAAGAATGAAAAAATTTAATAGAGTAAATTATTAAGATTAACTTAAATAAGAAAAATAGTTGATTTTTTTATGCCAGAAGATCGTGAAGATGACGATAAATCAATCGTAGATGCTCTCTCAGCTCTTGGATGGGTTGAAGAAAAAGAAGAAACGGAAGATTCCGCAGAATTAGGTGAGGATCTTCAATCTCAGCTCAATTTCTTTAAAAAACAGTATGATCAATTAACTAAAGAGAAAAATGCTCTTTCTGAACAAACAGAAAAGTTAATGAAGGAGAAAGAAGAATTATCAAGAGAAAATGAACAGCTGAAAACAACGACATTTCGCGAAACTAGTAAAGAAAAAATTCATACTGGGGCGTTAAAAGAAAAGGATCAACTTATTGCTGAAAAAGGAGAAATTATAAAAGAATTAGAAACAAGACTTCAAAATTTATCCGAAAAAATTGAGAGTGGGGGAGGGCAAATTCAAGCAGTTCAGGAATTAAAAGAAATTATCGAACAAAAGGATCATGAAATTGAAGAAAAAAAGAATTATATACAAGAACTATATACATCCGTTAACGCGAAAGATTCCGAGATAGATGAGCAGAATAAATTATTATTAGCTAAAGATAATAAAATAAAAGAATTAGAAGAATTAATTTCCCAACATGAAGATTTAACTACAATTATAGAAGAACAAAATCAAAAAATAAAAGATTTAACCTCTCAAATCGATGACCAGCAGAATGAACTTGCGAAATTGGAAGAAAAGGATAATAAAATTTTAGATTTAGGTGAGCAAATTCAATATCTTGAAAATGAGTTAAAAAATGATACAGTTAAAAAGTCAAAATTTGAAAAAATTAAATTACTAGTTGAAAAGAAAGACGAAATTATAACAGAAAAGGAAAAAGCGATTTTTGAAGCTGGAAATTCCTTAAAATTGACCAATCAAAAAATTACCGATTTACAACAAAAATTAGAAACATTTGATCTTGTTAAAAAAGATATAGAAAAGAAAGACGAGCGAATTAGTACTTTAATTGCTGAAATTGAACAGAAAACTCAAAAAGATTTAGCAAATACCGAATTAATTAACACTCTCGAAGAAAAATTAGAAAAATCTCAAATGAATTCTGCAAAATTAGAAGTAGAGATATCAAATAAAACCAACTCTGAAGTGGAGACATCTAATGAGATTAAAACATTAAAAGACAAGATCGATGAGTTAAACAAAAAATTGCGCGAAGCAGAAAAAATCGAAGATAAACTATTAGACGATCTGCAGAAGATTAAGGATGAAAAATTAAAAAGTGAAAAAGAACAAGAAAAAATGGATGGAGAAATAATCGAGCTAAAGAAGAAAATAAAAATAATGCGTAGAGAAATATCAAAATCTTAAAAATATTATTCTTGTTCTTAGATACTTCCTTTAAAATCAATAAAAGATAAATAATTGAAGTTTACTATTTCTCACGCTAAAATTTATTGCTAAAATTTTTTCTCAATACTTTAAAATTAAAAAATAAAATGAAAAAAAGACTATAAGATTAATAGAACTTAAAGAAAATTTAGAATTTGATAATTAACTCCTTTCCCTCCACATCGCACCACAAAGACCACATTTGAATTTCTTACCGTACATTCTAGGATAATCTAAAATTATGTTGGTCTTATCTATCGACTCGTGAATCAGGCCTTTATCTTCATTATCACAGTTAGGGCATTTTCGTCGACCTTCGGCTTTTGGAATTGTTAAAATTGACTCATCCACTTGACCTGGTCTACCAGGAGCAGCACCTGAAGATATTTCTTGTTTAATTTGAGGAGGACCAGCATCTTTAACCTCCGCTTTATGTTCTGGTTCAATAGCAGCAACAGCTTTGTCTGCCTCTGTTTCAGGCTCTAAGACGGACTCTGCTCTTAGTTGAACTGCATCTGATTCTTTATAATCCACGCCTTTTTCTAAGGCAGCTAAAAAGTCAGCATCATCCCCCTCTTCAAATATTACTTCATTTTGAGATCCTGCGCGTTCAGCATCAATATTTCTAGCCCATTGACCTGCTTTTACTTTTTCTTTTACATTACATGCGTTTCCTTGCCATATATATACCTTGGTTCCTAAATCAGCAACAAAACAATCTTCAGAAACTAGAGAATCTTTAGAAAATGGTACTTGAATCATTTTCATAGTATTAATATTTTCAAATTCTTCAGAAGATACTTGATATAAAACATTTTTATGTTCTGCAAACTGTGCATAATCACCAGTAACCACGTCTTTTAAGAGTGTCTTCGCAATATTCTTCTCAACTACTTTCATTACTCCAATTGAGGTAACAGCCTTTAAAAAATCAGAGGTTTCCTGACCTTGGTCTACGGTAATGATTTTTGCTGCTCCTCCTCTCTCCTGATCTAATTTACGAGCATTAGCTGCACCTGTTGTTTTCTCATCAACGCTGCACTTACTTCCTATCCATACGTATATAGTCTTCTCATCATCAAGAAGATATACATCTCCAGTTGAGAATACTGGATTCGGAATTTCGTTCAATTCCCCTTTATTGATTAAAAATAATTTAACCATTATATTCACTAATTTTTTTTTTTTAAGTTTAAGTATAGTGATTATAGTAAAAGATTTATAAAAATCTTTAGAATCATTTTCACATATTTTTATAAAAAGAACATCTAAAATAAAAAAAAATATTAAATTAAAAATCTCTAAGTGCTGAATTAATTCTGCTTATTAACTCGGGTATTTGATGTTTATCAATAGAACAATAGGCAATTCGAATACCGTTAATATTTTCGTTTACTTTTTCAATAGGGATTACTCCGACTTTATATTTTTTTAATAAATGGTCTGCAAATTCAGTAGCTTTAATTTTATCTCGATTTAGATTTATAAACAGAAAGAAACCACCTGAGTTAGGGTCAATAGTTATATTTGGATTATCTATTTTTTCTAGTTCAGAATTAATTTCTTCGTATCTTTCTTTAAGTAAATTTTTAACCTTGTCTCGATCTGTAATAATCTGTTCCATTCCCTTTTCTATAAATATTTTTTGAGTTATAGCTTGATAGAAGTGGTTGCAATTTGACACTGTACTCCTATTCATACCCTCCAATTTGTTTTCGATCTCTTTTTTCAGAAGTTCTAATTCATCATCGTTTTTAGTCCATTTTGGTTTTATACCTATAGTTACGAACCCGATTCTCCCACCATACATTAAAAGCTCTTTTGTTATCCCATCCAATTTAATTGGAATAATATCCTCGTCTAATTGATGCAGATCGTAGAACCATGAAATATTTAAGTTATCATCATTATAGACATAAGATTCATAAGCATCGTCCACGATTACAATAATAGGTTTTTTCAAGGGACTATACATATTTCTTAGCAGTTCAATTAATTCTTTAGCCTCATCCAAAGTTGGCGTATAACCTGTAGGGTTATTCGGGAAGTTTAGTATTATAACTATTTTCTCCTGCACTTTAGAAACTTCTAAAATTGCTTCTTTAAATCCCTGTAAATTAATCTTATTATCCTTAAAAAAATCGAAAGATTTAATCTGAGCTCCTAGATTTTTTACTATAATGTTATCGTAATTTCCCCATCTCTTATTTGGAGAAATAATATATTCTCCCGGATTTAGAAACATCGAACAACTTAAGAAAATTCCATTTGTTACACCTGAAGTGATTATTGGTGTCGTGATATACTTTTTAAGCCTCACAAGCTTCTCTTTTTCTGTTTCTCCATCGTATAAAGATTTTCTAATAAGATATTTTTTCCAAATCTCTCTTGTATCTGGAAGGCCTCCAATTGAAGCATACGGAACAATTTCCTTAATGTGTAGGTTGGAATAGTTCTTAATGTCCTTTAAATAACACGGTACCCACTCATCAGATCCTCCATCGATGAAATCTTTTTCTTTAGCAAAAGCAGATCCAATTGTCCCGATAATCTCAGCTTCCTTTTTTGCCCTCCTTGACCAATAAAATATACCGTCTGGTAGAAAAATCCTTTTTCCTAACTCTGAGAATGCATTATAAAGGGGTGTTTTCTGAATATACTTAAATTCCATGATATTTTAAAAAATTAATCAAACTAAAAAAGCTATACTTTTTTGAATTTTTTTTGAAATTTTCGGGCAAATCCGTTGAAAAATTTAAAAATTTTTCAATGTGAATATTATTATTGAAATTGAGGAAAATGAAAATTAAATACGAAAAAAACTATATTTAAAATTATGAGTAATGAAAATAATTCTGAAAAAGAAAAGGAAAACTTTTTTTCTATGTTAAAAGACGGTTTCTCAAAATTTCAAAAAAATTTAGAAGAACAATCTCGTAAAAATGTTGAAAACTGGGAGCAAGCTAAAGGAAAAGTAGGCAATTTTTTTAAAAAAATGGCAAACAATTGGAACAAACAAGTCCAAGAATGGGGGGATGATATAGAAAAAATTCAAGAGCAAAATAAAGCAGATTGGGAAGCAAAAAAGCAACAAATTAGAGCAGATATGGAACAATGGCAAGAAAATGCGCGACAAGATTGGAAAGATGGAGTTAAAGCGTGGAATAGGGGGGTGTATAAAGGAATTTTTATGTTTTTAATTATATTGATAATTCTTCTAGGTGGGCTTTTTGTGATTGTTTATCTTTTTACAACAGTATTGAGTTATGTCCCTTAATTAACAAATTTTTTCCTCATTTTATTTTTTTTTAAATCCATTAGATAATAAATAAAGCTAAATTTTATGGATTTTTACTTCAATTATAAAAACTTAATTCTATTCAAGTTATGAGAACATTCCCTTCTGATAATAAAAAAATCGTGATTAAAGTTTCTACAAATATGATTACGGATGGCGTTGACACTATTTATTTAGATAAAGTTCAAGCGTTTGTGAAGGAAGTAGCGGAATTAATTAAGGAAGGAAAAAACATAATAATAGTTAGCAGCGGGGCTATAGGTTCTGGACTCGCTAAACTTGGCATAAAAATGCGTCCAAAGGAATATAAACAGCTTCAAGCATTAGCTTCTGTTGGGCAAATTCATTTAATGAGTATTTATCAAGAAGAATTTAATAAGCATGGTTTAAATGTAGGACAGATTCTTCTCTCGGCTGACGATACTAAAGACTCGACAAGAAGGGCTAATGTAAGAAATACCTTAGATGTATTATTAGAAAAAGGTATTGTTCCAATAATTAATGAAAACGATTCTGTAGCAATTGAAGAATTGAGCTATGGAGATAATGATCATCTCTCCGCTTTAGTTGCGATCCTATTATTTGTCGATCTTTTAATAATTTTAACGGATGTTGAGGGATTATATGATAAAAATCCTAAAATACACTCCGATTGCAAATTAATTACTCAAGTAGAGAAGATTGATGATTCTCTAGAAAAATTGGCAGAAGATATTGATGGTGAAATTACTTTTGGAGGTATGAAATCTAAGATTCGAGCAATTAGAAAATTAACCAATATAGGAATTCCAACCATTATAACTTCATTTAATAATAAAAATATCTTAAAGAGATTATTAAATGGAGAAGAGTTCGGTACTTATTTTTTAGCTCATAAATAATTTTAATAATTTAAATTTTTGAAAAGAAAAGTAAACACTCGAGTGTTATTTTTATTCATAATAATATTAAAAATTAAAGGTTTAAGATTTTTAATTCCTAAAATTATAAAAAAATATTTTTAAATTATCTAAGAAATAATAATTTATGGTTTTTAATCAAAATTACTTAAGTAAAGGAAATCTCTATCTGCTAATCCCAATACTTTGTTTTATAGGTTGGGGATTACTTAGTAGACATCTATTTATAAATGATTTTATAGTTTTTTATTTAGCCGGATGTCAAATCTTAACAAATCCTGCTGATCTATATAAAGTCCCTTCATACGTTTATTTACCGAGTTTTTCTATTTTCTTTGCGTTTACATTCTGCTTACTCAGGCCTCGAACCGCTTTTTATACTTATGTACTCTTTAATTATATTATAGGACTTTTTGCCATTTTAGAATTTAATAAGATTTTGATTTTGATGGATGTGAAAAAAAAAGTACATA
>JAHPZI010000005.1 GCA_019058295.1 Promethearchaeota archaeon | reverse complement strand
TAAAAGTTATTATTAATTATCGTACCATTATGGGTGTTATTTAATTTAATTCCTGCATCTGGTATATCATAATGGGCGTTATTTATTGAACAATATCTAATTATGAAATCCACACTGGAATTTCCAATAATTATACCGCTACCTGTTGCTGAATTACTTGCATCTATAGTTAAATTTTCGATGATATAAATTCCATTACTAAAATTACACCAAGGTTCATTCTTTGCTTCAAGCCATGTATAATTACCAGAACCTCCTGAATCGTCAATATGCAAAGAATGGAAAGTCCAAGAATTTGATGCTATTGGATGCTTATAATCTGTTTGGTCGTAATATTCCTGTTTAACTTCATAATTATCATCATTACTTTTTCTATCATCATTGAAATTTTGTTGACCAATAATAGAAAAAACAAAGAGAACCCCTAAAATTATTATGAGGACTTTTATTTTATTTTTTTCTTTAACTTCAAATCCCCGATGAATTTATGATTGTTATAAATAATTTTAGAATTATAATGTATTTAAGGTTTATATCTTTAACGAAATAAAAAAATAGTAGTTTGGTCAAAATATGAAATTAGCAGTAAATCAAGCAACTTTAATCAAAGCTCCTATGGATATTTTCTTGGATGCGATATCTAAAGCTGGTTTTAAAGGCGTTGAATTGAGACGAGATCAAACGTTTGTATATTTAAAAAATCACACTGTTCAAGAATTGAAAGAATTATTAGAAAAAAACAGTCTTGAATGTATTACTTTTAACGCAATTGAGCTATTTTCATTATGTCCTGAAGCTGAATTCAAAAGGATTTTAGAATATACTGAAAAATTAATGAACATTGGCAATCAAATCGGTTGCGACATGATTATAGCGGTTCCAAGTTTTCTTGAAGATCCTAATATAAATGATTTAAAAATCATTTCTCAGACGGTAGATCGATTGAAAATTCTTTCGAATTTGGCTGAAAGGTACGATTTCAAACTTGGATTTGAACCGCTCGGATTTCCAAATTGTTCTGTAAGGAAACTCAAGATGGCATTAAAAATTATCAAACATCAGGATTTACCGGAAATGGGATTGGTGATTGATACTTTTCATTATTTCGTCGGCGAACATTCCGTTGAAGAATTAGAAACTATTGAGCTTGAAAAATTATGGCTAATCCATATTAATGATGCTATTGAGAAACCTTTTAATGAATTACAAGATTCTCATAGAGTTTTACCATGTCAAGGATTTTTTAATCTTGAAATGTTTGTCAATAAATTAAAAGAAATAGGATATGATAAATGGATTTCTTTAGAATTGTTTAACGAAAAGATTTGGGAAAATGATCCTTATAAAGTAGCAATAGATTCAATGGCTTCTCTAAATAAATTGATTTAATATTTAAAACTACAATCTTTTAATTTATCACACAAATTCTTTTAATTTCAAATTCTTTCATTTTATTATGAGTGAGAAAAAAGAGAGTTCAAAAATCATCCGTTTAGCACATGGTGCTGGTGGAGTTTTACAAGAAGAATTAATAAATTTCATTACAAAAGATATCACGCTGAAAAATGTAAATAAAGGTATTGGGGTGGAAGAATTAGATGATGGTGCAACCATCCCTTTAGAAAATTACGATAAAGAAATTGTTATAACTGCTGATGGACATACAGTATATCCTTTATTCTTTCCGGGAGGTAATTTGGGAACATTAAGTATTTGCGGTACAGTAAATGATTTATTGATGATGGGTGCAAAGCCTTTGGCATTAACTTCTACGATTATTATTGAAGAGGGTTTTAAGTTCGAAGTTTTAGAGAAAATTATAAAATCATTTAATGAAAAAGCAAAAGAAGCGAATATTGCGATAATTGCTGGCGATACTAAAATTATGCCTAGTGGAAGTTTAAATGAGATAATTATTGCCACATCTGGAATTGGAATTAAGGATAAGGAAATTAAAATCGTAGATAATGGTTTAAAAGTAGGGGATAAAATAATAATTACAGGGACTATCGGAGATCATGGAACTGCCTTAATGGCAAGTCGTGAAGGTTTAAATATTTCCACTGATTTAGAATCTGATTTAAATTTGTTACTTGAAATTAATGAATCTATTAAATCTGAAATTAAATCTAATTATATTCATGCAATGAAAGACCCAACAAGGGGAGGAATTGCTGGAGCTCTAAACGATTGGGCGTCAAAATCTAATGTAAGTATTTATTTAGAGGAAGAAAAAATACCAATTAAAAAACAAGTAAATGCTATATGCGATATGCTAGGATTAGATCCATTTAATATAGCCTGTGAAGGAAAAGCTCTCTTGTCTGTTGATCCAGCTCAAGCGGATATTGTTCTAAAGAAAATTAAATCTACTCAAATTGGAAAGGAAGCTGAAATTATTGGAGAGGTAAAAGCTGAAAATCCCAAAAAAGTGTTATTAAAAACCTTAGTTGGTGGCACAAGATTCGTAGATATGCCCCTAGGCGAGCCTATACCTAGAATTTGTTAATTTATATTTTAAGTTTAAATCAATATAATGAAAAAATAGTAAAACTGTATATTAATAACATGGAAATTCCAGGATCTAAAATTTTAAGAAGCAAACAATTTACGGATAAGATAATTAGTTCTATTAATAAAAATATTAAAGCTATTAATAAGCCGGTAAAAATAATGCATGTTTGTGGTACACACGAGCATACAATCTCAAAATATGGATTAAGATCACTTATCCCAAAAGAAATTGAAATTATTTCTGGTCCTGGTTGTCCTGTATGTGTTTGTCCAGCAGCAGATATCGATAAAGCAATCGAATTAGGCAAACGGGACGACGTTATAATTACTACTTTTGGTGATATGATTCGAGTTCCAGCTACAAACCTCTCTTTAGCGGAACTTAAAGCTAAAGGCGCTGATGTGCGAATAGTTTATGGTCCAAACGATGCTGCTAAAATTGCAAAGGATAATCCTAACAAAGAAATAATATTTTTTGCTATTGGATTCGAAACCACTGTTCCATTAACTGGGTATGAGATAAAAAGCAATCCTCCTTCAAATTTTTCTGTAATATGTGCGCATAAACTCATTCCAGCGGCTTTAGAATTATTAATGAGCATCGATCAATTAAGTATAGATGGTTTTATATCACCTGGTCATGTGTCAACGATTATAGGTATAAAACCTTACAAATTATTTTCTAATGCCTATCACGTTCCAAATGTTATTACTGGCTTTGAACCTAATGATGTTCTACTCGCAATTCTTATGCTACTTAAACAAATTAAAAATAAAAAATTCGAAACACTTAATGAATATTCAAGAGTCGTTAAGCCTGAAGGAAATATTGTCGCTCAAAGAATTATTTCTGAAGTTTTTGAGTCTGTTTCTTCTCCATGGAGAGGAATTGGTAGAATTCTCGATGGAGGTTTGGCCATTAAAGACCAATATGAAAAATATGATGCAGACAAAAAATTTGATATAAAAATAGAAAAATCAACGGATATACATCCTGGATGCTCGTGTCATTTGATAATGACCGGAAAATTATCTCCAAACGAGTGTAAATTATTTAGAAAAATTTGCACCCCTCTCAATCCAGTCGGTCCTTGTATGGTTTCCATGGAAGGAACTTGTAGTATTTATTATAAATATTATAGTGAATAATTTTTATTCAAAAGCATGATTGATATTCACACTGTCCTAAAAAAGAAAACGGAATTATTATGCAAGGGAGTCTATTTAGACGGAAGCCTAATTCAACATTATAAATCACAAGGTATCAATATAGATTTTGGCCGAAAAGGTGGTGCGGGGCCATTAGGTGGAAGATATTTTTTATTTGAAGATGGAACTTTGGTAAATATAGCTTTATGGAATGATCCTAAAAAATCTAATTTAGTTTTAAAAGAAAATATAGACGGCTATTTTAAAGTATATGATTCTAAAGAAAATGGGACTTTTGGAAGGTTAGAACTTATTGATGAACCCCAATTTTACAACCAAAAAACATCTAAAGGAATTTTAATGAAAAGAATAGCTTTGGTTCATGGAATTGATTGTTTATCGAGTACTATATACCAAAAATGTAGATATTGGGGCTGTGGGGAAGCTTGCACATTTTGTGGGATTGAACTTTCATTGAAATATGATACAACCATATTAGAAAAAAATTATGAACAAATGAATGAAGTAATAGCTGCCGCAAAGAAAGAAAAACGTTGTAATCACATGACACTTACTAGTGGAACCGAGGACACCGTTGACAAAGGGGCTAACCGTTATATTGAGCTTTTAAAAGGTATTAAACATGAATATCCTGATCTTCCTTTGCACATACAAATTGAACCCTTAGAAGATTTATCTTATATTGATAAACTTAAAGATGCTGGAGCTGACACAATTGGCATTCATATCGAAGTTCTTGACGAATCCCTAAGAAAAACTATAACTCCTGGGAAATTTAAGATCCCATATAAATTATTTGAAGATAGTTGGAAGCAAGCTCTTGATGTTTTTGGCAAAAATCAAGTAGAAACTTATATTTTAATGGGTTTTGGAGAATCTCCCGAAGAATTTATTGATGATCTTGAAAGAATAGTATCTTTAGGAGTTATACCTTATATAACTTCTGTAAGATCAATCCCAGATATGATATCTACTCAGCCTAATATGAATCATAATGTTCTTTTAGATATTTATATTAAGGCAGGAAAAATGATGAAAGAATATGGTGTCAATCCATTAGAAAATTTAGCGGGTTGTGTGAGATGTGGAGGATGTTCTGCTATTAGTGAAGCTTATAAAGCCTCATAAAAAAAATTTTAATTTATAACAAAACGATAAATAATGGTTATAGAGAAAATTAGAGTTTCTGTGGGAAGTGCATCTGTTTTAGGATTAAATACAATAAGATTGAATGCTCCACCCACTACATGTTATCTAATGACTTATAAAGAAGGTCATTGTATTGCGAATTGTGGTTTTTGTCCTCAAGCAAGGGATTCACATAGTTCAACTGAACAGCTTTCACGCATTAATTGGCCTGTCTTTCCTTTTAAAGAATTTTTAACAAAATTAAAATATGTCTCTTCTCTAAAAAAGTTTCAAAGGATATGCCTCCAAACGCTTAACTATCCTGAGAATTTTCACGATTTAATGGAGATAGCTACTCAAATTAGAAAAGTTTCAAGTATTCCGATATCTGCAGCAATACCTCCAATGTCAAAAGAAAAATTGAAGCAAATAGAAGCTATGGGTGTTCAAAGAGTAGGAATAGCTTTAGATGCGTCGACACCTGAAATTTTTGAGAAGATTAAAGGGATGGGAGTTTCAGGGCCATATCATTGGAACGATCATTTACAAAGTTTAAAAGATGCCCTTGAAATTTTTTCTAGAGGTTATGTAAGCACTCATCTCATCGTTGGGTTAGGGGAAAATCAGAGAGATCTTTTAAAACTTATTGAAAAATTGCATAATTTAACCATTTTACCTTCATTATTTGCGTTTATGCCAATAAAAGGAACTAAATTTGAAAATATAGAACAACCAACTCTAATTGATTTTAGAAAAGTACAACTTGGAAGATATCTTATCATACATAAGAATAAAAAGTTAGAAGATTTTACTTTTAATTTAAAAGGAGATATAATCAACATTAATATAAACAAAGGAGATTTAAGAAATATCGTTGATGAGGGCGATGCATTCTTGACTTCGGGATGCTCAGGATGTAATCGACCTTACTATACTTCAAGACCTTCGGGACCGATATATAATTTTCCGAGAAAATTAACTAGTGAAGAAAAAGATGAGATTTATAATCAATTACAAAGATTTGTAAAATAATTTTTATTATTGACCTATGAAAACTTGGCGATTTTTACCGTTAGAAACAAAAAATGGTTTTTGGAATATGGCTTTAGATGAAGCTATTCTAAATTCAGTTATAAAAAAGAAATCGCTGAATACATTAAGATTTTATAAATGGGATCCTTCTACAGCTAGCATTGGCAGAAATCAGAGCTTATCGGCTGAAGTAGATATTAATTTTGCGAAAGAAAGAGGTTTTAATGTAGTTAGGAGAATCACGGGGGGTGGCGCAGTACTTCACGATAATGTAGGTGAAATCACATACTCTATTGTATGTCCAATAAAATTTTTAGAGGATATGGGTGCTAAAAATGTATTAGAACAATTTGAAATCATTACTCAAGGAATAATTGCCGGATTAACTATATTTGGACTGAGACCTGAAAAGGGTATTATTCATTGTCCGGCAATTTTTCTAGAAGGAAAAAAATTTTCTGGGAATGCACAATTAAGAAAAACAGGGCATATCCTACAGCATGGTACTATTTTATTAGAAATTGATCCTGAATTAATGTATTCAATTCTGAAATCACCTGAGAATGTCAGTAAATCAAGGATGGTTAAATCTGTTAGAGCTAAATGTATAGGTCTTAAAGACGTGCTACATAATTATGATGAAAAGAAATTTCTTACTTCATTGAAACGTGGTTTTGAAAAAATATTAGGTGTTAAATTAAAAAAAGGTTCTTTTTCAGATTACGAATTAAAACTAGCTGAAAAGTTAGTAGTTGAGAAATATTCAAATTTAAATTGGTTAAAAAAATATGAGTAAAACTAAAGGTCTATTAGATAGGATCAAATCTGGAAACGCAACTTGGTCAGATTATTCTAAGTTTTTAGAATTGGATGTGAATGATTTAGAACCTTTTTTCAATCTTGCTAATAAAATTACTTTTCAAAATTTTGAAAATCAACTAAAAATATACACTCCAAACAAGAGATTTCCTGCAATTAGTATAACTGGAAGCGAATGTGCTTTAGGCTGTGAGCATTGTGATAAGAAGTACTTAAAGGGTATGAAACCACTTCAAAATAATGCAGATTTAGAAAATTATTTAACAGAACTTTCTAAGAACAATGGAGTTGGCGCTTTAATCTCTGGAGGCTGTGATCCTGATGGAGCCGTCCCTTTGATAGGGTTTTTAGATACAGTTAAAAAAGTAAAATATCAAACCAATTTAATTATTAACGTCCACACTGGGTTATTAAATGAAGAAACCGCAAAAAAGCTGGCTGAAGCTAATGTAGATATAATTTCCTTTGATATAAATATGGATAATGAAGTTATTAAGGATATTTACCATTTAAATAAAGAGTTAGATGATTATAAAAGAGCCGTAAGTTTATTAAAAAGATATAATTTAAATATTGTACCGCATATTTGTGTAGGATTATATTATGGAAGGCTCCATAAGGAGTTAGAGTCAATTAAATTCTTAAAAGAAATAAATCCTTCTTTAATAGTATTAATCGCCTTAATTCCTCCAAAGAGCTCCAAAGAATATAAGAAAACCAAATTTGAAACACCAAAGCCAATTGATATAGCTAAAATAGTTGCTACAATAAGATTTCTATTTCCTAAGACTGAAATTTCTTTAGGTTGCATGAGACCACGAAAAAATTTGAAAATTGAAATTGAGAAATATGCTGTTAGAGCAGGAATTACGAGGATTGAAAACCCTTCAAAAAAAACGATTAATTGGGTGAAAAAAAGAAATCCAGAAGTTAAATTCAAATTTTATTCATCATGTTGTGCAATTCCGAAGAAATTTGAAAAATTTTCAGAAAGTTCTGAAAAAGAAATTAAAAGATATTTAAATAATTAGATCTTATCAATTCCTAAGAAATATGGAATATTATATAAAGAGCAGTTTAAAAGACCAAGAGCATATTCTATAGATATATTTTTATAAATTATTTATTTAAAATTAATGATTAGTTTATCCATATTTAATTTCCACACTTTTTCTGGAGCTCTATTATCTTTGCTAGGTTTATATTCATCTAATTCAATAATTCCAACCTTCTCCAATTCTCTTAAATGATAATATAGGGATGGTTTTTTTAATTTCTTTACGGTATTTGCTTTGCATTCCCCTCGGCATTCATCTGGATTTTTTGTTATTGGTTGCTTGTTTTTTCTCAAGACATTAAAAATTTCTTCAGAGCTCATTGACCTTTCTCTTAAAATGTCAATTATTCTCCATCTTATCTCACAATGCAAGGCTCTAACATAGTTACTTATCTCTGTGAGATCAATTTCCTTCAATATCTCACACCCTTACAATTTTTCCTCTTTTCATAATTTAAATAGAAAAACGAAGTATTTAAATATATGGTTTGATTAGTTAAATCTATCATTTAACTAATTAAATTATAGATGAAAAAATCTCAAAAGGGGAAAAAAATTTGAAATTAAAAGAGGAAGAATATGATTGTACTTATCCTGAAATAAAGGAAAAGCATCCACATGGGTGCTCTTTAAATCAAATTATAAAATGTCATGGAGATCAACCACTTAATGAGCTTTTGAAACACATTCAACTTGAAGAAGATAAAAAATAACATTATTTAATTAAATTATTTTTTTTTATTTTATTAGGTGTAGAAAATGAATGCAATTATAGCTAAAGATTTATCTAAGTTTTTCAAGCCATCTAAAGGTAAGAAAAAAGAAAAAAAAAGTAAACAAATTCTAGAAAAAGAAAATAACTTAATTTGTGCTGTTGATAATATTAGTTTTAACGTTAAATATGGGGAGATATTTGGATTTTTAGGACCCAATGGTGCAGGAAAAACAACAACAATCCGAATGTTAACGGGCGTTTTAAAACCATCCAATGGGAGTATAACTATTTTTGGAGAAAATGTCTGGAAACATCCTATCAGAGTAAAACAAATAATGGGTAATGTTCCTGAAATGGCAAATGTATATTTAGATCTAACAGGTATTCAAAACCTAAATTTTATCGGAGAAATTTATGGAATTCCAAAAAAAGAGAGAAACGATCTTGCCGAAAATTTACTTAAAAAATTTGAATTATTTGACAGGCGGTATTCTAAAGCTAAAAAATATTCAAAAGGTATGAAACAGAGATTATTATTATGTATGGCATTGATGAGCAGTCCTAAAATCTTATTTTTAGATGAACCAACTTCGGGTTTAGATGTTCAATCGGCACGAATTATAAAGCAACTCATAAGAGAATATAATAAAACGGGAATGACTATTTTCATGACCACTCATGATATGGATGTCGCTAATGAATTATGCAATCGTATAGCAATTATTAATAAAGGGAAAATCATTGGTTTAGATTCTCCGGAAAATTTGAGAAATTTGAAACAAGAATATCAGGCAATTGATCTATACTTGATAAATGATTTAAATCAGAAAGAGATTGAAAATTTAAGTACTATAAAAGAAGTTAGAAAGATCCAAGATCATTATCACATAATAGTTCATGATATTAATAATGGTATTTTTGAAATTATTGAATACTTAAAATCAAACCATATCAAAATAAAAAAAATAAATACTTATGAACCTCATTTAGAGGATGTTTTCGTTAAAATGGTTAATGGGGGGGGATAATAATTAGTAATATAAATGAAAATTTTTTAGAGAATTTAAAATCTGAGAGTTTTTTAACACAAATTAGAAGATCTTTTGCGATAGCTAAGAAGGATTTAAGAATTTATTATAATAAAGGACCTGTAGTAATTCAAGGAATATTGTTTCCAATCATGTTATTTTTAGCTTTTACTGTTGGGAGAACTATTCTTCCAATTTATATAATTTCTGGACTTATGGCAATGGTTTTATTCCTAACTTCAACATCTATTGGGCCAGTAGTTTTTCCATGGGAGACTCGACAAAAGACTTTAGAGCGATTGATATCTTGTCCGATTTCAATAAAAACAATTTTACTTGGTAATGTGTGGAGCTCATTTTTTTTCGGTTGTATATTTTCTACTATCCCGATGGTTTTAGGGGTGTTTATTTTTGGTTTATGGTCCTATATAAATATTTTAATCATCATCATCGGAATTATAATAGCGGCTTTTGCATATTCAAGCTTCAGCTTAATATTATCAGTTCCTCCAACAGATACACCTGCAAGTACTATGATTCTAACCATTTTAATAAAATTTCCAATAGTTTTCATGAGTCCATTATTTATGCCAATTTCATCAGCTCCATTAGCCTTAATATCCCCACTTACATATTTCATTGATGTTATTAATATTGGTTTAGGTGAAGTTAGTGCTTTTGGAACATGGGGGCTTTTAATTGATTTTAGTATTTTGCTGATTTTTGGATTTGGATTTTTGTTCATATCCTTTACATTACATCAAAAAACTCTACAAAAAAGATTTAGAGGTTAAAGATTATCTGTAGCAATACTTTACACAGTAGGGTATTTATATATCTAAAACTTAGAATATTACACATAAATTAAATCAGATGACTAAATTTATGGATTTTCTGAAGACTAATTTTTTAAAAATTTTTACTAAAAACTAAAGATTTATAAAGAAACTATATCCCCAAAAAATCGCTCCTCCTATTAATAAAGCGATAGCTATTTCCATTAAGGAAATTTGCAAAGCGTATTTCCAATTGGTTTGCTTGGCGATAATTATTATTGTAGCAAAACAGGGGATATAAAGCATTGTAACTAAACAAAAAACAATCATCTGTATCGGTGTCATAAGTTCCAATATAGTTAATCCCATTGAAGTTGCTAAAATTGCTAAAAGGACTAAGGTTAATTCCTTTCGTAAAATACCATAAATTAAAAAGACACCAACAACAATAGGCAATCCTAACCAAAAAACTGTGACTGGAGATAATACGATATTAATAGGCTCCAAAAGATTGAAGATTAACATGATTTCTAAGACGATTCCTAAGACGATAATAATTGGTAGAGCTTTAAATATAAATTCCTTACTTCTCATATATGTTTGTTTAGTAATAACATTAAGATTAGGAAGGCGATAATCGTGCATTTCCATAATTAATTCTGTACTTTCACCAGGCATTACTTTATTTAATATTCTTCCTATGAATAAAATTACAGAAAAATTTATAATGAACAAAAATAAAACCCATCCAAGCCCTAAATAGCGTCCAACTAAACCTAAAACAACAGTCGTTACTGCTGCGCAGGGAACAAGCGAAGTCAACGCAATTGATATCTTTTTCTCCCGTTCTGTTTCCATTATTCTACAACCAGCACATGCTGGTACATTACATCCAAAACCTAAAATCATTGGAATTATAGTCTTTCCATGAACTCCTATTGCGTGCATTACTCTATCCATAAGAAATGCAGCTCTCGGTAGATACCCTGAGTCCTGAAGAATTTCAATTATAAGAAAGAATGGAATAACATATACAAGAACTCCACCAATAGCTCCAAAAAATCCGCCCATTGCCCCATCCCACAGAAGTTTAACCCAAACATTATCCTCACCGTAAGTAGCATATATCGGTATGGTTAAATTCATAAATAATTCTTCTACTAATCCACCTAAAAAATCACCAACAATAAATGTAAATGTATATATTCCAACAAGTACTAATCCTAATATTACATAACCCCCTATTGAATGCGTTGTAATGTGGTCAATTTTCTCGGCCAATGTTTCTTTAATTGTTTCTGGAGTATAATCTAGGACCGTTTTTTCAATTATATTATGTATATTATTGTAAATTTCGGAAGATATTATTGTATTAATATCTTCACCATGTAAATCTTCCAATTCTTTACGATATTTTTCTGCTATCTTAATAATATGTTTGGATTTATCATCAAAATTAAAAATCTTAATTATTTCCTCATCATTTTCTAAAATTTTTATTGCTAAAAATCGTGAAGGATAATTGAATTGAGAAAAATAATCTCGATATTCATCAATCAATTTGACCAAGTCCTTTATCCTTAATTCAACTTCCTTACCATAGGAAATTACGGATGATAAATCAGGAAATTGAAAAAATTTCAGTGTGGATCTCTCTTCAGCAATTTTAATCTTACTTTCTTCTCTTAAATGATAATCATGACTAAGATGTTCATGTTTGTTCTTGCCACCCTCAATATAATGAGAATGTGGATGATGATATATGACTAATTCGATAGCTTCTTCTAATAATTGATGTACTCCTGTACCATGTACCGCAACAACGGGAAGAACAGGTAATTTAAAGATTTTTTCCAACTTTTTGAAATCTAAGTCAATTTTTCTTTTCCTGAGTATGTCCATTTGATTGATTGCCAGTATCATTGGAACTTCTAATTCTAAAAGCTGAAAAGTAAAAAATAAGTTGCGCTCTAAATTTGTAGCGTCAATTACATTTATAATAATATCCACTTCTTCAGAAATAATATATTCTCGACTTACGATTTCTTCCAAAGAATATGTAGATAAGCTATATATACCAGGTAAATCGATGATATTAAAGTGGTAGCCTAAAAAATTAAGATAGCCTTCCATTTTTTCTACAGTTTTGCCAGGCCAATTTCCGATTGTTTGCGAGAGACCAGTTAGTTGATTGAATATTACTGATTTCCCTACATTAGGATTACCTGCTAAAGCGATGTTAATCGTTTCTTTATAAGCGTCTTCTTTTTCATAAATTGCTCTTTTCTCTGAACTTACTTTTGATCGGAGTTTTCTCTCGTGTCTCTTTTGATAAACCCTTTCTAATGGAAGCATTCTTTTAGAACGCTTTTTTCGCTTCCTCTTTCCTTTCTTATTCATTTGAATATGATAACTTCTATTTTTTTTCTTAATTTAATTATTTTAAAAATTTTTTATAAGGATTTTAAAAGTAATAGCTTTTTTAAAAATTACAAATTTCAGAGCATTCAACAATAATTTTTGATGCTAAACCTCTACCTATCGCTAATGTTGATCCTTTTACAATAATTTCTAATGGTCCATGAAAAGGGGCTTCCGTTTTTTTCTTAATTGTGGTTCCAGGAACTATTCCTAAATTCGCTAATCGTTTTTTTGCTCGGAATCCCGCATTAACACCTATAACTTTTGTTTTTTCTCCTTTTTTACATTTAGTTAAGCATTTAATTAATGGGGTTCCAAATCCTTTCTTTTGAACAAATTTTTCATTCATTGATCTAATCATAATCAACAACATTAAATTATCTTTTTTATCAATAATAATAAGTATTTTTAATATTTAAATTTAGTCATGACTAATTATTAATCTTTTTATTTAAGATTAAAAAGTTGATTTTAATGAAAAACTGAAGATTGAAATGTTTTTTAAGGGATTTAATATTTTATATTTATTTTTAATATAATCAACTTATATATCTCACTAATAATATTCAAACCTTAATTAAAAATATAATATAAATTAGCTAATTAGTCAAGACAAAATATTTATACTAGATCGCCTTTTCTTTATGCAAGGTAGAAAATATGAGTAATCTATTTAAAAAACCAAATAGACTTCATTCTAAACCATTAATAAAATGTTTAACTGATTGTGAAATCGGTTCAGAATTACTCGTTATTGGGGTAAATGCTGGTCAGAGGGCAAAAAAACGTCTTGCTCATCTAGGGATTCTACCTGGTGTGAAAATTAGCATGAGGAAATGTGCACCTTTTCGAGGGCCCATAAATATTATTGTAAAGGGCTCATCTATAGTTTTAGGTAGAGGTTTAGCCTCTAAAATATTAGTTGATTGTGGAAATATGCATAAAGAATAGAAGAATCTGGTTTAATTATTAATTTTTTACTCACATAATCTATATCTCAAGAACTAAGACATTAAATTAAAATAGTTATATTTTTATATGAAAAAAACTATTAGTATTATGAATAATCATTCAGAAACCAAAATAGTTATATTTTTATATGAAGAAAACTATTAGTATTATGAATAATCATTCACTATAATATAAAATATAAAAAACCTAAATTTTAAAACGAGGTGGTAAAAAAAATGCCTAGAGGAGATGGTACGGGACCTTGGGGTCAAGGTTCTATGACTGGTAGAGGTTTAGGATATTGCGCAGGTTATAATTCACCAGGATATACTAAAGGACCAGGTATGGGTCTTGGAAGAGGATTTGGAGGAGGTCGAGGAATGGGATATGGGCGCGGCGTCGGATGGGGTAGAGGTGGCGGCAGAAGGTTTGGAGGTTTCTGGGGGTATGGTGCTCCATTATACGGATCAAATTTAGTCCCTCCCCCCGTTTATCCACCTCCGACTACTCCTGAAGCGCAATTAAATATACTTAAGCAAGAAAAGCAATATTTAGAGTCTGAAATGGATGGAATTAAAACCGCATTAGGCGATATTTCTAAAAGAATTGAAGAATTAGAAAAAACTGAATAATTTTTTTTTTTTTAATTTAAAAGTCCCATTGGAAATTTGAAATAAAATGAAACACTTAAATAAGAGTTATGAAGATTATATAAAAGCCATATATTTAATTTCAAAAGAGAATAAAGGTGGCTGGGTATCTAATTCAGAAATTTCAAATATATTAAAAGTTAACCCATCTTCAGTTACAAATATGTTGTATAAGTTAAAAGCGAAAGATCTAATAGATTGGAAGCCTAATAAATCTTTAAGATTAACTAAAAAGGGAAAAAAAATTGCCCTTAGCATTGTTAAAAACTATAATAGTTTATTTGATTTTTTTGTACATGTTTTAAAATTAAAAGACAATGATCAAGTGAAAAATTTATGTTGTAAAATTGAGCATTATATAACTCCAGAGATATCTGATGCCCTAGAAAGTCTTATTCTTGAATTTCATTATTAATACACAAATAAATTTACCCTTGATCTAATTTCCAAAAGATTTCATTATTATAGATTATCTTTGTAATTATTTTCTGATATTCAAGTGCTTTTAATCGCTTTAAAATTTCTTCTTGTTTAAAATTACCTGAATGAAAAGTCTCAATTATTTGATCTTGTCTCATAGGATGTCTTTCTATTATTGATAAGATTTCTTTTTCAAAATCTAAGGAATAGTAATCGAATTTTCCCTTTTCTGGAAATGTTATATCATAAATATCACCAAAAATTTCCTTAAGAAGAGGAATAATGCTTTTATCTGGAATTTTAACCCAATTTTCTGTAGGAGGTCTTGTTGGAACGTTAATATCAATTCTATCTGGTTTTATTAAATCAATTTTTTCTTTAATTTTTAATAAATTTTCATTTGAATCGTTAACGCCCTTTATAATCATTATTTCTAACCATAACTTACCTTTAAATTTTCTTTTAAATTCAATTATCCCTTGAATAATGTCATTATATTTAAGAGAAGGGTGAGGTCGATTAATTTTGATAAAAAGCTGACTATCTCCCGCATCTAGGCTAGGTAAAACAACATCAGCAAGCATAAGGGCTTTACTAACCTCGGAATTATACAATAATGCACCATTTGTAATTACGCAAACGGGGTTTTTTGATAACTCTTTTGCTTTTAAAATCAATTCTTCTAAATCTTTATATAATGTGGGTTCACCACTGCCAACAAAAGTTATATAATCTATTTTTTTTTCATTTTGTTCGATAGCTTCTCTCATTTCAGCAATAATTTCTTCCTTCGGATAATAATTTCTCCGTTCATTCGTAAAAAAAGTCGTTTTTCCTATTTGACAATATATACATTGGAAATTACAAGTTTTTGAGGGAATAGGATCAATTCCCAAAGATCTACCCAATCTCCTACTCGGTACAGGCCCATAGATATATTTCATATAAGCTTCTAAAAATAATATTAATGTATTAAAAAAAATAATTTAATAGTTCTTATTCACGCAAGAAATAAAAGAATAATATAATCATAACTATCCCTTTGTATATTTGAATTTCTCAATCGACCGTTTTAAAGTTCTCGCAGCTAATTCTGCGCAATGTTTATGATCTTCTGGTAGTCCCCCTAAGGCATTTTCAATATCTTCTGGTTTTAATTTTTCAGCAAAATCTAAAGATTTGCCCTCAATCAAAAGAGTTGTTTGGCTTCCTGCTGCTACTGTTGCTCCACAACCGTCTGTAATAAAGTTTGCTTTTTCGATTATATTATTATTATTATTAATTTTTAAAAAGAACTGCATCGTATCCCCACAAGGTCCCTCATAAGCATGCCATATACTTATTTTATCATCAGGGGGTTTACCCCAATTTTTCGGATTATGGAATAATTTAACAACGTATTGATTATATTGTTCTAATTCCTTATTTATAATTTCTTTTTGAAGATTTTTTACAAATTCATCAAAATGCTCTTCGGCCATGTTATCTTAAATTAGTTTTTTTATTAAATATAACTTTAAATGTCAATTTAAAATTATGAATTATTTTTCTAATATTTCTTGAATATTTTTTACAGCCTTTTTGAAAGCTTTCGCACTTTTACTATCAGAATATTTAATTATAAAAGGTAAACCTTGATCTCCTTGAATTCCTATTTCAACTTCAAAAGGTATTTTACCCAATAATTGAATATTGAAATCCTTCGCAGCCTTTTCAGCTCCTCCTGGAGGATAAAGATCGATATGTTCACCACAATGAGGACAGTCAAATCCAGACATGTTTTCAATAATCCCAAGAACATTTCTTTCCATTATTTGAGACATTTTTATTGTTTTTCGAGCATCCATAAGAGCAACTTCTTGAGGAGTAGAAACAACAATCACATTTTCATCGGGGATAAGTTGGAGAATGTCTAAAGTCTCATCAGAAGTTCCAGGTGGTAAATCACATACTAAATAATCAAGTTCACCCCATTCAGCATCGCCAAGAAATTGTCTTACAGCTCCCATTTTCATTGGGCCTCTCCAAATAACTGGATCATCTTGCCCCATGATCAGGAAAGCCATACTCATGACTTTTATATTCAAGGGACCATTAATTGGATAAAATTTCTTGGCTTCTGGATCAACTCTTGGCTTTAATTCGGGGCTAATTCCCAACATTTTAGCTACATTAGGCCCCGTAATGTCAACATCTAATAGCCCTACTCTTAATCCTACACTTGCTAAACTCATGGCAAGGTTGACAGCGACTGTAGTTTTTCCAACACCTCCCTTTCCGGAGATCACAACAATTTTATGTTTAATTTTTGCCATATTTTTATTTATCTCTTCCATACGTAGATCCATGGCTTCTTTTTTACCTTGTTCTACAGTCTCTTTCAAATTAATATCTGGTACATCATCTTCAGTCATATCATCACTTATTCTAATTTTTTTTTCCTTATTTTTTATTAAAATTAATATCTTCTCTATTTAATTTAATGTTTAATAATACTCTTAAATCGGTTTTTAATAATTTATAAAAATTATATGTTTTTCTCTAAATATTTTTTTTTTAATATGAGAAAACTTTTATAGAATTAATTTTTTTATTACATAGACAATATGAATAATTATTCATAATTTAAAAAACTTATCAAATAATAAAAAAAAAAACATAAAGAGGTAAATATAAATATGGTTATAGTAGCAGTTCCATCTTTTGGAAATGGTGGATTGAATGAAATGGTGAATCCCAGATTTGGTCGTTGTGACTCATTCACTTTTGTAACAATTGAAGATAAATCTATAAAAGAAGTTAAAGCTGTATCTAATATGGCTGCAGGTGCTATGGGTGGTGCAGGAATCCAAGCAGCTCAAACTATAGGAAATCATGGAGCTACAATAGTAATTGCTGGAAATTTAGGTCCTAATGCTGCCCAATCATTAATGGCCTTGAATTTAAAGATTTATCAAGCGCCACCTCAACAGCTAACAGTAAAACAAGCTGTTGAATTATTCATAGAGGGTAAATTACAAGAAATGGGCGGTTCAAATGTCGGCGCTCATTTTGGAATGGGTGGTGGCGGAATGGGCGGCGGACGAGGAATGGGCGGAGGTCGTGGAATGGGTGGTGGAGGAGGAATGGGCAGAGGCCGTAATTTTTAATTCATCATTTTAAATTGAAGGAAATAATGTTAAATAAATAATGTCAAAAAAACCTGTAGTAATTTGTGTTACGGGAGGTAAAGGCGGAACTGGCAAAACCTTGGTAGCAGTTAATTTAGCGACCATGTTTAAAAATATTGGAAAAAAAGTTTTGCTTATTGATGGTGACGTCGAAAATCCAAACACGTATTTATTATTAGGCGGAGAACTTGAAAATCAAAAATCAGTTCCTTTTTTCAAACCAGAAATTATTGAAGAAAAATGTACTAAATGTGGTTTATGCGCAGAAAATTGCGCTCCACATGCCTTACTACATATAAAAGATGCTTATCCGATACCAATTTTAGCGGTTTGTTCTGGTTGTAAATTATGTTATAAAATCTGCCCGGTAGAGGCTATTAAAGCAGGGCAAAAAACCATTGGTTGGACATACTCAACAATCAAAAATGGCATCTCTCTCTTAATCGGTGAATTAAAACCATCTGAAGCGCGCTCTGCCGCCGTGGTTGAAGCTCTCCTTGAGAAGTTAGACGAGATCATCAAAACGGAACAAACTAAATATGACTATATAATTTTAGATACCGCCCCTGGCGCTCATTGTGATGTTGAATTATTAATTAACAAAGCTGATTTTGTTGTACCTGTTACAGAGCCCACGAGATTTGGAAAATTAGATTTAATAAGGATAATTGAGTTGATTGAATTAATAAATAAAGATTGTCGAGCAATTGTTAATAGATCATCATTGTTAGGTTTCAGAGATCAATTCTTAAAGGAATTGGAAGAGAAAAATATAAAAATTATAGGTGATATTCCTTTAGATGATGATATTGTCAATTCTTACTGTCAAGGAATACCGTTAATGAACGAGAATAGCGAATTCAAAAGTGGCGAGGGTTATAAAGCATTTCAAGAAATATTTAAAAATCTTATTGAATGGATAGATACAAATAACACTTAAATTAATAGGAATAAAATGAAAAGAAAAGCAATAGGAATCATATCTGGTAAAGGTGGTGTTGGAAAAACATCATTAACAGCAGCACTAGCAAGTATTATAAGAACTGATAATGAAATAAATGCAATTATCTTAGATTGCGATGTAGATGCCCCTAATTTAGCTTTAATCCTTCCTGCAGATTCAAATGGGAAGATAAAGTCAATAGATACTTTTACAACACTAAAAGCTACTTTCTTAGAGGATAAATGTGTTCATTGCAAGCAATGTATCGATGATCACTTCTGTGAATTCAATGCGTTAAAATGGGACGAAGAAAATTCTATTCCAATTATCGATTATTTAGCATGTGAAGGCTGTGGAGCCTGTAAAGTTTTATGTCCTGAGCATGCATTTGAAGTAAATACTGTGAAAAGTGGCGAAATAATCTCTTATAAAACAAAAATCACATTACCACTAATATATGGTAAAACTAGGCTTGGGAGTACGACCTCTGGAAAATTAGTTTCAGATGTCAAAGAATATGCTAAACAAATCGATGAATTTGAATATTCCAATTTAATTTTAATAGATGGCCCTCCTGGCATAGGGTGCCCTGTAATTGCCACGGTTTCTGGATTAGATTACATTATTACAATAACTGAGCCAACTCCCTCCGGTTTACATGATCTTGTAAGAGCAATCGAAGTAGTACAACAATTTGAAATTCCTTTTGGTATAGTAATCAATAAATTTGATTTAAAAAGTCCTTTTCAAGATGATTTTAAAGAGTATATTGATAATACAGGATTTTCTATTTTAGGAAAAATTCCTTTTGATCTGGCAATACCTAAAGCAATGTCCTATGCAGAGGCTGTAGTGGATTTCGCACCAAACTCAGATGCGAGTTTAGCTATTAAGGCTATTTATAAAAATCTCAAAAATGCTTTATGGAATAGTAGATAAATTTTTTAGATCTCTAGTTAACTAAAAATATTAAAAAAAATAAATTCTAGTCTATGGACTATTATTCTGAATTAATTCTCATTATTTAGTTAATTCTGGCTCTGTGATAAGAAAAAAAGTATATTCAGATAGGTTCTCGTATTAGATAATAAACATTATCCGAATCACAGTTAATACATTTAACTTTTTTATCTCTCGATGCGGATCTATCCTCCCATTCACTGTCGCAATCCGCACATCCATACCCTATGAAAGTTATTTTATAATCAACCTCCCCGCCGAATACCTTAATAGTTTTTCCTTCAATTAAAGCTCGAGTAAGTTTTTGATGAGCTCTTTCTATGACACGAGAAAATGTTGGTTGACTTATTCCCATCCATTCGGATGCCTGTTCTTGATTCAAATTCATATAATGTTTAAGACGAAGAGCTTCAAATTCTGCCACAGTTAGAATAATATTGGCGTCCGTTGATGGGTTCTCGCGAGAGAAATAAAAATTATCTGGTGGTTGACCAACCCATCTTCGACGAGTTCTTCTTCCCATTTTGATTCATCTAGCAGTTTTTGAATGTGTTATTTTTAAGAATTTTTTTTGAAAAAACATTTCTCAAGATCTATAGAATTTAAATTTTTAAGGGGAATTAATTAAGTTTGATAAATGAGTTATTTCTTTTAATGATGATGATGATGATGATCATTATTATCATCAGCGTCAGTATGGATTTTTTCTACTCCAAAACCCTTACCTACTCCAGGAGAACATAGACTCTCTCCGCCCTCTAATGTTCCATTTAATATTTTTTCAATAACATCATCAATACTGCCAACAACTCCCACAATTACTTCAATCCCATATTGGTTAAAAAATTGGACTGCTCGAGGTCCCATTCCCCCTGCAATCATAAAATTCGCCCCTTGTTCATTTACAAATTGGGGAATACTTCCTACAGTATGCCCTGGATTGGGAAGTATTTCCTTTTTAACTACTTTATTATCTTCAATTGTAACAAAAAGAAACTCTGGAGCTCTTCCAAAATGAGCACAAACCTTTCCTGATTCCATACTAATAGCTACTTTCAATTTTATTATACACCTATTTATTTTTATATTCATATTTTAAGAATAAATTTAAGCATTTAAATTTTATGAATAATTATTCATAAATAAACCTTTTTATATAAAAAGCTTGAATTCCTTTGTTATTCTAATTTTATATTTTAAATAAATGTTATCCTTATAATTTAGAATTCTTAATAATGAAGATTTTTCTTAATTTCACCGTTAGGAAGCATATTATCAGGATGGTACTCACCACTTTCTTCCATTTGGTATCGAATACATTCTTTATTTCCAATTAAGCAATAATCCTTAACCCATTTTGAATCAAGCTTTCCTTGATCCACGAAATACTTGATTGGACAGACAATATACCATTTACATATTCTTTTTTTATTATTCATTTTGTAAATTTGATCCGCAATCTAATTTAATTATAAAAAAACCTATAGATTATAGTTTATTTATAAAAAAAATAGAAAAGTAAAAATTTAATTATTTCTTTTTAATCTTTATTTTTAAAACAATTTTCTACGAGTCATCATTGAATTTTTATGAATAAAAATGGAAAAATTATTTCCTATAAATATTAATCCGCAGTTATGTATTCGCTGTCAAAAATGTTCCTTTTCCTGTCCTGCAAAGGCAATTTTTTTTAGAAATTCCTTAAGGTATGTAGATTATAATAAATGTAAAGGATGCCTTAAGTGTGTAGACGTTTGCGAACATAATGCTATTGAAGTAATTTCAATGGAAGAAGGACAATTAGTTAATTTTAAAATTGATAACGAGAGATGTAATCTTTGTAAAAAATGTTTAGAAGATGAATTTTGTTTTCAAAATTTATTTTCTCTTAGTATTGACCCAGAGACTGGTCAAGAACTAATTACCTTTAATAAAAAAAACATGAATCTATGTGAAAATTGTTTAAAATGTTTTTCTACTTGTCCTAATAATGCAATAATTCCGATTATTGCTCTTGAATAAATATCATGATTTTTATGAATAACTTTAATTAAGATTAATAAAATATATGAAGTGTAATGTCTGAAATAGATAAAAAATTAAAATTTTACAAGCAACCGGTTTTTATAAATCTTTTACTTTTAATTTTCAACACTATTTTTTTTATAATTAAACTAATTTTTGGCATTTTAACAAACAGTTTAGCAATCCAAGCAGATGCATTTGACAACATGACTGATATTGTAATATGTGTTACTTCCTTTATTGGGATTTACTTTGCTAAAAAAAAACCGAATGAAAAGTTTCCCTATGGATACTATAAAGTAGAAAATATAATAAGTTTGATAATTTCTTTATTCATTTTTTTCACCGCATATTTTATTATCAATCAATCTATTGTAGATATAATTAATTTCATAAATGGAAAACCAAAGATTGTTGATTTTTCGCTAACAGTTTTATTTTTCTTAATCATTTCATTGTTAGCTTCCTTCATTTTAGCATTATATTTGAAATTAATCGGTAAGCAAACTAGGTCACCTATTATTGAATCAGAAGCACAGGAAAAAATGTTTGATATTTTTATTTCTTTATCTGTACTTATTGGATTTATTTTTGTTTTATTAAGAATCTCTATTTTAGATTCCATAATAGGTTTAATTATTGCAATCTTTATAATTAAAGGAGGATATGAGATTTTTCTTACGTCTACAAAAACATTACTTGATGCTGTTATTGATTTTGATAACAGAACAGAACTTTATAACTTAATTGAAAAAACTCCGAAAGTTAAAGAAATTGAAACTATGGAAATAAGGTCTTATGGCAGGTATATTTTTTTAGAGTTGGAAATTTATTTAAGCAAAAGTTTTCCATTATCTCAGATGGATAACTTAAAAAATAAGTTGAGTTCCGATATAAAAAAGAAGTTTCCGTCAATATTTAAAATTATAATAATTGTCAAAAGTCAGAAAAAAGAAATTACTATAATTGCTATTCCTTTAGAAAATAATCGAGGTTTAGATTCGAATCTTTCAAATCATTTCGGAGAAAGTCCCTATTTTGGGATCTTAGAATTTAAAGAAGGAACTCTCTTAAAATTTGAGATTATTGTAAATAAATTTGCTCACGAAGAAAAAAGAAAAGGAATCTTAGTTTCTGATTGGTTAATCTCAAAAAAAATAGATAAAATTTATTTAAAAGAATCTCTTAAAAAAGGCCCCTCCTTAATTTTTAATAACAACTTTGTGGATGTTGAGCTCAGTAATTTTACTTATTTAAATGAGATTATTAAAATAAATAACAACTAAAACCTTTAATTTTTCTATTTTGAGATATCTAAAGTAAATTCGACTACTCCAGACTCAATATTCTGGGTTTTAGAATATTTTAGAGCATTTATAATATGGAGCATAGATTTATTTTCAAGAAGAATAGAGCCAGAAAAGAATTTATAATTGAGTTCTCTAGCAATTCTAACTAAATAATTCAATAAATAGTTTGTTATTCCGTTTCTGCGCCATTCTTCATGAACAACAAAAGCCAGTTCAGCTGTTGATGGATTTATCGTTTTAAAAAATCCACCTGTAGCAATAATTTTTTGCTCACCATTTTTAAAAAATTCTCCAACTAAGATCATAGAAGATGAATAATCAATGTTAACTAATGGTTGGACCATTTTATGTTGAAAATTTTTCCTAGGATAAAAAAATCTTAAATATCTATCTTCCTTATCCAAAGAATAATAAAGCTCTTGAAGCATCCTTTCATCAGTTGGTTTAACAGGACGAATTTTAATCGTTTTTCCATTCTTTAGTTTAAGTAATGTCTCGTATTTTTCAGGATATAAACTTAATCTGCCATCTATAGACACAGGTAACTTTTGATCTGAATAAACTAAATTCCATTTCTTGGCATAATCTAATAACTCTTCCCGGAAATCAGGATGAGCAATATTAATCATTTGTAGTATCCTTTCTCTTATGCTTTTCCCGTAAAGATAAGCAATACCCCATTCAGTAATGACATAATGGACATCCCCCCTCGTAACAACGACACCAGAACCAGCTTCTAAATGAGGTAAAATTCGGGAAACCACAGTTCCGTCTTCCAAAGTCGCTGTGCTAGGTAACACCATTATTGGTTTTCCATCTTGGGCTCGACCAGCACCTCTTATAAAATCTACCTGACCACCAATCCCGCTATAGAATCTATGACCCAATGAGTCTGAATTTATTTGTCCTGTTAAATCTACGGTAAGAGCTGCATTAATAGCTACCTGTTTTTTATTTTGGCTAATAATATATGGATCATTTGTATAATCTACAGGATGAAACTCACACATAGGATTATCATCTACAAAATCATAGAGCTTTTTTGAACCCATAACAAACGAACAGACGATTTTATCCTTATGTAAAGTTTTTTTTTTACAAGTAACTACTCCCTTCTCAACCAAGTCAACAATTCCATCTGAAAAAACTTCACTATGAACGCCAAGATCCTTTTTTTCTATTAATTCTTTTGTAACAGCGTTAGGAATTTGCCCTATACCCATTTGAATTGTAGATTCGTCCTCTATCAGAGAAGCAACAAACTTAGCAATCTTTTTTGCATTCTCATCAGGATCTCCATAGCTATATTCTATAATATCGTGTTCAACACATACAAATGAGTCAATGTCATCCATATGAATAAAAGAATCACCAAGCGTGCGGGGCATCTTTGGATTTATTTCCGCTACAACTTTATCCGCAGCTTCTGCTATTGATTTTATAATATCAACATTAATCCCAAAACTGCAATATCCATATTTATCGGGAGGACTTACTTGAATAAGCGCAGTATCTAAATGCATCTGTCCACTCTGAAAGATTCGAGGAATTTCTGATAATAACATTGGAGTATAGTCAGCAAACCCGGTTTTAATATACTTTCGGAGTGATTTTCCAATGAAAAATGCATTATGTCTGAAGAGATCCTCGATCCCTCCAGCTGTCTCATAATAATCTAAATCACTCAAGCTAAGAAAGTGTAAAATCTCTACATCTGGAAGCTGTGGACCAAACTCAATAAGTTTTTTAGTAAGTTCAATTGGTTCTGAACAACCAGAATCTATAAAAATTCGATCTCCTGGCTTAATAAATGTTTTAATTGCATTTTCTGTGGTAACTTGCTTATTTCTAAATTTTTTCAATGAAGATATAATATCTTTACGTAAATCATTTGACAATCATATCACCTAATTTATAATTATGTTTTAGATGATTTTAATTCTAATACAAATTTAGTCTAAAATAATTCTTAAGAAGTGAATTTTTCAGAAAAAATGAAAAAATGATCGGTTCTGATAATTGAGATTAGAGTTTTATTTTTCTTTTTTTTGTGAGCAAACTTTCAAATATTTGAATTGGATCACGATCTCATCAATATTGATCTTTTCTCGATCATTTACCTACATTTTGATCGATCACCACAAGAACAATGACGATTCACTAGCAACTTTATATATGATAATGAACATTAGTATATTAGGAATAAATAAATTAATTATTAAAAATAAAAATAAAAAATAAAAAAAACAAACTAAGAGGTGGTTAAAAAAATGGTGAGTATGATGTTTGAATCTTTAGTAGATAAGAATTTCTCAATATATATGATGGGAAATCTCGAAGCTGAAGTAAAGGATGACACCATAGAAGATATGGTGGGAAATTTTCTTAATATGCCAATAAAGTTTGCTACAATAGATTTAGGATATATGACTTTAAGGGAATTTGATAAGACTAATTTATCACGAGTATTGAAGGAACATGAGATCCCCTATTTTACAACAGAATTACCATATTACGTTAAAGGGCACTTTGCTGAAGAAATTGACAAGATTAGAAATAAATTGGACGAATTATTAGGCACCTACGACACTTTATCAAATAAGAACACGGGCAGTGCTCAGGAACTAAAAATATTGATTGAACGATATTCAAAGGATCTTCAGGAATTAGACCGATATATTAATTTAAAAGTAAGATCAGAAGCCATAGTTGAAAAGATGCTAAGACTCATTGAAGATCGTAATGATCCTGAATTGAGTTTTGTACATATTGGTGAAGAGAATACTTTTATTGAGATCATGAGACGTTTAAAAGAAGAGAATGTAAAATCTAATGTGGTCTTTGTTGATCTAGCAAAAATTTTATGAATTTTTTTTAAGAATTTAAATAAAAATTTCGTATCACATGAGGGATGATATTGTCAGAAGAGAAGCAATATGATATAGCAATAATAGGAGCGGGTCCAGGAGGATATCATGCTGCTATTAGAGCTGCTCAAAATGGGGCTAAGGTTGCCTTGATAGAAAAAGACAAATTAGGTGGAACGTGTTTAAATACTGGGTGCATCCCTACTAAAGCTCTATTGGCTTCTGCACATCTTCTTGAAAAAGTAAAGAATACTGAAGAATTTGGAATAACAGTAAAGGATATTGACGTTGACTTTAAAAAGGTTGTAGAACGAAAAAATGAAATCGTTCAAGAATTAATCAAGGGAATTGAAAATTTACAAAAAGCCTGGAAGAATGATGTTTATATAGGGTATGGTAAAATTCTTGGAGGCAACTCGGATTCAGGTTTCAAGGTCTTAATTGAAGGAAAAGAATCCAACATTATTATCGCTAAAAGAGTAATAATTGCTACTGGGTCATCACCAGCATTAATCCCACAATTTAATGTGGATCACGAGAGAATTTTAACGAGTGATGACATTTTAAATCCAACTTTCACTACAATTCCAGAACGATTAATTATTATTGGCGCCGGAGTAATAGGCTGCGAGTTTGCGGATATATTTGAAAGCTTTGGCAGTAAAATAACGATATTAGAAATGCTTCCTACGCCTATTGCTACAGAAGAGCCATTAATTATAAAGGAATTACAAAAGACTTTTAATTCTAGAGGAATTTCAATTGAAACTTCACAAGCCGTTTTGTCTATAAATAATACAGGTTCTCATGTTAAAGTAATAACGTGTGATGCTTCTGTTCCAAGAGACCAAACTGAGAATGCAGAAAAATTTACATTTGAGGGTGATTTATGTTTAGTAGCTATTGGTCGAAAAAAAGAATCTGGAAACTTAGGTTTAGAAAACTTAGGAATTAAAATGAATAGAGGAGCAATTGAAGTTGATCTAAAAACTTTAGAAACATCAATAAAAGGCATATATGCAATAGGCGATGTAAATGGAGGTATAATGCTCGCGCACGTAGCTAGACATGAGGGTGATATTGCCGTGGCAAATGCATTATCTAATCTTGAAGGGTTCAATATAAATCCCGAGAGTGTAAATTATAGAGTTATTCCTAGTACAATTTTCACGAGCCCCAACATCGGTTCAGTAGGGCTTAAGAGAAAAGAAGCAAGAAAGCTAGGCATAGATGTAGTAGTTGGCCAATTTCCCTATGAGTCCCTTGGTAAAGCAAAATGCATGGGAGAAGACGGTCTTTTAATGATTTTAGCTGATAAACACACACTTCAAATTATTGGGGCATCTTGTATTGGTACAGGAGCTTCAGAATTAATTGCCGAAATTGCACTCGCCATGCAACATGGCTTAACTATAGAAGATATTACGTCTACTATACATAGTCATCCAACTCTTTCAGAAATGGTATTAGAAGCAGCCGAAGCCGCTGTTGGTATGGCAGTTCATAAAAAAGGACATCCATTTGTTCCTATAATGAAACAAATCTTTTCATTACCCCTATCTCTTATAATTGAAAAAACAGAAACTGGATAATGAATAAAAAGCAATTATTTTTTTTCTCCTTTTTTTTTAGAAAAAGTATTCAGAAATTATTCAATTTTTAATAAATAAATTAATATAATAAGTTAGAAACCTTAAAGAATAAAGGAAGCAAGAGCTTTCGTAATGTTAGATTTTTTTTTGAATAATCTTTTCTACTCTAATAAATATTAAAAAAAAAAAGTAGAAGATTTTTAATAGAAATGTATTACCTAATTTGAACTTTAGGCGTTATTTTGGATGCTCCGCCAAAATTTGTAATTACAGGACAATGAGTAAGGACTTTATCCATTAATTCATTTATTTTTTCTTCTGGAGCATCGGCTTTGATTCTGATCACAGGTTCAAGTTTATCATATCCTGGTAATTTAGAATCATCAATTCCAAAAATAGCACCTAAATTAATATGCCCTCGAGAAAAAACTTTCAATTCTTCTATCTTTATATCCATTATAAGTGCCCAAAATTTAGTAACAGCAATAATACAA
Organism: Promethearchaeota archaeon; assembly: GCA_019058295.1. GTDB lineage: Archaea > Asgardarchaeota > Lokiarchaeia > Sigyniarchaeales > SOKP01 > LW40-45. The sequence continues at coordinate 5,250 of JAHPZI010000005.1, read as the reverse complement.
GCGCCAATCGAGGCTAAAATTACTAATAATGGAGATGGTCCTTTATTTGTTCCGCTTAATCCGCCAGGAGCATCAATTAATAATTTAAAATCGTCTCCTGCAGGATTACCCATCGTACACATGGTTTGCATACCGTCAGCTAGCATTTCACATTCAATATTGAAGTTTTTTTCTCCAGCAGCCCAATCTGCCTTAATGGCATCAAATGTTTCTTTAAAACTTGGCATAGTTAAATCCTTTTTTTTTTATTTTTAATTTTATTTTTTATGTAATGTGAATAATTATTCCTAAGTTATAAATTCAATTTTTTGTTTTAAAATGAATTCGAAATTAATAATTTATAAGTACTTTATTTAATAATTTTTCTTTTTTTTTCAAATTTAAATTACAAATTAGCGTAATTTTAATGTTAATAATAAATATTCATAAAAATTGATCGGAAATAGAACTTAATTCTTGACGAAGATAAGTTATTTCAGATAAACCAATAAAATTATATTCCAGTTAGAAAGAAAGATAAATTAAATCGATAAAATATATTAAAATTCTTATTTATTGCTGAAAAATATAATTAAATTAAATAAAATATAAAATCATAATCATAAAAATCATTAATTTTATTGAAATGGAAAAAATACTTATTAAATAAATTGAATAGTTATTCAAAGGAATAATTATTCATAAAACAACCAAATCAGTAATTTTTTAACCGTTTGTGTATATTTCTATCCAACTAATATTTTTAAAGAAAAATGCTTAATAAACGTAAAACAAAATTAAAACTGAAAAATCTACAAAAATAAAAAATAAAGAGTGAAAAAAAAAATGGTCAAAGTAGCATTCTGGCAAAACTCTGATTGCTGGGGATGCCACCAAAGCTTGGTAGATTTACATTTACAGCTTTTACCGGTACTTCCAGCGTTAGAAATTGTCTATTGGCCAGCTGTAGTTGATTTCAAATATGATTCATTGGTAGCTAGAGCTCCCGGAGAAATTGTCGTTGGTTTCATTGAAGGCAGTCTTAGAACTAAACAAGACGTTGAAGGAACAAAGTTAATGCGTGAAAAATGTCAAATAATCATTGCATTTGGCAGTTGTTCTTGTTATGGAAATGTACATGGATTAGCTAATCAATGGAGCAAGGAAGAACTAGTAAGACGTAAATTTTCTGAAGTTGAAAGTATCGCAGATGGAAGTGGTGGAGAACCTACCCAACATGTACCTGGATTCGAGGACAAGATTGTTAACGTTGATAAAATAATCAAGGTTGATGCTTATATAGCAGGATGTCCTCCAAGATCAGAACAAATTTTCGGTGCTGTAGGATTTCTATTAGGTCAAAAGCCATTCCCTATGAATGATCTTGCTTTTTGTAATGATTGTTCATTAAATCAATCGGGATGCCTTTTAGATGCAGGAAAATTATGTTATGGACCAATTACCAGTATCGGCTGTTCGCTGAAATGTCCGAATGCTGGAAATCCTTGTGTGGGATGTATGGGACCGGCAAAAACAGTCTCTGCACGCGCTTCAAAATTAAATGACATGACCAAAAATCTCGCTTCAGCTAGTTCTGGTGATAAAAAGACGAGTAACGAATTTCTATCATTATTTCTAAACGTACCGCTAATGGCCGGTTTTGATTTGTCAGCGGATATTCTGAAACAAGTTAAAAAGCGTGGTACACCAGAAACACCATTAGCAAATTTACCACCTGATACAGTAAGTATTGCTTCTAATGTATTAGGATTTTTAAGAGATAATCGCGATTTGATTGACATCTCAAATGTTTGTGATACTTGTGATAGAATTATCGGTAGTAAATCAACAATGACTAAAGTTAAGAGAGATTATGAAGGACTCCCAAATTTAGAGGATTGTTTAATTGAACAAGGCTATATTTGTATGGGTCCTGTTACTAGAGCTGGCTGTGGTGCCTTATGCGTTAAGGTTAATGCTCCATGTTCAGGTTGTTATGGCCAAACAGAATGGGGTGTTAATCAAGCAGAAAGGTTTGCTGAAACGGCAATTAAAGGCTTCAATGTAAGCTTATCAAAGGATGAATTGCTTGCTCAAGTAAAAGATAAAGTTGGTACCTTTGAGAAATTTACATTAGCATCGAGAAAAGGAGGTTAAAAAAATGGTGAAAGAAATAGAAGTAGAGCCCATAACTCGATTAGAGGGGCATGGTGGAATGAGAGTCGTTCTTGGAGATGATGGAAAAGTTCAAGATGTACAATTTAATATCCAATCGACAAGATTCTTTGAAAAATTTGTTGAAGGACGATATTGTGAACACATTCCAAGAATTACTCCAAGAATCTGCGGAATTTGTCCAATACCACATCATTTAACTCCAACAAAAGCAGTGGAAGATGCTTGGGGTGTTCAGATTCCTGAACCTGCAAGAAAATTAAGACAACTTTTAATTAATGCTAAACAATACAGTTCGCATTTAATTCACTTCTACGCTTTAACAGCACCAGATTTCTTATTAGGGCCTATGGCAGATCCTGCATTAAGAAATGTAGTACATGTAATTAATAAGATGCCAGATGTTGGAGCAATGGCATTAAAAATGATGGATTTCGGTCAAAGACTATGTGCTGCTGTTGGTGGTAAGGCTGTTCACCCGATCGCCGCAATCGTTGGCGGTATGAAAAAGGCTTTAGATGAAGACGTTCGCGATAAATTCCTTAAAGTAATTGACGATCAAATTGAAATGACTAAGAAGACTGTAGATATTGCGCTAAAAGTTATAGATGATTATTGGGATGTTGTTGCTAATGTAGGTGTTGTCCCAACATATTATGTTGGAATGACAAATAATGGAGTACATGATATCTATGAAGGTGATATTCGAATTGTTTCTCCAACGGGAGAAAAAACCGATTATGCTCCACAGAGATATTTAGAAGCATTAGGAGAGCATATTCCAGAGCACTCATATGCAACTCATATGTATTATAAACCTGCTGGATATCCCGAAGGAATCTATAGAGCAAACACCTTAGCAATGATAAATTGTGCTGATAAAATGGCAACACCTCTCGCAGATGAAGCATTAAAAGCAATGAGGGAAAAAGTTGGAACTAACGTAATACACCATACTTTTGCTTATCATTGGGCACGAATAATTGAAACTGTTGAGGCAATTGAAATGATTGCAACTCTTCTAAAAGATCCAGATATTGTAAATCCTGACTGTAAAACACTTGATGTTCAACCTAGAGAAGGAAATGGAGTAGGGATAACTGAAGCTCCACGAGGACTTCTGTTATATAATATCTGGTCAGACGCTGATGGTATTTGTAAAAAGTGTAACCTTTTAGTTGCGACAAATCATAATATCGCAGGAATTGAAAAGACATTAATGCATGTGGCTAAACAAGTATTTGAAGATAAGGCGTTAGATGGATTAAAATTACCAGATCCATGGATAAAATAAACTAAATCAAAATTAATATAGAGTGTGAATAAAAAAAATGAGTGATATACCAGAAGGAGTAGTAAATGTCTTAGAAATGATTGTCCGCTGTTTTGATTGCTGACTATCGTGTGCCGCTCACATCACTGTAGTTGATGAGGATGGTAAAGAAATTTACTCTCGTGAATTACACGTTGGTTTAGGATGAAATATCCAATAAAAATTATAGATTGGATATGACTGCCCTTGCATGGGTTAAAACCAACAAAAATGAAAAAAATAAAATGGAAAAAACTCAAAAAAAAGTGAAAAAAAATGACATTACCATTGGGTATAGATTTTGAATTTAGGAAATTAATTATGGATGTACACATTGGATCTGATAAGATAAAATACTGTTATCAATGTAATCGATGCACTGATAATTGTCCTGTCGCATCAGTTGCAAATCCCTTTTACCATGAAGTAACTAATTGGTTTGATCCAAGATTGATTGTATTAGGGACACTTCTAGGATATAAAGATATTGTGATGGCCTTAGCAGGCTCAAAATCAGCTCTTATTCCTTGGGGTTGCACTGTATGCGATACATGTGATACAGTTTGTCCACAGGCGATTGAAGTTACTGAAATTATTGGTTTAGCTAAAAACGTAACTTCTGGTGCGGGACTTGCACCTGATAATGTCGTAGCTCAAGCAAAAACTGTTTTTGAGAATGGTAAAGCAATTCCATCACAACCCGCGATCGAGAGAAGACGAGAACAAATGGGCTTACCAGCCGTAGCTGCACCAAATGTTAATGAAGTGCAGACTTTATTAAAAAATATAGGTGCTGATAAAAAGTTATAAACGGAGGGTAAAAAAATGACAGAATATAAAATGTTTGAGGGTTGTGTAATTGGAAACAGAATTCCTTTTATAGAAGCAGCATCCAGAAAGGTTCTTGATAAAATTGGAGTCCAGACATCACAAGCTCCTTTTTCGTGTTGTCCTGATCCAACTGGTGTGAAATGCTTTGATAATACCGCTTGGCTTGCGATGGGCGCCCAAAACTTATGTTTAGCTGAAGCAGAAGGCAAACCTATTATTTCCTTATGTAATGGTTGCGCAAACACCTTACGAGGTGTTCAACATCAATTAAAACATGATTCCAATAAAAAAGAGGCTATTAATAAAGAATTAGCTAAAATTGGAAAGGAATATAAAGGTTCAATTGATGTAAGGCATTTTGTTGACGTTCTTAAGGAAAATTTAGGGGCTATTAAAGGTGCTGTTACAAAACAAATGAGCAATCTAAAAGTAGCTTGCCATCCTGGCTGCCATTATATGCGTCCTGTAGAATGGATGGAATCTGATGATCCATTACATCCAGTAAATTTGAAAGAGATTGCTGCTGCTACCGGTGCTAATGTAGTTGATTATGACGAATTAGCATTATGTTGTGGAAATGCTGTGGCTGGTCCGTTTCCGGATCATGGCGATGCAATTCTAAAGAAGAAATTAGATTCTGTTAAAAAAGCAGGTGCTGACGTGATTGTTGTGAACTGTCCTGCTTGCTTTCAACGCTTTGATACATCCCAGAGAGATCTATCGAAGAAATTCGATGCAGAATATAATATTCCTGTTCTTTATATAACGGAATTAATTGCTTTAGCAATGGGAATTAGTTCTGAAGATATTGGGATGAAGAATCATCGTGTTCGACGAGGTACAGCAATAGAAAATCTCTAATTAACAAGTTTTAATATTTTAATTTTTTTTTTTTTTATTTAGTATTTAATTATTTACTATTTTTTCTTTTATTTTTTATGATCGGCAAGCCG
>JAHPZI010000004.1 GCA_019058295.1 Promethearchaeota archaeon | reverse complement strand
ATAGTTGAAATGCTTAAAAAGGAAAAGGAAATTATTCAAACTCAACCACAGGTAGATACCCCTTCTTTAGAAGAGGAACCTATTGTAAAACCAGCTTTTTCTCAGGCAGAAGTAGATCTTAAAACACAGAAACTTCTTGAATTAGAAGAAAGAAAGAAAAAAGAAGAAGAGATGCAAAATCAAGCCTTTGCCTATATTGACGAAGCTAAAAAATTTGAAAAAGAAAAGAATCTCAATGAGGCAATAAAAAATTATCAGAACGCTATTGAATCATTAAACTCTCTTGGTTGGACCCAACAAACACAGATTATTCAGGCAATAGTTGAAAAACTTGTAAAAGAAAAGGAAATTATTCAACCTCAACCACAGGTAGTCACCCCATCATTAAAAGAGGAACTTTTTGTACAACCAACTATTCCTCAATCAGAATTAGATCTTAAAAAACAGAAACTTCTTGAATTTGAAGAAAGAAAGAAAAAAGAAGAGGAAATTCAGGATAAAGCATTTAAATTGATTGATAATGGTAAAGCATTGGAAAGAGAAAGAAAATATGATGATGCGATAAAGAATTTTGAGCAATCAATAGATCTTTTTAAATCTATAGGTTGGGATTCTTATATTCAACCAATAATTAATTCAATTAATGATATAAATGAAAAGAAAGAAAGAGTAATACATGCAGAAGAAGTTAAAAGAAAGAGAGAGGATGAATTAAACAAAATTCAAAAAATGATTCAAGAAAAGGAAAAAGCTAAATTTGTAGAAACAGCACAAACTTCAGAATTAAAAAGAAAAGAATTTGAGAGGCAGCGGTTAGAAAAGGTTCAAGTGGAAAAACAATTTCTTGATTTATTGGATAACGCTGACAAGATATTAAAAGAAGAAAATTATGATGAGGCTATTAAAGAATATCAAAAGGCTTTAGAAGCTCTGGGAAATATGGGTCCTGGATGGGAATCATATATTCCATCAATTCAAGGTACTATTTCCAATATAAAGCAGAGAAAACTAAGTGTAATAGAGAAGGAATCTGATGAATTAAAGAAAAAAGAACAACAAAAAGAAAAAGAGTTGGAATTTCAGCAGAAAATGTCTGTACAATTAAATCAAGAACGTGAAAAGTTAAAGTTAAAAGAACTTGAACTTAAGGAAAGAGAAGAAGAATTGAAATATAGAGAACAACGCAAGCAGATGGCATTTCAATTCTTAGATTCTGGACAAAATTATCTAGATCAAGAAGATTTTGATAAAGCAATTTATGCCTATCAAAATGCAGGAAATATTTTCGCAGAAATTCAATGGACTGATGAATTACCTCTAATTGAGAATACAATTAAAGAAATTGAACAGAAAAAAAATGAATTAAATTTATCGAAAGAAAAAGAACTACAATGGACAATTGAAAGGAAAAAAACTGAACAAGAATTTCAGAATAAATTAAAAAAACAATTAGATTTGGAAAGGGAAAAACTCATTCAAAAAGATATGGTATTAGAACAACGTAAAGAAAAATTAAAGTCTTACGAAGAAAGGAGAGAAAAGGCTTTTAATTTTTTGGAAGAAGCTGAGAATTTAATGACTCAAACTAAATATGATGAAGCTATTGAAAATTATCAGCAAGCAGAATTAATTCTAAATGAAATACAATTCCCAACAAAAGCAATTAAGGAAATGATTCAAAAAGTTCATGAAAAGAAAAAAGAAGAAGAGATTAAAAAACAAAGAGAAAAGGAATATAAAGAAGCACAACAAAAAGTTGTTGACAGTTTTAAGAAACAAAAAGAACGATTAAAAGACAAACAAATTCAGATTATTAAAAGAGAAGAAGCAATTGTGGCTTTGGAAAAAAGAAGAGAACATGCATTTAATATTTTAGACGATGCTGAAAAATTAACAAAAAGCAAGGATTACGACAAGGCCTTAGATTCCTATAGAAAAGCAGAATTAATTTTAAATGAGTTGCGCTTCCCTACAGATTCTATTAAAGAAATGATTGTCAAAATTATAAATTTAAAAGAAGAGAAACAAATAGAAAAAGAATTGGCGCTTCAGAAAGAATTAGAACATTTAGAAGAAGAAAAACAGCTAAATCAAATGATAGAAGAAAGAAAAAGACAACATCAAGCGGAAAAATTAGCGAAGCAACTAGCTATTCAAGAAAGAGAAAAAATTATTCAAGCAAAAATGGATGCCAGGGAAGCAGCTTATTCTTTACTAGAAGAGGCAGGAAAATATCTTAAAACAAGTGAACCTGACTTTGATAAAGGAATTTCATTATATCTACAAGCAAGAAATATATTGGAAGAAAATATAGGATGGGAACCAGAATTAAATAATTTGAACTTACTGATTAAAGATTTGCAGCGCGAAAAAGTAAAATTCCTTGAAAAAAAGATAGCTGAAGACCAAGCAAAATTTGAGAGGAGACAGGAATATATATCGTTCCAACAAGAAATTAAAAGAAGACAAAGAGAATATGAAAAAGAAGAAGAAAAACGCAGAATTGAATTTAAAGAATCCGAAGAAAGAAGACGATTGGCCGAAGAACGAAAGGAAGAGGGATTAAAATTAATGGATGAAGGGAAAAAATTTGCTAACTTAGGAAATTTTAATAATGCTTATAATTCTTTAAATAAGGCTATCTCTATCTTTAGAGAAATGGAATGGGAGAATGAGATTATTTTTATTGAAACTGAAATTAAAAACATAAAAATTTTGGAAGAGAGAACTAAACAAGAAGAGTTGGAAAGACAGAGAATTCATGAAGAATTAGAAAAGCAAGTAAATTTAGAAATTCAGAGAAGAGAAGAAGAGGATCGGAAAATGCGGCAATCACTTGGAGATATCAGAGATTTAACTGGTGAATTTGAGAAAATGATAAAAAGTGAAAAAGAACAAATAATATTAACAGAGCAGCAGAAAAAAGAACGAATAAAGATGGAATCAATAGAATTTAGGAAAAATTTGGGAACTATGTTTAAACTAAAACAAGAACTCGCCGCAGAATTAGCAAAAGCTAAAGAAGAAAAAGAAAAGAAAGAAAAAGAAATTCAAAAGGCGAAAGATAGAGAAGAAATTGATGATATGAAAAGAATGATTAGAGAAGCCTCCAAAAAAAAGAAAGAATAGAAAGTTATTAAAAAAAAATCTTGATGTTTTAAAAATGACTACTGAAAAGAATGAAATTTTCAAATCTAGGATGTTTGCTAGGCAGCAGTTAATTGACGGTTGGGACCAAGATGTCGTTAATAATGGTTGTATAATGATAGTGGGAGTCGGAGCACTTGGTTGCGAAATTGCTAAGGACTTCGCATTAATGGGTATAGGTAAGTTGATCTTAGTTGATTTAGATACTATAGAAACTTCAAACCTCTCTCGTCAAATGCTATTTAGACCTGGAGATGAAGGTCGACCAAAGGCAGAAGTTGCCGCAGAGAGGCTGAAAGAGATGAATCCCTTTATAAATATTGATTTTTATTTTGAGAAACTTCAGAAATTGCCAATGTCCGTTTATGAAGAAGCAGATGTTGTCGTTATGGCATTAGATAATTTCAACGCTAGACTAGATTTAAATAAAATCTGCCTAAGGTTAAAAAAACCTATAGTTGAGGGAGGAACTGTAGGATTTGAGGGTCATGTTCAAATTGTCATTCCCGAAGGAGCAGGAATCCAATATAAAAACAGAAAAATTGAAATCGATAAATTAGTTGAATCAGAATTATGGTCTATTAACGAAGATGATTATCCTGAATATTTTAAAGCTGAAAGAGAAATAGAAGAGTTAGAAGAAAAAATCTATCAAATAAGACAGGAAAAAATAGAACCTGTTAAAGAAAGGATAAGAGAACGAATTGAAACTGAATTTGATGAAAAATATAGTTCTAATTTATTAGACCAAACGCCTTGTTATAGATGCTTAGTACCCGTTATTCCTGCTGATGATAAATTGATAGCAGCTTGTACATTAAAGGGGTTGCCAAGAAATCGAAATCATTGCGTTATCAAGGCTGAGGTAGAATTTGAAAAAAAATATGATCATAAACCAGATTTGAACATCGATGATGAGGTATTAAAATTAAAAGAATTAGCTCAAGAAGAATTAAGAAAATTAAGAGAACGAGTTTTTAATGAAAATGTACCACCAGAAAAGAGAGAATCTTTGACACCAGAAGAAATTCAAGAGTGGAAAAATAATATAAAAGAAACTTTCGGATCGGATTATAAATTTGAAGAAATGGAAAACATATTAGGAAATAAAATTGCTGCAGTTCAAACAGTTAGTTCCATTATTTCTAGTATTGAATCCCAAGAAGCTTTAAAATTATTGTTCCGAGTGAATGGTAGAAATATTGGCCCTCCGATGGATCCTCCTTATATTAATTATAATGGTGTTTATGGTCAATTTGATGCCCTGGACATAACAAAGCGAGAGGAATGTCTTGCGTGCGGCACAATTGAGGGTGAAGAAAATGTCCGTATTGTGGTTCCTTTTGATGCAGATTTGGGTTATATCTTTGAGGCTATGGAAATTAGTGAACATAAATTAGAACCAGATTTATGGATGATCACCAATCCTATGAGTAAAGAAATTTATTGGAATCCATATATTCCGTCAATGAAAGACCCAAAAATTAAGCTAAATTCTCTTAAAATTAAAAGTAATGACATTGTTTCTATAACACCCTTAGGAAAGGCAAAAGAAGCATCGGAAATTAAAAAATATAATGTGATAATTACGTTTATGTAGTTTCTACTTTCTTTTTATTAACAAGATTAATTATTTCATCGATTAAATAAGCCTCGATTCCAGCATTTTTACCAGTTATTACATCTTTTTCGAGATCTCCGATATATATTATTTCTTCTTTTTTAACCCCATAATGATCTCGAATTTTTAACAATCCTTCTGGATTTGGTTTCCACTTTCTCACATCCTCTCTTCCTATAATATGATCTATCTTTTCATAAATTCCTGCTAATTTTAAAGATCCAATAATCGTTTTTCTTGTGTTTAAGGATAATACTGCTAATTTAATATCATTAGGGACTTTAAACATGTGTATATTCTTAATAAAAAAAATGGTTTCTTTAATAGTTTCATTGTCTTTTATCGTTTTCATCTCGTAGTCTTCAAGCATATTAAAAAAATTCTGTAATTCTGCTTCATCATCTTTATCTACAACCTGATCGAGGCAAGCAGTAATATGTACAAATTCACAAGTTTCACCATAAACATCATTATATCTTTTGGTTAAAAGTTTCTTTAAATGATCCCAATTAACAGGTAACCTTACAATAGTTCCATCTAAGTCAAATATAATTACTTTTTTTTTTTTAAAAGAGATCATTTATAATTTCAATAAAAAAATGATTAAAATATGAATTGTATCATTAATTTAAAAAGAAATAAATAATGGGTTAATCCATTGCGTAGAAATTTATAATGGGTTAATCCATTGCGTACTTTTGAGTCCATTTTTTTGCTTTAGATTCAAACTTCTTTAGATTCCTAAAATATTCTTCTCCTGCTTCGTGATTCAGTGGATCTCCAGGGTTGAAAAATGGAGCTTCATAATGCATCATCCCCTTGAGAGCCTCAATAATATTAATTAAAGTTTTTGATGGTGTCCAACCTGATGCACCAGTACTCGCATCAACTTTACCTACGAGATCGGGATTAATTAAGTCCAAACAAATGTTAAGTTTGCCAGGTGGGATACTAGAATCAATGTTAGGATGCCACATAAGAGTTACAGCATAGGCATATGGAGGTGCGAAGGGATAATTTTCTGGGAACTTAATTTCGAATACAAATTTTCCATCAGCATAGGGGGTTCCTTTTTTACCGATAATAGTTAATCGTAAATGATCTATACTTCGACCCCATGGTTCAATAATAACATATTCATCATTTTTATATGTCTCTATGGCGTCCCCATAGTCATTTTCTTCACGCAAATTTCTATCATCTCAAATATAAATATTTTTATAATTTAATAAAAAGATTTTAATAATTTTATAAAAAGGTTTGGAATTCATAAATTATACTAATTTTTCATTTTTTTATTACCAAAAAACTATTTAAAAAAAGATTTTTTTTTACACTTCATTGATTCTTGCTTAAAATCGTAAAAAATATATAAATTAAAGAACTAGATAATTATAAAAAAGCCCCTCTATAAATAGCCCCTCTTATTTAAAGGGATACCCTTTAAAGAGGTAAGCTCAGACTGGTAGAGCGCTCGGCTGTAGATGAAATCGCGTACTAAGGTTTTGTACCTATGAAGTTACGTCAGCCAGCAAAAACCGAGCGGCCCCCGGATGCGTCGGTCCAAAACGGAACGACGGCGGAACGAGGCCGGGAGAGGGGACCATTTTATTTTTCTTTATAGACTTTAATTAATTTCTACATTTAACTTCAAAAAAATTATTATTTTAATTTCATTATTCTTAACTATAAAGTTAAAAGAAAAAAGAATTAAATGAAAAAAAAGAACACAGCCGTTGTTGGTGCTGGTTGGTTTGGACGGGCGCATATAAGAAATCTTTACGAGCTTTCAAATTTAGTTTGCGTTTGTGATATCGATAAGGCAAAATTGGAGCAAGTTGCTAATCAATATGATATAAATACATATACAAATGTGGATGATTTGATAAAAAATGAAGAAATTGACGCAGTTAGCATTGTAACCCCGCCTAAATTTATACCTTCTATATCAAAAAAATTTGCATCGGCTGGAATTGACATTCTAATGGAAAAACCAATGGCATTAAATATCGAAGATTTAAAAGCTTTCTTGGAGTATGAACATAGTATTAAAATTTTACCCGCCTTTATAGAACTTTATAATCCTGTTTTTGAAAAACTTTTGGAGCATTTACCTAAAATTGGTGATGTATTTTCAATTACCTCAAGGAGAATTGGATTATATCCCAAAAGGGAGTGGCAAATGGGAGTTATATTAGATTTATCAATACATGATATTTATTTACAAGAGAGGATCTTAGGCAAAGAAAATTTTATAGATGCGTTTGGAGTAAAAAAATGTTATAAAGATGAGATACACGCTGATGCTGCGTTTATAGTATTAGATTTTGGAAGCTCAATAGGACATATAGAATCGAACTGGCTTACTCCTTCAAAATTTAGAAAAATGTACGTTAATGGCGTTTCAGGTGGAATAATTGTAGATTTTATTTCTCAAACAATTGAAATAGATACAGGAATAGATTTAGATGGAGAATTCCCTATTACTAAACGAATTTCATATACCCCATTGAGGGCAGACGAACCTCTTAGAAGAGAAATTAATAATTTTCTCTACGATAAAGAACCTCTTGTAACACTAGAAGATGGTATAAGAGCTTTGGAAATTGCTTTAAAAATCGTTAATAATTAAATGATCAGGTGATAAAAGAATTATGAATCAAGAAGGTAAAGAAAATGAACAACACGAATTAGACAAAATTCGAATGAAAAAAATGAAAGCGCTTATGGAAGCACAAAAAAGAAAACAAGCTTCTCAAGATAGATTCTCAGACCTTTGGGAAAAAGTTGATTATTTATTAAAAATTGTATTGATGCCTGAAGCATATAATCATTTGATTAATTTAAAAGAGAAAGAACCTCAAATTTATCAAAAGATTTTTAATGAGTTAGTAAGTCCAGAAGTGGTACAAAATATAGATTATTTATTAGCAATTATTTCAAGACAAGGAGGAGTTCCTAGAAGAATTCCATTAGATATAATTGTTTACCTAGAACGACAAGCAAAAGGGATAAAAAGTAAAATTCAAGTTAAGCGAAAAGATGAATTAATGGATTTGGGACAATATTTAAGTAAGTAAATTTAAGTAAGTATTCTTTTTAGACCTTGAAAACAAAATATTCTTAAATAAAGATCTCTATAACTTATTTTTATTTCGTTTATATAAACTAAAAATAACTCTACAATTTCTCAGATTTATCAATCACCAAAAAAATTGTGTCGATTAATGGCTTTAAAAAAAGTAAAGAAAAATGATTTTATTAGTACTCAAGATTGGGATAAAGAGCAATTGGATGAATTATTAAATTTAACCAAAGATGTGAAATTAAATCCAAAAAAGTATAGAAATTCCTTAGATGGAAAATCAATTTGCATGTTTTTCTATAATCCCTCAACTAGAACAAGAAATTCGACTCAAGTAGCAGCGTATCAATTAGGTATGCAACCAACTTTTAACAGCATTAAAGATTCTTGGATAGGCTATAAGTCTGAGTCTGTAAAAGACACAGCGATAGTTTTATCAAGATATTACGACACAATTGGGATTCGACTATTCCCTAATTCTGTAAATTGGGTTTATAAAGAAGGAAATAAAGTTCTTCGTGAATTTGCGAAATGGGCTCCTGTTCCTATTATTAATTTTGAAGATGATCAATTCCATCCTCTCCAGGCACTTACAGATATCTTTACAATAAAAGAGAAAAAGAAAGAATTTAAAGGAAAGAAAGTCGTGATTTCATGGGCTTATCATCCAAATCCTTTGCCATTAAGTGTTCCAAACTCTATTTTGCTTATAACTACTCGATATGGAATGAATGTGACTTTAGCTCATCCAAAAAATTATGAATTAGATGATGAAATCTTAAATATAGCACATAAAAATGCGAATGAATCAGGGGGATCCCTTGAATTTTCAAATGATATTGAGGATTCTTATAAAGATGCTGATGTAGTCTACATTAAAAGCTGGGGCTCAATAAAGGAATATGGAAATGCGAAAGCAGAAAAGCCTTTAAGAGTACCTTATAGAGATAGTTGGAAAATTCAAGAAAAATATTTAGAAAATACTCAGAATGATTCAATTCTAATGCATTGTTTACCTATTAGACGAAACATTGTAGCAGACGACGCTGTTATTGATGGAAAACATTCTATCGTCTATGATCAAGCAGAAAATCGTCTCTATACAGCTAAGGCACTTCTATATTATTTACTTAAAGAGAAATAAAAAAAAACTAAAAAATTAAGAATCTCTAATTATTGTTCTCTAGCAGATATGGTAGCTATAACTTCATATTCTCCATTGTTGAATTGGTTTGCGTCAATATTAGCAAATTGAAACGCAAAAGGCCTTGTGAAGATTTGCTCAACCATTGGGGCAAGAGAACTTACAGCAAAAATTAAAACTCTTTTTAGAATTCCCTCAACTTTATCTTGAATCTTCAGTTCCTTCATAACTTCTTCAACTACAGCAATTTCCTTTTGATTATAGCGATATTTATAGACACATTTAAAATCAACGGTGGTTGGTGCTTCAGGATCTTCAAGTGATAAACCCCCCTTTCTAAAAGGAAAGATTGTAGTTAGATAAAAATAAAATATTTCTTCATGATGATCTTTTAAAAGGTTAGCGATCATGAAACGATGTTCATAATTGGGCCAATAAGCTTTCATAAGTTCTAAAAGACGAGGATAATTTTTATATTTGTTTTCGGCGTCCTTCATTAAATAATTAAGTAAGGCATTTTTAAGTGGTTTAAATTCACTCTCCTTTCCTGCCCGTAATAAAAATTTTTTGAATCTAATACTCATTATTTGCTGTAGAAGAATAGTTATTATTGAATCTTTATTTCTTTTATAATATTTAAATAATTTAATCTTTTGTATTTAATCCTACCATTATTTCACTCATACTTTCAAAAAATAAATAAAAAATTAAAAAAAGAAACAATATTAGGATATTATTAATCATAATAGAATTTCTTAACAAAATATACTTAAAAAAAATAGAGGTAATTGGAGATTTTTGATTCTAGCTCGTATACGAGATCAGAAGATACATTATTCTTGAATGCGCTTACTCCAAATATAACAGAAATGCCTTTTATTTATGAAGCAATAGAGCGTTTTTGTGAAGTAAAAACTTCGATTGACCCGAGTAGTAGATATAATGTGTCTTTTTTTGAAGAAAACGGCCCAAATTATCTTGAAGATTTTACCTTAAATTCCGAACATATTCTATTAACATTAAAGTCATTAGAACCCGTTATTATTGGTGGAAATATCGGAGGAGGTATTTTTGTGGGAATTTCGTTTATTATTCAAGCTTTTAAAATTATTGGTGAAAAAGCTTTTCGGTTAATTGTATTTTCAGATGCAGGCACACCAAAAATTGCCCCAGTATATTTACCTGTTCTTCAAAATTTGATCTCCCAAGTCAAAGACATGCCATTATTTATTGATATTATTAGAATTAAAATAAAAGATACTGAAGAAGACGAAAAATTACAGAAATTGGTGGAACAGTGTAATGGGGACATTTTTTATGTAAAAAAGCTTAATGAATTACCTCAATTATCAGAGAGATTAGCAGTAAAGAAAAAGATTAAGAAAAGCTCAGTGGAGGATGGAAAATATATAATTCCCGCAGATAGCCATTTATTTTACATAAACCTGGCAGAAGATTTAGCTGAAGTAAAAAAAAGCGATACTTGTTCTATTTGTTTTGAAAAAGATGCAACAGATCTCTTGAAGTGCAAAAAATGTGGAACTACAGCTCATAGGACTTGTTGGGCACAATGGGCTCCAGAAACCTCGATAGGAATATCTCACGTCTTTAGGTGTTTTAATTGTTATAATTTAATAAAACTTGACAGAGAATATATTGAAAAAATTAAGTTTACTAAGGCAATGCAACGTGATATTCGAGTAGAAATTTTAGATATTCAAGATTATTTAAAAAGTCATGAATCACAGGAAGTTCCACAGGTGATTCAAGCAGAAAATGTATTGGGAATCTCTAATGGAGTATCTGATGTTAATCAAATTGATACACCCAAAACCGAAGATATTAAAGAAACAATAAAGGATGAAGAACTTAAATTTATTTTATGCCCACATTGTTATAAGATGATAACTAATGAGTATAAAATTTGTCCCGCATGTCATAAGACGATTAAATAATAGAAAAAAACTTACTTTTTATAATTATTAAAATGGTTGGCAATAAAGTTGGTCTAATCTTTTCAGAGGATTATCAAAGATATAATTTTGGATCAAGTCACCCGTTACGCCCCCAACGGCTGGCTCTGACTTATAGCTTAATGGAAAAGCTTGGGCTTCTTGAAAACCCTCGATTAGAAATTATTTCTCCTCGTATGTGTACTAAGGAAGAATTGGAGATGGTCCATTCTCCAAAATATATTGAGGTAGTTAAAAAACTCAGCGATAATCCAAAAGATGATTCTGTCAATCCCTTCCGATATGGATTAGGCCCAGGGGATAATCCAATTTTTAAAGGGATGTATGAGGCATCTGCTTTGATTTGTGGAGGATCTCTAATAGCTGCTGATAAGGTTTGGACTGATGATGAATTCAATGTAGCATTTAATTTTGCTGGAGGACTTCATCATGCGGTTAAAGATAAAGCATCAGGATTCTGTATTTTCAACGATATAGCTGTGGCAATAGCACATCTCAAAAAAATACAAAAAGATATCCGAATCGCATACTTAGATATTGATTGCCATCACGGAGATGGTGTTCAATGGCTATTTTACGATGATCCTGACGTTTTAACTATTTCTTATCACGAAACTGGACAATTCTTATTCCCTGGAACAGGAAGTATTAATGAACGAGGCGAAGGAAAAGGAAAAGGATTTGCAATTAATTTTCCTTTATTGCCGGGAACTAGTAATAAAATGTATTTAAAATTATTTAGAAAAACAGCTCCAAGGATATTGGAAGCCTACCAACCAGATATATTGGTAACTCAATTAGGAGTAGATACATATTTTGATGATCCATTAACTCAAATGGGACTTTCAATCCAAGTATATAGGGATATTGCCCAAACAATGAGAACATGTGCTAAGGACTATTGCAATGATAAGTGGCTTGCATTAGGCGGTGGAGGGTATTTAATGACAGTTGTTCCGAGAGCGTGGAGCTTATTTCTAGCCAAAATGCTGGATGTCGATTTGGAAAATGAAATACCTCAAAATTGGATTGAAGAGGTGAAAGAAAAAACTCCTCATGAAAATACGCCATATCTATTATGGGATCGAGGAGATAAATCTGATGTAACTTTACTAAAAAACCCAGAAATCACTAAAAAAATGATTGATTATACAAAAGACCTTATTAAAATATGTGATGATGAATTTATCCCAGCTTTGGTTAAAACCTAATTTAATTTTTTTTTTTTCATTTCTTAGAATATTTTTAATTTCATAGTTTTCATTATTTCCTAGTTCTTGAAAATTATATGAAATTGAAATAATATTACAATAATGAGGTTGGCTTCTTGTTATAATGAGAAGGATAATATATAAAAATGTAAAAAAGTTTTTATTCAATTCAACTTGAAATTTTTTAACTAACAATTTAAAAAAAAATTTTTAAGTGAAATTTAAATGAAAAATAAAAATCTATTTCTAATAATGGGGATCTTCTTAATTGTTTTTTCTTTTGGGATTATAATTTCGAGCTCAGAAGAAGAACAAGAAGAGAAGAATTTGCTTAAGAATGATATAAACGATGAAACCATTAATGATATTGATAAGGAAATGCCGAAAGATTCAGCGGTTTTGATTGAAAAAAAAATAGATGATCTTACAGGTTGGACTAAAGCCAAAGGTGAGGGTTGGGTCACGGGGAATGGTATATTGGGGGATCCCTATAAAATCGAAGACCTTACTTTTAGCGGAGACAATGATAATAACAGTCTCATAATCCAGAATTCAGATTACTATTTTGAGATTAATAATTGCACATTTATTAATGCTGGGAATCTTGTTTATCAAGCTGGTTTAATACTCCAAGATACGCACAATGGGACTATAATAGGTAATAATTTTTCAACGGGAATTAATACAAAAGGGATAAGATTAGATGATTGCAATAATAACACTTTTAAGAATAATTTAATCCATGATTGTTCCGTTGGTATTGAGATGATGGGTTCTTCTTTAGAAAATAAAATCATAAATAATACTATATCCGATATTAGTAGCGAAGCAATATATATCTACGATTATTCACACGATACTACGATCGAAAATAATACTATTACTAACTGTGGTTCAATCGGGATTGAGATTCTTAGATCTAAATGTATGGTAGTGAACAATACTATCTCTGATCTTAGTTATGCTGGTATAATTATTAATAATATAGCATCTGGATTGACTCAACTTATAAATAATACAATAATAAATAGTAATGATGGGATACGTCTTTCGAGTACTAATGATATCACTATTAGAGGGAATATCATAGAAGATTGTGATTCTCACGGTATAATAATACATTTTACTCCTAATACAATAGTCTCAGGGAATAAATTGAGTAACTGCGGGATTGGTAATTCCGAAACAAATTCTAGAATAGAATTAAGAACAACTACTATTTATCCTAATAATACAGTTAATGGAAAGCCCGTTTATTTTTACAAAGATGAAATCGGCTTAGGTGCAGACAATTTTACTAACGCTGGACAAGTGATTTTATATAACTGTAGTTATTCAGAAATCTCAAATTTGAATACATCCCATAGCTCGGTTGGAATAGCTCTACATTATTGTGAAAATAATACAATTTCAGGCAATATGGTGCGAGGTAATGGCGTTCATGGAATAGTATTATACATGGATTCTATTAACAATACTGTTTACAACAATACAATTATTAATATAGAAAACTGCGGAATCTATTTAGATACCGATTGCGAAGAAAATGTTATTGATTACAATATAATAACTGGTTGTGATGAAGGGATCAGAATCTATTATTCTTCAAATAATAATTTCACGTCTAATACAATAAAAAATGGTCATATAAATGGTTATGGAATAAGATTAAGAGAATCAGAAGAAAATCTAATTTGGAATAACACAATCATAGATAATTATAGAGCTATATACTTTTGGGATAATTGTCATAATAATACGATTTCGTTTAATAATATCACAGACACCGCAGCAGGGACAAATCAACGTTATGGGATTCATTTAAATAATGATTGCGATGATAATACTATTAGCGAAAATAATATTACAGCCCTATCCGATTGGGGTATTTTCTTTCAAGATGGGTGTGACGATAATGAAATTTCGTATAACAACATTTTAGACAATAATCTATATGGAATATATTTTGATATGGGGGGCGGTAATAACAATATGATAAAATTCAACAACGTTAGTAATAATGGGAAATCAACTTCAATTAGAGCAGGAATACTCTTCTTGGGTATGGTCTATAATAATACTATTTATGGTAATATACTAAATTACAATGGTTATACAGGAATACGAATATGGCAATATTGTATAGATATCAAAATATTGAATAACACGATAAATTATAATGGTCGGGACGGAATTTATCTATCTTCGGGGTGCGATTTTAACATTATTAAGAATAATACTATCATTGATAATGGGCAATACGGAATACACTTTAATGATGGAACAAGTGATTGCAATGACAATGAGATCATTAATAATACAATTTGCGATAATGGTATAGCTGGAATATATTTCTTTGGAAAATGCACTTACAACAAGATTTTGAACAATACGATAAAGTGGACAGGATCTGGTGGTAGTCAAAATTATGGAATATACTTACTATCTAGTGGGGATAACCATCCTGATAATAACCTCATCATGAATAATACAATCATGGATCATGTAGATTATGGAATTTGGTTAGATACTGATTGTGATAATAATGATATAGCATATAATACTATTGTTGAGAATAATGGCATAGGAGGATCTCAAAAACGTGGGATATATTTATCGACAGATTGTGGGAATAATACCATATATAAAAACGAAATTCATGATCATGCCTCATCTGGAATTCGTTTGTATAATGCTGATGATAATAAGATTTTTAGTAATATAGTAATGGGTAACAATGACGGAATTTATGTTGATAATAGCCATGAAAGTATCATAAAGAATAACACCGTTCAAAATAACGGAGGGACGGGGATATATATCTGGGATAATTGTAATTATACTCTCATATGGAATAACACTGTTCAAAATAACGGTGCTGATGGGATAGCCCTAGATACTGAGTGTTGCCATAATAGGATTTGGAATAACACAGTCAATAGTAGCGATAATTACGGGATATACCTTTGGGGTGACTGTCACTATAACAGAATCTGGAATAATACGGTAATTGATAATGATCAAGAGGGAATTCATATTGATGGCGACTACAATTTAATTTTAGATAATATCGTCAAAGATACCCCTGCTTCTTATCAGTGTGACAATGGCATATATATATTAGGTGGCTCCTATTATAATAATGTTTCTGGAAACATGGTATATGGAATTACTGCCACCGACGAAAGTGGAATACTTATCACTTCCAATGCTAAATATAACAATATCTCTGATAATATTGTATTTAATAATTATTATGGGATTACCCTCTATGGTGGAGGTTTTGAAACTCATAACAACACAATTCATAATAATACTGTGATAGATAACATAGAATGTAATATTCGTTTGTACGATAATGCTGATTGGAATTATATTACAGAAAATACTTGTAATAACTCAAAATACGGCATTTATATTGCAGATGATTCGGATCATAATTTCATTATTGGCAATATAATTGGAAATAACACTGTAATCGGTGTTTATTTAGATGCCTCTGGAGCTACTTGTGCTAACAATTATTTCTACAAGAATCTCTTCCTTAATAACACCCTACATGCGAAGGACGATGAGAATGCTGCAGTAAACTACTGGTACTGGTATGATCCTGTAAATCCAATTGGTAATTTCTGGGATAATTACACGG
Source organism: Promethearchaeota archaeon (assembly GCA_019058295.1). Classification (GTDB taxonomy): domain Archaea; phylum Asgardarchaeota; class Lokiarchaeia; order Sigyniarchaeales; family SOKP01; genus LW40-45. The sequence goes on along the minus strand of JAHPZI010000004.1, from coordinate 28,913 downwards.
GGAGTGATCCTAATGATGACGGAATCGGAAATATACCATACAATATTTCAGGAGATGGAAATCGACAAGATCTCTATCCTATCTGCTGGGATGGTCAGGATGTATTCCCAGGTGGTCCTGCTCCTCCTGCCGCTGGTGGTGATGATGATGATGATGACGATGATGAAGGAATTATTCCAGGATATGATATTGCCATCTTAATAACAATAATCGCTCTATTTAGTTGTTTAATTATCCTAAATCGACGTAAATTATTACATCGATTCAAATAACTGAAATATTAAAAAAATAAATTCTTTTTTTTTTTTTTTCATTTTTTTATATGAAGAAAGGGAAAATGTTAATTAACTTAAGAGGTGAATAATTTAAGTTAATTGATTGATTTTTAGGAAAAAGATAAAAATTGATTAAATTTTCACAATTCATTACAATTTTTGAAGTACTTTTGTTTATATTATTCAAATTTTGTTTTTCCTTTTTTTCACATGAAAAAATTTAAATATCATCCTATGCAATTTAATATTAATAAAATCGAAGCCATGATGTGTAAAATATATTCTTATACCTAAAGCCGATGAAAAGGCAATACCTCAACCCTTAACCCTGTTATTAGATAAATATGTCTCCTCTTTTTTCTACTTTTGAATCATGGGCAACGATTTTAGTTCTCTTTCTTTTTTATCATTGAAAAAGGTTGAATTATCTTTAATCTTATTGATTCCTAATATCTCTAAAATAATAATATTTAATAATTAAGTTGATATCTCGATTCTGTTGCCTAATAAATTTAAAAAAGGTTGAATTATCTTTCTTATCTTTATTGTGGTTGATATGATAAGCTCAAAAAAAAGAAGATCTAATTAATATTTTGAGAGATTTATATTATTATGAGCTTAGAAAGAATAAATCGTATTCGTTCTCATGAAAAATTTGTTGAACTTGATGGTATTTTAATTACGAAACCACAAAATGTTATATATATCCTAGGATTTAAGGTTGAAAGCGACGTTGTAATTTTTATTCCAAGAGAAGATAAAAAATATAACGATGAGAAGATTTGGGTTTTTTTTAATGCGTTAGAATATGATCAGGCAAGAAAATTCATAGATGAAGATAAAAGTCTGTCTTTTATAGAGATAAAGCAAATTCCAAGTGGAAAACCAAATTTCATATACAAAACAATTAATAAATTAGAACTCAATTCTGTAGGATTCGAAGACGATTATATTTCAGTTAAAAGATATAACGAATGGAATGAAAAATATAAAATTGATAAATTTGTGGAGAGTTCGGAAATAATTAATGGTGCCAGAATAATAAAAACTGATAAAGAAATAGAAGCAATTCGAAGAGCTGGGGAGATAGGAGATCTTGGATTTAAGACGATCTTTGATGGCATAGAAGAAGGTAAGACGGAATATGAACTGGTGGCAGAGGCGGAATACGCTATGCGAAAGGCAGGGTCAGAAGGAATTCCTTTTGATACAATTGTAGCCTCAGGAGAAAATTCAGCATATCCTCATGCTAAAACTACTAATAAAAAAGTTCAAGACGGCGATATAATTATAGTAGATATTGGGGCAAGATTTGGTGGTTATTGTTCTGATATGACAAGAACATTTATTTTTGGAAAAGAAAAAGAAAGTAAAGAAAAAGCGAAATTAATAAACTTAGTGAACGATGCTCAACAATATGGGTTAGACAACATAAAAGCGGGAGTTAAATGTTGTGATATTGACAAAATCGTTCGAGAGTTTTTTATTAATAAAAATAAAGAATGGGGTGCAAGATTTCTTCATAGTCTTGGACATGGAGTGGGTATAGACATTCATGAAACACCATATTTATCCCCCCTTTCTCAAGAGCTTTTAGAGGAAAATATGGTTGTAACAGTTGAGCCTGGATTATACATTCCAGGCCAGGGATTAGGAGGTGCCCGTACCGAAGATCAAATCTTGATTACAAAAGACTCGTTTATTCCTTTTACTCATTCAAAAAAAATATATTATTAGTTAAAAATTCTTAAATATTCTTGAAATAAAATAATTATTTTATATTTAGTTGGTTTATTAATTAATAAGTTGGTTTTCGAAAAATTCTTGTGATGTTAAAATGGCTCAGGAAGGTAAAAAAATTAAGCTATCAACGGGTATGGAAGTAGAATTCACCAAACAAGAACCCCATACTCTTTTTGAGTTAATAATTAGCGAAATTTTAATTCCGAAATATAAAGAGAATGCGGATTGGAATTTAACTTTGAATATTGTATTAGAAGAGATAAATCGATTAATCTCCGAATATGAACTCGATCCAAAATTAAAATTAGGATTGTTAAATCAAATTGAAGAGCACCTCAATAAAGATATTGAAGAATTAACGGGCGTTGCGAAGATTGAGATATTGTTCATTAATATGGAAGATTACGTAGCAGATATTGAGAAATTAGTTATAGCCGGTCTCGATAAACAAGAGCTACGTAATCAAATGGCTCAATTGATTCAACCATTAACGCTTTTTGAGCTCGGAGAGCTTTTCATTTTTTTAGGTAAAAAAGCTTTTTTGAAATAATAATCATTACTATTTTTTTCTTAGTTTTTCAATTTTATCTTTCTAAAACCCATTTTAGAGCATTTTTGATAATCTTTTGGAAGATTTCATCTTTAAGTGATATAGTTCTATGACCTAAAGCACAGTAAAAAACCCTCCCAGAACCATAAATATTTGTCCACATGATAGGTTCAGGCTTTGGATCTGTTTTATCGTGATAATCTGCCTCAGCTAAAATGTGAATTTCTTTACCCATTGAAAAATCGTGTCGATATGGCTCATCTTTAAAATTAAAATCTTCCAAATCCTGTGTAATTTGATGAACTTTATCTAAAATCTTAATATCAAACTTGATAACCTGCTTATGACCAATAAATCGTCCGCCTAACATCTTGAAATATTTTGGATGCTTTTTAAAAGAAGCTGATGCGCCATGTAATCCAATAAAACCCTTTCCACTAGACACAAAATTAAGGAGATTTTTTTCTTGTTCTTCAGTAAATTTACCCTCTTGACTAAAAAAAATCGTCGTATCGTATTCAAAAAAATCTCTAGTACCGAAAATCTCAACATTATCGAAGCAGTCTATATTATAATCGTTTAAAATATTTTTAAAATAATTGTAGGTTTTTTCTGATTTGATGTATCGTCCGCCCTGATATAGAAGAATTTTTTTCATTTTGAAGGTATGATAAGTTCTATATTTATTTTAATTTTAATCTATATTAATGAATGATATATATCTAAAGAGATATGTGATTGTTTTTTAATGACGAATTTTAAGCCTTCTCATGCTTCATTTGAAATATTCTCGTATAAAACACTTAAAGATTTAAAATATAGATTAATGGATTTAAACTTAAGAATTCCAATTAATTCAGAAGTGAAAATTTTACAAGAAAATGTTAAATTAGAAAATAAAACAATTCCTAATCGTTTGGCAATCCAACCTATGGAAGGTTTCGATGCAAATTTAGATGGATCTCCAAGTAAGTTGACTAATAGAAGATATACACGTTATGCAAGAGGAGGAGCTGGTTTAATTTGGTTTGAATCGACAGCAATTAACGAGGACTGCCGTTCAAACCCAAATCAATTAATTTTATCAGATTTAAATTCTAATAAATTTAAGAAACTTGTTTCATCAACAAGGAGGATCTGTAATAAGACTCTTAAAGATTTAGGATTTAAAGATAATTGCGTTCTAATATTACAATTAAACCATTCGGGAAGATATTGCGTTTTAAATGGTAAAAAACACCCAATTAGAGCTTATCATAATTCTGAACTAGATAATGATAGGGGTGTATCAGAAAAAGATGGGATTGTGATTTCTGATGATAACTTAGAAAAATTAGAAAATATTTGGGTAGAAAAAGCGGTATTGGCAAAAGAAGTGGGATTTGATGGAGTAGACATTAAAGCTTGTCATGGTTATTTAATAAGTGAATTATTAAGTTCAAGAGTTCGAGAGAATTCTAAATATGGAGGGGAATCTTTAGAAAATAGAGCAAGATTCTTTCTTAATATTCTAAAAAAAACGATGAAAAAAATTAAAAACGATAAATATTTTCTATTAACTTCCCGAATAGGTGTATATGATGGAATTCCATACCCTAATGGTTTTGGAGTGAAAGAAATAGAAAATGAAACTTCCCCTGCGTCAATTGACTTATCAGAACCATTAGAACTAATTAAAGAATTATATAACATTGGAATAAGATTGATTAATATTTCTGCGGGGAATCCTCATTTTAAGGCCCATATTACAAGACCTTACGATACTCCATTAAAAGGAGGAGCTATACCTAATGAGCACCCACTCTATAGCGTGGAAAGATTAATTAAATTGACAGCAAAATTAAAAAACCAAGTCCCTAAAGATATGGTCGTTATTGGATCTGGTTATTCTTACTTACGTCAATTTGGTGGATATATCGCAACAGGCATGATTCGTCAAGAAAAAGCAGATATTTGTGGTTTTGGAAGGATGGCAATTGCTAATCCTAATTTTCCGAAACAAATTTTTCAAAAAGGTGTTATTGATAAAAAAGAAGTCTGTATAGCGTGCTCGGGTTGTTCAAACTTAATGAGACTTGGAAAAAATACTGGATGTGTTATTAGAGACCCTAAATATCGAAAAAAGTAAGAATTCCAAAAATCGGATTCAATTTAATTCTTAATTCTTTATTATACCGGATGATTTTAAAGCGTTTTTAATAAAATTCTTTTCTTCATTAGTAATTTCTGTTAGAGGAGGTCTAACATAATCGTTAGGGATTACCCCTTGCAACTTCAATGAATATTTAGTTCTTGCGCGGTAGTTATTAACGGGAGCCATAAAAGTCACATCTATTATAGGCTGAAATATATTAGATAATTCTTTTGCTCTATCATATTGTTTATTTTTGATAAAATTTAAACAATCGACTTGAAATTGAGTTAATTGAGCACATGAACCTAATAATCCTCCATCAGCGCCCATTGAAAACGAGTCCAAAATAAAATTATCATTTCCGGTTAAAAATGAGATTTTTTTATCCTGTTTTTTTAAAAACTGATGCATGGATTTAAAAATTGAAATATCAAAACTAGCTTCTTTTATAGCTTTTACTTGTGGAATTGAGATCAACTTCTTTAAAGTCTCATTAGTATAAAGACAACCTCCTAAAGCGTCTTGTAAATTAAAAATAATGAGGTCTTTATTTGTTTCTGTAGCAATAGCTTCGTGATATTTGTAAATCAGAGTCGTATCTTGAGGCTCGCCCCTAAATGTCTCATGAGGAAAAATCAAAAAAGCATCGGCTCCACAAGAAACGGCATTTTTAGCTTCTTTTACAGCACTTTCTGTAGAACTCCCGATAATACCTGCAATAATTTTTAAATCCTCAGAAACTTCTTTTGCTATGGTTAATAATTTCATTCTCTCTTCAGACGTTAAGGAAGGACCTTCACCAGTATCTACATTAATAGCAAACCCGGAAACATCTTGATTTTTTAACCAACTTAAATAATTTTTGAAACTGTCAAAATCAATAGAAAAATCTGCATTCATTGGAGTAATGGTGGCTGGAAATATACCTTTATATGTCATTTTTTGCCTATTTAATTTTGCAATAGAATTTTACTTTTTCTACTATTTAAAATTTCATCTGTAAATTTAGTTGCTTTTTTTATAAGTTGATATTGAACTAACATATTCTCTATTTTTAGTACACCATCAGGGCAGTTTGCAACACATCTTAAACATCTAATACAAGTACTTCCATTAGGTTTTCCTTTATCTGCATCCATTGCATTTACGGGACATAATTCTTCACAAGTTCGACACATACTACATTCTTCTTCTCTAAAAGGTATAGGGATCTCTTTTTTTAGCATAATCTCAATCCGATCAACTGCCTCTTCAGAAATATGAGAGGGTTCAAAATCTACTATTCCAGTATCTTCACCTGTAAATCTTTTATAAGTTTTAACAGTATAATCTTTTGCTATTTCAAAATCTTCTTGGTTTGGACGACTTTCATTTAACTTCCATCCTGCTAAATTATAAGTATGTTTGCCTACAAATTCAGCAGTTGAAACTAGTACAAAATTTTGATTAGTGAGTATATTCTTAATGTTATGATGTGCCAAAATATTAACTCCACCATAAGTAAAAAAGACGGATGATTTTTTGCCTTCTCCTTTTAAAGTTAAAAGCCAATCTCTAATTAACTTCGGCGCTCTCCAATAATATATTGGGAATCCAAAAATAAATGCCTCAAATTGCCCTAAATCTATTTTTTTTTGCCTTTCTGAATAATTAGTAATATTAAATTCTTCGACTTCATTATTTAGTTCATCCAATTTGTTTTTAACTATTTCAGCTATTTTTGCTGTGTTTTCCGTTGGAGAAAAATATATTAATCCAATTTTCAAAAATAACTTCTCCCTTATTATAACTCAACTAAATTGGCAGAATCGTAAAGATAACTAAAGTAAAATAATGCAGCTGGACCAAAAGCAATATGATCAGTTTCAATTCCAAAATACGAGTATCTTTCGAAAAATTTCTGGGAGAGAACAATGAAGGCGTCTTCTCCTTCGTCAATAATGAGTGAACTCCCAAATACTTGGTCTCGAGATTTAATTTCACAGAGTTCTTTATATTTTTTTAATATGTTCAGATAGTTTTTATCTTCTAAGGCTTTTTCCTCGACTAATAATTTAAGATCTATTACACCTCTTGCTCTAGCTTTCTTGATATCGTCATAATAAGCATTTAAAAAATCAAAATCCGTAGAAACTAAATAAATCGAGTTTTTTGCCAAGTTAATCAACGAAAGGGCTCTATTAATGCATACATCTCGACCCCTATGGATGTATAACGCAATCTTTATCGGTACATCATGCGATTGATAAATGGGGGTTAAAGTGTGAATTATTTTATTAGAATTTTTATCAAAAGCATCGTTATACTGTTTTTTCGCAATGATAAGTGCTTCATCTGGACTTTTGGCAAAATATCTGCTTGGTCTCGATTCCTCCTCTTTAATTATCCACATTTTATCCTTTTCTAATTGCGTTAGGATATTATATATTCGAGAATAGGGGACACCTGAAGCTTCTGATAGTTCTCTCGCATCCATTGGTCCTTTAGAGGTTAATGTAAGATAGATCGAAATTTCATAATCAGTCAGACCTATTGCCCGAAGTGATTCTTTAACATTTTCCGGGATCTCATTTGACATTTTTCTCTTCTCAGAAAATCAAAATAATAGATTTGTTAAATATATATAATAATTATATCATTAAAAATAACTTTTATTATTAGATTATTTATGTGATATCTTCCTAAAAACATTTAAATTTAAGAAGGAAAATATTTTTTAATAAATTTTTTTCTAAAAAGTTCTGGATCTTCACCATTTCTTAAAATAAAATCTTCACATTTTCTATAAAGCTCAAGCATATCATCGTATAATTCTCTATATACCTTATCTGGTTCGATAACAATGCTATCTTGAAATTTTAAGAATTTATTCAATATATTTTCCCAATTCTTTCCAGTATCATTGTCAGTAAAGTCATAGTAAGATTTAGCGCTTCTGAAAGCTGCCCCTAAAGCAGCCGAGTCTGTAATTTCAAATCGTCTAATGGTTGTATTGAAAATATTAGCGGCGATTTTTAAGATATCTTCATTTGCTGACGCACCTCCAGTTGCGTAAATTTCTGTTGGTTTTTCACCAATCCATCGGGAATGAAGTCTTATTGAGAGGAATTGGGCTTCTATTATCGCTCTTACATTCCCTTCCAAGTCATTTTCATCAAAACCAAACCTATATACTTTAGGATTTAATACTAATGGAACAATTTCAGGAAAAAAATAGGGTAACATTATTTTTCCGAAATTTCCCTTAGGAGTTTTATTTAATATCTTGGAAAATTGATTCCAATCTAAATTAAATCTATCTTTAATCATTTCTCTTGCTAAAGATCCATTTTTAAAACAAATTAAGCTCATATAATCTCCTGTAGGAGAACCAAAAACATGCCCTTCAGCATTCAAATCTAAATATAACTTCTTTAAATAGCCGAAGTATGTATCGCTGGTCCCCAAACTTATAGCCACTTTCCCTTTATTAACTAAGCCAACACCAATTAAACTATTTGGATTATCACCAGACCAGGCAATTATAAGAGTTTCAGGATGAAAATGATATTTCTTTACAAAATAAGGAGAAATTTTACCTATAATATCATATGAATTGGTAAGAGATGGTAATTTTTTATTTAAATTAGGAGCGGTGGCATCTAAAGCTCGATTGTCCCATTTTTTTGTCATTATATTCATTAAATTCATGCCTGCTCCATCTGAATTATCTATTGGAGCATTTTTACCTAATAAAATTGATGCCATAAATGAACTAACAAGATGAATTATTTTGGTATTATTATAAGCTTCGGAATTTTCTTGATAAAATTTTCTAATTTGAGGTCCGGAAAATCTCTCGAAGGTATTAGAGCCAGTAATTTTAATAGTAGCTTCCATTCCGCCAAGAGTTTCGCGAATTTCTTTACATTGTTTAGTAGTACTACTATCCATCCAAATTGGACTAGTTTTACGAGAAAAAGTATTTTCTAATTGTTTGGATAGCGGTTCACTTGATTTTAAATTTTGAAGCACTTTTTCGAACTTATCATTTAAATAAACAGTTCCGTGTTGTTGCCCAGATCCAGAGATGCCTTTAATATTTTCAGTTGGAATATTATGTTGAGAAATTTTTTCAAATAATAATTCTAAAGATTCTACCCACATCAAGGGGTAAGAGTGAACAACCTTTGGATCCTCATGAATTACAACTCCATTTTGAGTTTTATAGTGTGGTAAATCCACATCATAGTTTATCTTATTTCTAAATATAACTTCTCCTGAGTCAAAATCAATAATAACACCAGTTAAACTCTGAGTTGAGCAGTCTAATCCAAGAAAATAGTCATTCATAAAAAGATTCTTTCATTAGTTTTTTGAAATTCTTTCCCATAGTTTTTTTTATCTTAATTTTTGTAAAGGGATCCATTGGATGGTCTCTAAATGCGAGCTGCCTTGCCCAAAGCTTTCCAAACTCCCACACATCTTTGCATAAAGCTTGGGAAATTTCGGATTCCTCGTTAATTAAATTATTCTTTTCCTCAGGGTCGTTATTTAGGTCGTATAATTCATCCATTCCGCCTTTTTCACCTCTATTATCAATAAATTTCCATTGTGGAGTTCTACAACCGGCTCTGATTTGAAAGGCACCAAAAAAAATCATATCGTGAACAGCATTTATCTCCGAATTTTTATCGTTGATTGCAGGATATAACGAGAGTGATTCCATATCCTTGTGTATATTTATTCCTGCTGTTTCCAAAAAGAATCCTGAAATATCGGGAGTGGTTAATAATGTGTCCATTTTTCTTCCTTTATCAAAACCAGGACCTTTAACAATAAAAGGAATCTTTGCTAATTCATCATAGAGGACTATTCCATATTTTCTAATTCTTCCGTGTTCTCCATAAGGCTCCCCATGATCGCTTATTATAATAATCACAGTATCATCAGTTAACCCTAGATCGCCAATTTTTTGTAGAACTCTTCCAACCTCCATATCAACTTCGTAATTAGTAGCATGCACATGAGCCAATAGATTTTTAATTACTCCCTCCGAAAGTAATGTTGAATCAGCAGGTGGCATAGGACAAATTCCTTCAGATTCATCCATTAAATGTTCAAAAGGTTTCAAAAATTTTTCAGGTGCTAACCAAGGCTCATGAGGTTCAAAATGATCAACCCAAAGAAAGAATGGGGCTTTAAGATTTTCTGGATTATCGAGCCATTCTAATGCCCAATTTGTAACAACTTCTGAGCGTCTCAAACCTAGTGTTTTTTCTAAATAATATTCATTCGCTAATGTATTTCTAAATAACCATTGTTCGATTTCAAGGGGCAACTCTCTTGTTTTTAATTTGGAAGCCACATGTTCATCTCCCCAAATATAATCGTTAGTTTTTATTTCTGAATTATAAGCATTGGAAACATTTGGTTGACATTTTCCGTACTTAGAATGTTTATAATCTTTAAATCCAATATGGCAATTAAAAAGATCAACGGTCATTGGGCTATCGCCAAATAAGCCAGTGTTATATTTCTTTTTCTTTTGCAATAACTTACTAATATGGAGATCGTAATCTTTCATCGGCATCCAAGGTCTATTTGTATGCGTATAAATCCCTGCCGTTAAAGCTGTTCTTGTAGGGATTGTAAAAGGAAATTCGGAATAAGTATTAGTAAAATTAATTCCATGTTCGGCTAAACTATCAATATTAGGCGTTTTTGCTATGTCACAGCCGTTTAAACCTAAATGATCGGGTCTTAGAGAATCCAGCATAAAAACGATTATATTTTGACTTTCTTTTTGCAATCATCTCACCATTAATTTAGTTAAAAAACATTTTTTTAATAATAATTAATAATTTCTTGAGAATCTAATAAAGCTGTGTGTGTATTTTAAAAAACTAACTTTTTTAAAAATCATATAATTTTCTCGTAATCAACATAAGGTCGAAATTTTCCTTGCAATTCTGCTTCTCTTAAAGCTTTGACATACCCTTTTAAGTTTCCTTTCGCTCCTTTTCTCGTCATAGTCCAGTCCGCTTCAATTGCTCCTTCGGGGCATAGTTTTTCACAGTAGGCACAAAATATACAACCTTCTTTTTGAATTTCTGGAGGATTTACTTCTACATTTATCGCATCGACAGGACAACTTTCCTGACAGGTTAAGCATTTGACGCAATTATCTATATTTATTTTAAACTTAGGATAAAATTTCCTTAATAACTCTGGTGTTAAAGCTTTTGATTGTTTTGCCCACCAAGTGTTTTCAATTAATTCAAATTTAGGAATCAAATCTATTTCTCCGTTTTTGACCCTTAAACTAATGTCGCATATGCTTTCTCCAAAATTTTCTGCTTCTTTAATCTCAATATCATCAGGATGTTTAATTGTATGCATAATTTTTGGATAAAATTGAATAGATGATTCTGAATAAGAATCAAAAGTACCTACTACTAGATAACGCTTTTTTATTAATTCTTCATTCATATAAAAAAAAGTATTGCCAATTAAACTTCCATGGGTACAGAAAACAAAACAATGCTTTCCGTCTGTGTTTTTCATTTTTTGAATAAAAGTGCGAACGTTAATTGGCTCTCTAAAGAAAAAAGTTGGAGTTCCAATACCAATTAAGTCAAAATCTTTTAAACAATTAGTATCAACGCTTTTTATTTTAGCAATTTCGCATTTATTTCCGCTATTTAATATACCTTTTTGGATCATTTTAGCTATTTTTTCAGTTCCGCCAGTTTGAGAAAAATATATTACTAACACATTCATAAAAATCAATTTTTTTGATTCTATATAATTAATTTGACTTATAATAAGAAAGTTATAGAGAATTATTAAAATAATTTTAGAGGGTAAAAAAACGATAAAAAAAACGATTTTGATAGAAATTGCGGGAGTAATGTAATGAGAACTATTTATTAATTATTAATGAGAAATAGATAAGAAAAAGTCTATTGATATTAGTTTATATAGTTGTAGAATGAAATTTTTTGATTGTTATTGGGTTTTTTTAGTAACTTTCGATCATTTTTTGTCAAAATAACATAATTTTTTTTCCTTGGGATATTTTTATGTCGGTTTTTTAACTAGAAATGTAAAAATTTAATAACTCTTTTAATCTTTTTATTATTAATAATTATCATTTTTTAAATAATAGAAGTTGATGTAATTATAGACGTAATAGACTTAAAGATAATAGAGGAATTGAAACATGATAGTCGAATATCATTCAATGAAATCTCTCAAAAAATTGGGAAGACTGAGGCAACAGTTCGACGCCGTGTCAAAAAATTAGTACAAGAGGGAGTTATTGAAAAGTTCACGATTGAGTATAACATCAATTCGAAGCCTAAAACCCGCGCTACGGTAAAAATTGAGCCAAATTTTAAACAAATCAAAAAAATTATATCTGAATTAAAAAATATCGAGGAAATTAGCAATATTTGGCGATTAAGCGGAGATTGTGGCTTATTTATGATGATTGAAATTGATTCTATAGAACAATTTAATCCTTTAATAGAAGATAAAATCAGTCAAATTGAAGGAATAAAAATTGCTGAGACATGCTTTATCACTGACGTAATAAAATGATAGATAAAGTCGCTCTTAAAATACCAGGTCGAATATGTATACTTGGGGATAAAGTTGACCTATTAGGTAAACCTGTTATTGCTATGGCAATTAATTTAATGATGAAAATTAATTGTGAAGCAAGAACAGATGGATTAATTGAATTTTATAGCCACGATACTAAGGAAAGGATTAAATTTAAATTGGGGGAATCACCACCTCACGATATTGATTTAAATTATTGGAGTGTTCTAACCGAACGATTAATGGATAAGATTGATAACGGTTTTTATATAGATGTTGAGTCTGATATTCCTATAGGGTGTGGATTGTCTACTTCTGCAGCATTATCAGTTGGTTTTCTCAGGGCTTTAAATGAAGCTTTTGATCTGAGTCTTCCAAATTCTCAAATTGCTGAATTAGCTTATTTAGGGGAAAATCACGATTTAGGAATTCAATGCGGGAGAATGGATCAGTATAGTATTGCCTATGGAGGTGTAACTTTCATATATACGGACGAGAATCCAAGAGTGGAATTATTAGAAATTAAAAATTTGCCGATTGTTGTCGGCGATTCTATGGAAGAAAGAAAGGCGGGTTCCGTATTAAATAGAGTTAAGAAACAAATTAAAGAAAAAGATCCCGCAACATTAGCGGCATTCAAAGTCATAGAAGAAGGGGTCTATCAAGGAAAAAAAGCCTTATTGAAGAGTGACTTTAAAAAATTGGGAGAATTAATGAATATACAACAAGAACAAGAGATTATATTAAAAGCAGAGACAGAAAAGATTTTAAAGCTATGCGAAGCTTCTATTGAAGCGGGTGCTTTAGGAGCTAAACAAATGGGGGCTGGAGGAGGAGGATGTATGTTAGCAATATGCCCTGGAAAACAAAAAGAAGTTGCTAAGGCTATTGAAGAAGCGGGAGGAAGGGCGTGGATTTTTGATATTTTTAATTATTAATATATATTTTCTTATTTTCTTTTAAGATCCAATAAGTAAATAGGTTTTATTAATGTCTTTTAATCCTTTTTTATCTGCTTCATACACGAGGCTTTTATTAATGTCTTTGGTTAAAACATTTTGCTTGATAGAATTTAATATTATAAAATTCTTTTAGAAAATCATAAATAGGAGAAGCTCTTTTAATTTTTGGATTAAAAAAACTGGATGGTTCAAACTTTGTTAGAAGCGAAGTATCTATGTATCTTATATTTTGATGAAAGAATCGGGCCCAATTTTTTATATTGTCAACCATCCAAACCAGATGATAAGGATTTTCCAGATCTTTTTCGAATATTAGAATTTAGTGAGGATTTAGGATCCTTTTTATTTGCATTTCGGAGATATCAGTCCATTAACCATTTATTCCGGATTCCCTCGAAGATGGCAAGGGGCGGATCTGAATTATTGATGATTTCATTTCTCCTACGTACCTCTTTTTTCAAGTATGAATTAGGAGATGTTTTTAATTACTTAAATTCTAAAGTAGAAATTCTTGAAGATTTTGAATCTCAGCTTACGCAATTATCAAATTTTAACTTAATTTTACATAGTCATAAAAAAGATCCTGATGAAGCAGATTTAAATATATTGTGTAAAGAATATAATGTCGATTTTTTCCTTATTTTTAATCATTTCTTTAATAAACTAGTTCTTGATCCTGAGATTAATATTATTACTAAGGATTCAAGAATCAAAAGAAAAATCTTCATTATTGGGCAAAAAAATGCTGGTAAACGAATTTTACTAAAAAACATTGAAGCCATCCAATTTTACAAACAAAAAGATTTAAGTGTATCTACACGGATTTTTAGTGTTTTAATTGAAAACATAAAAATTCCATATCCAAGAATTGATTTAAATTCATCTCTTGATTTAGATACTATTCAGGCTTTTATATATCTATTCAAAAATGGAAAGGGAGACAATATAAAAAAATTAAAAGAGGATATTGAAAAAATTATAATTAATATTGCAGATAAAACAATAAATTTTCCAATCTTGATAATCGAAAACATTTCTGAGGGAGAGAGATCCTTAGAAGAATGTGAAGTTTATAATTATCTAAAACTTTCAGAGGAGCAAAAAAAAGTAGTTAAAGTTCAATTCTTTTCATTAAATATTCTAAAAGATGATGATGAGATTATTAAAGCATTAAAATGGTTGACTCTTCAAATAATTTGATACTTTTATATTTCAAATAAACTTTTTCCTTTAATATTGCTTTTATATTACCGAATATCGTGAAGAAAGTCTTTTTAAAAGAAGTTTAAAAATACATTATTCTTCTCTAATATAATCCTAGAAGAAATAGTATAAATTCCAGAGTAAATACAACACCTAAAAGAATTTCCAAGTAAAGGATTAATTTATCTGTTTTAGTAGATTTTGCCGTTGTATATATATCATCCAATATTCTCATTCGATTGCGTATACTTTCACTCCATTGTTTAAATCGGAAGATTTTTCCCAAATGACGATAAATTTGAGCTAAATAGTAATCCCCAATGATTTTTGAGACATTTTCTAAATTTTCAAGGATAAAGATAAAATCATACCTTAGTCTAAATAAATAGCCTAGTTTTTTACTTAATCTTCTCAAGAATAATCGACTTTTAATAAAAATACTACGAATATCATCCTCTGCGCTATCCAAATGTATATCTAACAAGCGATCTAGCGTTCTTAATTTTAAACGTTGAAAATTTGCTAATTCTATAATAAGCAAGAGATCTTCATAATCTTTTGTCGAGTCAATGATAAGACACCGATGAAAATCAAAAATAGTAATATCCTGTTTTAAAAAAGAAAATGAATTTTTTAATGTATCATCAATCTGATTTTGATGAAGATCTAATTCAGGATTTTCTCCCATTAAAAATGAGGCTAAATATTTCTCATTTTCTCCAATAAATGTATTAGGGTCTATAAGGACATCATTTATACAATAACAAGTATATTTTTCGGACTCAAGATGATCAAGGGTGATAAAATATGAATCAATATAGTCTCCAGAAAGTTCATAAATTTTATTAAATTGAATTTCAATCCAATTTTCAATCTTTAATGTGCCACCTGGCGTATTTATCTCGGTATTTCGAATAGTATGAAAATTTTCTAACGTTAAATCAATAAAATCTGCTCTTATAATAAAAGAAATTACCCCATCTTCATAAAGTTTTATCTGAGCTTTAAAATTTTTTAGATTATTAGATTTTACTTTAATATCTTGTTCAATTTCAACCCTAATTGTTTCGGGAATAATAATATAATCAGGAGTATCTTTAGTTTTAATAATTTTCTTATCTCTAATTCCCGGGAAAATAGATTGAATTTCATTTAGATCAATATATCTCCCAACATCAAATAATTGAAAAAAGACAACTTCGCCATTCATCATCCATTTTTCTTACTTTATTTAAAAAAATAAATTCATCAATTAAAAAA
Source organism: Promethearchaeota archaeon (assembly GCA_019058295.1). GTDB lineage: Archaea > Asgardarchaeota > Lokiarchaeia > Sigyniarchaeales > SOKP01 > LW40-45. Next base: position 13,199 of record JAHPZI010000004.1, on the reverse strand, counting down.
TTTGGATGCAAATTTAAAGTATAAAAACTGCTGCCGCTAAGACTGTAGCCCATTCATTTTCTTGTCTAACAGTTGCAGATTCAGTAATACTTTTTGTTTCGACTATTTTCCCATTCATCCTAAATATTTCTTGTTTTTCATCATAATCTGCTTCAGAATCGAATGTTACTCCTAAAGTAGTTGCCAACATTTCTGCTGCCAGATCTTCTGCAAATTCTCCTGTCTTTTCGGGTTTAACACCGAATGCATGATGCTCACTTAAATATCCATAAGCTTTTATATCGGATGGTTTTGCAATGCCAATTGAAGCACTTATTAAACGATTAAATTCGTCACTGCTTGCACGACTTAATACAGTATATAATATTTGCCCAGCACGGAGTTGGGGTAAAGCTTCTTCTTTTGGAATTTCAATACAATAGGGAGGTAATATTGAGCTTACTTTAACTATATTATATTTAGCAATTCCAGCGTCTCTTAAGGCTTGTTCGAATGAACCTAATTTTGATTTATGAAAGCCCTTTCCTCTGACAAAACATACCGCTTTTGGAACTAATGACATATTTCGGAAGAATTAAGTTTATCTATTTTAATTATAATAATTAATATTTTATTTATTTAAACATTTTCTTATTCTATGAGACATAATAATAAAGATGATTATTTAATAAAGAAAGTTATTCCCTTCGATGTGAATAAGATTAGAACTATTGAAGATCTTTTAGAAAATCTTAAATACTGTGGATTTCAGGGAGGAAATTTAGGGAAAGCGCTTGATATCCTTGAAAGAATGGTTTCAGATAATGAATGTCTAAAAGTTTTAGCCCTTTCTGGTGCAATGGTTCCAGCAGGTATGGGGGGATTAATTAGCTCATTAATCGAACATAATATTATTGATGTATTGATTACAACAGGTGCCAATATTACTCATGATTTAATTGACACAATAGTTAATATCGGACATTATTTAGGAAATCCTAATGTCGATGATAATGAACTCTATAACCTTGAAATTAATAGAATTTATGATATATTCCTCCCTGAGGATAATTATAAAATAACAAGGAATAAACTTTTAGAGATAATAGATCAAATATGTAAGGATAAAAAGTTAGAAATTTCTCCCTCTGAATTTCTAAAATTAATTGGAAATAAAATAGATAAAAAATGCATTCTTTCCCTTGCTGCTAAACATAAAATTCCAATTTTTATACCTGCTTTTAGCGACTCTGAGTTAGCTTTAGATTTAATTAAATTCACTGTTAAGGAGGGTTATGAATTTAATTTTAATATCTTTGAGGATGTTAAAAAATTTGCAGAAATTATAAAAACACGCAAGAAAGCTGGACTATTTATTGTTGGTGGTGGTGTACCAAGAAATTGGGCACAACAAATCTTTCCATATTTAGATCATCTTGAACAACTAAGAGAGCATGGAATTGAATCTGGTTATAAGTATTCTGTTCGTATTCATACAGCAACGGAATATGATGGCGGTCTTTCAGGTTGTACAACTTCAGAATCTAAATCATGGGGTAAATATGCTCTAGATTCTCAATATGTGAGTGTTTGGTGTGATGCTACAATAGCATTACCGATTCTGGTTACTGGTTTATTCCAAAGATTAAAAATTATTTAATATCTCAAAAAGAATTATCTCAAATATTTATAAGATATTCTAAATTTTTGAAATATTAGATATGCATAAATATTATTTTATTTGTATTAAATAAATAAAATGTTTTAATTAAATCATTAGGAAAAGATAAAGATTTTATAAAGAGACATATATTGGGTTTTTTAGATATGTTTGAGAAAATCTCTTAGATTTGAAATGCTTTGAGCTAAATCTTCTCAATTTAATATGATACTATATCTCATAATTAATTTTATTTAACTATATCTATCTAAGAGTTAAACCTCGTTTTATTTAAATTTTAATACAAAATATTTAAATATAGGTTTAGATTTATTGATAAGTGAATTAATAATTGTTTCTAATCTTATTCAAATAAATAAAAAATTGAGGAATTAGAAATGGTATTAAAATTTTATGCTGGACCAAATAAAAAAAAGAATGAGAAAGATTGGGATGATGAAGATGATTTTGATGACGAAGAAGATGTAGATTATGATGAGGACGAGGAATATGACGATTGGGATAACTACGAAGAAGAGGAATATGATGAAAAATACTTCTATTGAAAGTATATTTCTCATAATATCTATTAAAATCGAATATTTCTCCCCACAACTCTACAGCTGGAACATCTAATCTCTAATCAACTAAATTCTACATATTTTTTGCCATAAAAATTTCTTTTTATTCCAACTATTTTTGAATATTATAAAAAAGCGCGTTAGTTTCTGACCTTGGAAAAGTGTAAAATATCTCCAATTGTCAAATTTGATATAAAAATTTATAGTTTTTCAGCAATTAAATTTGAATAATTTAAATTTAATAATTTTTGATATTTTTAATTATTAAAATAGATTTTAAATTGGAGCTGATTTGTTTTGAAAGCAATCATTTTATGCGCGGGATATGGAAAACGCATGCGGCCTTATACTGAACTATACCAGAAATCAATGCTTCCCGTGCACGGAAAGCCTTTATTAGAATATATCATAAACGGGATTAAAACCGCTGGTATTAAAGATTTTATTATAGTATTAGGTTTTCTTAAAGAACAAATCATTGATTATTTTCAAGATGGAAGCAATTGGAATATTAATATTGAATATATTGAACAAATTGATTTAAATGGAACAGGAGGAGCGCTATTACTTTGCGAGAATTCAATACCAAATCAACATTTTTTCTTAACCTGGGGAGATACTTTAGTTTCCTATAAAGTATACAGAGATGTATACAATGCATACAAAAACGAAGATCAAAATTTTATACTCGTAACGAGTTATACAGATGATCCCTATAAAGGTGCCGCTATTTATTGCGAAGGCAAGTATTGTTCAGATATTATTGAAAAGCCCCCAAAAGGAACATCTAGCTCTAATCTTGATAATACTGGTGTTTTCATATTTTCAAAAGAAATCTTTGATGTATTAAAAACTTTAAAACCTTCTGATAGAGGGGAATTAGAAATCCCTGAAGCAATTAGAATTGGAATTAAAGAAAGAAACTGGAAAGTTCGAGTTATTAACATGGAAAAAGAACAATTTAGTGGTAATTTTGGAGATCTTGAAGAATATGAGCAATTAAAAGACGATTCAACTTGGCTAAATCTATTATAGAAGATCATCCTATTTTTCTAAATTTGTTTTAGTTGGGACGGAAAAAGTTGTATTAGAAAGTATAAAGTTTATTTTAGTAAATAATTTTTTTTTGTTATTATTACAATACTTAATTAACTTTTAAGGGGTATATTTTATGGAAGATGAAATGAAGAAAATGCTAAATAAATCAAAATTGACTAAAGAAGAACTAAAGGATTTTCTGAAAATGACAGAGAATCTTGATCATAAATTAGATCATAGCCGAGCATATAGGACAATGATGAATGAAGACCGAAGAGAGCTCTTAAAATTCATTGGTAATGAAATTAAGAGCACAAATGAAATTAAAAAGGAATTTAAGCTAAAAGAAGATCAATTAAATTACCATTTATCAATGTTAAAGCAGTGTCTTTTTATTATTGAATCTACTGAAGGTTGGAAGTCAACTCCAAGAGGATTAGGATTCTTGAAAAATACGATATTAGAAGATTAAGGTGAAATATTTGGATATTAATAATGCGAAAGAAATATTAGGCCCTGAATTTAGCTTGATATTTGATGTAATCAATCCTATAGTTCATGATTTAAAGTTGAGTAAAGATGCTAAAATTTTAGATGTGGGAACAGGAAAAGGGCGAATGGCTATCATTTTAGCTTTAAATAATTATAAAGTAATCACGGGAGAACCTGATAACGATAATACGGAGTATGCTAAACAAAATTGGCTAGAAAATGCTAAAAAAGTTTATATTGACAGTTTAATAGAATACAAACCATTTAATGCAGAAAAAATGTCCTTTAATGATGAGATGTTTGATGCAATTTTTATCTTGGGAGCACTTCATCATATCAATGATAAAATCTCAGCATTTAAAGAATTTATTCGCATATTAAAATCGAAAGGAATTATTGGCATTTTTGAACCAACACCTAAGGCAATTAAGCGAATAAGAAAACGCTCTCCCACACATCCGGATGCCGTTGATCCAAGAGAGTATACAAAAAATCTTCCACTTTCAGTTGAAATTAGAGAGAATTTTTTGTATAATATATTCATTTTTAAAAAAATTTAAGAAAATAAAACTAATTACCAAGATTTATTAGAATCTTCTCTATAAAAAAAGTCCTAATTAATATTAATCAATTTACCTTTTTTTGTTTTACTTCTGTAAAATGAAATTTATTTAACTTCTTTAATTTTCTATATTAAATATTTTCATGGAGAATTACTAATGTCTTATAAATTCACTACAGAAGAATTGGAAAAGCTCCTTATTGATTATAATAATATTGCTTGCCAAGATTTCAAATTTAAGCAACCTAAACATGTTTATATATGGGATGAGACTCTCAGAGATGGAGAACAAAGTCCAACCGTATATCTTACACTTGACGAGAAAATTCATTTAGCAAAACTCATGGATGACATTGGTGTTAAATTAATAGCCGTAGGGTTTCCAGCCGTTTCGGAATCTGAAAAAAATATCGTAAAGACAATTGTTAACGAAAATTTAAGAAGATCTACTATATTAGGCATCGCAAGACCTAGAAAAGACGATATTGATGCGTGTATTGATGCAGATCTTGAAGAAATCGTTGTATTTATGCCAATCTCTCCAATTTTTAGGAAAACATTAAAACAAACCGAACAAGATCAATTAGAAAAGATTAGAACTGCGATCCTTTACGCAAAAGAGAATGCATTAAAGGTCAATTGGGTATCAGAAGATGGCACAAGATGCGATTTCGAGCATTTAAAAAACGTCTTTAAGACTGCCATTGATGCTGGTGCCGAACGAATAGTTCTTGGAGATACCGTTGGCGTTTTAACACCTTGCTCTACTAGATATCTAATGACTCGAATTAGAGAAGAGGTTATAGAACCTTCAAAAGAGAAAATTTACATGGGTATCCATACTCATAACGATTTTGGTATGGCTGTGGCAAATACAATAACAGGTGTTATTCAAGGTTGTAAATATCCACATACATGCATCAATGGCTACGGAGAGCGAGCAGGAAACGCTGCCCTTGATGAGGTAGTAATGAATTTACATAGATTAGGAATTAATACAGGTATAAAGCTCAATCTTTTACCCGAATTAAGTGAGGTTTGTGAAAAGTATTTTTGCAAACCTCTATCGCAGTACAAACCAATTGTTGGAGATTACGCTTTTAGCCATGAAAGTGGGCTACATATAGCTGCAATTTTAGCTCATCCACTAACTTACGAACCCATAAACCCTAAAATAGTTGGGAGAAGAAGAAAATTCTATCTTGGGAAATTTAGCGGTTCAAAATCGATTATGGCCGCATTACGGAGCAAAATAGAAGTTTTAGATTTAGATATTCCTGAAGATATTATAAGGAAGATTGTAACAGAAGTAAAAGTTAAACATGAATCGACCTCAAAAGAAGATTTAAGAAAATCTTTTCATATAATTAAAGAAGAATTAAAAAAGATTACAAGAGGCGTTTCGGACAAAGACTTTTTTGAGATTGTTAATAAATACGCTCAACCTTATGTTCCTGACGAATTTAAACCGAAATTTGGAAAAACTAAAAATAGCTGAGCCTTCTTTTTAAAAAAAGTTCTTTTATTAACCTTCTAAAATATCTTTAATTTCTGCGATACGTTTTTCAGAGTCTCCTAAATCCTTTTGTAATTTGCGCGTTTGTTTTTCGTAAGATTTATCATCTAATTTTCCAGATTCATGCTTCTTCTCGATAAAATTTATTAAATTATGAACAGAATTTAATTTTGATTCTAAACTTTCCAGCTCTGCTTGTAATTTTTCTTTTTCATCTTTAGGTGGTTTTTTAGCTTCAGATTTGGATTTAGATTCTTTTGATTTTGCAATTTCAGCTAGAGCATTATCTGAAACTTTTTCAACAGTATCTCGTTCCAAAGTTTCAACAGGTTCAAGTCCAATAAAAACTTCGGTGGAATCCGCTGTTTCTTTCTCACCTTTTTTCCCAAAATCCTGAGGTTTAGGTGGTAAAGCAGACAAAGGAGTAACATCCTCATCACTAATGTCCTGATTAATTTCTGTCGCTTCACTTTCTTCAGGCACTTGTTCAAAAATTGCATCACCAAACGTATTTATATGTTTAATGAGAGATTCAATATTATCTTTAATAGTGTTAATTTGGTGTAAATATCTCTCTAAGAGACCTGTTAATTCTTCTCTTGACGAAAATGTTATAGATGAATCAATACGTTCAATATGGTCAATACTTTGCGTATCAACATCAGAACTATATGGTGAGGTATATTGTTCTGTTGAATCAGAATCTGACTCAACTGGAGCAGTCTCTGCAACTTGAACTGTGCCATGTTGTGTTAATTCCATCCTATATTCGCTTATAAGCCAATTAAATATATTTAATCCTAATTCTGCATGCTCATCATTTTGAAACCCGCCTCCAGTATTATCTCTAAACATCTCATAACTTCCCATTGCACAAACTCTACCGTTTTCTGGTTCGTAAACACATACTAACGGACTAGAAAAGGGTTCAGAGGTCTCATTTGAAGAAACTATAGAAAAGGCTCCCCCATGAACTATAAGAGAACATCCCGCACGATAACATATTTCATTAATGCCGTTTGTAATAGGATGTGGAGGAATAAAATTATTAGCAGTTATTATAGGCAGATTTTCTATTCCAATGTTATTGATTTCGTCAAGAACTTGATCATTTTCAAAAGACATACCAAAATATTCGCTTAATTCTGATAAATTACTATTTCTGCCTCTATCTCCTCCTGCATGTGAGAGTAATAATAAACCTCCACCATCTTCTTTTACCCAATTTACAATCTCAATTATTTCTTGATTTGAGAGTTTTGCATAATCAGGACAAACAAAAACTAAGATATCATAGGCCTTTAATGATTCCTGCGTTATAGGAATTTCTAAGTAATTATAGCATACGAAATCGTTAGCGTTTAAATGATCTCGGAGTTCGGTATAGTTTTCATCAATTTTACCTCGAGGCTTATGCCCAAGCTCAAAGGCGATGTTGAAAGGCATGAAAAATCTCTGTAATAATTTTATATTCTAGTTAAAAAAAACTTTATTCATTAACTAATAATTTTATTTTGTTAAAATTAATACTTTACTCAATTAATAATAATAGTATGAAATGCTTTTTTTCAATTTTTTAATAATTCTGATCAAAGAAAATAATTAAAATATTTAATATACACTTTTATCTCCAATTATTAAATTGTCTTTACTAATATTCTCAACCGTAACATTACTTCCAATTATAGAATTTTTAGATATTATGTTCGAAAGTGTATTATTCCTTTCGATAACGCAGTTTTCTAATATTGAATTTTTAATTATACAATTTCTTCCTATTGAAACATATGGTCCAATAATAGAATTTATAATTCGTGTATTTTTCTCAATATAATTGGGATTCTTAATAAAACTTCTTTCCACAGAGATATTTAAAGTCTGAAAATCTTCCTTTTTAATAGATTGATTTTCTAAAAGAAAACGATTGCCATTTAATACTTCTGAAGGTCTTCCAAAATCAAGCATTCCTCCTTTTAATTCTAAAGCAGCAATTTTAAATCCATCGTCTACTAAGTCCTGCATGCTTTCAGTCATATAAATTTCATTTGTTTCTTCCGTTCTTTGATCCAAATATTTCTTTAAATGATTGAAAAGAGATTTAATAGCTGAATTTGAAAAAGCATAGATACCTGCGATTGCTAAGTCTGAGATAAAAGTTGGTGATTTTTCAACTAATTTCGTAATTATATTATTTTCATCTGTAACTACAACGCCATAAGAACTGGCATTTTCTTTTGGGACTTTCATCACCGTAATTATCCCATCCACATCAGATTCATAATATCGCATCGTTACATACGAATATTCATCAATTGGAATCATATCTCCTAAAAATATTAGCGCCCCCTCCCGTTTATCCTCCTCAAGACTATTTAGTTTTTTATTTTCAAAACATTTATTAGCTAAATAAATTGCTTCACCCAATCCCCAATAATAGGGTACATTATCCTCATAACCTCGAGGTATTTGCTCGATAAAATTAAGCTTAAATTTATCGCTATAATTATTGGTTATATATTGAATTATTCGTCTTTTTTTATATCCAACAATAATAATCAATTCTGTATCTGGCTCAAAAGTATTGCTAAATTTTGTAAGAATATGATCCAGAACCGTTTTTCCTGCTACTCTAATAAACGCTTTTGGCTTGCTCAACGTAAATGGGCGTAATCGAGAGCCTATTCCTGCGACAGGACCAATAATTTTCATTATTAATTATGTAATGTTTTTTTTTCAATCTTAATCTAAATAATAAAATTACTCTAATTTACTTAAATCTTAAGAAAAATTAATTTTTTCAATAAAACCTTGATTTATCTGAATCAAAAACTCTTTGCAAACTTCCAAATAATAGATTAAGCCCATTTTCTTCTCTAATAGTACACGGAATTAATTCTGCAGTTGATCCCATTTGAATAAACACCTCAGATAAATCCATTGATAACTCCCGGATTAATCCCTTTTCTCTCTCACTAGTAGATTCTTCTAGAGCTTGAAAATCTTGGCTCCAATTAACGATCATGTCTATCTGATCTTCATCTAATAAATCTACTTTAGAAAGAATATTAATCTGAGAAATTTTTCTGAACCGAAATTGAACTGAGGCTGCTAAAAGCAATGTTGATATAAAACCGTTTGGTCTAAGAACAAAGTTCGAATCAAAAAGGAAACATACAGACCTTTGTATATCACCAAATCCTAAAGAACTTGCTATTAAAGGTCCCGTCTCTCGGAATGCAAAAAGTTCCAACTGACCAGCAGTATCCACTAAAACCCAATCAGAATTAAACTCGTCGATCTCATCCTTTAAGTCGTCTAAATAATTAACCATTAAATCTGAGGCCAATATCATCGCACCATTAGGACCTAATCCGTATTCTTCCATTACCTCGCCGAGGACAATAAAATCTCTTATATCTATATCCGGAGCATAGGGTAAAATCTTAACACCTGGATCTAAATTTATAGTAATGGCAGTGATCTCTGGATCTCGATTTATTATGTAATCTTTTAATGCACCTGTAAGTGTGGATTTTCCACTTCCTGCTGTCCCAATAAAGTAATTTAATAAAATTTTAGAAAACCTTGTATGAATTTAGCTTGTTATAGTTTTAATTATTATCCTTAGAATTAAAGTTTATTATAAAATATAGAAGAATTAAATAAATTGTGATAAAATAAAGTGCTAAAAAAGGATTCCATAGAGCAAAAAGCCCACAAATGATAATTGGAACAATCTCTAATGTGAAGAATCCAGATATATTCTTAATTGTTAGTTTTTTAAGGATAGAACATAACATTGCAATATAAAAGAAGCATAAGCTTAATATGATGAAACCAATCTTAATAACAGCACAACTTGAAGCAAAAAATGGACAACCAGAATTTATAAAAGTTATGTCATTCAACATTAAAATTAGATTTATATTTTCAAGCGCATCAAATATACCAGCTATCATGGTTGTAAAAGTAAGATATAATCCTAATTTTTGTATTTTTCCGTCTATCCTACGAGATGCAATCAATATTAGCTCTGCTCCAAATAATCCATAAAATAGAATATAAAGATAATCAATATAATGCATTATTATTTGATTTTGTATTTCTACCTGACCCCATGCTAATAAAATTTGCTGAGCCCTCCCTGGGGTCCAAGCAAGTTCAAAGTCTAGAATTCCATACCCGGTGGATGAGATTAAACGGAATTCGTTAATTATAAACATGATTGTAAGTATAAAGAAAGGAATTGAGGTTAGTATAGTGATTAAAATTAAGTGTTGCTGCTTCGGAATTTCCTTCAATTTTTCTAAATTCATGATTAATCTTTATTTTCTTTCAATTTTGATAAGTAATAAACCGGTCTTCTTAATTCTCTTTCGAAGTACTCAATTTCTTCTTTAGATTGATCACCTATATAGCCATCCACATCTAAAACCAGAATTGCGTCTTGGTCAGCTAGCTTTCTTAATGCAATTTGTTGCAAATGCTCCCATTCTTTAGGAATGAACATCTCTTTATTTAAAAGCCCATCTACAGAGCATATTGATACGATTTTTTTGTAAATAATTTGTAATATTGATTCGATTTTGATAAAATAATCTTTTGCTTTAGTTATTGACCCAACTAGGAAGATCTTTTCTTCTTTAATAAGAGAAAAATTATATTCCTTAAAATCTTCAAGAAACTTTTCGTTTAATCGCATATTATTCACAATATTTATTAAGTTTCGATCCTATTTAATTCTCACATGAAGCTCAATACGGTTCATTTGGTCGATAACTTAGATTTTTTAAAAGAATTGGATTCAGAAATAATAGATTTAATTTATATAGATCCTCCATTCTATACGGGGGTGGATTATCAAGAATTTTCTGATCAATGGAATTCATTAAACCATTATTTAGAGTTTATGCAAGTAAGAATAAGAGAAATGCATCGTGTGTTAAAAAAAAATGGTAGTTTCTATTGCCATTGTGATGCGAATGCCCTTTTCGATTTAAAACCGATATGTGATAGCATATTTGGAAGAAATTTTTTTAAAAGAGAGATAATTTGGAATGTAGGTAGTGTCTCAGGATTTAAAAGTCAGGTGAAAGGATGGGTACGTCAGCATGATACGATCCTCTATTATACCAAATCAGAGGAATTTACGTTTAATAAACAATATTTACCTTATAAGGAAGAGTACATAAAAAAAATGTTCCGATACAAGGACGAAGATGATCGGCTTTACAGAAAAAGGAGAGGGGGAAAACAATATCTAGACGAAAAACCTGGAACTTTAGTGGGAGATGTATGGAATGATATATATTCTTACCAAACAAGAACAAAGTCAAAAGAATACTTAGGATATCCTACTCAAAAGCCGGAAGAATTACTTAAACGCATAATTTTAGCTTCCTCAAATGAGGGAGATATTGTTGCAGATTTTTTTTGTGGATCGGGTACTACATTAGCAGTCGCAAAAAAGCTTAAAAGAAGGTGGATTGGTGTTGATACTAATCCTAAAGCAATTGAGTTAACCAAAAAAAGGTTAATTTAAAAATGAAGTAATAATGGGTAAATAGATTATTTATTATGATGGGGGATGATAATATCTTCAATCCCAACCCATTTCTTAGCCTCATCAAGATTGTGCACTATCTTTCGTTCTGGAGATTCTGCTCTTTCTAATAAGATCTGGAATTCTTTATCTAAAGGAAGATTACTAGTAGAAATAACATACGCAGCTTTTCCTAGTTTTTCATTGTTCTTTTTTAATAAATCTAATATGATATTAAAGGATCGTAAGTCTAACAAAATAGCATCAAGATTATCTATGATTGCGCATAATTTTTTATAACCTTTCGTTTTTTCTTCAAATTCTTTCACGAATCGCTTAGCTACAGATTTAGGAAATGTCCCTAGAGTTTTTATGTATAAGCAATTCTCTCCTACTATCTCAATTCGAAACATTTAAAGAAAACTCCTATTTTATATCATAAATATTAGTGTGGTATTCATATAAATTTTTTTTTTATACTGAAATTGTTTAAAAATGATTTTTATTTAAATATATCTTTATTGTAAAGAGCGCATAATAAAGATATATGCACTGCCGTACTCGCAACTAAGATAATTGTATTGTATCTTTTATTCCTCGTAAATTACAAAACTTCTATACATATGAATATCGAATTGCTGAACATATGTATGAGTAAATTTAATATCAAATAACTTCTCTTTTATCTTCTTTAAAAATCGATTTACCTCATTTTCTAATTTTGTCTTTTTATCAGAAGAAATAATCTTGAGTTTATACATTACTTTCCCTACTTTTAAAAAGGTGATTTCTTGTTAAAGATCCTTATGTTTGTTAAAATAAAATAATAATGGAAATTAATATGATTTAATTGATCCAATTTCAGAGCAAATTTTATATCTATCAGTAAGTCTTATTATTCTCTCTGATGGTTTAATTCTAGATAGATTTATGTTTTTTTTTGAAGAAAAATTTTCTATAGCATTGATTATTTTTAACTCTCGTTTGGGAGAGAATGGAGTACACCAGAGTCTTATAGATACACTCTCTTTCATTGAATCTATTACTAATTTATATCCACTTAGAACTCTTAGGGGAGTATATCTAGTACGACGCTCATAGAGTTCTTCTATGACCTTAATTTCTTTGATTTCTTCCCATGAAAATCGAAAATCTAGATTATTTTGAATTAAAACTTTTATTTCTTCATGGTTTATTAAGAAATCGACTTTTGTATGAGTGATTTCAATACCAAATAACATAAGAAAACATATAAAAATTGGAAATAAGAATGCAACTATTGTATAGAGAGTAAAATAAAAGATTATCGAGAAAATTAAAAAAATTAAGGGAGGTATTGTAAAAATTATGAACAGGAATAATAAAAATTTAGTGAGACGAGTACTAATTCTAAAGTCTTTCTTATTACTTTTAATCATAAACTTATGAAATTATGATTTTTAATCTTCTTAATTCTTATATTATTATGAGGTTTAAAAACTTTAATGAGAATTAAAAATGGGAACTGTGGGATTTGAACCCACGACCAACAAGTTTCTGCTCGCAGCGATTTGCCTACGGGATCTGGAGCCTGCCGCGTTCGATCCTCGTCGCGAAATGATACGGAGAATACCGAGCTTCGCCAAGTCCCCTTAAATTTGGCTGTTTAATATCAATGAAATAGGGATATTATATTTTGATTTAATCAAGCATAATATTTGAGGTTAATTAATCATAAATTCAAAATTTTATTTGTATTAGGATATTTAAAATTATTAAGAAAATAGATTTTTACATAGCATTTTTAGATTATTCTATTAAACCAAATTCTTTTAATTTAATTTCTACAT
>JAHPZI010000003.1 GCA_019058295.1 Promethearchaeota archaeon | reverse complement strand
TTAGATTATATAAATTAAATATAAAAAATAAAGTCTACATATTATGAGATTCTCGGGCAATGATCTCATCTTTTAGTTCCCTACCTATTGCCGTATTAATCCTTTCAAAAAAAGAATATTTATATATTTTAAAATTAAAAAATATATTATTAAAAATAATTCCGCAAAAAGCGAAAATTCATAGGGAGAAAATTCTGAAATTTAGAAAAAATTCAAATTCATCACTTAAAACATATTTAAAATTTACTTTTACCTTATTATTAATAGCCTTAATGCTCTTTTCTTTAAATATTCGAGAATCGGAGGCGAGTTTTTATAGAAGAATAAGGAAGGGAAGAACTCTTACTTATGAGATTACGGATTATGATGATGATCTTATTAAAAATTTTAGTATTACTACAGTTTATGATTTAGAAAAAGGAGATAGAGCTTATTATAAGATATATGATATAAAGAAGACAAACGGTCGTTATATTTTTAGATATAGAGCTTGGGATTGGACGGATGATGATAACAATTTTTATCAAAAATATGATCGTAGAAGTAAAATAAAAACTTCTAAAGACCCCTATTATCAAGGTTGGCCCGCACGTCCTATTGATCGTATACATAATAATACAGAATTTATAATGAGTATAATTTTAGATAACGTTGATGATTATCTATCTGAAGTAAACTGGAAACCTAATGTTATACAATATGGGTATTGTTACATAATAATTGAGGGAAATTATAATGTATATCATCAATATAGTAAATATGGGTATATAAGTGAATATTCAATTATAAAGGGTGAAGATATAATATTTCGAGCTAGATATGATGGAGAACTTGAATCCCCTACTAATAATGAATTGTTTTTTGATTTACTTCCATTTATCATAACAACCTTGGGAATTATTGGTATAACATTAATTTTTGGTTCTATATTAAAAAAAAAAGACATTAAAAAGAAATTTAATATTGATCAAATTTTGGAAAAAGAAGAAAGATTAAAAAACAAAAACAAGAATGAAGATTTTTAACTAAATTAAGGTGAATTTTTTATTAAGAAATATCAGATTATCCATATTCTTGCGTTAATAGGTATATTTATAATATTAATTAGTAGTTTTGCGCTTGCTATGAGACCAAAGTATGTTGGCATTGAAGAGAATCAGATATTTATTTGGCATACGGAATATGACGAAGATACTTTAGAAGATTATTACGAAGATCAAGGATATAGTAATTCGTATATCGATAAAAATGTCGAACTTGATGAGGATAATGAAGCAATAAAAATTTTCATTCTCGATATTGATAATCAGGAAAGAAACAATTTTGGTAGGGAGAGTGTGCAAATTATCTATAATTATTACATTACAGAAGATATAGCAGCTAATGATTGGGATCGTGTAAAGAAGGATGAGAAATTTGCCATTTTTGATGATGATGAGGATGATATTTATGCCAGTTTTTTTTGGTTAGGATTTCCTTATGATGAAGACGGACTTAAAACAGAATTACCTTATTTTATTTCAAATTCAATGAATTGGGCTGATATTAAAGTTGTGATTAAGGATTATTATCAGAGCTTAAAGTATGAGAAAATTAATGTTTTGAGAGAAAGCAGAGAAAATGGAATAAATATTGAAATTGATTGTGATATTAGCGATGATTTTGAAGAGCGAGAATATAATTTTAAATATACAAAAAATGGAGTTCTTTGGTCATATGAATTCTTATATGATGGAGATACGATTATAAAGGTTGAATTAGACTGGGGTGTTTTTATAGAATATGATTATTTGGTAATTTTAGGAATAATAGCAATTATTTCAATAATTATTATAATAATGGTTAAAAAAAGAGAAATTTTTAGTAGAATTCTTAAAAAAAAGAAATCAAATGATTAAAAGATGACTATTGAAAAAAAAGGAGGTATCATTGTTATTATTGGAGGCATTTTAACTTTAATATCAGTTTTACTTCCAACAACATATATAAGATGGGAATATTCTGGTTTAGATATGGATATTTACTATTGGATGTGGGGATTTACTTATGCTCAAGGAACAGAAGATTCCATTTCAGAAAGTAAATTCGCAATTGAGTTCTACGGTTGTATATGTGCTATAGGAATAATCATAGCATCAATAATAGCGATATTAAAAGGAAACACTATTAGAAAGGGCAATAGTGGAGGAACACTTGCATTTTTTATGGCAATTATTGCTATTCTCACAATGATAAGCTGGATATTTGCAGTTGAACTTTATTATTCTGCATCAATTGTAATTTTTGGTGAACAATTAAGATTGAATTTTTGGGATTTTTTTGAGTTTTATATTGGTGTGTATACTCTTTTTATCGGAGCAAATTTAATTATTATTGGAGCGCTAATTAAAATGAAAATTGATTAATGAAAATAAATATGCTATAGTAGAAAAAAAAAGTGAGTGATTAAAAACTAAATTTTATGAGATTCTCGTGCAATTATCTCGTCTTGTAATTCCCTTCCAATTGCCGTAAAGTAAGCATTATATCCGGTAACTCTAACTAAGAGGTTTTTATAATTCTCTGGATGCTTTTGAGCGTCTTTTAACATTTCAGCATCTAGCATATTTATTTGCAAACATGTTCCTCCATTCTCAACATAGCCCCTTAGATAAGATTTAAACTTTTCTTTATGCTCGGGATCAACAAGAATGCTAGGATTAAACGTTATCGTATGCGAAGCACCGTTTGGTAAATAATTTATGTATTCTCCTGTTTCTGTCTTACCACCTAAAACAATTCCTACTGAATTAGTGACAGCCGTGGGCCCCCATTTGTCGGCCCCATTTGAAGGACAAATCGCATTTGAAAGAAATGTACCTTTTTTTCGACCATCTGGAGTCGTAGCTGTAAAACCAGCGTCAGCTCCAGCCCAATAATTCCAAGATAACATTCCGGGACGATATTGAAAATCGGTTAGTGTTTTATATTTCCAAGTTTCATCCGCCCAGACTTTCATAACCTTTCTAGCCAATTCGTCTGCAGCGTCATCATCGTTTCCATATTTTGGAGCCTTATTCTTTAGGAAAGTTTGCATAACTTCAGTATCTTTGAAATCGTTAATTAATGCTTCTTTAATTTGAGTTATTGTATATTTTTTATCATCATAAACTAACTTTTTAATTGCTAATAAAGAGTCAACGGTGGTTGCAAAACCAACTCCTTCAATAGTTATGAATCTAAGTTCTGGTCCACCATTCCGTACATCTAAACCCTTCTCTATACACCCTCGAACGATAGTTGATAAGTACGGAGTTGGGAGAAACTCTCCACGTAGTTCTTCACATAAATTGTTTATATCTACAGTGTATTTTATAGCAAATTGAATTTGTTGTTTCCATGCGTTCCAGAAATCTTCCCATGTTTCAAAATTTTCAGGTTCTCCTGTTTCAGGTCCAATTTGTTCGCTGGGTTTCGTTGCTAAATTGTTTCCTGGCATATTTTTTCCATTCCATAGGGTTAATTCTATACTTTTTGTCAGATTAGGATTACAATTGACCGTTCCTGAACGATCGTTTCCTTGCATAGTGTTTTCTAAACATCCAACACAAGCATAATCCCAAGCTTCTTCTTTAGAAATACCCTCTTTAACCATACCGGCAATACTCCTTTCATCAAAATTTATTAGAAAAGGAGCACCTTGAGACCTTGAGATCATCTCAATTATTTTATCTAATAATTTATCAGGTGAATTTCTATGTAATCTTACGTTTGGCTTTGGTTCTAGAATAGGCGACCACTCATCAATAACCTCTAAAATCGTATAGGTTAATTCATTCGTCAAATCCTCTCCATTCGGACCGCATCCGGATAATGTCATTAATTGTCCAAAGGCTGACGTAATTCCTTGCTTGCCAACTCTTATCATAGCATCGTACACAGTATTACAATGAAACCAGAAGCTTCCCAATATATCCTTTGCAAATTCTTTTGTAATATTTTTCTCGTCTATAACATCTTTTTTGTATAAAGACCATAAATGTTGATCTGTTCTACCAAAAGAAAGCCCAGGTCCGGGATAAGACTCTTCTGTCATTACTAACATGTGTGTAAGCCAAATCGCTTGAACTCCTTGCCAGAAGGTTTCTGCAGGCTCCCACGGAACGCGCTCCAAATTTTCTGCCATTAGTTCAAGTTCTTCCACTCTTTCAGGAGTCGTTGCTTCATCTTTTAATCTTCTACATTCCTCAACGTATTTTTTTGCTAATTTTCTTGGAATTTCAGCAGCTTTTATCATTGCTCTAAGTTCTTGTCCTTTTGGACCGTTTTTTTCCTCTTCACTTAATTTGGAGTAACTTTCTTTTGCACTCTCATATATATGTTTAAATCCTTTCTTGACAACAGCTTCGTAATCGGGAATGATATGTCCTGCGATAGCGCCAAGATTTCCAAATCCAGATCTATGATATTTGAAAACATCATCTCTATTTCTTATATTTTTTTTCCAATACTCTTTAGATTCGTTTTTATTAAAGCATTTACTTAATTGAGTGTTAAACCTTCCCCCAGCAACTAAATCGTTTTCTGAAATAATTTCTTGGGGAATATAATTGAGAATAACATCCTCAAGAAATGTCATTCTACGTTCTGGCAAGGATAATTCCCAAAAATCATCGGGCAATTTAACTGGTATACCCATCGATCTAAAGGAAGAAGCAAAAACTCCTTTGTCTTTTTTTCCCAAAATTTGAATATAATAAAGAATTTCAGGTGCGTTATAATAATCTCCTTCATACCAAATTATATCCCAATCAGTCCCTGTCGTAAATACCATAAATTCGTTATTCCATTCTCTTTCTGCTCCCTTAAAATAATATTCTCTTAGCCATTTTGAACGAGGTGAGAGATCATGAGGTTCCGCAATCGGAAATTTTGGTTCCTCTCTGTGGCTGTCTAATTTGCCATTGATTTTACTCATTTAAAGACTCATCTAATAATTATTATGTCTAAAATTCAATATCTATAAATTTATATGGGTATTTATAAATTGTTTTTACAGAATATAAGAATATATTTATGAGAAAAAAAAATTAAAAAATTTAAAAAAAAAGTAATTATTATTTCAATCTTTCTTCTGAGAGCTTTAAATGATCTGTCTCCACTTCTATAAAAGCTTGAAAAATTTCTTTTACTCTTGGATTTTGAGCGGCAGCAGCAGCTTCACCATAAAATTTTATTGCTCTTTCTTCTCGTGCATGCGAGTCATTAAGATCTGCTGTATAATCTTCTACACAACTTTCAGGAGGTTCCATTTTGATTTTATCTAATTTAAGTATTTTTTTCCATACGGAAGCATGTTCATTTTCTACCTTACTAAGAATCTTAAAGAGTTTTTGACCATCTATTTCTTTTACCTTCTTTGAGGCGCATTTGTAAAATAAGGTGTTTGAAATTTCAACTCCTAAAGCTTTTTCAACATTAGCTTTGTCAGTTTCATTCAATTCGACATCCCAATCTCCTGAATCATCATATTCCGTTGATTTTACAAAATATTTCTTGTAAGCTCCACAGAAAGGACACCTTGATGGTTCTTCCTCTCCTATATAAGCTTCACCACAAATCTTACATACAAATACTTGAACGAAAATTTTTTTTCACCATCTTGGATTCATATTAAATTTTTTTTTAATTTTAAAATTTATAGATTTTAAAAATATAAATACTTTGGACTTAAGATCTATAAATATTAGAGAAATTCAATTAAAGGATGAAATGGATTCTATTTTTCTTGATTAATTCCATAATTTGAATTAGAGAAAAAGTTAATTCATTCAAAATATTAATAAAAAATATTAATTTTTTAAGTCTGACATTCCTTGTATAGAGTAATTGGTATTGATCCTGGCTCTGCAAGCTGGGATTTTTTTGGCTTGGAGGATAATAGAGTTATTTTAGATACATCTATACCAACTAAAGAATTAATGAGGGCCCCCCAAAAAGCAATAAAGATTATAAAATCTGTTGAAAATATTGACCTAATGGTCGCTCCAAGCGGTTTTGGTCTACCGTTGAAAGATGTAAGTGATTTAACGGAAAGAGATATTTTTTTCACATTATTAAAGTTTGAACAAACTGATAAGGAAAAACTAGTAGGGCTTGGAGAAATTTTAAGACTTATAAAATCGTCAGGAATTCCAGGTATAATCGTTCCAGGAGTTAAACATTTACCTACAGTTCCAAGATATCGAAAAATTAATAAAATTGATATGGGTACTGCTGATAAATTATGTACTTCTGTTGTTGGAATGAGAGATCAAATCGAGAGATTTAAGATAAATCCTGAAGAAATTAATTTTATAATGGTCGAAATAGGTTATGGATTTACAGCTGTTCTCGCAATAGAAAATGGCCAAATCATTGATGGTATTGGAGGTTCAAACATCATGGGCTTCAGAGCATGCGGCAGTTTAGATGGTGAATTGGCATATCTAATTAAAAATATAGAAAAGAAAAATATCTATAAAGGTGGAGTGGCTTCAATTGCAGGTTATTTAGATTTAAGTCTAAAAGAAATAACATTATTAGCCGAAAAAGACGATCAAATTAAAAATGCTCTTAAAGCTTATATTTCAAGCGTTAAAAAAGCAGTCTTTGGAATATCCTCCTCCTTTTCAAGTAAAGAAAAAATAGTAGAAATATTATTAGCTGGAAGGGGTGCTGAGTTAAATTATTTAAAAGATCGATTTATCCGTGGATTGAACGACGTTGCACCTGTAAGAGTAATGAAATCATATAGTCATATTGCAAAACGTGCAGCTCAAGGTGCTGCTTTTATAGCTAAAGGAATTTTGGGAAAAGAAGATCTGTATGAATCAATAATTAATAATTTAAAAATTAAAGAAGCTTCTGGTACAATTCTAGATGATATTTTTATACCATTTAATAAAGAAAAATTGATAAGTGATTTAGATTAATATTCTCATCATTACTGGATTAAAAAGTTATTCAACAATCGTGAAAATAATAAAACCAATTAAGGAGCATAAGATTACAGTTGAAAAAGCTCCTGTCTCCATTTCTGCTTTTCTTTCAGAGGGTTTAACGGAAAAGACTTTAAAAAATATTTCGATTTCTGAATACGATTTAGTATTACTTCCGGGATTTATTCAATGGGATACAACTAACTTAGAAAAAAAATTTTTAATCAATATCAGAAAAGGCCCGGAATTTGCGTCAGATCTTCCCGTTATTTTAAGAAACTTTGATAAAATAAAATTATCGAATAACATCCCGGCAAATAAATTGTTTGAGAGTTCTGGAGAAAAAGAATATGAAACAATTGTTAAAAAACAAATTGAACTTGCTAGAAATCATCTAGAGCATCATAGCTTTTATATAAATGAACAAAAATCAGATATAATAATTGGGCGCAATCTTCCTCCACCAATTATAGCCGAAATCGTAAATTGCACTGAAAAAAGCGATAAAAGCATTATTAAAAAAGCAAAACATTACATTAAATCTGGAGCAGATATTATTGATATTGGCTGCGTGTCAAATAAACCAAATCCGGATAAAGTAAAACAAATAATTAAGAATCTCAAAAAAAATTTCGATGTCTTAATAAGTATAGATTCAATGGATACAGAAGAAATCTTAGCCGCAGTTGATGAAAAAATCGATTTAATTCTAAGTTTAGATTTAGGTAATTATAAGGAATTTCTAAACATTCCTAAAAATATCCCAATTGTTATACTCCCAACTAACGTAAAGGAAGGGTATTTCCCTAAAGATCCAGAATCTAGAATTGAAAATTTGTTTAAATTAACGGAAGAATTACAAAAAAATGGCTTTAAAAAATTAATTGCTGATCCATTATTAGAAACCCCCATTGCCCCCGGAATTTGTAATTCTTTAGAAACATATTTCTTATACAAAAAGAAAGTTTGTACCAAAAAATATCAAAATATGGAATTGCCGCTTTTCTTTGGCATTTCAAATGTCGTAGAACTAATGGATATTGACTCTGTTGGAATTAATGGACTTTTAGCAAGTATAGCAATAGAATTAGATATAGGTGTATTGTTTACAGTTGAGCATAGCATAAAACTTATGGGAGGTGTGGAGGAATTAAAAGAGAGCGTAAAATTGAATTATATTTCGAAATATAAAAAATCACCTCCAATCAATCAGGGAATTCAATTCTTTCGAGCAAAAGGAAAAGTAAGCCAAAAAATGCCAAAAATCAATGAAAATGATGCGATCATAGTAGATCAATTGGATCCCGAATATATACCAGATGAAATTGGATATTTTAAAATATATGTAAATCATTATGCTGAAAAGATTTATGTATTGCATTTATCAAATGATCATAAATTACTTAACACTTTAATTGGGACCAATGCGGAAGCCCTAAGCAAAAAAATAATCGAATTAAAGTTAACTAAGAATTTCCAACATATTAATTATTTAGGAAGAGAACTCAGTAAAGCTGAATTTTCTCTTTTTTCAAGTAAGTCCTACATTCAAGATGTATAACTAAAAAAGAAAAAAAAGATGAATAAAAAGTTAATTTTATACTATCTCAAAACAAGTTTTAATATCCATTCCTGGTTCTAAAAGCGGCAACAATTTTTCCATAGTTTTTCCAAGTTTTTGCATATGTTCTTGTGATGCCTTTGGATCCGCATACTTTTCATAAAAAAGTATTGTGTTCTTTTCTTTTGAACCTTTCACAGTATGAGGGATATATTCAAGGGTTCCAGGTTCAGATTCTCTTACTTTTGGGGCAATTTCTTTCAAAACCTCAATAGCTTCTTCCATTTTTCCTTCTTTTACTTTTACCATAGCAATTACAGTTATTGGCAAATAATCAACTCAGTTTTTTATTGATGTAAAATTATAATAATGATTAAAATTAAAAATATTCTTTAAACAATTAGATATTTTTATAAAAAAAAATGGGTAATAAAAAAAAAACAATATCGGTAATTACGATAATCCTTTTAAGTATTGGGATCGGAGTCCTTCTAAGATATCTAACGCTTTTCTACGATCCTTTTTGTTGTAAGAATTTTGATTGTGATCCTGATTGGGAAGAACGTGAGTATTACGAAGATGGTATTGCAGATAGTTTAGTTGAGGAATGTGCTCGTTATGGGGCTGATAATCTCGTTTTCAATCAATATTGCAACGGTAAGTACAGATATCTCTACGATGCCGAAGATGATGAATATGATGATTCAGAATATAATATTGTAAGACATGCTGGAACAACTTATGCTCTATTGGACTTATATGAGGAATTAGAAGAGGAAAAATATTTAACTGCAGGTGAAGCAGGACTAGATTATTTATGTAGTTTTACTC
This sequence comes from Promethearchaeota archaeon, assembly GCA_019058295.1. Lineage (GTDB taxonomy): Archaea > Asgardarchaeota > Lokiarchaeia > Sigyniarchaeales > SOKP01 > LW40-45. Next base: position 36,647 of record JAHPZI010000003.1, on the reverse strand, counting down.
AAATGATAAGTTGGGATAAATGGGCAATAAACTGGGGAGGCAAAATGAAAGTTGGAACAGTCTCACTTGCTATACTCGGAATGGTTCGCTATTGGGAGGCTACGGAAAATGAAAAATATAATTCCTATGTCGAGAATTTCGCTAACTTCATTGTATCTCAACAGCGTGATGATGGGGCTTTTGATGGACTTTACGGAGAGCGTGGAGAAAACCGATATTATTCGGGGGAAGCTTTTTTTGCTCTCGCATTGGCCTATGATATGCTTGACCATGGAAGCTATCGTAGAGCAATGGAAGATGCTCTTGATTATTATTGGTCAGAAGATTATGATTACGATGATGCTGCTTTTATTCCTTGGGCTACTTCAGGTTGTGCAAAATGGTATGAATTAACGGATAATTCAAAATTTCGTGATTTTTGTTTCAATATGACCGATATTCAAATATCTAGACAAAATTTTCAGCATGAATTAGATGTGTTAGGGAACGATCTTTATGGTTATTTTATAGGCCCAACAGTGAATACTGGCGTATATTTAGAAGGTATTGGCGATGCCTATAGAGTTGCTAAATCAGTATATGACTCCAAAAGAGTCGCAAAATATTATGAAAGTTTAAAAGCTGGTATTGAATGGGTTTTAACACTTCAGTTTCGCAAAAAATCACAATTAGCATGTCCTAATCGCGCCTATGGAGGATTTCATAATGGTTTTACAATAAAAGATGCCTATGATATTCGTATTGATTACAATCAACACGCAATATCAGCTATATTACGGATTTTAAGAGAATTTAACGACGCTGAAATCGAAACAATACAAATCCATGACGGCATTGTTGATTTTGACCCTGAATGTAGTGATCAGCCACACAATATAATAGAAATTTTACCTCCTCTCATTGGATTAGTAATTATACCACTTATATGTATTTACTTATATATGAGAAAAAATTTTTTTTCGATTGATGGTACTAGAGTCAAAAATCAATAATTTCGAATAATATTATAAACAGTATCCCTTTGAGCAGGGTGTTTGCCTGCAGATTTAATTATTCTTATCATTTCATCTGGAGGTAAATATTCTCCAAAGCCCGCCCCAGCACTCTTCGATATGTTTTCTTCCATCAATGTACCGGAAAAGTCATTTACACCATAATTCAAAGAAATTTGAGCGAGTTTTGGACCTAATTTTACCCAAGAAGTCTGAATATTATTAATATAATTATTAAGAAACAATCTTGCTACACTATAGAGCTTTAAATCTGCCACTCCATAACTATATTTTAAAGGAAATTCATTTTGTTTTGATAATATAGAATTCTCTCTAACAAAAGGTAATGGAACAAATTCGGTAAAACCATGAGTTTCTTTTTGAATCTCTCTTAAAATCTCTAAATGTACAATTCTATCCTTTAAATCCTCGATATGACCGTACATAATAGTTGATGTAGTTGGAATACCCAAATTATGAGCAGATGTAATAATATCTTTCCATTGAGATACAGAGACTTTATTTGGACAGATAATTTCTCTTATTTTATCAACTAATATTTCAGCCGCAGTTCCAGGTATTGAATCTAAACCTGCTTTCTGCAATTCCTTTAATGTATTCTCAATAGTATCTCCAAATAATTGAGACATATATAATATTTCTTGAGGTGAAAAAGCGTGTGTATGAATTCTTCTATCAACATCCTTTACTGTTTTCAAAATATCCAAATAGAATTCAAAAGTTAAATCAGGGTGTATCCCTCCTTGAATACAAACTTCAGTACAATTATTTCTTTTTGCCTCTATAACTTTTTCTTTAATCTCATCAAGAGTTAATAAAAATCCTTTATTTTTATCGGGAACACTAAAACAACAAAATTTACACTCTTGAAAACATATATTTGTAAAATTTATGTTGCGATTTATTACAAAAGTCACTAAATCTCTCTTTTTTTCAAAGCAGATCGTATCAGCAACGTTTTGTAAGGCAATAAATTCCTTGCCAGTAACTTTGAGCAGTTCAAAGCCTTCTTCTAAAGTTAAATCTTCTTCTGAATTGAGAGCCTTTTTTAGAATAGATTTGATTTTAGGTTTTATATGATTAAAAACTTCAGATTTTAGCATTTAAATTATACTCTCAATTCTTTTTTTAATACTTACGGGACAGAATTCGCTCTTTTTTATAAATTTATCGTAGATAGGAAGTCTTTCTTTAAGTACAAAACCTAATCTTTTACAGATTTGATTTAAATCATCAATTTGAGGCCAAGACATATTAGGATTAATGTAATCTATTGTGAACGGTGATATTCCTCCAAAATCATCAACACCCATCTCAATAAAATCTTTTTCAAATCCAGAGATTAAATTTGGTGGAACTTGAATAGCAATTTCGTTTTTAAAAATTAATTTTGCTATGCCAGCTATTTTCAACATATCTTCAATTGAAATGGGATTTTCGGGATGATATTGTACACCATCTTTATACACAAAATTCTGAATTATAACCTCTTGGATATGACCGTATTTTTCATGTATTTTTTTAATCAAATGTAGATCATTAACTCTATTTTCTAAAGTTTCTCCAATACCCAACAACAATCCAGTAGTAAACGGGATTTTTAACTTACCAGCATCTTCAATATGTCTTATTCTCTTTTCAGGAAGTTTTCCAGGAGAAAATTCGTGTACCCCACCTTTTTTAAAGAGTTCCATGCTCGTACTTTCCAACATTAATCCCATGCTGGCATTATAATTCTTTAAATCCCTTAATTCTTCATATGAAAGCAGACCAATATTAGAATGGGGAAGTAAATTTAAATCTAATAAATACGTACAAATATCCTTAATAAACTCAATAAAATCAATACAATTTCTATTTTCTAATTCTTTCTGAACTTCTTCAAAACTATATGGTCTTTCTCCAGACATTAATAGAGCTTCCTTACAATTATAGGAAAGGGCTTTTTGGATAAGAGTTTTCATTTGATCATTATCCAATAAAATAACATTTCCCTCCCCTGAAACTTTAGGAACTTTGTAATTATAGAAGCAATAACTACAAAAATTTTGACAATAATTAGAAAGTGATAATGTAAAATTTTTAGAATATGTAATTACATTTTGCTCTTCTTTAGGTAATTGAGCTTTTATCTCTTTTACTTTTTCCTTTATTTTTTTAATTGATAAGCTTTTAAAATATTCAATATCTTCTCTATTGTTCATTATCACTACTTTTTATATTTTAAAATTACATAATTATCTCTATTAACAACATCAATTAATTTAAGTCGCGTAGCTTGAACCATTTTTTCGAATCCCTCTCCTTCAACTAAACTAATAGCATCTTTCCCTCCTACAATCCACGGAGCAATTGTTATCCGCATCTCATCTACTAAATTATTTTTAATAAAACTCCAATTTAAAGTCCCTCCTCCTTCTAATAAGATCGTTTTTATCCCTAAATCATATAAAAAGGGCATTAGTTTTACGATATCTACTTTTTCTCCTTTTCCTGAACGAATTATTTTTATCTTTATAGCTTCGAATTCCTTGATTTTTTCTGTAGGTGCATTTTCAGTTGTACATATAATTGTTGGATAAGTTTCAGGTTGAAAATCAATAACTTTCGAATCAATTGGAATAGATAAATTGCTATCTACTACAATCCGAAAATATCCTTTATGTTCGTAGAATTTTATGTGAAGTTTTGGATTGTCTTTTAATATTGTTCCCTTTCCAACCATAATTGCGTCAACAGTTGATCGCAATTTATGCACTTCTCGCCAGTCTTGCTCATCTGAAAGTTCAGGATCACCCGTCTTTGTAGCTATTTTTCCATCTATAGTCATGGCCGCACTAAGAATTATATACGGCTTTTTGAATTCCAAAATAGTGCTCCTTAATTATTTGTAATGTTTCAAGTCTCAGAATAATTTTCTTTTATATATAAAAATCAAGAAGAAATAAAATTTTTAACTTAAATTATTATTACCTAAAAAAAGTATCTATAAGATAATCTCATTTTTTTATACTAGTGGTTTTATTAATCATTTTATGATCACTTTTTTATGGGCATATCATGCATTCGTCCACTTTTCCCACTGATCACTGGATGAAATAGTAACATTTAAATATGAATATTAACATATTGATCATAATATAACCAAAATTAAAAAATATATACTTAAACAAAAAAATATAACTAGAAAAAAATGTTATGAGGGATGTAAAAAAAGAAAAAAAGAAAAATAAAAAAAATATAGCGAGTAGGCGTAGTGGTCTCGCATTATAAAAAACCCTCGCACGGCACATAGAGTTGCCGAAAAACTATAGCCTAAACAGGCATAAAAGTTATTAAAAAAAATTTCATAAAATATTAAAAAAAACAAAACATAAATTAAGGAGGTGGATTTGTATAGGTCAATTTATAGATTTTGACAAACAGGATAGGATTTTTTACAATAATCTATATTTGGAGGATTATAAAATAGTAGTTAAAGTGCCTCTCAGTAGTGTAGATTATAAAAAATCAATGTCAGATATCAAAATTGAAGAATTTGACCTAACTAATAGAGCATATATATTATCGTATAAATAATCTACAAGTGTTTTCATTCCGCATCAATGGGGCAAATACCCCATGAATATTTATTTTCTTTCAAATACTAATTCTCCTTTTATATAAGTTTTTTTAATATTTTCGGATTTTGTTCTTTGAGTGATTAAGTTAAATATATTATCATTATCTATATTACATGAGTATAAATTTGGTTCATTTAGGTCAATCAAAAATAAATCGGCTGACTTTCCTTCTGAAATCGAGCCAAATTTATTTTCAAGGCCAAAAGTTTTTGCTGCGTTAATGGTTACCATTTTTAATAATACTTTTGAGGTTAATTGAATATTTTTATCAAAATTGCATAATACTCTTGAAATTCTGTAAAGATATCGCATTTCTTCAAATAAATCAGCATTATTTACCATTAAATTATCTGTTCCTAAGGATACAGGAATTCCTAATCTTAAAATATCCATAATAGGGGGAAATCCCGATCCAAAATATCCATTACATCTGGGACAGAGAATTAATGATTTTTTTTCTTTTTTTATTTTTTCTAGATCATCTTTCATGAATTTTGTTCCATGGACGATTACATCAACAAGATTATCGTTAAACATTTTTTTTATTAAACTAGTATTTCGATTGCTCTCAGCACAATGACATGCAATTATTTTATTGAATTTTCGTTTAGATTCTATAACCCATTTTATATTTGTTGTAGTTATTTGGTTATAGCTTGCGAGTCCTACCCCATCTGCCAAATTAAATATAGAATCTATTTCACTCTCATCCTCGAATCTGCCTAAGATTAAATAATTTATTGGATTTTGCTTTAAAGCCTTTTTTAAAAGATTTACTCCATCACATCCTCCCTCTCTAAAATCAATAAAATATGTTATTCCATTTGAAAGCATTTCTATAACAGCATTTTGAATTCCTTCAATTTTAATGTCCTCTGAAGTTTGTCTAAGCATTTTATGTTTTAAACCGAAAGGAGGTGCTACAATCTCACGTAATTCTTTGTTAAAACCCATTTCTTTAGCAAAATTATCAACAATATGGACATGAGAATTAATAAGCCCAGGTATCATTAAATTATTTTTGTTTTCAGGAATAATATCTAATATTTTACCCGGATTTTCAAAATCAATATTTAAAATTTGTCCTTCTTTATCGATTTCTAATGATATATTCTCTTTTAAATCTAAATTTTCTCCTATGAGACCATATTTACAAAAAATTTGAGAATTAGGCATTTATTACTTGAATTTTTAAATAGTGTATTAAAAAATAATATAATTTAATATTAAATTATTATAAATTAGAACAAAAAATTAATTTAAGTTATCGGTGGCACATTATTCCTTTCAAGACGGATTTACAAAGTTCAAAACCTTCATCAGTAGACTTACCACTTGATAAAGTTGGTATCGTTGGACTTGAAAAGAAAGTTGAAATTGTACAAGAAGACAAAAAATATTCATTTTATCCTAAAATTTCTGCTTTAATTTCTCTTCCAGGACAGCAACGCGGAATTCATATGTCTAGAACCTCAGAGACTATTGAAGAAGTTATTAATGAAGTTATTTTTGAACCTACTCCTACAATTGAATTTGTAGCCTATAGAATTGTAAAGAGGTTGTTAGAGGCTCATCCCTATACAAAAAAAGCTGAAGTAAAATTAGAGGGAAAAATCATTGTCCAAGTTAGAGAAAGCGAACAGAGAAATATACAAAAAGCTTATAATATTAGTTCTTATGTTAAAGCAAAAAGATGTGGATCTTCTGGCGAAATTGATTATAATTATTATATTGGAGCAAGCGCCGTTGGTATGACCGTTTGTCCATGCGCTAAAGAAATGTCTCAGGAATATGCGGCAGAAGTTATTAAAACAAGAGAAGATATCAATATTTCTAAAGAAGACATTGAAAAATTGATTAATATTTTACCCTTTTCCTCTCACAATCAGCGTTCTAAGGGAACTATTATTGTCCAAATTAAGGATTTGGAAAATCATAAGATTGATGTTTTGGATATAATCGACGTTATTGAAGAAAGCATGAGTGGTAAAATACAGAGTGTTTTAAAAAGACCTCAAGAAGCTGAATTAGTTAGAAGTTCTCATCTTAATCCGTTATTTTCTGAAGATGCTGTTAGAGAAATGGCAAAAAATTTTATAGAAAAAGATTATCCGAATTTAGAAGATGATTTTAAAATTATATTCAAAATAGAATCAGAAGAATCAATCCATCCACATAACGTTTATGCTGAACTTAAAACTACCATAGGAGAACTAAAAAGAAAAATTAAAAGCATTTAATTTATAAAGATTATGGAAATTATTAGAGGGATTGAAGGGGATTATATTGAAACTAAGGATAATCTATTTTTTGATGTAAAAGGGCTTCTTCATCCAAAAGATCGAAAAATATGCTTTATACGATTTTATCCTCATTCAGAGGGCGATAGAATAAAAAATGGAAGAAAATATAAAAAAATTTATGATTTAAAAGAAAGATATTTGTTCTTAAGAGAAAATTATCCTAAATATCTTTTTTTCTCCGAGGAACTTGATTTAGAATTACAGGGAGTTAAAGACAAAGATATTAAAAAAATTTATACTCCTCGAGAGTATTTTAAGAGTTTATTCAATAAATCTAAACTTTCTCAAATTGAAAAATCTTCAAAAGAATTATGTGAATTATTTATTCAGGAAGGAGTACCTGACAATTCAATAGGAATAACTGGTTCCTCTATGATAGGTTTAAGTAAAGACGATTCTGACATTGATCTGATCATTTATGGTACGGACGTAAGTTTGAAATTCCAAAAAAAAATTGAAGAAATATTAAATAAATCTGAAAATTGCCGGAAATATAATCTACAAGAATTTAAATCTCATTATGAATGGAGAGCGGGAGGTTCTGACATCCCATTTAATAATTTTATTCGATGCGAACAGAGAAAACTACATCAAGGAATGTTTAATGGTTTTGAATTCTTCATCCGATACATTAAAAGTCCAGAAGATTGGCAAGGAAGTTTTTATGATTACAGATATAAAAATTACGGTAGAATTAAACTCAAGGCATTAATCATAGACGATAAAAATTCGATCTTTACACCATGTTCCTATAAAATTAATGTAATTAAAATTATTGAAAGCGATATCCCACAAAATCGAATGCATCTAAATGATATCAGCGAGATTAATTCATTTAGAGGAAGATTCTGTGAACATGCAAAAAAAGGAGAAGAAGTGATCGTAGAGGGCAAACTAGAAGAGATATTTATAGAGAGCAAAGATAAAAAGAAATATTATAGAATATTATTAAGCGATCAGGTCCAAGATAAGATGCTTCTATTGGGTAAATAGTCGTCTTCTTATTGCTCTTTTTTTAATTTTTTTTATAAATTTTTGTCAATTACACTTATTTTCTATGATTCTTTTATCTTTAATAGATTCTTAATGAATAAAATTGATCGTTATAAAGAATTAGTTGATATTGATCCTCACGATGTAGATTCATGGATGAATTTAGGTGATGTTTATTATGATGAAACTAATTATTCAAAAGCAATAGAATGTTATGAAAAAGTAATAGAATTAAATCCATATTCGAGCGAAGCATGGAATAATCTTGGACTTTCACATTCTTGTAATGGGAATTATCATAAAGCCATTGAATCTTATAAAAAATCTTTAGAGCTTGAGCCCGACGACAGTATAACCCTTTATAATTTGGGCTATTCATTTGAAGATTTGGAGGAGTTTGATAAAGCCATTAAATATTACAACAAGGCTCTTGAAATTGATCCCAGCTACATCGATCCCTTAAATAATATTGCATCAATCCACAGGAATAACGAGATGTACGATGAGGCAATTAAGAGCTATAAAAAGGCTCTAAACATTGATCCAGATAATATTCTTCTTTTAAAAAATTTAGGTCAAATATATTATGACCAAAAAGATTATGATAATGCTCTATTCTATTATAAATTAGCTCTTGAGTTAGATCAAGATAACGCTATACTCTGGAGTAATTTAGGGAATATGTATTACGAATTAAACGAATTTAAAGAAGCAATTAAATGCTATAAAGAAGCCCTTAAAATTGATCCATATTCCATCAATGCTTGGAATGGTTTAGGACTCGCATATACTTTTAATGAAGATTATAAAAAGTCAATAGAATGTTATAGAAAAGCACTTGAGTTAGATCAAGATAACGCTGATGTGTTATATGATAACATTGATTTTAGCTATAAAAAAATGATTGAGGGGAAAAAAAAAAAAAATTATGATGAGATTTAATTAAAATTTTTTAAATTTTAATAATTAATTACTGATAATCAAAATATTAAAAAGATGATTATAATGGGTGAAAATATCGAAATAGATTTAAAAAATATGAAGATTGATCAATTAGGTTATGTTTATAAAGATATTGAGAAGCAAGCTAAAATAATGGAAGAGACTTTTGGAATTCCTCCCTTTGCAATTTTAGAGGGAACCAATACAATCATTTATAGAGGGAAGGAATTAGAATATTCTGCGAGAATTGGAATAAGTAGGTGGTTGGGTACTCAAATTGAGCTTATTCAACCCTTAACAGGTCAAAGTGCTCATACAGAATTCCTTGATAAAGGTAGGGAAGGGCTTCAGCATATTAGTCTTTTTGTTGATGATATAGATCCTTATGTAAAAGATTTTAAAAAAAAGGGATTTGAGATTAGTCAATCTGGTCAAATTGGAAAGCAAAAATTTGTCTACTTTGATACAGAAGAAGCGTTTGGGTTATCAATTGAATTTCAAATGACTGTAAAAAGACGTAGAAAAAAATAATGTCATATGCCCTTATTTAAGAACTTAAAAATTCTTAAATAATTAATAAAATTTGAATCAAACTTTTTAATTAATCATTCTCTTATAATTTCAATGGATATTTATAATAGTGATCTCCACATTCATTCACCTCATTCTATTGCTGTCTCAAAAAGTTTAAATCTTGATACGATGGTTCAAACATGTAATAAGAAAGGGTTACATATTTTGGGTACTGGTGACATTTTACAGCCAGAATGGCTTAAATATATGGAAAGTAATCTTGATAAAGATAAAGATGGCGCTTTTAAGTATAAAGATATTTATTTTATTCTACAAACTGAAATAGAAGATCAAGAAAGCATACATCAAGTTGTTTTTTTCCCTGATTTTGACTCGGTTAGGGAAATTCAAAAAAAATTAAATCCCCATTCAAAAAATATCTTAGATGAATGGGGCGGACGCCCTAGAGTTAATTTATCCCCTGCAGAATTAGTTGATATAGTGGCTGATTCGGGAGGATTAATTGGTCCTGCTCATGCTTTCACCCCCTTTAAAGCAATCTTCCGTCAAAATAAATTCAAAACTCTTAAAGAATGCTACCAAGATGCGATAAAAAAAATTAGCTTTATCGAGTTAGGTCTTTCTGCTAATACAGATTTAGCAGATAGGTTATCTTGTCTAAAAGATGTGACTTTCCTAAGTAATAGTGATGCTCATTCTCAGGATCCTCGCTCACTAGGTCGAGAATTTAATAAATTCGATATTGATTGTCCTTCTTTTGAAGAAATTCAATTAGCATTAGAACGTAAGAATAATAGAAAAATTACACTCAATTTCGGGCTTTCTCCTATGCTTGGAAAATATTATAATATGTTCTGTTATAAATGTAGAAGAAGGGTATTATTTAAAAAAGCGAAAAAAAAAATAGATACAATTTTTAGTCAGTATTCTATTTCAGAAAATTTTATCATATTTTACACTAATGATCCTGTTAAAGCTAAAGAAAATTATATTGACCAAACAGCAAAAGATAAAATGATATGTCCGGCTTGTCAAGAAAAATTAAAAAAAAATTTTAAAATTAAATTAGGGGTGAGCGAAAGAATTGATGTCATCTCTACTTACGTTAAGCCTCAACATCCTGATCATAGACCACCGTATATTAATGCTATACCTTTAATCGATATCATTCGTTCAGTAAGGGGTATAAAAAGTACAAGTAGTAAAACAGTTTTAAATTTCTACGATAAAATTATAAAAGAACTTGCTCCTGAATTTGAAATATTAATTGATACACCAATAAATCAAATCGAAAATTTCGATAAAAAGCTTGCTTCTGTAATAAAAGCCTTTAGAAATAATGAGATAGATTACACTCCTGGTGGAGGAGGAATATATGGACAAATAAAAATCGATTTATAAAGAATTAGTAATTATTGTTAAATTTCAAAATCTAAATTTAAACTAAGAAGCTCTCCACAGCTACATGTCATATAGTCAAAACATTTCAATGAAACTATCATATGCTCTATATTTTTTAGACGAAATTGATTTTTGAACGATTTTTTATAAGAACAACTAGGACAACTCAGAGTGGCTCTAACCTTGATTAGGTCAGAAGCCAATTTATTTGTAGATTCTATGTCATTTCCATTATTATTATTATAATCAATTTCCAAAATAGCAACCCTTCACTTTCTAATATAATAGAAATAATTTTTGTTTATAAATCTATGTGCAATATACTTATCTTTTATTTCTCACCATCAAAGAGAATACTCAAAAATTAAAAATTAAGATCTTTAAGCATATTATTTACATATTACAATCAAATATTATTCTGATATAATTTATGTATTATGATTATAAAATAATATCGGAGATGACAAATTTGAAGGAATTTCGATTAAAAGAAGGATTACAATTGCCCAATTTTTCAAGATCTGAAACAGCAATTAACTCAAGATTTAAACAGCTCTCTAATCTACAGAGAAATGCAACTTCGACTCATATTTATGATAATGACGATTATTTATCGGATTTATTAAAAGTTTTAAAAATCAAGACGCTTGTTGTCGGTGTTGGTGGAGCAGGAAATAATACTGTTTCGAGATTACAAGAAATGGGTTTAGTTGGTACTGAAACTTTGAATGTAAATACAGATGCTCACGATTTATATTATTCTAATGCGAAAAAAAAATTATTAATTGGTAAGGATCAATGCAATGGTACAGGTTCGGGAAATAATCCTCTTATTGGTTCAAAAGCTGCTGAAGAGGATACTGATAGGCTAAATAAGATTCTAAAGGCTGATGTTGTATTTTTAACATGTGGATTGGGCGGTGGTACGGGAACTGGAGCGGCACCCATTATTGCGAGAGAAGCAAAAAAAAACAATTCCTTGGTGGTAAGTTTTTGTTCAATTCCCTTTAGAAGTGAAGGAAACCAAAGAAGATTAAGGGCGAAATTAGGACTCAAAAAACTTGCTAAATATTCCGATTCCATTATTCCAATACCTAATGATAATCTATTACAACTGATACCCAAAGCACCTATTTTAACATGCTTTAAAGTTATGGACGAAGTCTTAGTTAGAAGCATAAGGGAAATTGTAAATCTTATGAATAACTGTGGATTAATTAACATCGATTTTGCTGATGTAAGAAAAATTCTCGAAAGAACTGGAAATTATCCTTCTGGTCTAATTGGAATCACTGAAACACTAGGAAATGAACATGATATCATTCAAAAGTCAAAATTAGCTATACATAACCCTCTTTTAAAACCAAATACAAATGACGTCGATCGTTGCTTAATATCCGTTTCAAGCGACCATAAATTATCATTATCAAATGTCGATAAAATAGTATCAACTATCTCAAATGAAGTTCCTCAGAACGCAAAAATTAAGTTTGGTGCTAATATGGATCCTAATTTGGATACTAAAATAAGAATTATGGTCTTAGGAAAAGGGCCAATCTCTCCTTATGTAAGATCTGCTGTTAATGCTGATGATGATATTCCCTTTCAATAAATATTTTATCAGCATTATTATCCAAATCATTATTACTAATTCATATAAGGAAATAAAGGAAGATTTATGCAGATTTAAAATAGATAAGATAATGCAGAAAATGTCCAAAGAAGAATTAAAAAAACAAATTCAAGCCTTTAATCTTTAGAATTATAATCTATGAATATCATTTGAAAAGATTTTATTAAATTCAAAAATCAATTTATTCCATTAATTACCGTTTTACTTCATTAACATCTCAATTTTAATAATATTTAACCGAATCTATGCTATTTTATGATAAAAATAAGTTTAAATATAAAAATTAAGATGGATATATTAGAGAATTTATCAGAAGATAGTTTAGATTTTTAGTTTAACTTTTAATAACTTCAAAAGATTTAAAATTGCTCTTTAACATGGTTAAAAATTAAAATAATTCGTAAGAAATAAGAAAATCGTAAGGAGATAAAAAAGATGCTACAAAAAGTCCTTATAACTAAAGATGATGAGATAATATATTGTAGAGAATTTGGAAGAGCCATGGGTGAAGAGGAACTTAAACTTCTTTTAATGAAACTAAAAAAGGAGGCAAATTTAGATCTAACAAAAAATTATGGTAATTATATATCGTTTCAAAATAGACTATCATATATATTTGAAAGAGATTTAGATTTATTTTTTATTTTTATATCAGGGTTGAGTGATGAACCTGAAGATATTGAAATTGAGTTAAAAGAATTAAGAAATGACTTTTTAAGTATATTTGGCGAAGTACTTACAAATACTATAGAAACTTCATTATTAGAGTTATTAAATCCTATTATTGATAAAATTTTTATAAATCTGAGACCTAAAATATCTCTAATTGGTTTTTCTGGAGTAGGAAAAACGACAATTTCCAAATTAATTAGAGAAGAAGAGATTCCGACTGTACATCGTCCAACAATTACAGGGAAGAGGTCAATAATTAAAATAGGAAAATTACAGTTTATTTTATGGGATTTTGCTGGTCAAGAACAATTCAGCTACTTATGGAATAAATTTATTGAAGGTTCGGATGCTGCCCTTTTAATTTCAGATTCAACTTTAGAAAATGCAGAAAAAAGTAAGTTTTTTATTGAACTAATACATGAGGAAGCCCCTTATGCAAATTCAGCAATCATAGCAAATAAACAAGATTTGCCTGGTGCCTTAAAACCTGAAGAATTGGAAAAAATTCTTGGATTAAAAGCTTATGATATGGTAGCAATTGACCCGAAAAATCGAGAAAAAATGATTCGAATTATTTCAGAGATTCTCGAGATAAGTATTGATGATTCACCTTTATTAAGCCCTATTTATGAGAGAGATCTTCTGATTATAGATGCTCAGAATGCCTATGAACGGGGCAATTATGATAATGCATTATCTTATTTTGAAAAAATTGCTAATATTTGCCTTGAAATAGGCGATGATTCGCTATCAAAGGAATATTATGAGAAAGCTCAAAATTTAAGAATAGAATTGAGTGGGAATTCCTTTCCACCAACGCAAGTATCCGAAATTTCAGAAGTACCTTTTGCACCCGAAATTTTAAAAAAAAATGAGCCACTACCAGTATCACACGAAAAATTGAAAACTTCAACAACATTTGACTCCATTGACACAATTGAAACACCGCAAGGTCTTCAAATCCCTATTGAAAAAAAGAAAACTAAAAGAAGATTATTTCGTAGAGGAAAAAAAGCTAGCTAAAATGAAAAATCTTTTTGAAAAAACTCTAATAAAACTAAAACGCAAATAGTCAACCCAAATCGCTTAAAAAATGAATTATTTTATATGGTTATTGAAAGTAAAATTAAATGAAGCTTTTTAATTTAGATAGGATTTAAATACATACTTTTTTACTATTATAACTAATATAAACCTTTTTAAAATCTAAAGAAAAATTGAACTCTTATTTATTATAAATGGTTAGAGAAAATGAAAAAAAATACAAAATTTAAGAAGCAAATAACGACTTTGACAATTCTATTAATGATTTTTCTCTCAAGTTTTCTCATGATTTTTCCAATGAATAATTTTGATTCTGGAGCGGATTTAAAAAATAAGAATAATAATGATATTGACACGGAAATTGAATCGATTGACATTGATAATAACCCTAAATTAAGCATTGTTGGTAATGATACTTGGTGGGATATTAATTGGCGCTTCAGACAATTAATAGTTATTACAAATGAGAATCCTACGGGGTTGGAAAATTATCCCGTAAAAATAACATTTAACTATTCAAAACTAGTTGATGATGGATATATGAATTCAACCTGTAAGGATATTAGAATTGTAGAGGGCGGCGCTCTTCGTAAGTATTATTTTCTGAGAGATTATCCCGCACCTGAATTAGTTACAGTATGGTTCGATACAACCATTGCTAGTGGTCCTGGCACAACTGAGTATGATACTTATTTATATTATGGTAACCTGGATATTGAAATAAATACAGATTACTTCATGAATGAATCATCGAGCGATTCCGCAGATGCTTTTAGTTGGATTAGAAACGGCGACTTCGAGTTAATAGATCCGCCTGGCGATAACCTTTTCCAAACAGAATTTTTTGGATGGAAATGGTCTGATCAACCTCCAACCGATCTTAAACCAGGTGGAAGTGGTTCTGGAACTGAAAGTTTTGTACACGGTTTAATTGACACAGCATTAGGACAAGAGAGAGTTTATGGAAATTTTACTTATAAATGGGGGACATCACACGAAATCGTCGATGATAGCAAATTTCCTGGTGGAGGATATTCATTTGACTTTGAAGGAAGATTATATAGTTATCCCTTTATTACTCCAAAAGTAGATGCTGATAAAAAATTATATATTAATCTATTTCGTAATATACGAGTATATAATGAAAAACCACAGGCTGCAATGACTTTTTTCGTTAGAATCAGTAATGCTACTAGAAATTATGATAATCCTGGAAGTAGCGCTGACTCGGTTGAATATTTTCAGGAATATAAGATGGAAGATAAGAATCTCCCATTTACAGAAATGCAAAGAGATCCTGTCGACCCAAAAGGTTATGGAACAACACTAGTTGATACAAGAAATGAAATTGTTGATCCTCCTACAGGAGTCCCAGATGGTGAATTGACGGGAATGGTCTCAAATACTTTTGAAATTCCCGCAGCATGGCAAGGTCAGCCGGTATTTTTAGAAATTGGAATGTATGGTGTTGAAGATAAATTTAAAATGGCATTTGGACAAGTTGATAATGTATCATATAATTATAAATTAGATATTGATTTGCAAGATGATGTACAAGAAGTTCAGTCAGAAATAAATATCATAACAAAAGATGTATATGGACGTATTGTACCATATGCGAATGTGTCTCTCGTCGACATAACAAAAACACCATCTATACTAAGATCGGAAGTTACAGACTCAACCGGTTCTGCTTTATTCTCAAATATAGGATATGGAACATATAATTTTACTGTAGAATATACATTAAATACAGGGCAAAAAGGGGTAGTTTATGATAGCACAAAACCAGGAGAGAAAAACTATACTATTAGTGAAGAACAATCTATCTATGAATTTGTGCTTATATTGAATATGTCAACATTAGATTTTGAGATTACTGATTGGGTAGGGAGACCTTTAAATTATGGCTTTGTTAATATAAAAACAAGTGAAACTGGGTCCTCTTTAGAAAATAGAACCCTTGACTCAAGAGGTACAACAACTTTTCGATGGTTTAATGTAAGTAGTTATTACTATGAAATTTATTATAATAATACAGATTATGCTGATAATCCTATTAAACTGAATGAAAGCTATGTATATAGATCTGATTATTTAGCAGCAATTGAAAAAACTCAGACATTTAAAGTAAATGAGACTAATCTTACACCAGGTCCTGAATATTTAGTAGAACAGTATGTCTATACGAATGGATCTTCAACAGAATTGGGAAATAAAAAGATAATTAATTTCACTGTAACGTTAGAAAATATGGATAACTTTCTTGATAATGTCACTATCTATTACGTTGATAGAACAAATTCCACAGACGGGAACCTTATTTTTACTGATACCAGTTATGGCCCAACAGACAACAGCGATACGATATCGATAACAATACGGGATCCTCCTGAATATTGCGATAATTTAGCTACTGATAATTATGATGCTTATGGATTATTAATTATAGTAAAAGGAACAAATAATACCGTAAAATGCAATGGAACAATTACAGTTGAATTAGTCGAAACGTGGAATGAGTTTAATAGAACAGCATTGGCAAGAATGAATATCCAAGTTGTAAGCGGATTAAATCCTATTGATGTTGCAACTGTTCATGTTGAAACAGGTCCCCCTAATAGAAAATCGATAATAAATCTTACATCTTATGTTATTCCATTATTAGGATTAGATAGCGATGGTTGGTGCTACGGTAGAATCAATTATCTAATACCATTTTGGTATATTATTGGTGGGTCATACAATCTTTCAGTGACAATCTCATCTGTATTAGTTGATTTCGAAGTTAACACAACTCTTAATGATCAGTGGGGAGAAGATTATTTTGTTTCAGCAGGAAACACATATAATTTAACAATGACATATGATGATGGAACAGTAATATTAGATACCAATGTAGTTGCTGCCCAAATTCAAACGAGATTCACTAATATGACAATAACAGAAGAAGTGGATTGGGGTGATACTATATATGTACAAGTTTATTATGAATTTACTATAGGTGTCGGCGGCTGGAATCCTATAACCGATAGTAGTAATGTAATGATTAAATTTTCAACTATGGGTGCAGACAGTAAAACATACATCACTGCTCCTATGTCAAATACAGGAGGAGGTAATTATATATATAACGCAGATTCAAGTCTCTTAACTGCTGGGGTAAGTAGTAAAAGTTATGTGGTAATAATATCTGCAGATGAAAGTGAGTATGTTGATCCCGCAGATGCGGTAAATTATACAATAGTTAACGCAAGAGAAACCGATTATACTATTCACGATGGTTACCCTGATTTTGTTGAGGGGGTTGAATTTTCACAATATTTTGGGGAACTTATCAACATATCAATCATGTATATCGATAATGAAACCAAAACTGCTATAAAGGACGCAAAAGTATTTTATGATTGGCTTAATTTAGGAGATAAACAATTTTACGCAGACGAAGTTAATGATTCTTATTATACAGTATCATTAAACACTTCTTTAGCAGGATCTGTAGGATTAAAATCTATTAAACTCACGGTTTATAAAGAAAATTATACAATCAAACAAAATATACTTATAGAACTAAGAATTTTGGAGAGACCAACATCTATAAATAACCAGACTGGATTCTATTATATTTCTAAAAGTGTTTGGGTCAAAGATCCCTACAACTTTACCTTTGGATATAGAGATTACTTAACTAAGAATCTAATTAGTGAACTAGATGTTCATGAATATACTTGGCAAAAAACAGACGCACAAGGGAATCCTATCAGCGGACAAGAAGGCGTAGGAACACTTATAAAAAGGGGCGATAAAAAATATGTTTTGGATTTTGATACAGAGAAAAAATCTATTGGATATTATCTACTTTATTTAGCTATCCAAAAGGACAATTACGAATTACGGACTGCAGTAATTAATCTAGTAGTTAAAATTAGAATTTTCGATGCAGATTTGGACGCAACGAATTTAGACGATGAGATAATTACAGTAGTTCATGGAAAAAAGATAGAATTTGAAGTGAGTTTAATAGATAAAACAAGGGGTAATATCCCCTTAACAGGAGCAGATGTCACAATTGAAATAGACAATAAAGAATATGACATGGATGAAGATGAGCCTGGTGTGTATAAGTACACCTATGATACAGACGATGTTGAAGCTTTCTATACATCTAAAACTTTATCATGCACCATAACTATTGAGAAAGTGGATTTCGATAGCGATGAAATCGAAGTAACTATTGTCGTTGAAATGGAAGAGATTTTCCCTGGAATGCCAACATTCTATTTTATTTTGATTTTAGCTGCTATTATTGGTATTGTGGGCGCTATTGCTGGATATAGAATCATTCAACAGGCTAGAATTCCTAAATTCGTTAAAAATATTAGAAAAGTAAAAAAATCAATTAAATCAAGAAGTTCTGTTCCTTCAATTCCTATTCCTACAAAGAATAAAATGTTTTTAAAAGAACTTGGTAAAGAATGGAGCCAACTTGGAATCTCACTTAAAGATACATTAGGAATTAAAGAAATTGAATCGCCAAATTTAGGTAAAGCGAAAGATAAATTAAGAAAAAAAGGAGGTGCTAAATAAATGCCAATTGGAATAATAGTCATGAGATGGGATAAACGTCTTGGTACGAAAATTGAAGCCAAATATCCAGAAGAGATTGAACTAAGTGAAGACACATTGATGCAGATCTACAGTGCACACGAATATAGCGGCGAAGCAGGCGTAATCAGTTTGATGGTTGGTCCTTTAAATCTCATTTCTTATTATAGTGGCCCTGATGTGGGTTATTACATTGTCTTACTTCTAAATTTAAATGAAGATGCAGATGCTTATGAGGGAGGATTATCTGACATTAGTAGAATGATTTTACAAAATATTGAGGAAAAAACCTTTAAAACATTGTTACCATCTCTTTTCAATCGTATTTCTGTTTATCCAAGTCTATCTGAAGAATTAAGACTTGCTATTGCTTACGAAGATCAGGTTAAAAGAATGATTATCGAACGGCTCAGAGAAGAAGGTGTATTTACTAAATCAGAATTAGTTATCTGGCTTAAAGACAAATATCGACACGGATATGTGGATATAAATGCGCTTATCGTCGATTTAATTAAAATTGATATTATAAAGGAATCATCTGTAAAAGGTATGCCTTCAGAGTTGATTTTTTTCATTAATGATTTGTTAATATCTCGAAGACCTCCTCCAAATAAATTGCTGAAAAATTCTGTAGAGCTAGGCTTGCCAGAGAATTTTACTAATGATTATTATATAGAAGTAAAAAATTTTTTCCAAAATTATCGTCCATCAGAAGAAGACAATTTAAAACTGATAAATATTTTGATGGATCCTCAAGTTTATCAGACATTAAAATTGTTGAGAACTTCTATTTGTACTAAAAACGAAATTGAAAAACTTAAAAAGAAAGGCGTTGAGGATGTCGATGGGGTACTAAAAATCTTATGGGAGAATCAAATAGTCCATGTCTTCCAGAGCTCTAAAGGTATTGAATATTATGCAATGCTCTCTGATTTTTACATTGCCAAAATTTTTCCAAAATATATTTTGCAAACAATAATTTCAGAATACGATGTAAAATCAAAATCAGATAGAGTCTTAATAGAATACTTAAATGTACTGGAAAATGCTTATTTTGAACACAAAGCACAACTAAAAGCTAAAAGTAAAGAAACTACTTAAAAAACTTTTTTTTTTTTTTTAAATATTTTAGAATCATAATCTCGAAAAAAAGAGAAACCAATAAATTTGGCTATATTGGAAAATTATTTATGCAAAATCCTTATATATCTGATATAGTTTCTCACATAATATTTGGAAAGCCTCGTTAACTCCTATCCCTGTTAGTGCACTCGTTAGATAATAACCAAGGAAGTTGTATCCCTCCACCATTTTATCAATATTGTCGTTTGATTTTGGATAATCTTTGTCTTGGGCTATTTTATCAATATCTTTAATTAAATCGATTTTATTTCCAAATAAAATGATTGGTAAATTCCCACAATTCTTCTTTATGTCATTAAGCCATTTAGAAATGTTATTAAAACTATTTTCTCCGAGTTCATTTTCTTCGTGAGAGAAAACAATTATGCAGGCTCTACTTCCCTTGTAAAATCCTTGTCGGAGTTGGGCAAATTGCTCCTGTCCTGCAATGTCCCATAAAACAAGCCTTATTGGGTTGTCGTGAATAACAGTATTGTGTTCTGTAAACTGTGCCCCTAATGTCATTATATATTTCTCATTAAATTCACCGGAAGTATACTTTTTAATTAGGGATGTTTTTCCTACAGCACCATCTCCTATCACCGCAATTTTAAAAACAAATCCTCTTTCTTCATCATCACTCATAATATCACTTTTTAAAATATATTCTCTAAATTTGAAATTTTTCTCAAAATTAATAATAGAAATGTCTTTTAAATCTTTAGAAAAAGATAAATAGAACTAAATAATGAACTATTTCTAGTTTTTTTCCGCCATAATAAATGTTTTTTATTAATATAGAAATATTGGAAAAAATAATAAGAAAGCATTAAGTTATAATTTATAATCATTTTCAAGAAAAATTAACCAATACATAAAAAGAAAATTAATATTATTCCGTTGATTTATATTATTATATACTTACTAGAGTTAATGTATATATTTAGAATTAGTCAAAAATGCAAACAACTGAAAGCCTAAAAACCTTTCAAATACAACGTACCTGTGTTTATGACGGCCCCGGGATTAATACCACATTGTTTTTCAAGGGGTGCAATTTGAGATGTTTATGGTGTCAAAATCCAGAAATGCAATCATTTCAGGGCGTCATGGCGTCTGATTGTAATTATTCAATAGACGACATAATGGAAGTGGTTTCGAGAGATATTGATTATTACCGCTCAACCAACGGTGGAGTGACGCTGAGCGGCGGTGAGCCTCTCTTACAAGACCCGAATAGTCTAATAGATTTATTGAAATTATTAAAAAAAGAAAATATAAAGATAACCGCTGAAACATCGCTTCATGCGCCTTGGAAAAATATCAGTAAAATCGCACCTTACATAGATCTTTTTCTCGTTGATCTTAAGGTTGTTGGTGACGACAAGCTCCATATAAAATACACAAAACAAGACAGCACCTTGATCCATAGCAATATAAAGAAATTAATTGATTTAAACGCCAAAATTAAATTTCGAATGGTAATGGTGCCGGGATTCACCGATAGTAAAAGCAATATACAAAACACTTCTGATTTTTTAAAATCAATCAAGTATAACTCAATTGAATTAATGAAATACCACAACTTGTATGAAGAAAAAGCTCAACGTCTTGGTCTGGATGTGGCTTCATTAAATATCACCCCAGAACAAAGCCTTGTATCACTAAAAAATGGAGTAAAATTATTCAAATCTTATGGCATTAAGGCCGAAAACACGGATCTAGATTCTTCCGGACATCAAACCGTCTTTACGCAGCGTGTTAAAGAAATACAGAAAGATATAAGAGAGAGTAGGCTGGCTCTTTGTATAGAAGCAGCTAAACTTAAAACAAAGTATTATAAGAAGCACGGTTTTAAAAAGCCGACCCCCATTCATAGGGCAGAACGTCTTTCGTATGTATTACGAAATAAGAAAGTCATAATCTATCCCCGGGAGCTACTCGTTGGTAATTTTACATCCAAAAGAACCGCTGGCCAGCTTTGGGAAGAATACGCTGGCACTTCGGCTATAATGTTTCTCTATAAAATAAATCGCCAAAAACCGGTTTCATTCCACATTTCTCGTAAAGATAGGCTCTACTTTTATTTTCGGATATATCCTTTCTGGTCGAAACATAGCCTTTTAAAGAAGGTATATCCAAAATTATCTGAGTTTATCTTCTATCTGGGACGAACTTCAGAGATGGATTCTGGATTTAATAATAATTTAGTATCAATAGCGCATTATATTGTAAATTTTAAACGCATTCTTAATCTAGGAACCTCTGGTCTCATAGAAGAGATTAAGGCAAAGCAAAAAGAAAAGCCTGAGAATAATCAGGATTTTTATAATAGTATCATAATTGCTCTAAAAGGATTGGAATCTTTTGCTCTGAAATATGCTGAAAAATTGTCGAGTTTGAGCAAGAAAGAAAAAGATCCGGAGCGTCGCATGGAATTGGAAGAAATGGAAAGGATCTGTAGGCATGTTCCTATGTATCCCGCCCGCACATTTCATGAAGCTCTGCAATCCATGTTGTTTATACAAATCGCGCTTTGCCTTGAATCTTTTGAAAATGCGGTCTCCTATGGACGTCTTGATCAGATCTTGTATCCTTATTATAAAAAGGACAAAGAAGCAGGGTTAATTACTTACGAGAAAGCAAAAGAACTTCTTTGTTTATTTATTCTCAAAATGGATGAAGTATTTTTTATAAATGATGGCGAATCATTTTTAAGTATCTCTAAGAATTTTGAGACTCTCTCTACAGATCAGGCTTTGACTTTTGGCGGTGTTGACAAGGACGGCAGGGATGCCACCAATGACATTACCTATATGCTGATTGATGCCTGTGAACTGCTGCCGCGATGTGTAGATATGGCAGCACGAGTTCATAAAAACAGTCCTGCTCAATATCTGGAAAGAATTGCAGAGGGATATATCAACGGATGTCCTATACCACAATTATTCAGCGATGAGATTTACATAGAAACCATACAAAGACATTATTCTACTACTCTGGAAAATGCGAGAAATTATTCAATAATAGGATGTGTTGAACCTAATGCTTCAGATGACCATTTTGGCAATACAGATTGTGCCAATATGAATCTTGCTCTTCCTTTATTGCAGGCAATTAGAGGTCATAGACATGATCTATGGAATTATGGATTCCGTGAGGCATTATTGCAATTAATAAAAAATTTTAATAAATACTTATATTCATACAAGAAAAATATAATTTCCAGGTACATTAATACTATTTTTAACAAGCTAATTAAAAGGCGTAATAGTAAGAAAGGTCTCTATATTTATAACCCACCATCCAGTATGGATGAATTACTTGAACGCTTCCAGACACGATTGAACCATCTGGCAAATTCAATATTGACCGATCACCAGAAAATTGAAAAAGAGCTTTGTAAAAATTTTACAACACCTCTTGCCTCCTCACTCTTTAATGGATGTATTGAAAGTGGAAAAGATGTAAACGAAGGCGGTACAACCTTTAACAGCAGTGGTATTCAAGCGTTAGGGGTTACGGATGTCGCAGATTCGTTGTATGCCATCAATGAGGTTGTATTCAAGAAAAAACTTTATAGTATCAGTGACATCATTTATGCCATCGAAAAAAATTTCCAAGGGGACTATAACCAGAATATCCGGTCTGCATTGCTCGCGATACCAAAATTCGGTGATGATTCATCTCGTGAAGCTACAGAATGGGTAACCAAAGTAATGGAGATTTATAATAATGCTCTGGACTCTGTGAAGAATTGTCCGCGAAACGGCAGATATTCAGCTGGCTATTATGCCTTGAATGTCTGTACTAGATATGGTAAAAATACCCCAGCCCTGCCTTCGGGAAGATTAAAAGGCGTTCCTCTTGCCAACAGTATTATTCCGCATTATGGAATGGAACAATCGGATCTATTTTCGTCACTGAATTCTATCGCTGGGGTTAATTTTATAGATCATGCTGAAAATGGTACAACGGTTACGTTTACTATTGATTCCGCATTGTTTCAGGGCAAAGAGGGTGTAAAAAATCTGGCAAGTATAATAAAGACATTTCTTACAAAAGGGGGAATGGAACTTCAACCCAATGTCATTAACCGTGAAATATTACTGGAAGCCTATAAAAACCCAGAAAAACACCCCAACCTTATGGTTCGTATTGCCGGTTACTGCGCCTACTTTAATGAGCTTTCTGATGAGATGAAAAAGGTTATTATCAATAGGACCTGTTATTCCTAAATTTGTTATATTAGGAATAATAATAATAGTTTTAGGAAATGTTTTATTTTATTTCTTAGTAATCATCTATATTTCAAGATTATACTTTAATGAAACTTGATTAAAATGCCTTCTAATGACCTTGAGACACAGCTTAAAAACAGCAAAACAGATAAAGAGCTGAAAAGCGTCTTCAAAAAAATCGCATCAAAAGAACCCGAGAAATATTTTCCTACTGAAGAGCTCAAAAAACTTGGATATATGAGAAAATTATGTAAGTGCGGAACCTATTTTTGGACTGTTCATAATGATAGAGAAGTTTGTGGAGACCCAGCTTGTTCAGGAGGATTTCAAGTTGTCATAGATAATCCATCAGCAATAAAACTATCATTTATCGATGTTTGGAACAAAATTGTTGAAATTTTAGAGCCAAGAGGATATCAACCAATAAAAAGGTATCCATGTGTAGCAAGGTGGAATCCCACATCTGAGTTTACCATAGCTTCAATTTCAGCATTTCAGCCATATGTTATAACAGGTGAGGTGGAACCCCCAGCAAAAAAATTATTAATCCCTCAGTTCTGTTTGAGATTTAATGACATCGAGAATGTAGGGGTTACTGGAAGTCATAACACTGGTTTTGTAATGATTGGACAGCATACATTTGTTTCACCCCAAGAATGGGATCAAGGGCAGCTTTTTATGGACATGCATGATTTTATCCATAAAGGGGTTGGTCTTGCGAAGGAAGAAATTACTATTCATGAAGATAGTTGGGCAGGTGGAGGCTCTTTTGGATGTAGTCTTGAATTCTTTAGTAGAGGTGTTGAACTTTTTAATCAAGTTTATACTATGTTTGAACAATCCCCTGAAGGCCCACGTGAATTACAGCTTAAAGTTTTAGATATGGGCCTTGGACAAGAACGAGTTGCATGGTTTTCACAGGGTACTCCTAATATGTATGAAGCAATTTTTCCTCATGTCCTATCAAAATTAAGAGAAATTACAAAAATCGAATTAGATTTAGAGCTATATAATAGATTCTCTCAATATTCTGCATATCTAAATATTGACGAAGTTGATGATATGGACGCTGCTTGGAATCGCGTTGGTAAGGAATTACAGATAGATGTTAAGGTGTTAAAAGAAAAAATATTACCAATGACCGGATTATATTCAATTGCTGAGCACGCTCGAACTTTATTGTTTGCAATTAATGATGGTAAACTTCCCTCAAATGTAGGTGGTGGTTATAATTTAAGAGTGATTTTTAGGCGTGCCATAAGCTTTATTGACAAATTTGATTGGAATATAGATATGGCGGATGTATGCTCTTGGCACGCTGAAGAATTAAAAGTCCTCTTTCCTGAAGTTTCTGAACATTTAGACGAAATTAGAGAAATTCTTAATGTCGAAAAGGAAAAATTTTACGCCACAAAGAAAAAAGCTGGAAAAATTTTAGAAAAGATCTTGAAAAAAGGGGATATCTCTACTGATACTTTAATAGAATTATACGATTCTAATGGAATTAGCCCAGATATGGTTAAAGACGCAGCTAAAAAATATGACAAGAAGGTGAAAATTCCAGATGATTTCTATTCTTTAGTTGTCGAAAGACATGAAAAGGTTGAGCAAATTCATGCAACAGAAAGAGAATTGGAATTAGATTTAAATGGACTTCCTGAGACAAAATCTCTCTATTACTATGATTACACTGAAACTACTAATAAAGCTAAAGTATTGAAAATTTTTGATAATATGGTTGTTTTAGATAAATCAGTAGCATATCCAACATCTGGAGGTCAATTACACGATATTGGTACTATTAATAATCAAAGATTCAGCGATGTTTTCAAACAAGGTAACTACATTATTCATATTTTAGATGAAAAACCAAAATTTAAAGAAGGAGATATTGTTAAAATAAAAGTCGATGAAAAATGGCGTAGACAACTTTCTCAGCATCATACAGCAACTCATATTGTTAATGCAGCTGCTCGAGATGTTTTAGGTAGTCATGTTAATCAGGCAGGTGCTAAAAAAACGCTTAAAAGCTCTCATCTAGATATCACTCACTTTGAACAAATCTCTAGAGATAAACTCAAAGAAATTGAAAGGCGTGCAAACGAAATAGTTGAACAAGGAATTGATCTCTATTTAGATTTTATCCCGAGGACGGAAGCTGAGAAAAAGTATGGAATGGCAATATACCAAGGTGGAGCTGTTCCTGGTAAAAATATTCGGATAGTAGAGATTCCAGATGTGGATGTAGAAGCATGCGGTGGTACCCATTTAAATAACACAGCAGAAACAGGTAAAATTAAAATAATAAAATCACAAAAAATTCAGGATGGCGTCGTAAGATTAAAATTTACAGCTGGAAAAGCTACAGAACGAATTAAAAAGAAAGATAAAGAAATTTTAAATGAACTAGTAACTCTGATGAAAATTGATTCAGATAAAATAGTAGGAAGAGTTAGAGAACTTTTAGAAAAATGGAAAAATGTAAATAAATCTCTAACAACTGGAAACTTTAATGAAAGTGATCTAAAATTAACTTCTAATGATGTTTTCAAGGGAGATATTTTAACTGAAATTTCATACTTTCTCAATATTAAGAAAGACCAAGTTCCTTCAAAAATAGAAAAACTATATCAAGAATGGGATGAAGCTAAAGTTAAGATAAAAAAGATTCAGAGACTCTTTAGCAATGAAAATATAAACAATCTGATAAAAAATGCTTATGAATTCAATAAATTTAAACTGATAATTGAATCTTTTGAAAACTTAGAGCAAAATGATCTAAAGAATTTTGGAGTTAAGATTTTAAAAGATAAAAATGATTTAATACTTATATTCTTAAATAAGACCCAAAATGGAATATCAATTATGGGAATGGTGGGAGAAAGTCCCTCAGAGAAATTGGAGTTTAATATGGGTAATTTTGTTAGCAAATGTGTATCTCAATTTGGCGGAAAAGGGGGAGGCAGGAAAGATTTTGGACAAGGTTTCATCTCTAGAAATGATTTGAAAATAGATGATATCATAAACTATATCAAAAAACAACTTTTTGAGAGTTAAAATAATTTTTGAACGAAGAAATAATAGTTTAAAAAATAAATAGATCATATCTTATTTATATAGAATTAGTTTTTTTAATCTTATTCTATACCAAATCGTTTTCATTCAAGTGATTTTCCCTATATAGATCTATATAGACATTATATTTTATAAAGAAACTACTTAAAACGGTATAATTATGTTAGTTACTTAGATAGAAAATGATAAGAAATGACGAGGATTTGCTTTTTCTATTAAAAGAAAGAGAAGAGTTTATCAGACTTAATGATTATATTTCTGAAAAAAAGCTCAAAAAACATATAAATACAATAATAAAAAGAATAAATCGAAAGTTAGGAAGAGCTTTTAAGAGAATCTTCGCCAAATGAATAAAAGTGAAATGTGAATGAGTTAAAAATGGAAGAATTAATAAAAGAACAAGATTATAATGAAATATTAGATAATATAATAGCTACTCCTCAATTAAAATCACCCAAGAGTTATAATATTAAAACTCTAGTTTTTGATTTAGGAGGGGTTTATTTTACTGCTGGGACACCCATTGCTAAAAAAAAGATAAAAGAAATATATAGTATTCAAGATAAAAGATTACTAAAATATCTCTTTAGTTCAGATACTGATTCTATTGGAACTCAGGTAAGATTAGGATTAATTACAATTAATGAATTTGAAACTCAAATTAGATCTAAACTTAGAATTCCAAAATCTAAAAATCATAGTATATGGCAAATTTGGTTCAATTCATATGTTCCAAATCCTAAAATGCTCGAATTAATTCAACAATTGTCTAAATCTGGAAAATATAGAATGGTGATTTTTAGTGGAAATGTCAGAGAGAGAATTGAATTTTTAGATAAAAAATATGACTTTTTAAAGTATTTTGATGATACTGTATTTAGCTTCGATTATCAATATAATAAAAGAAATATTGAGTTTTATCATGAATTATTAGACCATATTAATTGCAAACCTAAACAGGCATTAATTATTGATGATCATAGATCCGTTTTAGAAATTGGTCAATCTTTAGGTTTTAATGGCATCCAATATTCTTGTACAGAGCAACTCATCGAAGATTTTGAAAAGTTTAATGTGTTAGTTGAATAAAATTTATTTTACTTCATAATAGTTAATTTAATCAAATTTTTTTACTATTTTTTTAATCAGCAACTAAAGTTTTTAATGCATATAATCTATAATTTATTTATGCCTAGGCCAATATGTCCACTTCTTACAGTCGATGCTGTTATTTTATATGAAAAAGATAAATTAGTTTTAATAAAGCGAAAAAATCCTCCATTTCAAGGGGAATATGCATTACCTGGAGGGTTTGTAGATGTTGGGGAAACTGTTGAAGATGCATGTGTCAGAGAAGCTAAAGAAGAAACGAATATCAACGTCAAAATCAAGAAGTTAATCGGTGTATTCTCTGAGCCTTCACGCGACCCTCGTGGCCATATAGTTTCAATAGCATATTTATGTGAACCCAAGACAAAAAAAGAGAAACCAAAAGCTCAGGATGATGCTGCGTCTTTGGAAATAATCCCAGTTTCAAAAATTCCTTCTTTAAAATTAGCTTTTGATCATATGGAGATTTTAAAGGATTCAGGGATTATCTTATAATTTCTCCATCGAAAAAATCATTTCGAAACAGGAGCAGCACGGAATTCCCAAACTTATTTTATTTAAATAAATATCATTAATATTTTTTGATATATCAATTAATTCGAGTACCCTTTCTCTTAATTTAACAACATTAGGTTCTCGACTGAAATAAAAATTTTTTAAACTCTGAAAATGATTATTTTTCTTACAAATGGGGCAAGTCGCAAATTGTTTCACAAAATTTTTAAACTCTTCGTCTTCTTTAGGAATGAAAATGGAACAGTCATTTATGCGACTATATGGTTCTATTTTTTCTATTAAACATTTGAAAATTGCTTCTTTTTTTTCCTCGTTGTCGATATCGTAAATAGAAGTATAAAATACACCGTCTAAGTCATATTTATTAATTAAATCATTAACTTCTTCGTCTAAAACTTCCTGATGATTTAAATCCGTTTTTGTTCCTATTAAAATAATAGGTATTTTTACTTCAATGTTTTTTTCATTATTTCTAAACATTTCAACCCAATAGGCAACTTCCTCAAAAGACTTATGATTTGAAGTATCAAAACAAATAAATGCTCCAGAAGCACCTTTGCAAAATATAGGATACAGAAAACCGAATCTTTCTTTTACTTTTAAATCCCAAATAATAAATTTATAAGAATCAACCTCATTTACTACACATTCTATCGACTTAAAAGAGACACCTAAGTGGTCGAATTCAGGTTCACTTTGGGTATTTCCTAATAAAAATGAAGTTTTTCCAGAACCAGATGAGCCTCCAACGACCATTTTTAATTTGAAAGAACCGGACATTTTCAAAAAGCACTATTTATACCTAAAAATCTATAACTCTATTTTTATATGAAAATACAAACTAAAAAATTTATCTCAAAATATCAAAATCAATATTAATCCTAGTTTTTATTAATTTGATACATCTGAAATCAATTTGAAGCATCTGCAACAAGGAATCCCCACACTAAATTTATATTTTTTATTAAAAGCTTTTGATTTTTTTACCAATTCTAACAGTCTTTCCCTTAATTTAACAACAGTAGGTTTTTGACTGAAAAAAAGCTCCTTGAGTTCTCTGTAGTGATTCTTACGACCACAAACAATGCACTCCGAAAATAATTCGAGAAAATTTTCAAAATCATAATCGTACTCAGGTAATGGAATACTAAGCCGATAAATGTGAGGAAATTTTATACTTTCTAATAAATGTTTAAATATCTCTATATGATTCTTTTCTTCAATTGTCGTAAAAAAAATCCCACTTAGCTGATTTTTTTTAACGTATTCGTTAATTTCGTTATTAGGCACAGTCTGATCATTTAGATCAAGTTTAGTGCCTATTAAAATAATTGGAATGTAACCTGCCATTTTTCTTATAATTTGAATCCAATAATTCAATTCGTTAAAAGAATTACGATCAGTTATATCGAAACAAACTAGAGCTCCTTTAGCCCCTTTACAAAAGCTCGGATATAGGCTTTCTAATACAGAAGTCACTTTTAAATCCCATATCTGTAGCAGACAGGAGTCTTCATTATTTATCAGACAATCTACTAATTTGAAGGAGACCCCTATCTGAAGATACTCACTATCATTAAAAGGATAAGACAATCCGTTTAAAAATGAGGTTTTTCCTGAGCCAGAAGCTCCCGCTATAATAATTTTAAATACACTATTCTTCAAATTTTCACTTTTATCCTATTTGTTCCAAATAATAAATGATATAATCAAATTTAAAAATATTTTAATTTTATTTAATTCGTTGCGGGTATAATAATAAATAAATTAATTATTTGACTTCATATAAATTTCCAAACGAATCCTTAACAAAAGAATAATATCCTTCACCATTTTTCCGCGGAACCTTTATCGTTTTAAATCCCATTGACGATGATTTCTTTATGAAAGCCTCTTTATTATCTACTATTAAGCAGGAATGCGTAAAAACATCAATAGCTTTACTAGTATCATTTGTAATAATTACCTCGACTCCTAAATTATCGTTTTGATATCTAACAAAATTATGTTCTTTATTTATTCCGAAAAATTGTTCCATTAATTCTGCTGAAACCGTGAACGTTTTAGTCTTTTTTAAGCCTAATAATTCCATAAAAAATCTATCGCTATCTTCAATCGAGTTTGATGCTACTGCTATATGATCAATTTTCATTATATTAAAAACTCCAACATCTTTTAGAATTAATAAATAATTTGAATCTAAATAATTTAATTATTACATTAAATCAAGAAATTGAAAAAATGGGTAAGCTTAAACCTTCTTTCTCCGTTATTATTCATTTTATTGATACTATAAGGATTCTATTTAAACTTTACACTACTGATAATCACTAAGAGCAATCCTTAAATAATAGTTAATCATAATAATCTCAATAAAAAAAAATACTATATTGAAAGAGCTTAAAAAAATAATAAAAAAGAGTTATTTTTAAGGAAAATGATTGTAAACGAAGAGCATAGAGCGGATTTGATAAAATTAGCTAAAGGATACAAATATTCTGCACAATCTTATCCTGCAGATGAAAATGAGGAGCCAAAAGAGGCTTACCTTGAATATTTAAGCTTAATGTATGATCCAGAACTCGTGAAAATAATGTTGGAACTTCCTATTATGCCTAAATTATTAGCCATAAGAAAATTAGCAAAAACATTAAATATTGATAAAAATGAATTAAAGGCTAAGTTGGAAGAGCCTGCAAAAAGAGGATTTGTAGTTAGAGTAGGAAATCTTTATGCTCGTCCCTCTCCTTTACAAATCCATGATATGCCGTTTATTCTTAAAAAGAATCTGGATCGGGAGGATGTTGTGAAATTTGCTAATTTAAGTAGAGAATATTTTGATGGTGGTTATTATAAAACCTGGGAGACTAGTAGATCCGGGATTCCTCGCACCAGAGTTTTAACAGTACAAGAAAAAATAGAACCTAGTCAGGAAATTATTCCTATAGAAGCTGTTTATGAAGTAATTGATAGTCAAACAGATATTGCAGTTTTTCCTTGTCCTTGCCGTTCTAGAAGGGAAATCGAGGGAAATAGAAAATGTAAAGGAAAATATCCAATTAATAATTGTATAACCTTCGGAGTTTTTGCCAAGGCATTGTTAGAGATGGGAGATCCGGCGATAAAAGCTATAACAAAAGAAGAAGCAAAACAAATTACAATTGAAGCTAACGAACTTGGCCTTGTTCATATGTCAGATAATAATGTTACTAACACTCATATTCTTTGTCAATGCTGTGAGTGTTGTTGTGGAAATTTAGCAGGATTGACAAGATTAGATAATCCTAGATGTATAGCAAGAGCAAATTATATCTCTAGTATTGATGAAGAGTTATGCGTTGCGTGTGGAACTTGTATTGAGAGATGTAAGTTTGATGCTATTACAGTTGAGGATTTTGCACAGATTAATCCCGATAAATGTGTTGGTTGTGGACTATGCGCTGTAACTTGCCCCGAAAATGCAATTACTATGAAAAGAATTGAAAGAGAAGATATTCCCGCATTAAGGGGAATGTCAGAAACATAGAAACCGATAATTTTAGAAGAATATCGGAAAAAAAATTATTTATAGAATTCCTCACCATAAGTAAAATATAACAAAATACTAAAAAGAGGTAAAAAAAATATGAAAATATTAGTATGGTATTTTTCCGGAACTGGAAATACTGAGAAAGTAGCAAAAAGCATTCAAGAAGGCTTACAAGGGCAAGAAGTGGATCTTATAAAAATAAATGATGTAGATCCTGCCAAGATTGGTGAATATGATCTTGTTGTTTTAGGCTCTGGTATCTATGGAGGAATGGTTAGTAAAAACATTCTTACAATGATGAAGAAAATTACAGATTTCCCTCCGAAAGTTGCCTTTTTCAACACGCACTCGAGTCCAATGAGTTATTCTGGAAAAGCATTTAAAAGAATTATAAAGAAATTTGAAACTGGTGGTGCCAAGGTGGTTGGAAATTTTGAATGTATTGGTGAAAATCTTGGTATTCCTAAAGAAAAACAAGAAGAAATGCTATCAAATTTGCCACCAGCGGAACAAGAAAAAGCTAAAAAGCGTATGGAAGAAATTGAAGGTCGACCAAACGCAGAAGATCTTGAGAAAGCTAAAGAGTTTGGAACAAATCTTATATAAAAAAATTTTTTTATTTTATGAAAAAAGTGATATTATTATGGAAGATGAGATTAAAAAAATAGCATTAGATGCTGGTGCTGATTTAGTTGGTATTTGTTCAGCCGATAGCATAAAAGATAAAGACTTCTCAGATCCTAATTTCTTATTACCCGGTGCTCAATCTATAATCAGTATCGCAATAGGCTTTGATGATGAGAAGGTGAGAAAATTTATCTCAAAAGAAGATAGAATGCCTTTAAGCATTGAAGAGGGGGAAGTTACCAAAAGTTTGAAGAGAGTGGGAGAAAAAATCAAGATTTTTCTTGAAGAAAAAGGATTTAAAGCCTATAATTGTGATTGTAATTTTAATTATCGATTTACAAGGAGAGCTGGGGCAAGAACCCAAACAGTTGTTTCTTCTCTAAGAACTCTAATTGATCTTATTAATAAAGAAAAGGATGAAAATATAGAGCTTACGAAAGGGGAAGTGAAAACACTTGGGAGGTTAAAGAAAATGATGTTACCGGGATTAAGAAAAACACCAATGAATTTAATTCCTAATTTTTCACATCGTTGTGCTGCCGTAGCTAGTGGGCTCGGTCGAATTGGATTTTCTGGGAATGTAATAACAGAAAGATTTGGAGCAAGAATATTACTGAATTCTATTATCACTGATGCAAAATTAAAATCTGATAAAATTTTAGAAAAGCATCCTTGTTTCAATTGTAAAATATGTGAAAAATCATGTCAAGGTGGCCTATTTTCTAAGGAGGAGACACAAAAAATTAATATTGCTGGAATTGAAGAAACTATTGCTAAGAGAAATAGTTATGCATATTGCATTGCGATCTGCAGCGGTATGGTAGGTCAAAATAAATTTAAAGAGTGGTCAATATGGTCACCTTTTCGATTTGATGATATAGAGAGGCTTCCTTTAGATGATTCTGTAAATGATTACGTTCAAAATATGTTTGCTAAGGCTGTTGAGAAGGGAGGGGATGAAGCTGAAAATGTATTTCGTTTGGTCTCTAATTCCTTCTTAGGACGTAATGATAAGCTTTCAGAAGATTTTAGACCGAGCTGTGGATTTTGTCAATTGGTATGTGGACCCACAATGCAAGATAAAAAAGAAAGCTATAAATTAATTATAAAAAAGGAGTGAAAAAAATGGATTTAATAGAACTTAAGGAAAATATAAAAAGAATAGCTCTCGATTCAGGAGCGAAGTTATTTGGTGTTGGGAGTCGAGAAAGACTTGAAAATAATCCGCCATCTGCTGATATGGATTATTGTCTTCCTGGAGCTCAGAGTTGCATTATTTGGGCATATCCAAATGATATTGAAGCGTTAGAATATTATTTCTCTAAGAAAGAAAGATGGAGCATTAAAATATTACAAGACTTAGGTTATGCAACTGGTTGGAAAACTGCTCAACAGATTGCTAAGTTTATAGAAGATAATACTGATTATCAGGCTCATCCCGTAATTCCGAATGGAAAATATAGAGGTGGGGTTGCTAGTGTAATGAAAAATGCAGAATCGTTCCCACCATTCTCACTTCGGTATGGTGCTGTTGCTGCGGGACTTGGTCATCTTGGATGGTCTGGAAACCTTGTTAGCAAAGAATATGGAGGCTCAATATACTTAAATGGGGTTCTTACAACCGCACCACTCGAAGCAGACCCTATGGCAGAAGAAAATAATTGTAATCTCTGTAAAATTTGCCAGAAAGTTTGTACTACGGGATATGTAGCCAAGGACGAACCTGAGGAACGACAACCTGTAGTTATTGGAGGAGTAAAGCAAACTTATGGAAAAAGGGGTATATACATGAAATGTGGTATAGGATGTGCTGGGTTTACGGGATTGTCAGTAAATGGAACATGGAGTACATGGACAGCAGACCATACATGCTTAAAAAAAATTCCCGATAAGGATTTAACAAGAGGATATATACGAAATTTAATGCAACAAGTAATGTCTGGAAAGGAAACACCTCGGCAGTTACGTAAATTTAATCAAAAAATTGCAGCCTCCTTTGCTAAAGTGGGGAAAACAGAAAATGTTGGATTGCGACCAATTGAAGATACGAATCCCCGTTGCGGTAATTGTAATTTTATTTGCGTTGCGGATCCTAAAAAAAGAGCAGAACTCTATAAAATGTTAAAAACTTCAGGAATAATGTATCTTGACGATAAAGGTCAAGAATACGTTAAAAAAATAGATGAAAATGGAAAAGAAATAATATATTATCCTCCAACATGGGAGGAATACAAAAAAGAAAAGAGGATTTGAGAGAAAAATGAAAATGTCAACCGAAATAGCAAATGCGATGATGGGAAATACACCCGCCATAACTTTTGCAGAAGGCACTTGCCATATTATACCTGCTTTTGGAAATATGGGCGTTTTAGAATCGGATGAGGGATTAATAATTTTTGATACTCCGGTTAGACAAATGGCACCGGGAAAATTTCGTAAGCTAAGAGAAATTACTGATAAACCAGTTAAATATATCATTTATTCCCATGGACATATAGATCATGCATACGGATTTGGACCAATCATACAAGAAGCAGAGGAAAAAGGCTGGGAAATGCCTATAGTAATAGCGCATGAAAATTGCGTGGAGAGATTTAAAAAATACCGCATGCTGGATAAATATCACGAGTGGTTAAATCAACAGCAATTCTCATCGTTGACTAAAGGGATGGGAAAAATTTTTCCCGCTCATGAAGAATTAGAACCAAATATAGTCATTAAAGGAAAAGAAGTTTATAAATTTAAATTTGGGGATTATGATTGCGAGATATATCACGACTGGGGAGAAACTGACGATGCGATTTGGTTATGGGTTCCGAAAAAAAAAGTAATCTTCGCGGGAGACCTCATGGTAAGCCACTTTCCAAATGTAGGTAATCCATATAAAGTTCAGAGATATCCAAAACATTGGGCTTTAGCAATGGAAAAAATGCTGGAAAAAAATGCTGAATATTTATTACCCGGACATGGCCTCCTAATAGAAGGACAAGAAAAAGTCAAAGAAGTATTATCTATTACAGCAGAAGCATTAAATTTCGTTCATGATGAAGTAGTAAAGAGAATGAATGAGGGTAAATGGTTTGAACAAATTTTTCACGAATTACTTGAGATTTTTCCAGAACATTTGAAAAAGCACGAATATTTACGCCCTCTATATGGTTGCTTCGAATTTGCAATACATGCGGTATACAGAGAATATCATGGATGGTATAACACAGGAAATCCTACGGATCTTTTCCCAGCAAAATCTCAAGATGTAGCAAAAGAATTTTTGAAAGTTGCGAATGAAGAAAAGTTTTTAGAACAAGCAAAGAAGAATTTAGAAGAAGGTAAATTACAACTTGCATTGCATTTGATAGACGTGGTGATTAAAGGAACTGACCCCGAGAATTATGAACTCCTTTTAGAAGCTTATTATTTAAAAAGCAATATCTTAAAAGAATTATCTGACGAACAAACATCTTTTATTGCTTCAAATATAATTTCTAATGGCGCAACAGTTCTAAAACCATTAATTAGAGAATTAAAGAAAAAAGTAAGAAAATAAAATAATTATTTTTTTTTATTTTTAAATAATTTCTTTATTATCATTTATATTGATGAGTTATCTTCTACTTGTTTAATTAATCCCAATAAGTAAGGAATAGCTAAGAAGGGCATATAT
>JAHPZI010000002.1:156175-183645 GCA_019058295.1 Promethearchaeota archaeon | reverse complement strand
AATTAAAGCTTCCAATATATATCACAGAATTAAAATATTTTTTTACTCGATTTTAAGTTAATAATAAAATAATATAAATTTATGTTTCTTTTGAAATCATTTAAGACTTTTTTAAAAATCTCGAAATTAAGAAAAATAAGTTGTCGAAAGAAGATCTTTTCAATCTTATTGAAGGAATTCTTTTCCTTTATCTGTAAGAAAGTAAACTCTTTCCTGGTTGACAATCTCAAAATTTATATAATCCTTATGAATCAACCGATCGAGTAATAATTCTAACTCTTCTTTCTTAAATGGTTCAATTCCTAATGGTATTCTACTCTGATTAACAACAATTGCTATTCGCCTTAGGAATAATCTTTTTCCTACGAAAGATTCAAGTATAGTTATCTCATCATTAGTAAGTTCTTCAGATACACCTTCCATTTGTCCAACTTTTTTCAAAGTATCTGCTAAATTCTTTGTTTCTTTACTCATCTCCTGTTTTTTAACTTCAACATGCTTTAATTCAACTAAATCTTTTGCAACAATCTTCTTTTTATCTTGAGTAGGTTTTTGCTGTGATAAATTTGTGATATCTTCTTTTTCTTCATCTTCATCTTTTTCAATATCCATAATATTAAAATAAATCATGTAATTATAAAAATATTATATTATTATCCAAACATTGCCATCCAAATATTAAAAATAATAGAATATCTATAATGAAAAAAACAATTAAGCTTAAAAACGGCGAAAAAGTTATCATTAGACATTTAAAGGAGTCCGATAAAGATGGTGTTTGGAAAAACTTTAACGATGTATTAGAAGAAGGAATATATCTGCCAGTTTTTACACCAGTCATATTAGATGTAGAAAAAGACTCTTGGTACGAGAATATCAGAAGGGAGAGAGAAATTTGCATCTTAGCTGAAATTCCAACCCTGAAATCCCCTTTTAACATTATTGGACAATGTGAAATATCAAATCTAGAATGGGAAGCAGCCACTCATGTTGGAAACCTTGGAATTATTGTTAGTCAAAAATATCGCAACATGGGAATAGGTTTCACCCTTATAGATTCGGCGATTCGTGAATCTAAAATTTTAAATAATAAAGAAAAAATAGTATTAAGTTGTTTCTCAACTAACAAAAGTGCCTTACATCTTTATAAAAAAATAGGTTTTCAAGTAGTCGGACTAAAAAAAAAACAATTTTATATGAACTCGATTTACTACGACGAGGTAATCATGGAACTATGGATTGACGATTACTTAAAAAAACATAAAAATGTCCATAATTAATTTTTTTTTAGAAAACCAAACAAAAAAATCATAATTTTTACACATAACTTTTTAAATTTTTATTTCATAAAACATATTAATATTTTAGTTATAAGAAATAAATTAGGAATTCTAAGAGCTGAATTTATTATCTTAAAGTAGAACTTCTAAAAAATTAATAGAGTTATGTTAAAGTATAAAATAGTACTTGCGGGCGCCAAGGATGTAGGAAAAAGCTCCTTGATAGCACGTTTCTGTGATGATGTTTTTCACGAAAGGACGATGGAAACTATTGGAGTTGCCTTTAAAAGGAAACGAATCGAATTAAGAAATGAATCGGTCAAGTTGGATTTAGCCATATGGGATATGGGAGGAGAGGACAAATATAAGTCTCTTTTGCCTCAGTATATAAAAGGTGCGATCGCAGCTTTAATATTATATGATACCACAAATAAAGAGACTATAGATGACGTTAATAGCTGGGTTGAGATTGTTAATGAATATGCTAGTGAGGATATTATTAAAGTTTTAATTGGCACAAAAATAGATTTAAAGGATAAACGAGAAATTACTAAGATGGAAGCAGAAAAATATTGTGCAAAGCAAAATTGGTGTGCTGAAATAATTGAGACGTCGGCAAAAACAGGAGAAAATGTTGAAGATGCGTTTCTGAACGTGGCAAATGAAATTGTTAAAAGAAAGCTTCAGAAATGTACTGGTTGCGGGGATTACTTTTCTATAAAATTAAAAATTTGTAATTATTGTGGTCAATCTGTATCATAAAAATTATCAAATAATAGCATAAATAATAAATGCAGAGAACCAGTTGAGATTAAAGCTATTGTTCCATAGAATTTATAAATCCTCTTCCTCTCTGTCATATAGAGATGGTGGAGGCCTTAAACCTTCAATAGGTCTACTTTTTATTTTATTAACGAAATTATTTAATTCCATTTTAGCGTTATCAATTGATGATGCGATTTCATTTTTTACATTGTTCTCGCCTATAATATATTTTCCATGAGACGGATAAAATTCTTTAATTTTCAATGTATTTAAAATTTGCAATGAATTAATGTACTCAGAAATAGAACCGGATTCATAAATATTTGTTATTGCACCTTTAAATAAAGTATCTCCAGTAAAGATATAATGTTTAAAAGGCTCATAAAGACAAATACAACCCGAAGTATGTCCTGGTGTTTCTACTACTTTTAAAAAAATATTTCCTAAATCTATTATATTTCTATCTTCGAGCCAAATATTAATGCGAAGATCGCTGAGATCTACACCCCATTTTCTTCCTTTAGTTATTAATTCATCTGTGTGTTCGATTTTCGTAGCCGCCCATCTATGAGCTGCAATAGTACAATGAAAATACGCATTTGAACTAATGTGGTCAAAATGTTCATGTGTATTGATAACTAAATTGATGTCTTCAACACTTAACCCAATTTGATTCGTAAGTAAGTAATTAAAACTATTAAATTTCGTGATAATACCCGTATCAATTAATACATTTAAAGAATCTCCAATTATAAGATAGACATGAGATCCTGGACCACGAGACTCAAATTGATAAATATTAGGTTTTATAAGGTTTAATGTATAACCTTCCTTACCATATAAATCGTCTTCTTTAATTAATCGAGGTTTGAAGGATGTCATTTCATTATCTTGAGTCATTATTACTAAATTTGAAGATTTATTGACTATATTAAATTAAAATAAATTCAAAATTTTAATTTATTCCTTTATGGATATTTAGTCATTTTTTTTTTATAACGAAGCCAACTTTCAGGAGTTAGAGGATTGCCATTTAAGAATATATAGTATAATTTTTCTAATTTCTCGATACTTCTATTATTATATACAGAGATTTGATTGTTCACAAGATAAAGTTGATTTAAATTTTTTAAATTATTAATACCTTCCAATTTTTTTATACTGTTATTATCAAGATATAAAGTGTTAAGTTTTAAGAGATTACCCAATCCTTCAATTTTTTTAATTTTATTATAAGATAACACCAATT
The DNA here is from genome assembly GCA_019058295.1 of Promethearchaeota archaeon. Lineage (GTDB taxonomy): Archaea > Asgardarchaeota > Lokiarchaeia > Sigyniarchaeales > SOKP01 > LW40-45. The sequence continues at coordinate 180,351 of JAHPZI010000002.1, read as the reverse complement.
GTGTTAAATTGATTAAATTATCTAAATTTTCAATTCGAGTTATTATGTTATTTGAAAGATAAAGTCCTTTAATATTATTCAAAGCCTCTAAACCTTCAATCCTAGAAATTTTATTATAATTGAGATAGAGAAATTTTATATTTTCCAATTTTTCTAATCCTGTTATCCTTTCAATTTGGTTATATGAGAGATTTAATTTTTTTAATTTTCCTAAGAATTCTAAATTTTTAATTTCTAAAATTCTATTATGACCTAAGTTTAATTCTTCCAGATTATTTAATTTCCTTAATCCATTAATAGCTGTTATTGAATTAAATTCTAAATTTAATCTACTCAAATTTACTAGAGAATCAAAATTTTCTATATTTTTTATCTGATTGTAAGATAAATCTAATTCTTCCAAATTATTTAATTTCTGCAGATTTTCAATGTTTTTTATATTATTCTTAGATAAATCTAAGGTTTTTAAGTTTTTTAGACTTTCAAGACCTTCTATTTTTATAATCTTATTCCGTTGAACAAGTAAGTGTTCTAAATGCGTAAGTTTACTTATAGCGTCTATATTTTTAATACTTTTTAAATTGGAACCTTCACAATTTAATAAAATAATAAGGCCATTCCGCAAAGTAACATTATATCCAAATTCATTTATAAAATATTCATAAAGAATTAAATTAAAGCAAATTTCTAATATTGTCTGAGAGATAGGAATATCGTAATCGTGAATGAAGATTTCTTTTGGAAATTCTTCTTTTTTGTCCCTAAATTTTACTTTAATATGTGTCTTTATAAAATTTTTAATAATCTTTCTTGTTTGTGTAGTATTTATAATGTTTAATATCTCTACAGCAAGAAATTTTTGTTCAAAATTATTCACATTAAAAAGAGTGAATTCTAAAAGCGGAACAATTCCCTTATGTTTTAAGTATTTATCCTTTAAAATTTTACCACATCTAATCCTAATTTCAATATTTTCGTCAGAAAGAAAAAGTTGTTCAAAAAATTTGAAATGTTTGCCATCTTCGATTGTTCCAAAAAACTCTAACGCTTCTAATCTTAAATTTAAATCGTTTGAATTAGAAATTAGCTCTTTTAAGAGGGAGAATGCCTCCTTTATCCCTAATTTATGTAAATTATTTCGAATATAATTCGGAGTTAAATTCATTTTAAGTTAAAGAATCAATGATATTTGAAATCTTATCTTGAATGCGTTGATGGTATTTTTCGATGATTTTATTTATTCTTGGTCGTTTTGAGCGGAGGAACCGTCTCGTATCTAAAGGTAATTCATCAAGCAATCCTTGCATTAAACTATTAAGAATCTCGTAAGAAAATCTCGAAAAATCTGTCGATAACTCTTCAATTTTAGTCTTATCTTTTTCACTTAAATCAAAGTTTTCAAAAGCAAAATTAAGTGGAATATCAGAGAAGCATTTTGTACATTTTTTAATAGTGTCTGATCCCTTTTGAGTACCTTGAAGAGAATAATGTGCACCTCTGGGTAAAATTTCAGCACTATTTTTCTTAACTATAAAACCAGAATTATCAAGATATGAGATTAGTTTATAAATATTCTTTTCTTCGGTGCTTGGTGGATTAGAGCGTTTCACATTAAAATAGTCTCTGATCTCAGGGATGGTGCAATTAGGGTTGATTAATATGTATTTCAATATACGAGCGGCTTGAAAAAAATTATCAAACTTCATATCTTCATAGTATTATCAATTAAAATCTATTGGTAATAAGGAATGTTATCATATTAAATATTTTGCAATTTCACAATTCAGAGAATAGTGAATTGATCAAAATTTGATCAAAAAGACTAATGAAATTATACGTCATTAGGCTACTATCATACCAAATCTATAAATAAAAATTCTTTTTTTTTAATGAATTTATAAAAATCTCAATCTTTACATTATGGTTTAAAAAAAATTTATAAAGATTTAGTTTTATTAATTATTTAATTTTTTATTTAGAACAAATTATCGATAATTATTGGTTTTTTAATTAAAAAACAAATATATGGATAATAATAAAAAAAATAAATGTCAATTCAAAAAGAATTTATGGATTGAAAAATTGTCAATTTAAATTGACCAAGGGATCTTAGATTCCACGATATTAACCGAAATTAAAAAATATTAATAAAATATGAGTTGAAATTGAAAAATGGCAGAAGATGAAAGCTTTTTAAATGCTAAGGCCTTAGTGGTTGACAATGGTACAGGTATTTCTAAAAATGGATTTGCCGGTGAGGATCAACCTCGATCCGTATTTCCAACGTTAATTGGTTATCCTAAGTATGAAAGCATAATGACTGATGTCGAACATTATACCCGTGAGTATTACATTGGAGAAGAAGCAATGCAACTCAAAGGTGTTTTAAAACTAATGTTCCCTGTAGAGCATGGTATCATTGAAGATTGGACAGCAATGGAAAAGATCTGGCATTACACATTTTACACCGATTTGCGCATTGATCCTAGTGAACATCCAGTACTTTTAACCGAAGCTCCATTAAATCCAAGGCCAAACAGAGAAAAAATGGCTGAAATAATGTTTGAGACGTTTAACACTCCAGCATTATACGTTGCTATGCAAGCGGTATTGTCTTTATATGCTTCTGGTCGTACTACTGGATGCGTTATTGATATTGGTGATGGTGTTTCCCACGTTGTACCAATCTTCGAGGGTTTCGCCTTAAGTCACGCCATCCAAAGAATAGACCTAGCAGGTAGAGATATAACGACATATTTACAAAGATTACTCAGACAAAAAGGATATTCATTTACTACTTCGGCAGAGAAAGAAATAGTTAGAGACATCAAAGAGAAGCTTTGTTATGTAGCGATTGATCCTGAAAAGGAGATGATGCTTAGCAAGAAAGTAGCTGGAATGGAAAAGAGCTACATGCTTCCTGATGGTGAAACAATTAACGTAGGTGTAGAAAGATTTCTAGGCCCTGAATGCTTATTTAATCCATCAGTAATCGGGAAAGAATTAGAGCCTTTAGATGATGTTATCGTAGGCGCTATTTCCGAGTGTGATGTCGACCTAAGAAGAGATCTCTACAGCAATATAGTGCTCTCTGGAGGTTCTACTATGTTCCCAGGCATTAAAGAAAGATTGACCAAGGAAATAAAAGAACAAATCCCTGAGTCTGTTGATGTAAAGATTATTGCACCACCAGAACGTATGTATTCCGTATGGATAGGCGGCTCAATTCTCTCGTCACTCAAAACATTTCATAGAGTTTCAAGCGAGAACGCTTGAATCGTGAAAAATGTGGGTGACTCGTCGCGAAAAAGTTGGAAGATTTTACCAACTTCACGAATACAAAGAGATGGGGCCTCAAGTTATACATCGTTGCTTCTAGGGATGCTTTTAGAACCGAGATAAATGCCTTAATATATATAATTTTTTATTTTTTTTATAAAATTTTTTTTTAAATTTTCTTTTTTTTTATGATTTAGAAATAAATCAATCTTAGATTTATTTTTCAAAGGATAATTATGTCTAATTCAATTTAGATAATAAATTTCAATTATTAATTTAAACTGGCCTTTTTTGGGCACCTTCATTTTTATTTTTCTTTAATTATTAAATTGAGCTATTTTAATGGTCGATTGCATACATGTAAGCAACGTCCACAGAATTCAAACCAATCCACGGCGTTTTGTTGACGGGAAATATACTGATATTTTTGAAATCGAAGAATAAAAGCTTTTATATAGCGTTTTAAAAATCCAAGTTGTGAAAGTTCTCCTTTTTTCTTAGGTCCCTTGATATCAATACCAGCTCCAGTTTTCGGTCCTAATCCCAGGAGGTGGTAAAAACATTTAAAATGATAAAGAGTGGTATATTCATACTTTTTTTCACCGATTTGACATTCTAAAAGCTTACTCTCATCAAGACAATCTCCAGGGCATGCTTGTATACATTTTTTACATCGGTCGCATAATGCAGGTCCATCATACATAGGATCGGGTTCAAAGGGTGCGTCGGTAATTATAGAACAAAATCGTATCCGATTGCCAAATTGAGGTGTAATAACAAGTCTATTGTACCCAAATTCACCTAAACCTGCGGCAACAGCAGCATGTCTATGGGAAAATTCTCCTAATTGCTTTTTATGATCCCAATCTTTTGAGTGTCCTGTTGGAACTATCGGAAAACATCTATATCCCTCTTTTTCTACCAATTTAGAAATATGCAAGCAAGCACGTCCTAATTCTTTATTTATTAGAGCATATCCATAATACTGGTATGAAGAAGGCGATTTTACCCAGTTTTCCACGCTTCCTTCGGGAAAGTGACAACCCACAACGATAACTGATTTTGCTGTTGGTAAATAGTCCGTCGCGTGAAATCGTTTTGGAGCATTAATAAGACGAGATAGATCAGTAAAACCAACTAAATCCATCCCTAACTCGAGTCCTTTCTTTCTTACTTTTGATTTTAACTCTTCCATAATACTAGAATGGGGAATTATTTTAAAAGTACATAAAAAAAATGAAAATTATCCTTTCTTTATTTTTTTTTATTTTTCTTTAATTTTTAAATTGATCTTATTCTTTTTTCAATGATTTAACATAAAACTAATTTTTGAAACCTCTAATTACAAAAGATAATCATAAATTTTTTTTGTAATTTAGCTTTTAAATTATAAATTAACTTGAAATTATTGAAGAGGATTAAATTGCCAATAAAAGATACTCGATTTCTTGATGAGCAAGGAAAAGTATTAATGCTCGGTAACGAGGCCCTTGTAAGAGGTTGTCTCGAGGCAGGGGTGTCTTATGTTTCTCAATATCCAGGTACTCCAACTAGTGATATTGGAGAATATTTTCATCAAGTTCTTCGAGAAAATCCCGAGATGAGTGAATATTTAGTGCATCATTGGGCTGTAAACGAAGCGGTAGCAACCTCTGCTTGTGCGGGAGCTGCTTGGACTGGATGTAGAAGCCTTAATCCTATGAAGCACGTTGGGCTGAATGTAGCGAGCGATGCTCTTAGTGTAATTGCGTTAAATGGACCAAATCCCGGAGGAATGGTCGTCTCGATCGGTTCTGATCCAGGATCACTCGGCTCACACCAGGAACAAAATGAGCGTTTTTATGCATGGATGCTTCATCTTCCTACTATTGAACCTCACACGCCTCAAGAATGTAAAGATTGGATTAAAATCGCTTTTGATCTTTCAGAAAAATACGATTTGGTTTTTGATTTTCGGATGTCAACTAGAAGTGCTCATTCTAGAGGATTTGTGGAGTTAGAACCACTAAAAAAGGGTAAGGGAAAAGGAGAATTTATCAGAAATATTCCAAAATTCAATTCATTGCCTCCTCATGCCATCAATAATCATATTAGATTATATGAACGAATTGAGAAATTAAGGGCAGCTATTCCTGAACTAGGATTAAATAAAATTATCTCAGGGGATAATAAAATAGGAATAATAACTAGCGGTATGCCTTTTGGTTATACAATGGAAGCTCTTGAACAATTAGGATTAAACGATGTGCCAGTTCTAAAACTTGGAATGATTTACCCACTAAACTACAAAGAAATAACTAATTTCATGCAATGCCTAGAAAAAGTAATTATTATCGAAGAATTAGAACCCTTTTTAGAAATGAAAATTGCTGAAATTGCTCAGAATCAAAGAATTAAGGTAGAAATAATTGGAGAGAAATTTTTCCCTAAATATAATGAATTTTCTACTGGATTAGTCGCCACTTGTTTAGCAAAGATCTTTAATAAAACACCAAACGATCAGATGATAAAAGCTATCGATTATTTCAATTCGTATAAAGAGGTTGTTCCTAGCAGATTTCCTACTTTTTGTGCTGGTTGTCCTGAACGAGCTACACTCTATTCTATATTAAAAGCAACAAATAGTTTAGAAAATACTGTAATTTGTGGAGATATTGGATGTTATGTTATGTCATTTTTCCCACCTCAAGAATGTAGTGATTTAATCATTTGCATGTCCGGAGGGATAAGTGCGGCTATTGGCATGTCCACCAAAACTGAACAACAAATTATAGCATTGATAGGAGATTCCACGTTTTTTCACACGGGTATGCCACCATTAGCAGAAGCTGTTGGATATAATTCAAATGTACTCCTAATTATCTTTGAAAATTCATGGACAGCGATGACCGGCCATCAAGATGATGTCCTTAGATATTTAATTAATAAAGGATTTTCAATAGAAACAATTTGTAAAGCAATAGGTGTACCATGGCTTCGAGTCGAGGATTCGTATAATCCTAAGAAACTTATTCGAACTATTGAAGAGGGTCTAAAAATTAAAGGCTTAAAAGTAATTATCATTAAAAGGGAATGCGCTCTTCAAGCTCATCGATGGCGTATAAGTCAGATTAAAGACCTCGAAGAGAAAGGAGAAAAAATAAAAGAGGAAGTCTATCAAGTCTATAATTGTCAAATGTGCTATGAATGTGCAAGAATTCTTAGTTGCCCGGCAATACGCCGGACCGTAATCGACGAAAAAGAAACTATGCAAATTGATGAGGATAGATGCATAAAATGCGGCGTATGCTTCAAAATATGTCCCAATGCCGCGATACATAAATCCATCTTCAATGCTTTAGAAAAGGAGGTATCATTCCGTGAAATTTAATGAAACAGATATAATAAATATCGTTATAGCTGGAACTGCTGGACAAGGCGTTATTACCTTGAAAAGATTAATTGAATTTGCTGCTCAAAAAGCTGGAATAAAGCGAGCTTTTGGAAGTGAAATATAAAGCTTAACTCAAGCATATACATTTAATGCATGGGCTCGCTCAGCGAGAAGGAGCAATTTCAAGTCATACGAGATATCAAAAGGAAATTTTTGAAGATGACCGTAAGAATCTTCAATCTCCATTGATCTGTTATGGTGATGCTGATTTATATATATGTTTTGAACCTGTAGAAGCGTTAAGACGAGGGATATTTGCTTCAAATAAAACGACGTTCGTCATTAATACGCGCACAATTCCGCCAATTTTAATTACAGCCAATTTGGAAGAATATCCATCCTTGGAGAAAATCAAAGAGATCTTAAAGGGGTATTCAGATGAGGTCTTTTTTATGAATGCAACTGAATTATCACTTAAAAAATTTAACAGTAATAAGCAAGTTAATATAATCATGTTAGGTTTTGCGATTGCTACAGGTAAAATTCCGTTTATTGAGATTGAACATTATGAGGAAGTAATAAAGGAATGGCTTAGAGATCCTGAGGATAATATTCAGGCGTTGCAAATTGGATTAGAAGAAGGTATTAAGATTATAAATAAAAAGGAGTAAGTCTATTATTCAATAAGTAAGCAAAATAAAAAAAGATTAAGCTCTTTTAATTATATCAACTAATCCTTTCTTTCTTAATTTTTCCATCATTTTTTCTATATCATCTACAGATTTTCCTGCGATTTCTGCCACCTGTTCGATTGTATTCATGCCGTCACATATTTTTAGGACCTTAAATTCTTCTTGCGTCATCATTCCCAAATGAACGCTCATTGGAGGGATTTCTTTCACAACTATAGGGATTCTAACTTCTCCTGTGGTCGCTGCTGCTTCCATTTCTTCCATACTAGGCGAATCTCCAAAAAAAGCTTTAACTCCTGTTACATCGTATTTATCGTTGATATAAACATAAATTGTGTGCTCTTCTCCAGAATTATCTTCTGGATCTTCTGGATCTGGATATTTATTTGAATGTTTATATTCCTTGGTATAAATGCCCATTTCAAGACCATTATAAATTTCCTTTTTATTAATATTCAAAGCAACCATGTCCTGACAAATATCGCACCAAGCCCAACATTCAATTAAAGAGAAGTATTTTTTTACCTTATTTTCTGGAATTGTTCTTTCACCTTTATCGAAATTTATTTTAAGAATAAATTAAAATTTAGATTAAAATATCAAAATTAAATTCAATAAATAAATTATGTTGTTAAACAATTTAAAGTTTAATTCACTTGCTCCTAAAAAAAAAAATAAAAATAAAAAATAATTAATTCCTTTTTTTCTCTTTCATTTAATTTTAATCGTTAATTTAATTTGTTATAATAAGTTGATTGGGAATTGAACTTTTAGCTGAAACAAAATAGTGGGGTGATTAAGATAAGATGAGTGGAAATGAGGAATTGAATCAATTAAATGGCGAAGAAATCATATTAAAGGTTAAACCTATGCCCTCAGGCTTTGGAATATTGACATGCTTCATATTCATAGGCACAGGTTTGTTTATTTCAATGGTTTTGATGGGTTTTACATTAATATCTCCACTTTTTGTAATTCCAATTATAATAATAGCGCTAATGGTATTCTATACTATAATATACATAGGAGCTACAGCATATGATGATGAGCTTAGAGATAACCGATCGACAATATATTTTACAAAGACAAAGATGATTATTATTCGCGGCGAGGGTTTTTTATCTAAAAAAATAAAACGTGTTGAATTTCTTTTGAAGGAAATTGATCATTTTAGAGAACTTGATGATGGAATATGGATTTTCATGAAAAGAAAAAATAAGGTTCCACTCTATTCTGGTAAAGAAACTGAAATAAGGAGTTCGTGTTTAACACGGAATAAATGGATTCCATTATATGGTACAGAGGGTTTGAAAATCACGGAAAACATTAAAAACATATTAATTAAATTAATTCCTGCCACTTCACATCCAAATTTAAGTGAGATATTTATATCTACCGAAAAAATAAAAAATAATTAAAGTTATCTTTGATTTTATTTTTCAAGATTAACTATTTATAAATTAATATATCGGTTCCATATGTCTTTAAAAAAAAATACGTGCTTCTGCTGTGGTCGAGCTATAGCGCCTTACGAAGCTGCCGTCCATTTTCCGTGTCCTCAATGTGGAGATGTAACAATATGGCGATGCGAAAGATGTAGAGCAATGGGAAAGACATATAGATGTCTTAAATGCGATTTTGAGGGTCCTTAATATCGTTTAGAGGTTAGATTATGGGAGGAGAATATATCGCATTAATTGATGTTGTTCCTGAAGAGGTTGATCTTGATTTTGAGGAATTTGTTGGTAAGTTGAAAGGAGTATTACCTGATAGTTGCTCAATTGTTAAATATGATGTGATGCCAGTGGCCTTCGGCTTGAAAAAAGCGAGAGTTCAGGTGCGATATCCTGAGGAATGGGGCGGTACCGACAAAGTAGAAGAACTCTTTGGTCAAGTTGAGGGTATCCAAGGAATAGAAGGAATCGCTTTTTCAAAAGCGTAAGACAATTCTACTTATATTTATAATTTAAATGTTAGTTTTTTTAAAAATATAATTGAGATTAATAAAAAGCAGTTAAGAAGATTGATAATTTATAATTAAGATTAGAATTTGCAGTAGTATAACCTAATTATAGTCGTAATTTTATGCATAAACTCTCTATAGAGCTATAAGATTGATTTTCCTTTTTGTCCTATGACAAAATGGAAAGATTTAAATATACCGTATTTACATTATTTTCATTGGATATTTAGGTATTGGGAAAATAATCTTGAATTACTTGCACTTGACGAAATTTTAGTTTTAATACAATTAGTATTCTGCTGAAATCGACCAATAATAAGGATTAAAAGAAGAATAATTTATTTTTTTATTTTTAAACTAAAATTGGTTATTAACAAAAATGGATGATTTATATAGTTCCTTGGGATATAATTTGCGTATAGTACAGGAATTTTTATCAATTCCTAATGAAAGGTTTAAATTAAAAATGATTTTATATGCTTTATCTATTTCGATCGAAGATAAAATTACAATCTTAGAAAAACTTAAAGCATTTCTTATACCTTTCTCTATGTTTAGAGAGATTCAGGAGTTCATGAACTCTACATATGATTATATTCAAAAAACTATTGAGATTACAGGAGGCTCGTTAAACGAATTTGTAAGGATTTTGATAAGAACCACTCTTATGGGATTTATTCAAGAATATGTTGATTATGTAAGATTGTACCAGAAAGAAGAAATTTTTGAATATTTAACAAGAGCGTTAGGAAAACTTAGTCTACAACCATTAATAATAAATCTGGGTCTGTTATTAAAGCCAATGTATCAAGATAAAAAATACATGGAAAGGCGTAAACAATCACAAGAAGTAGAGGTTGAATATACGAGAGATAGCGAAGTAGAGACCTTGATTAAAGGTGCCATCGACGAATGGATTGAATCTCAAGAACTCAATTTAGATAAACAAGATGATTTAAGGTGCCAATTAGCTATAGAATTTAATAACCTCATAGAAATCTATGATGTCCCTAAAGAATCAGAACTATACAAAAAATTACATATTGAAGTTATGGAGATGCTTTCCTTGAAATTAACAGTTCTAAGTCTTATGGACTCGTTACATGACGATTCTTATAGCTTAGATTCAATGACTTAAATCTTTTTTTTTAAACAATCCGTTTAAATAATTTATCTAATTCTTTGAAGGAAATAAATTTCAAGGTGGGCCTTCCATGAGCACAATGAAAGGAATCTTTACAATTCGATAGATCAATTATCAGATTTCTAATATCTTTAAGGGTTAAATAGTCGCCCCCTCTTATGCTTTTATGACAAGCAAGGTAATTGATAATTTCTTCTTTCACTCCTGCGAAGCTTTTGTCTTTGCCTATTTCCGCAATATCGCTAAAGATTTCTTTTATAATTCCCGTTTCAGGAAGCTTTTCCATAATCACCGGAATTTCTCTTAAAATAAAGGTATTTCCACCAAAATGTTCTAAAGTAAAACCTAATTTCTTTATTTCGTTTAAATTTTCTTGCAAAAAGAAAGTTTCGCTGGGAGAAACTTCAATTTTTAGAGGGGATATTAGGGATTGTTTGCTTATTTGTGAAGTCTCGTAAGCTCTCAAAAATTTTTCTTTGTTTATTCTTTCAGATGCCGCATGTTGATCTAAAATATATAATCCTGGCTCGTTGGTCTCTTTGTCGAATCCTTCTAACACGACATAGGTCTTGTTTATTAATTGTCCTGTGCTGGAGATTAAGCGTAACTTGGGAAAATCTTTTGATACAATGTATTTTTCTCTCAAATATGTATCAGGGATTTTATTTTTTTCCTCCTCGCCAGTTATATTATCTGTCAAATGTAGCTGTACTGTATCGTCGATTAATTCACCTTTTTCATTTAAAAATGATTTAGATTTTGGTTTATCCTTCTTTCTTTCACGAATTTCTTTAATTGGTCTTTTGATTTCTTCTGATTCAAGGGTATTTTCCTTTATCAGATCGCTCTCCACTCCGGGAATGAATTGTTCTAACTCAGTTGAAATATATTTCGCCTCGTTAGTGATGAAATTTTCTTCAATAAAACCTCGAATAATATTATAAACCCTATTATAAACATATACGTCTCGTTCAAATCGAATGTGTAGCTTCTTCGGATGGACATTAAAATCTATTACTGAGGGATCTAACTCAATATTTAATATAAAAAAGGGATGTTTTCCAATCATCAAAATTCCTTTATATGCTTCTTGGATTGCTCTAAACAATAAGTCGCTTATAACGTAGCGACGATTAATATATAAACTTGAGGAATTTCTATTTTTTTTTGAAATTTGTGGATGTCCTAATAATCCAGATATTTTAATATCTTGCTCCGAATAATCAATAGGTTCCATAAATTTTGCGTTTGATTTTCCATATACATGAAACACTGTGGTTTTCAAATCGTTAGGAGGGCAATTGAGTATGTCTAAATCGTTATGTCTGTAAATAAAATGAATATCAGGATAAGCAAGTGCGTACCTTTGCATGATATCCGTAATATGCCCAAGTTCAGTAGAATCTGATTTAAGAAATTTTTGTCTAGCTGGGATATTATAAAAGATGTTTTTAACTTTAACATTCGTCCCAACAGGACAAGAAATTTCTTTTCTTTTTGTTAATTTTCCACCTTCTATAAATAATTGAATACCTAAATCATTTTCTTCTGTTTTTGAAGTAATTTCAACTTGACTCACAGCCGCAATGCTAGCTAAAGCTTCACCTCTAAATCCTAACGTATGGAGATTATCTAAATCTTTAATATTTCTTATCTTACTGCTAGTATGCCTCTCAAAAGCGATTTCAATATCATCAGGAGGTATTCCTATCCCATCATCTATAATTTGAATTAGCGATTTACCTGCTTTCTTCACGATTAATCTTATTTCTTGTGATCCCGCATCAATACTATTTTCTATTAGCTCTTTAACAACATTAGCAGGTCTTTCAACAACTTCTCCTGCGGCTATTTTTTCAGCGTCTTGAATTTTTTTGATTTTTCTCAATTGTATCAATACCTTCGTTTTTACAAGAACTTTAAAAATTTACTAGGCTATATATAATTTTCATTCATTCAAATATAAATGAATAGAGTATTAAAGATTAAATAAATCTGAATATTTAATATATAATTATGAGCAATTGGGAACGTAGAAGCGATTTCAGAAAAATAAATCAATTTAATTTATAATAAAAAAATTCTTTTATAGGTTAAGTTTATTTTTTCTTTTATTAATTTGAAAAATTATGAGTAATGATGAGCAGGAGTACCCATTTCATTTAATTTTTATTATTTCTCTAATCATTATTACGATTATCCTCACAATAATTAGGATTTTCTTATATTTTAATGATAGCAATTACTTTATTTACTCTAGAAGGGATTATGATTTTATAATTCTTAGAGAGGGAATAAAAAATGGCTTAATAAATTTTTATGACCCTATAGAAGGTTCAGCATGGCCTCCTTATTATTTATATTTTTGGTACTTTATGTTTTATCCAATGTATTTACTACCAATTGAAATTGGATTATATCTCTGGGATATTTTAAGATTAATCTCTGTAATGTATGTATTCTTTAAAGCTAAGGAATTATTTGAAAGTCGAACTGATTTAATTATTTTTTACATTTTAAGCTGTATTGGTTATAGTGTTGATGCGTATTTTAATAACGTTAATTTTTTAATTCTATTCTTTTTATTCAATTCTTATCTTGCATTAAAGAAAGATAAAAAATGGGTTGCTGGAATTCTTTTTACTTTAGCTACATTTAAAATAAATGCATTTATATTTCTTCCAGTTTTACTTATTGCCAAGAAAATAAAATTTAAAGACCTTATCTATTACTTAGTTCCTTTTTTTATAGTATTTATTCCATATATAATTTTTCCTGATTACTTCATGCAGATGGTAACCAATTGGGGTCATAGCGACGAGGCAGTAGAAGGTATTTTATTTGAATCACTATTCTGGAAAGCGCTACAACCATCTCATCTTATGTTCTTTAGTTTGTTATTAATAATATTCTTAGATGGAGTTACAGATTCTAAAAAGAAAAAGATTTATAGGATTTCTTCTCTCTCAGCTATAGTAATTTATTATGTTTATATTACAATAGTAGTATTTATAATTCCAGTATTAATTTTAGGTATCGTAACTTAGGATTATTTGTAATTACTGTTCCTTCAATTTTTCTTTAAGTTCAATCAGCTTTTTCATAGCATCAACAGGTGTAATTGAATTTATATCCATTTCTTTTATTAAATCAATTAAAGCTTTAACTTTTTCATCAACTATTTTTTCTTTCTTAACAATAGGTTTAAAGAAACTGGTTTGTATATATTTTTTCTCTTTCGGACTTTTTTTTTTTTTTGAGTGAACTATAGTATTAACGTTCTTAATTTCAAGATTTTTTTCTTTCAATACTTTTTCTTTTTTGCTCAACTCATCTTCATAATCATATAATTCTTGCTTTTTATGTTTCAATTCAGAGTTCAATTTATCCAAAAAGCCTTTTTTCTCTTGTATTAATTTATCGTAGTATTTAGTGGAAGAATTATCGTTTCCATTTTCTTTAACCGTAGCTTTAAATGGATCTTTTTCTTCAATTTGTTCTAATATTTCAAATGCTCTTATAACAACATCATCGGGGATACCGGCAAGTTTGGCAACATGAATACCATAAGATTTATCGGTACTGCCTGAACTCAATTTTCTAACAAAATTAATGGATCCGTCATCGTTTTCAATAATATCAAGATGATAGTTTTTCACGCGTGGTAAATTGATTTCGGTTAATTGATGATAATGCGTACTGAAAAGAGTTTTGGCTTTTAAATCGTGCAACTTTTCAAGCGTTGCCATGGCAATACTCTGACCATCGCTTGTACTAGTACCTCTCCCAAGTTCGTCAATTATTATAAGACTTTTTTCCGTAGCATAATTTAGAATTTTTGCTGTTTCTGTCATTTCTATCATAAATGTACTTAATTTTCTTGCTAAATCATCTGAGGCACCGATTCTTGTGAATATTTGATCTATTATCCCAATAGTGGCTGATTTAGCGGGAACAAAACAACCCATTTGGGCAACTAAACATATTAGAGCTACTTGTCGAAGATAAGTACTTTTGCCAGCCATATTTGGGCCAGTTATAATTAATAATTGCTCGTTCTCTGGGTCCATATAGCAGTCATTAGGGATAAATTGTTCAATAATGTTAATCTGCTCAACTACAGGATGTCTTCCCTCTTTAATTATAATTTTTTCATCGTTAGTGATTATAGGACGACAATAATTATATTTTTCAGCAATCTCGGCAAAACATGCCAACACATCAATATTGGCAATAGTCCTTGCGGTTCCTAAGATCTTTTCGGTTTCTTTTGTAACTTTATCTCGAATTGTGCTAAAAATTTCATACTCTAAATCATTTATTTGTTCTTCGGCGGCAACAATTTTCTCTTCTAATTCTTTCAATTTTTCAGTGGTATATCTCTTTGCATTTTTAAGAGTCGATCTCTCCACATATTCATCAGGTATTTTTGAAATAGATTTTAGCGTATTGAAAGTTATTTCGATATAATACCCAAGAATATTGTTATGCCTAACTTTCAATCCTGTGGTCAAATTCCATCGCTTTTTCTGCTCGTCCTCGTATTGCAGAACGTATTTTTTTCCATTATTTAGGATATCTCTTAACTCATCAACATTATCATTGAAACCATCCTTGATTAAACCTCCTTCCTTAACTGTTGTAGGGGCGTCTTCTTTAATTGATACTTCTATTAAACTTTTAATTTCATTAAAATTGTTGATTTTATCAAGAAATCTTGTTATCTCTGGAATTTTCGCCTCTTCTAATAATATTTTAATTTTTGGGATAATTTCTAAAGAGTTTTTTATATTTAATAAATCGCGAGCATTTGTTCTCGTTTTATAACTTACTCGATTTATGTATCTTTCGAGATCTCCAATAGTTTTTAAGTTTTCTCTTAAATCAGATCTTAAAAAAATATCATCTTTAAACTTTTGAACTATATTTAGACGTTGATTAATTTCTTCAATATCCTTAAGAGGTTGAAGGATGAATTTTTTTAGCAATCGAGCGCCCATAGGCGTATGAGCGTGGTTAAAAACAGAATATAACGTCGTATCTTTTCCTCTTTCCCATAAAGATGTTGTTAATTCTAAATTTCTCTGGGTTACATAATCTAAATGGAGAGCATTTTTTTCTTGGATTAAATTTATTTTAAATATATTTGGAATTACATCTCTCTGGGTTTCTTTCAAAAAAGCTAAAAGCCCTCCAGCAGCCTGAATTGCTATTTCAGCCCCTTCTAAACCAAAACCCTCTAAATTTGAGATGTTAAAATGACGTTTAATTAAGGAATAGGATTCTTCATAATTAAAAACATAATCATCATAGGCTTTTATAATTGCTTCTGTTAGGTCCGTTAAAAATATAAAAAGCCTTTCATCTCTCTTAAGCTCCGCAGGGATAATTATTTCTACAGGATCGTATTGAGAAAACAAGCTAAGTAATTTTTCTTCTGGATCCTTCTCTTTTATCGAAAACTCAGTAGCTAAAAATTCACCAGTGGAAATATCTGCTAATGAAACACCATATCCTTTTTTTTCTTTTACCATAGACGCAATATAATTATTCTCATCAGATTTTAACATACCTGATTCTGTAATTGTGCCTGGAGAAAGTATTCGAACTACACCGCGCTTAACAATTCTTCCTTTAACTGTTGCCGGATCCTCTAATTGTTCAACTAAAACAATAGTTTGTCCCATATTCACTAAATTGTTCAAATAATTCCCGGCATGATGCGGTATGCCAGCTAATGGATATGAATCATTCCCTATCTTCCTTTTTGTTAATGTTATCCCCAGTAAATTAGAGACACGTTCGGCATCATCATAAAAAAACTCGTAAAAATCACCCATTCGGTAAGCACATAAATGTTCGGGATATTTCTTTTTAACAGCGTACCAATGTTTCATCATGGGTGTTAAAGAACGCTCATTAATTTCTTTTAGAGACATATTATATTGATAAAATTGTTTTTCTATGATTTTAAGTACTTCTTAATCTAATTTTATAAATAATTCACTATTAAAATTAATTCTATTTATTACTTTTTTAATAAGTATGATAAATGAGAAGATAATTTATTATATTATTGTTAAGAGTCTGAAAAAGTTCAATAAAAATAAGAATTTATTAATAATATTACGAGGTTGTAAAAGTTTTTTTAAAAATTATCCAAAATTTTAAAATTACGAATATAATAATTAAATTTTAAAAGTCCAAGTAATAATGTCTGAAAAATACGTGGCCATATTTCGAAAATGGATTGCCCCAATAATCAAATATTATATTAAAAATAATATTTTTTTCAATCCTTCGATAAGCGGCAGCTTATTACGAAGATATATATCTTACAAGGTTGCTAAAACTCCCCTCTCAATAATGATCGAGCCAATTTGTGGTTGTAACTTGAAATGCCCATTATGTACAACGCCTCACAAATACATGACAAGAAAGCAAGGTATGATGAATTACAAAACATACCAAAAACTTCTTGATGATGTACATAAGTTTGCGATAGTCTTCAATTTTAACTTCGCTGGAGAGCCATTTCTTAATCCAAAACTCTTCAAAATGGTGAGGGATGCTGCTGAATATAACATCTTTACAGTGGTGGATACAAACAGCACCTTAATTAATAAGCAAAAAATTTGGGAAATCTTGGATTCTCAATTAAATCTTCTTATTGTCAGTATAGACAGTGCAAATCCAACTATTTTCGAGCAATTTAGAGCAGGTGCTAACTTCAAAAATACAATAGAACATGTAAAAAAACTTTGTGAAGCGAAAAAGGAACAGAAGAAGACTTTTCCACTGATTATGGCAGAGGTTATCGTTAGCCGAGAGAATGAGAACCAGCTTCAGACTATATATGACTGGTTAATGAATAAAATTGGTGTTGATGGTGTGTGGTTTAAAGCTATTTGCTTTCCTCTGCACTCACAAGGTTTTCGCAATGATCATTCCGTTTCAGATTTAGTAGAAAAATATCTTCCAAAAAATGGGACGAAGAGATATAATTATGTGAATGGAAAACTCGAGTTAATAAATCCTACAATATTTTGTAGTTGGGAACATAAGTGTGTCATCTTATGGGATGGCAGAGTTGGAGCATGTTGTTATGACTATGATGGTATTTATACATTTGGTAACCTGAATGAACAGCATTTCTTGGATATTTGGAATTCCAAAAAGTATCGATATTATCGGGAAAAACTAATTAGGCACAAGAAACTTAAACTGTGTGAGAAATGTGCCTATAGTATAGATTTTGGAAATTAAGCAATGGCTATTTAAATAATTATATTCGCATTGTTTGATAATATCCAAATGATATTAGATTATTTATTTTTATTGCTATAAACAAATCTAGAGTTGATGCAATAAATGATTTATCCTCTTCTAAGTTATTTTAACAATCGATCAGGTCCTAGGATTTTGTTAAAAGCTCCTGAACTCAGAACTTCTGCTATTTTAGATCACATTCCTCTCCTTATGGATCTCTATAGAGAGGGCTTTTTTATTCATGAGTATGGTACGATAAGATCAATCAATCTAATTTTTGAAATGCCAAGCCCTATGGCAAGAGGAAAAGCGGAAATTCTCCTTTTAAGTCTTATTTGTTTTGATAGGCAATATAATTTAAGCACATTTGGAGAAGTTATGGAATTTTTTGTTAATGAACTTCAGAATATTCCCGATGTTTATAAAGCTTTTCATTGTGAATCAAACAAGATACTAGGAGCTAAGGAGAAGTTTTATGAAGTTGCCAATCTTTTCTATTTATTTAATCAATCTTTACCTAAAAAAGAAGCTATAATAAGGCAAAATACTAATAAAATATATACTTATGGGCTCTCAGATATGGGAAAAATGAATATAATAAAAGGTCTACAAAAAAATCTATTACAAGCTAGAAATAACGCTGTAAATCCTTCTATACTCAAAAAGATTTAATAGATATCTTTAGAACTATCCTTAATTTTCGATTTCAATTTTAAAAGTAAATAATAGAATAAAATGGTTCCAAAGAGCCATGATAATTGTGGATATAGAGTTATCGGATATTCATTAACATAAAATAAAGCAGGATTCCACCAATATACAAAAAAAGTCCAAGCTGAATTTGAAACCGCTCCTATCTCGACAATAAATTCTTGAATCTGACCGTATATAATGAGAATCAATAGTTCTTTAATGTTAAATTTATCAAAACGAGGTGATTTGGAGAGGAGTAAGACTAACCTATATCCTATCAGAAATAGCATTCCATCCCATAAAGTATGGCATATCATGAAAACTAAATAATGATAAGGGTATGGACGTATGGTTTCTAATGTTATAAAAAAAGTAGTTTCATAGCTCCCTATAAACATGGGGATTTCCCATGTAAGACCTACTGCTGCTCCTAACCAAAAAACGCACCAAGATATTCTGTCTATTTTATCAGTTCGATATAAAATATAGACTATAATAGGAGCTGTGAATCCGATTAATAGGTCAAAATAATAAAATAGGTCTTGAAAAGTTAGCATTATCTCTTTCTTACCATTTATTTATTATTATTCTTGTTATTTTTACTCAGTTACTATTTTAAAATTAGTTCTTAATTTTGATTCCTAAAATCTTTGAAATGAATATATCAATGTCGCGGTATACTTGAGCTCTTTTCTTTTCGTGAAGTATATCGTGTAAAAATCCATCATATTCTTTATAGGTTTTATCTTTAGATTTTACTTTTTCAAAGAATTCCTTAGTTTTTTCTTTATCAATTACTTTATCTTTTCCTGCCTGCATAATTAATGCTGGACATGAAAGGTTTCTAGCGTTATCCATGGCCCATATCATTGATTTCTGTCTTTCTGCGGCACTTTTAACCGAAATAATGTTCAATTTGTTATCATCAGCTAAATAACTTCTTAGAATCTTTAAATCGCTAGTTAATAGTGTTTGATCAATCTCGTAGTCCATAATTTTAGTTGGTGTGATTTTTGAAATAGGTTTTGCCAGTGCTTTGGCCAATTTCTTTCCAATTGAGAGCCCTAACATAGGTGAAGCAACAATCACTCCAGGTAAATCAGGACGATTTATAGCATAGATTAAACTAATTAATCCTCCAAAGGAGTATCCCATTAGAAATATTTTTTTATCTTTCGAGTCTTTCCTGACAATGTCCATAAAGAGAACAATATCTTTTTGAATATGATCCATACTGTCAATATGTCCGGGTGTATTGCCTGCATTTCTCCAATGTCCTCTTAAATCAAAGGAATATAATGCATAACCTTTTTCTGTTAAATATTCCGCAGGGACCTTAAATCCGTCAGAATGTGTCCCCCATCCATGGATCCCTACTATAAATGCTTTATTTTCCCCAGAATCGGGTATCCAATACTGATAAAATAATTTTCGGCGTTCACGTCCTTCAAAATATCCACTATGATTTTTCATACTTTTCTCATATGGAATTTTATATTAGAGCAAAATGATATTATTATATTCTATATATAATAACGTTAGCTTTATTATCATTATTGTTTTTAATAAAAAAAAGCCAAGTTCTTTTATGTAAAATCCAAAATATTATCTGAAATAGAGAAAAATTTTTAATTTTTAGATATATTTCATATTAAAAAGTATTATTTCAGAGTATTATACTGTAATCTATAAGGTTGTTTCAATGGCGGAAAATGATAAGATAAAGAATTATGCTATTGCAATTCATGGTAGAGGAGGTATGGGCGTAGTAACGTGCGCAGAGATTATCGCAGAAGCAGCATTTTTAAGTGGTAATTTTGTAGATGTTCACGCATATCCTTCTTTTGGGGCAGAAAGGAGAGGGGCACCAGTTCAAGCTTATGCAAAACTTTCAAGAAAAGAAAAAATTTGGGACAGAACTCAAATCGAAAATCCGAATATTTTAATAATTCTAGACGAAACAGTATTTAATCAAAATATTGCCTCTTCCCTAAAAGATAATGGGATCTTTATTATAAATTCTGAAAAAGAACCGAAGTATTTTGCGGATAAATTTAATCTTTCTAATATTAAGATTATCGTTGCTGATTTAAATAAATTAGCTTTAGAAAAAGGCTTGACGATTGATGGAGCTCCAATCATTAATACTCCAATTTTAGGATTATTATCTAAATCTTTAACTGACTTAAGTTTAGATAATTTAAATAAAATTGTTCAAAAAAGAATGAGCAAAGAACTGGGTAAACTTAATATTGAATTGATTGAAGAAGGATATAAATTAGCAAAAATTTTATAGATTTCACTCTCTTAAATAATTGGCAATCGAACTTTAAAGATACAACCTCGATTACGGCCAGTAGATTCCACCCAAATTTTTCCATCATGCAGATCCACAATCTGTTTAGTGATGAATAATCCAAGACCAGACCCTTCCATATTAATATATTCAAGTCCCTCCCCATGTCTTTCAATTTTGCCGAATTTTGTAAATATTTTTTTCATTTCATCCTCAGTAAATCCTACTCCTGTATCACTTACAGAAATTATCGCCCAATTGCCATACTTTTCTAAACCTATACTTACTCTACCATTTGGAGGTGTATTCTTAAGGGCATTCGATAACAAATTAGTAATTACTTGTTCTATTCTCATTCCATCAATTTCTAAAAATAAATCCTCTGGTACTACTAAATTTAGATTAATTTTTCGTTCCTTGATTAAATATTTCATATCATTAGCGGTTTCTTTAATAATTTCACTCAAATTGGTTAATTGTCTGTTTAGTATTAATTTATCGTATTCTATTCGAGTTATATCCAATAACCTTTCAACTAACTTACCTAAGCGTTTACCTCCTTTCTGGATCATCTCTAATAACTCTATTTGTTCCTTTTCAAATTTATCGCTATATGAGTAAAGAAGATATTCGACACCACCTAACACAGGAATTAAAGGCGTTTTTAACTCGTGTGATACTCTCGAGATAAGATCTTTTCTAATTTGATCCAATTCTTTTAGTTTTTCTATTTCCTCCTTAACAAGAAGCTCAGCTTTTTTCCTTTCTGTGATTTCTCGACACATAACATGTAAAAATATTTCATCACCTATTTTTATAAGGTTAGAATCAATACTTGCCCATAAGAGACTTCCATCTTTTCTGTAAAATTTTACATCCATAGGAGGAACCGACTCTCCTTTTACAAGCTGCTTAAAGCGTTGTTGTATTATTGGTAAATGATCCGGATGGACAATTGAAAGGTTTTCGTACGATCTTCCGATAACTTCTTTTTTTAAGTATCCTATTAATTTTTCTGTGGCAGGATTAATTTCTCTAATTACCCCATTCAAATCTGAGAGAATTATAGCCAAAAGTGAGTGTTCAAATAGGAAGCGATATCTTTCTTCCGAAAGTTTTAATTTTTGCTCTAACTTGAATTTTTCAGTAATGTTTGCAATGGTACCTTCTATTTCTATTGGATTCCCTTCCTCATCTCTTTTTAAATGGGAATCTGTTTGTAAAATTAGTTCTTCTCCATATACATTTTGCCCATGGATAATATAATTATCAACAATATTATTTTTCAATAAATCTTCAGAATATCTTTTCTGTTCTTCTGGATTTTTAAAAAAAAACGAAATCTTTTTACCAATTAAGCCTTCAGATTGACTATACCCCATAATCATGCGAAACGCAGGATTAACATTCATTATTGTTCCATCCCATGTTGCTTGAAAAAATCCTAGATCTAAGTCATTAATCATATTTTTGTATTTTTCTTCAGATTCTTTTAATTTTTCCTCTGCTATTTTACGATCTGTAATGTCTATTTGTGTTATTAAATCCGCTGGTCTTCCCATATAATTAATTGTTGTAGAAAAATTATCTAACCATATGAGTTCTCCCGTCTTTTTAAAAACCCGATACTGATAATGATTAATGACATCTTGAGAACCCTCTTGCTTTTTTATCATTTGTTCCATGACTATTTTTTTATCTTCTGGATGGATAGCCTCAGTAATATCTTTTAGTTGGAAACTCTTTGCTTCATCAATACTATAGCCAGATAGATCAGCAATTTGTTGATTTATATATTTAACCTTATTATCTTGCACAATAGTTACTCCCATAAGAGATTGTTCGGTAATAGTTCTAAATTTTTCTTCAGATTCTTTTAATCGTTCCTCCGCTAATTTCCGCTCGGTGATGTCTATTACTGTTGCTAAATCCGCTGGTCTTCCCATATAATTAATTGTTTTAGAAAAATTATCTAACCATAGGATCTTTCCCCTCTTATTAATCATCCGATACTGATAATGATTGGTAACATCTTGAGACCCCTTTTGCTTTTTCATCATTTGTTCCATTACCATTTTTCTATCTTCCGGATGGATAAGATCAGAAATATCTTGTAGTTGTAAGCTCAATGCTTCATCAATAGTATATCCAGATAGATCAGCAAATTGTTGATTTATATATTTAACTTTATTATCTTGCATAATCACTACTCCCATAAGAGATTGCTCGGTAATAGTTCTAAATTTTTCTTCGGATTCTTTTAAATTTTCTTCTGCTTTTTTGCGATCGGAAATATCCCTTATAAACATGACAACCCTATTCTCAGAAAAATAGAGAAAGCGACCCTCATAGTAATGTATCCCATCTTTCATTAGTAATTCATATTCAATTATCTGTTGTTCTTTTGTTTCAATTGTTTTTTTAATAGATTCTTGACCTGCTTTACCAACTTCAGTAGGTAATACATCTATTGCTTTTTTCCCTATGAATTTCTCTGGAGAAATGTATAAATCATCTATTTTGCCACGATATTCTAATATGGTGCTGTCAGCAGATAATAAGAAAAAAAGGTCAGGTAGCGCTTTAAAAATAGACCTAAATTTCTTTTCAGATTCTTTTAATTTCTCTTCTGCTTCTTTTACATCTGTTATATCTATAATTGTAATCAAATCTGCTGGTCTTCCTCTATAAGTAATAGTTTTAGCAAATACTTCAAACCAAATAATTTCTCCTGTTTTTTTAACGGTTCGATGAATATAATGATTTATATCGTCTTCTATTCCTTTTTGTCTCAATTCAGCATAATGTCTGATCATATCTTTATCCTCGGGATAAACTGTTTTAAGATATTCACCTGGCTGCCAGCTCTTAATTTCATCAACTTCATATTCCAATAGATCAGCAAATTCTTTATTTACATATTTAACTACATCATCTTGCAAAATCATAATGCCCATTAGAGATTGTTCAGTAATAGTTCTAAACTTTTCTTCGGACTCCTTTAATTTCTGCGCTGCTTCTCTTTTCTCTGTTACATCTCTCAGAAATCCGCTGAAACCGATTTTATTTCCCTCAGAATCGTATTTTAAATAGATTGAAGATTCTCCATACATTATTTTTCCGTTTGTTCTAAAAAATTCGTATTGAAAGTTTTTTTGCGGGATTCCAGTATTAAACACTTTGTTAAACATTTTAAACGTCCTTTTACTATTCTCCTCAGTCATATATTTACTGAAACTCGTTCCTAGTGATTCTTCTCGAGTATATCCCGACATTTCGCATAATGCATCGTTGAAAAAAGTGAAATTTCCCTTTAAATCAACTTCAAAATAACCCTCTGTAGTGTTTTCAATAATATTTCGATATTTTTTTTCGGATTCTTTTAATTTTTCTTCAGCCTTCTTGCGCTCATTAATATCTTCAACCATTCCTATACCATAAATTGGATTTCCATTCTTATCTCGAAT
>JAHPZI010000002.1:0-156075 GCA_019058295.1 Promethearchaeota archaeon | reverse complement strand
TAATATCTTCAACCATTCCTATACCATAAATTGGATTTCCATTCTTATCTCGAATTGTCGAAGCAGTTACACTACCCCACAAAATATCTTTATTCTTTTTAATAAAACGTTTTTCAATAGTATAAAATGGTATATCTCCTCTAAACAATTTTTCCGCAAGATTAGTATCTTTATTTTTATCTTCAGGATGAGTTATATCTTGAAATGCAATGTTAGTCAGTTCATTCTCTGTATACCCTAACATATTGCAAAACCTCGTATTAACCTTCGTAAATGTATAATCTAAATTCACAATCGCCATACCGAGAGGCCCCTCTTCAAAAATTTTTCGAAAACGCTCCTCGGATTCTTTTAATTTTTGTTCTGCTTCCTTAGGTTCTGTAATATCTCTCGAGATTCCTATTAATTTTATTATTTTATTATTTTCATCACGTATCCCTTTAAAAAATGATTCAAGCCATTTATAGGAACCATCTTTACATAGAACTCTAGCTTCATTTTTTACTGAGCCCGTTTGAATTAATTTTTTAAAATCGCGATACACTATATCTAAATCTTCAGGATGGGCAAGTTCAGATGTTGGAATTCCAATTATTTCCTCAGGTTCATACCCTAATATTCTTTTGAAAGCTTCATTACAATATATGAACTTTCCTTCACTATTTAATAATGAAATTATATCATGTGCATTTTCAGAAATTAATCGATACATTTCTTCGGATACCTTTAATTTTTGCTCTTCTTCCTTGCGCTCGGTAATATCCCGAAAAAATGCTACGATTACGGGTTGATCTTTTAATTTTAACTTAACTAATGTAGTTTCAGTAGGAAATACGCTTCCATCTTTTCGCTTTTGTGTTCCTGAAACTTCAATTTGTTCGCCAAATTCTAATCTCTCCCAAATATTTTTTCTATGGTCCATTGGCATAATTTCAAGAGCTATATCAGAGGCATTCATTTTTAAAACTTCTTCTCTTGAATAACCTGAAAATTTTAATGCTGTTTCGTTTACCATCAATATATTACCTTCAAAATCAATGATTACAAATGGAGGAACAGCTTTCTCTATTATAATTTTAAGAAATTCTTCAGATTCCTTTAATTCACGTTCAACCTTTTTGCGTTCGGTTATATCTTCAACATAACCAGCTAATTTAATAGGATTTCCCTGCTCATCCTTGATTAACCATGCTGTTAAGGATATAGGAATTATTGATCCGTCTTTTCTTATATATTCCTTTTCAAATGTTCCATAACCCTTAGGCATGAAAGACTTTATCGCCTCTGCTTCAGCCTCTCGCCATTTCTCTGGAGTGATTAATTGGAAATTCATGTTTTTAAGTTCATCTAAGTTATACCCAAGCATATTCTGATAAGCTTGATTGGCACTGAGAAATGTTCCATCCAAAGTAGTAGTTACAATACCATCTGGGATAGATTTAAATAGATTTTTATACTTCTGCTTACTCTTTTTTAAAGCATTTTCAATTTTTTTACGCTCTGTTATATCTCTTGCGATTATGAGAAGTTTTCTTTTTCCATCATGATCAATAAAAGACTTACCTTTACCATGGATCCATCCATAAGAACCTCTTTTATTTTTAAACCTTAAATCTGCTGAAGCTTCTCCTAATTCAAAAGCTTTTTTTAGTTCTTTTTCAGCTTTTTCTTTATCATCAGGATGAACAAATTCTAATAAAGGTTTGGATATTAATTCTTCTCTGGTATAACCCGTTATTTTTAAATGAGCTGTTTCGTTTAGATATTCATATTCCGATCTTTCATTAAGAATAATGATTAAATCGTATGAATTTTCTAAAATAATTCGAAATCTCTTTTCAGAATTTTTTTTTTAATATCTTCATTCAAGACTTTTGCCACCGTTTCTTCTTGCTAATTGCTTTTAATATAAAAATTTAATACTCTTAAAATTAATCAGAATAATTAATTTGTTCAAAATGAATAAGGAAGTATTAAATATATATTTCTTACTTTTTATTGTTGTTTCTACGCATTATAACATATATTTAATTTTTATAATATTTTTAAATAAATTTCAGTAAAATAATAAAGAAAAGAGTTTTATTTCAAGAGTTATTAAATTGCGTAATAGTCAAAACTAATTTTGGTATTTCCATGACAGATTTAAAAAAAGATTACCAGAAAATACTTGCTTCTGTTCAAAAACCAGTAATAGGCGAAGCAGGAAAAACGGGAACATGGAGCAGATTAAAACCAGTTATTGATTTAGAAAAATGCATTCCAGCGAAATCTGGGAAATTTAGTTGTTTTAATTGTTGGTTGTATTGCCCTGAAACCGTTGTTTCTCGAGAAATCCCCCCTAAAATAAATTTAGAATATTGCAAAGGATGCGGGATATGTATGGAGGAATGTCCCGTGAAAGCGATATCGATGGAAGAGGTGAAGTATGAATGAATGTTAGTGGAAAAAATGTGGTCAATTCAAAGAAAAAAGTGAAAATCTTAACTGGTAATCACGCAGCTGCTTATGCATTAAGGCAAGCAAGAGTAGGTGTTATGTCAGCATATCCAATAACTCCCCAAAGTCCTGTTGTAGAAAAAATTTCTGAATTTATAGAAAAAGGTAAATTAAAAGCAAGATTCTTATTAGTCGAATCTGAACATTCAGCAGCAGCAGCTTGCTGTGCAGCATCAGCTACCGGCTCAAGAGTTGGGACTGCGACCTCTGCCCATGGGCTTATGTTAATGTATGAGCTTCTGCCATGGGCTTCGGGAACTCGATTACCGATTGTAATAAATTTAGCAACCCGAAGTTGTGGTGCACCATGGTCAGTCTGGGATGATCATTCAGATTTTATTACGATAAGAGATGTTGGTTGGATTCAATTTATGTGTGAAGATAATCAAGAGATTTATGACACTAATATCCAAGCATTTAAAATAGCTGAAGATCCTAGAGTAAACATACCAACTATTGTTGCTTATGATGGATATATTTTATCTCACACTATGATGCCTATTGAATTAGAGAATCAAGAAGATATTGATACGTTCTTACCCCCTTTGAATCATCATATTAATTTATCAGATATCTCTCAAGTAAAAGGAGTAGGACCAGTGACAACTCCTAATATAATAAAAAGAAAAGAAGGAACAGCTCCTGGTTATTATGAATTTAGGTATTCTCTGCAAAAAGCGCTAGAAAATTCCATTAACGTTATAAAAGAAGTGCATGATGAATTTACTAAAAAATTCGGTAGAGCCTATGGCAATGGATTATTTAAAACATATAAGACAGATGATGCGGATACAATTATCTTCGCCATGGGGTCAGTATCTGCTCAAGCGAGAACCGTAATCGAGAAACTCCGAGAAGAAGGATTGAAAATAGGTTTAGTGAGTTTAAGATTGTTCAGACCTTTCCCCATAAAATACTTGAGAGAGTTTTTTAAAGGTATAAAAAATATAATTGTTTTTGACAGAGAAATAGGATATGGATATGAAGGTGTTTTATCATACGAATTGAAAGCGGCACTTTATGGCTTAAAAAATCCTCCTTTTATCAAGGGTTTTATCGTTGGCTTGGGAGGAAGAGATGTGAGAAGTGAACATATCATAGAGGGAGTTCATAAATCTTTAGAATTAGCTAAAAAAGGTGAAATTATCTATGAGACAGAATACTTTGGCTTGGAATTAGATGAATTGAAGGATTATGATGAACAAGAATTTCTTAAGGGAGGTGGAAAATAATATGGTAAATGTATTAGATATTGTTGAAGATGAATATATTCATCCTGGTACAAGGATGTGTGCGGGATGTGCAATGGCTTTAATTTATCGATTTGCTCTTAAAGCGCTTGGGCCAAAAACAATATTGACAGTTCCAGCTTCATGTCTTACCGTTTTACATGGCATGCAGGGATTTTGCACAACTAAACTCTCTGTACTTCATACCCCTTTCGCGACCACAGGAGCAGCTGCTTCTGGTATAGTTTCATCTTTAGAAGAAAAAGGATTAGCTGATGAAATATGTGTAGTGGCATTTGCAGGAGATGGGGGTACTACTGATATTGGTATACAGGCCCTTAGTGGAGCGGCTGAAAGAGGCACCAATTTTATTTATGCATGTTATGATAACGAGGCTTATATGAATACAGGAGTTCAAAGAAGTGGTTCAACACCCCTCGGAGCCTTTACAGCAACTACTCCTGGTGGAAAAACTAGACCTAAAAAAAATATGCCAAAAATTCTTGAAGCTCACGGAATTCCATATGTCGCAACTGCTAATGGTTCATATATTTTTGATTTGTACGAAAAGTTTCAAAAAGCCAGAGATATAAAAGGCACTAAATATATACATATTCTCTCAGCTTGTCCTCCTGGATGGGGTTATGATCCCAAAGATACAATTAAAATTGGGAGATTGGCTACAGAGACGGGATTTTGGCCTCTTTATGAAGTTTTTAATGGAAAATTCATATTATCAAAACCTAGTAAAAAGCATTTAGATGCCTCTAATAGAAAACCTATCGAAGAATATTTAATAGCTCAGAAAAGGTTTAAAGATATCAAACAACAAGATATTGATAATTATAACTCTTTCATTGAAGCTCAATGGAACGAAATTAAAAGAAGATTAGAAAATCAATAAAATTAAAATCTATTTTTAATAATTTAGTTTTTTATAGGGTCTGTATCTTTAACTCAATAAATTAAAAAAGGACAAAATAGATATTTTATTTGTGGAAGCGGCTAAACTACTTAAGAAACTTGATAAAGAAGATTTTAGGATACTAATGGCAATAGAAATTGGTATGAAAAGATCAGAATATGTCTCAGTTAACAATATTAAATTTTATTCCAGATATCCAAGAGAGGAAACCTTATTTAGACTAAAAAAAGTTCATAAGAACGATTTAATAATTAGAAACACATCAGAGCATGAAATTTCATACACTCTTAATTCTATTGGATACGATTTATTAGCTTTGCATGCTTTAGTAGAGAAAAATATTATCAGTCAATTAGGTCCAATTATTGGAAAAGGAAAGGAATCCGATGTTTATAGCTGTATGGATGACAATGAAAATATATTTGCGCTTAAGATCTATCGTATGGGAAGAAGAAGTTTTAAGAATATTAAAAAATATAGAGATTTAATTGGTGAAAGAGGGCACTTCTCTTGGCTTTATGTAAATAGGCTTGCTGCTAGGAAAGAATTTGAAGCATTAGAAAAGATATATAAGCTCAAATTAAATACACCTAACCCAATTGGATATAACAGGCACATAATTGTAATGGAATATTTGAGAGGAAAAGAATTAGTTTATTATAAGAGTATTGATAAGCCTGAATACATATTTAATAAAATCATTGACCAGATGAGAATAATATATCAGGAAGCAAACTTAGTTCATGGTGATTTGGGAGAGTTTAATATCGTTGTGGACGAAGAAGGAAATATATTAATAATAGATTGGCTGCAATGGGTTCATAGTGGACATCCAAATGCAAATTTTCTCCTAAAACGAGATATTGAAAATTTGTGTAATTATTTTAAAAAAAAATTCAAAATTAAAAGTAATATTGATGAGATATTATCAAAATTTTATCAAAAATAATATTTCATGCCCTAAGTTTTAACTTTTTTTCCTTGAAGAATAATATCTTCTATAGTTTCATTGTCAATAATTTCAAGGTTATCTATTCTTGGTTTTAATATAGAGAGTAATTGATCCAAGTCTAATTTCTTCTTTAGGATTGAAATTTTTATCTCATCTTTAGCTACTCTAAGAGTTTCTTTAACTCCATCATTAATGTGAGGCAAATTTTGAAGAGAAGTAAGAGATAAAACTGAATTAACTATATTACCTCTAATTGGTAAATTTTCTAAATCTGATAATACTAAATTTAATTTGTTTCTTATGTTCTTATCTTTATTGAAATTTTTCGATTTGAAAATTTTTAGCATATTAATTGAGATATCAATTGCTATATAGGAATAATATGCTGTTTTAGATTGTTCTATTGAACTAATTATGAAATCATATAGTAATCCCGTTCCGCAACCGGCATCTAATATGACTTTATCTCTTAGTATAAAATCTTTTAGAACAATTTCATATTTTTTATATTGAATTGCAGAGTATCTTCTTTCATAATAATCTGAGCTGGCATCGTATTTATTTATAATCTCTTTTTTCTTATCTGGATTCTCTGTCCTCTTTTTCAAACAAATTACCAATGAAATTTAAATTCTAAAAAGGTTAATATCAGATAATAAGGTTTTTATTCAAAAAAATTTATCTTTAAAATATCTATTAATGATATGATATTAATGATATTTTTTTTTTAAAAGGTTTAAAGTTAGTATGTCAAGAAATAATAATAATCAACAGAGAAAAGGAAAAAATCCTTTAACCATATTGCAAAATGCCCAAAAATCAAAAATTTTGCTACGATTAAAAGATGGAACTGAATATCGGGGAATTCTAAAAGAAATTGATGCATATATGAACATGATTTTAGAAGATGTTACAGAAATAATGGATGAAAGTCCAGTTGCAAAGTACAATGAAATTTTTATTCGTGGTAATAATTTGTTGTTTGTAAAACCTGATGCGTCTTCTCTGTAAAGACTGAAAAATCTTATTTTTAACAATTTACTTGAACAATCAAAATTGAATTCATAAAATTCTAGTAATAATAATAAAAGGCACGACCAGAAGCTGAATAATCTTTTCGTTTATGGAACTTTACAGCACGGGCAAAGTCGGAATTATATACTTAAGGATTTATCATATAAAAAAGCTATATTATCAGATTATAAGAAAGTTGAACCTCCGACATTAGGGTTTCCATTTATCATTCGTGAAGAAGGATCAATTGTAGAGGGTGAAGTTTATTTTGAAGTTCCTGATTCCTTACTCGAAAGAATTGATACTATTGAAAATGAAGGTGTCTTGTACCATCGATTACTGGTAAAAGTAAAAATCATTAAGGAAAAAGAAGTAGAAGCTTATGTTTATTATCCTTCTGAAGATCTAATGAAGTCATTCTTGGAAGAAAGTAAGAGATATTAATTATGACAATTCCAAGGTTTTTGGAATAATTTCGTTATTCTTAATTATCGCATAAGATGCAGGATTTGAAGAAGGCCCTCGATAATTAGCAGCTGAAAATATGGATAACAACCTTTTGCCAAAAAACCACCTATATCCTTCAGGGAAGCATTCATGAGCTCTAATGAGATATTTTAAATTATTAGCGTTCATAAACTTATTAAACGCCTCTTCGCCAAAGAACTTAATTCCAGGACCTCTAAAACTCCCAGTAAAATCTTTTAATGCATCTTTTGGATCATTCCAGATTATTTGAAAAATTCCCTCTCCAATTGAATTCATTAAAGATTGATTAATGTCGCTTGTTTTTAATCCTTTTAATTTAGTTAGAATTTCAATATCTTCAGGGATCCCTCCATGTAAACATAGAATTAAATTGTTAACTATAGCACAACTTGGAAGAACATTATAAACTGCCAAAACTTCGTTGAATTTATTTGGATCTTTAAATTTACTCATAAACTCATAAAAAAAACCATACGCTTGGTTCATTTCAAAAGTTTCATGATTACCTTTTAAAATAAAAAACTCATTTGGATTAAGAATCTTTAACGATAGCATGAGAATCAGGCATTCCTGTTGTTTTGGTCCACGATCAACTATATCACCTAAGGATATAATAAATTTCGGCTTCTCTTTATTAATTATTTCTATTAATTTCATTAAAGTTTGCATATTGCCATGTATATCGCCAAGAACAATAATCTCTTCAGAATTTTCTAAATTAAATTCCAATAATAGAGGTTCATTCTTAAAAATATCTCTCGATTGTCCCAAAATCTCAGAAATAGTCTCGAAATTAAGATTAGAGATAGAATCTGGGTTCTTAATAAGGTTTTGTAAGTCAATCAAAATGCTAAACTCTGATAAATAAAATATAATACATCCTACAATTATAAAACTATCTTTGTATAATATTATATGTAAGGAATTTTAAATTAAGGTAATTTAATCTCGAAATGGAATTTCTAAAAGAATTTATTGTTAAATTTGAAAATAATAGAAGTAAAGAAAAAGTTGATATAAAAAATTTTGGTATTGTCTATACTCCAAATGAAATTTCAAGTTTTATTATTAAAAGGATATTTAAAATCTATTTTAATTGCGAATTAAGAGAAAAAATCGATAAAGAGCTTGAAAATATTAAAATTTTAGATCCTGCTTGTGGTTCTGGAAGATTTCTAATAAGTATTGCTGAATTTTTATTCAATATAAAGAAAAGAATGAATCCACTTTTAAATGAGTTTAAGCTGAAAAAAGATATTCTAAAAAAAAACATTTATGGTATAGATATTGATAAATCTGCCTGTTTCATATCTGTATTAAGTTTACTAAATTGGTTATATTCAGATCATCCAATAAATCAAGATTTAATCGAAATCGATTTAGAAAATCTAGATTTTAATAAGATTGAGCAAACAATTAAACAAGATAAGATTAAACTTAATATTTTTAATCTGGATTACCTTTTAGAATTTGATAAAGACAATAGTTTTGATTTAATTATTGGAAATCCCCCTTATATTGAAAATAAGAGGTTGAAAGATAATCTTTACAAAAAAGAATTATACAAAAACTATAAAACAGCTTATAAGCTATTTGATATTGCGATATTGTTTATTGAAAAATCTTTGCAAATTTTAAAAGAATATTCTGGATATCTTTCATTTATATTACCAAATAAATTTTTATCTTCAGATTACGGTATTAAAATAAGAAATTTGTTACTTAGAGAAACAGAACTCAAAGAAATTATTAATATATCGTCCTTACCTATTTTTAGAAAAAGTGCCACCTATCCTGTAATTCTCTCTCTTAATAAAAGAATTCCTACTAATTCAAATGAAATAATTATAAAAGAATATAAAAACTTGGAAGATATCATTAAAGATAATAGTTCAAAATCCATGACTTTACTCCAGAAATTAACTCATCAATTCCCATCTAATGTTATTCCAATTTCTGGAAATCTTGAACTAGTAAGTTTTCTTTATGAGAATTATAAAACCTTTTCAGATACTTTTAAAGACTTAAAAATTATTTATCGACCATACGGATTCTTGAAATACAGTAAATATTTTGATAATATTACTGAAAAAAGAACATCTGAAAAAGATCTTCTCTTATTAGGGACTGGAAATGTTGGAAAATATTATATAAATCATAGGAAGCGTATTAAAATTGCTAAAAGAGACATCGAAGTTTCATTTTTTAATTATAAACCAGACTTTCATAATATTTGGGAAAAACTCAGCAGTGAAAAAATTATCTTTAGAGAAATTGCTAAAGATCTCACTTGTGTCTACGATCCCGGTATATTTACTAATATTACGGGTTTATATTTTATTAGAATACCTTCATTAGATACCGATGAATTGTATTGTCTCCTTACAATTTTAAATTCTAAATTAATGGATATAGTATTCAAAACTCTTTTTGGGACTCTACATATGTCAGGCGGCTTTCTCAGATTTAATGGAAGTTTTATTAAAAGGCTCCCAATACCTAACAAATTACCTAAATCTTTATCAAATCTAGGAAAAATACTATCAGTTCTTTCTCAATTGAAATATGAAATACAAGAAAAACCAAATTTGAATTTTATTAAATCTCTTAATTTGAGTGATTTTGATCAACAAATAAATTTTTTCTTGGATCTTACTAACTCTTTAGTCAACACACTTTATTTTGATCAATTACAGCAAACATCAATATATTATTTAGTAGATGAAGTGTTTTCCTCAACGAATTGTTTTCCTAATATTAATTTGAAGCATATTTTGACTCAATCATATAAATCAGAATTAGTTACGTTCAATAATGAAGAATTACAGTCAAGTTTAAACGATATAAATGCTCTTTATTTTGAATTAAGAAGCCATAATAAATTGACTCTTGAAAGGGAAGATATCTGCTTTTAGCTGAAATTAAGAGAATTATATTTTGAACATAGATTTATATTCTTGAAAAAATTATATATTATATTATATAATATAACTCAATTTATTTATATTTTATTTAGGTGTAATTTAATGGTTGAGAATACTGATAAAGATTTTAAAGAGAAATATGTAAGAAGTGTAATAAAGCTTGGAAATTCTCATGCAATTACATTTCCACAAGATTGGACCAAGGAAGCAAAATTAAAAGAAAAATCAGAAGTAACTATATATCCTATTGACGAATCCTCAATAGTCATAAAAACTGGGGATAGAGAGAAACAAAAAACTGTCCTTAACATCAATCTTGATTGGTCAATTGATTTAATTAAACAAGCTCTCATTTCAGCATTTAAACTGGACGTTAATGAGATTTACATTCAATTTAGTAATAAAAATCAAGACAATATTTTTGATTTATTAACTCAATTGAGGGGGGAAATGATTGGCATGGATTTCAAAGAAATACCAGACACAAATCAATTTCTCGTATACTTCTTAACGGACACCTCAAAAAAGACTTTTAAAGATGTGCTTATGGAATTGATTAATACCTTCAATAGAATAATCAACAATGTCATCGAAGGGAAATCTAAAAAAAATAACGAATTATTATTAGCTGAAATTGATAGAAAATATTCTTTAGGTAGGAGAATTCTTATTACGGGATTATCAGATTATCCCGTCTCTAAGAGTTATCGTAATTTGCCTGTTATTCAATTCTTGGGAAACCGCGTCGTTCTTATCTATGTGAGAGATTTTATAAACGAAGCATTAAATTTACAACATTTTCCTTCAAATCTTTTAAAGAAGTATTTTAATTTAATCATCAAAATTCCCAAGCTTCTAATAGATATTGTAAATGATTATGATAATATCAACCTTGATACAATTTCAGAGTTCTATAATGAGTTAAATACTTTAAGTTCAACATTCACCGAAATAAAGCCAGGAGAAACTTTTGAAGAACTTGAACTAAGGAACTCCATTAAATATTTCTTAAATAGCTTCCAAAATTTCTTTGACATTGGGATGACTAGGCTTATTGAAACAGAAATAGGTATGGTTTAGATAAAATCATAAAATCTAAATTACTATTCATTTTATATTTAATTATAATTTTTAATTCAAATATTCATTAAATCATAATGTTGTGAGTAATAAGTGGCAAAAAAAAAACCTACTAAAGTAACTGAAAATGATGACGTCCCTGAAGGTAAAGCTGATGAAGATGGAGATGAAATTATAGATTTATATGATGAAAAAGATGACTTAACTGATGATATAATTTACGACCTCAGTGAAATAGAAGATGAGATGTTGGCAGATGAGACTGAAGATGAAGAATTTGGCTATGAAGTTAGTGAAGTTGAGAAAATGATGAGAAAAATCAAGTGCGAACCCTGTCCAGGGAGTGATAGCAAGCCAGATTGTAAAGTTAGAGATGATTTTGGGTGTCCACCTGGAAAGGAATCAAAAAAGAAACCTTGGACCGAAGCAGAAAGAAGAGGCAAAAGAAAAAAATAACTCTTTTCACATGCTAACTAAAACTAAAAAATATTTCATATTAATAGTCATTGATCTTTTAATTAGTGCGTTTATTTGGCACGTAAATGCGGAATGGAACAATACTTTCTGGACATGTTTAATTTTATCAACTACGACTTTTTTAATTATTTTTACACCTTTTCAAATTTATTTTAGTTTGAGGGAAATATATTTTGATAGATGGAAATCTCTCCATTTAGAAGCGATTGAAAAATCGAAAGTTAAAATTAATGTTGATGGGGGATATTTATATGCAGATTTGATAATTTCAAGAAATCAAGAGACTGTAAGTTTAAAAAATACAATTGTGATTATAAGTCCAGGATTTTCTGATACTAAAGAAACTCTTCAGTGCTACTATTTTCCACTAGCATATCATGGATATGTAATTTTAGCATACGATGCGCGAGGGATTGGAGGATCTAAAAAAACTGGAAATAGAAGTGATTTTATAAAGCGTATTGAAGATTTTAAAACAATAATTAAATGGATAAGAAATCATGAGAAATTCAATAATTTTAAAATCAACTGTATTGGAGTAAGCATTGGGGCATTAACAGTATTATGTGGAGGCTTTCCCGATAAAGATATTGAAAAAATTGTTGCAGTCTCATCAATCTCAAAATATAGAGAAAACATAAAGATATCAAAACGTATAGTTAAATTTAATTATCTCATGAAGGGTATATATTTAAGCCCTAATGATGATGTTAATGAACAATTGTCCCCTTATCTCATTATAAAAAATTTGAAAAATAATTTATCTCAAGAGGAATGGAAAAAATTTACAAGAAGAGTCTTTCTTATACACACTAGGAATGATAGAATAATACCCTTTAAAAATTTTGAGGAAAATAGAGAGATTCTGGAATTATCAGCAGAAAATCAATTAATAATGAATAAAGGACGCCATACGTATAAAAAAGATGAACTTGCGATTGTTGGAGCTATTCTTAAATTTTTTAATAAATAGTTAAAACATTTTAATAAGAGTGAATATAGTTTCCTTGGCTAGTTCAATACCAAGATTGATACATTTTAATTTATTTTCATAGTAATTAGGATCAGTTATACTTTTCTCTATTTCCTCAAATAAATTGAAAAATTGTTTTTGAGACTCTAATTCCATTGAAAATAGATTCTTTCGTGGAGTAGCATCGCCCAATTTCACGAAACATCCATGATCATGAAAATGATCGACAGCTGGATAACAAGTCTCCCAAAGTTTATCTTTTAATTTATTATAAACTTCATATGCTACACTCTCGCAACATTTTTTGCTTTTTTCGCAGTAGCAAAAATAAAAAGGCAATTTTTCTTTATTGGTTTTTAAATATTCTAATAATTTTTCGGAGACATAATCAATTTGTTTAATACTTAAGCTAATATGGTTGTGATTTGCAGAGGGATTACATTTAAAAAATAAAGGTTTTTTATAATATTTTATATCGTAGAGTTCCATTACATTTAGTATAATGCTTTCTTTGAGCCAATGATCAAATTTATAAGTGTAAGACTTTTTTTTTAATTCCCTGTTTAATTCATTTGGAATCCTTTCCAGAAGTGAAGTTTCATGAAAATCTAATATATAAATGGGTATATCTTCTTTTTCCCAGTATTTATTGAGTACCTTTTTTACAATTTTAGCGTGTTCTGGGATAGGATATTCGATTTGATCATCATTAAAATTTTGATATTCAGGAGCAAACGTTCTACGCCAGAATCTGTTAAGATTCGTGCCATTTTTTAAATAATAACCTGATTTATTATCTTTAGAAGGATTGAGGAAACCGTAAGGATTCATTAATGGAAGAAAAATTAAAATCTGGTCTTTTTTTAAAATTTTTTCAATAATTCTCTTTTGTTCTTGGACCATTTGGAGAAACTCCAAGATGCCAAAGAGACCGTTATATTCGTTGTGCTGGGCACCAATAAAGAGTTTTACATTTTTAATCTCATCTATTTCAAGAGATTTATTAATAAATATTATAGGTATAATTCCTTCGGAGGTTTCGAATTTTTCATGGGAGATGTATTCTAATTTATCTAATTTTTCAAATGTATTTATAATCTCTAAATATAAAGTCTTTCTTTCATCTGTATTCAGAAGTAATTTTAAAGTATCAAGCTCCATATATACAATTATCTCTTTATCCTATTATTTGATCCCAGTCAGAAAAATTCATTATTTTCTTGTAATTTTTTGTTATGCTTACAAACAAAACACAGCCAATACAAAAGATATTTACGAAATCTTCAAGAGTTAAGTTTAACATTTTAGCATTCTTTTCAGAGATTCCTTGCCCTCGAAAAACCTCAATCTGACCATCGAATCCCGATAAATTTACTACAAATTCTTCTTTATTTAAACTACCACTATAATTTCCTCTTGCTATTCTAGCTAGTCCACCAAGAGGAATAATTTTACCTTCCTTTTGTGCCATATAAATTCGTAGATCAAAAGTATGTTTTCCCCCTCGCCAGTCAATAAGCGAGAACTGTGCCATTTCCTGAATAGTATAAGGATAAGGGTCTCTATTTTTCATGAATTTAGCGAAAAATTCCTTCTTACTTTCTTCAATTAAATCTTTCAGATTATTTAGATCCTGATCAGGACCTATTGGAATTACACCTGCTCCTCCTGATCCCCCATTAGGTTTGATAATAAATGGTTTTTTATAGGTATTTATTACATATTTAATTTTTTCAATTAAATCCTCTTCAGTATACGCTTTTGTGAATAGGAGGTATTTAAGATTATATTTCTCAAGAGCTTCTTTTGCGAAAAAGCTAGCTAAATAGGTTAGAGATTTATCATCAGTTATTCTAAAGATGGGATTAACAATAATACTGTTAATTTTGCGGAAATCCTCCTTAACTAATCCCGAAAAAACTTCATCATTAAGGCGCCTTGCGATACCATCTGCTAATAACACGCTTATCTTAGATTCTTGGTTAATTTTTACCCATTTGTCTGAAAATGAGAGAGTGGTGGACAATTGTTTATAATCAGCAATTAAAAAAGCTACATCCTCCTTAAAATCATGGGGAAAATTATTAATATTATATATTCCAACAGTAAGATCTTTAGCTATAGCTTTTTTTCTTAAATATTCAATCATAATTACTTTTTCATGAATCAATCCATCATTTATGGGAACTCCAACTAAAACTAGAACTTTATTATCCCCTCTCTTATTGCTCTCTATCGCTTGCCTAATTGCTTCAAAATATCCATCATACTTTACTGCTTGTTGCTTTATTGTTAAAATCGAAAGACCCCTATTCGAACCACCATTGGTTTCTAAAAGAAAGAATTTCTTGCCCTCAGGCTCGTCGCAAACCATAAAATCAATGCTTCCAGCATAAAAAGTATCAGTTTCACTCAAATAATGATCCCTATTTACCTCCATTTTTTCTAATGCTTTTTTTCTTACCGTATCTGCGAATTCATCTTCTTGAGATCCTCTTAAATCAGCAAATAACACTAGATCTAATCCTAATTTCTTACCCAGATTAACAAGCTCTAAATCAGAATCAGTGATACTCTTAGACATCAATTTAACAAACTTAGAAAGCCTATCCTCACCCAAATTCATCACTAAGCATTTTATTTAAGGAAAGAGATTATAAATATAAATAGCCTTGATGATTTCCCTTTATCGATAATCTAAGACTTCCAAGCAAAATTTTTTTTATTCTTGTCTGTTCTTTATATGATAAATCTGAAAATATCAAAACATATCCTTTTTCTAAATTTATAACAAATAAAAGCCCTATTTTTATCAATTTAGAGTCTTTATCTAAAAGCGATATTATCACATAATGATAAGGAAGTTTGGTTAATTCGTATATATCAATTTTTCTCTCAATTATTTCGTTAGATTCTGGATCATAATCGCTCTTTACAAATTCAATTTCATTTTCGTCTAGTGGAATAGTAATTTTTCT
The DNA here is from genome assembly GCA_019058295.1 of Promethearchaeota archaeon. Lineage (GTDB taxonomy): Archaea > Asgardarchaeota > Lokiarchaeia > Sigyniarchaeales > SOKP01 > LW40-45. The sequence goes on along the minus strand of JAHPZI010000002.1, from coordinate 140,535 downwards.
ATATTTTTCTAAAATCTTAGCAAATTGACTTTGCCTTAAAAATCTTCTTTCTTCTTTATCTTTTTCATAGAAATATTTATTACCTTCTTTTATTAAATAGATTTTTCTATCTTTTCTTAACTTTGCTGTTTTTATTATATCTTTTAATTCATTAATCGTGTCATCATGAAATACGATTAAGACATCAGGATCTACTGTTTTAATAAAAAAATCTTTGTAGATAACCCCTGCTTCTTGCCTTATCCAGCCATCTGTATCGATTAATACAAAGTTAGTATTTTTATTATTTTTGATATAATCATCAATTAAATTCTTACAATAAATAGATACTATAAATTTGTAATTTCCCTTAGGGAATGTCGCGCCAATAAAAAATGTTTTCTCGGGTTCAATATCCTCACCCGAAATAATTGAATCCTTAATTGTTCCAATATTAAGAGTAGTTGGCAAATAACAGATTTGCTGACCGAGATCGCTATCTAAATAACAGCCTTTTAGCCCACTTTTAAGAAAATTATTTCCCAGATATTTGATAATAGTTGTTTTTCCACTACTAATCCCCAAAACCATTATTTTTATCGTTTTATTCTCATTATTTTTGATGTATTCTAAGAGTGCATCTTTAATTTCAACCCATCTGCTAGAAATAGAATTTTCTTCTATTAAAGTTAGATTCTCTATTTCATTTGATGTATATATCTCTAATTTTGAATTTTCCAATGCAAATAAAGGGTAATGATTAGCACCCGGGATAATTATGACATTATCTTCATCAAATTCGGACAAATTTGATTTAGAATTTTCTTTTTCTGGAGAAATTATCTTTCCAAGAACTTCTAATTTTCCTTCTAATAGTGTTATTCTCGTAGGCCCTTTTACTAATAACGTATGTCCTTTTTGTATATTCTTTATCATATTATATTCATCTTACTACTTATAATTCATATCTGTAATTCGTAAATTTTAAAAATTTCAGTAAAACCTAGTTTTGTAAATAAAGTTTGAGCTCCTTTATCAAAATTAGTTTTTAAAGCTAATCTAATAGATTGAATATGATTTTTTTTAAAAAAATCTATAATATGCTGCATTATTTTTTCTCCAATACCAGTTCTTCTCCTTTCTTCTTTAACTATTAAGTTGGAAATATATCCGAATCGAAAGCCTCTATCCGAATTTCTAACTGAACAATGCCCCATTCCAAGAATTTGATTCATATCTTTATCAAAAGCAACAATAACCCCCGTATTTGAATCCCGTTTCATTTGTTTTTCTAGGCTAGCCCTCCATCTCTTTTCATCAAATTCTTGCCCTTTCATTAAACAGAGTTTTTTCATTAAAGAAGTAATTTCGTCAATATCTTGCTCAGAAAATTCTCGTATTATCATTATACAAAGTTTTTACAAATAACACAAACTAAAATATTTAATTTTATAATTATATTGTTATTTTTTTAATCTTTTCATGACAAGGAATACATAGCTTTTTTCCCTCATATTCTTGTATTCTAATTGCCATTGTAGGTTCTCCACATTTTTCGCATATTATTGAATCATGTATTTGAGCTTTCTCAGGAGGATTAAATTCAACTTCTCGAATCTTAAAAATATCCTCAGGGTTAGATTTTAATAATCCTTCTATACGCTCATTTTTTGTTAAATTATGATTTCCAAAACCACTACTTTTTAATGAGAGTTTTACAGCTTTTTTATTTGTTCGATTATAAAACGTATAATTATTTTTTCCATAATCCAAATGAATGAAATTCCCCTTTCCAAACGTAGTTCCAAGCAAGGCTTGTATTGCATCAACGCTACAATTATCATTTTCAACGACAGCAACCAATTCTTCATCAATAGAAAAATCATTACCATGCTCTAAGATATATTTAGATACTAAAACGCCTAAGGCTACGCCGGGACAATAATGCCCGTGGAATTTAACGGCTTTTTCCATTAATTCATTTATTTCCAAATCAACTAAACACCATTTCTTAGTTCATTAAATAATCTGTTATATATTTTATATAATGAACATTAATATTTATAGAAATGAAGTTCGTTACAGACGCAATGTTTGGAAGGCTTACTAGATTTCTTCGAATATTTGGATATGATACTGTTTATGCTAACGATTTAGAAGATTATTTTCAAATTAATCCCGTTTCAGATGATAAGTTATTAGAATATGCTGAGAAAAACAACCGGATCATCATAACAAAAGATTATTTATTCCATAAAAAAATCAGAGACAAAAGTATTTTACTAGAAGGTGAAGGTGTGTATAACTACCTAAAACAACTTAAAATGAAACTTGATTTAAGTTATAATTTTAAGATGAAAAAAGCGAGATGTTCAAAATGCAATTTCGAGTTGACAGGAGTAGATGATAAAAATTCAATTAAAAATTTGGTTGAGCCAGAAACTTTTAAGTATAACGATGATTTCTATCAATGTACTAATTCAAACTGTAAGAAAATATATTGGAAAGGAACTCATATAGAAAACATCGTTAATAAATTAAAGAAAATGAATATTTGAGTTGATTAATCCTTTTTTTTGAAATGTGTTTCTTTAATTTCATCAAATCTCTGCTTGACTTTTTCAGCCTCTTCTGTATAGTGACCTTTTTGATACATTGAATAAGCTTGATTTAATAATTCAAGACATTTTCGATATTCTTTATTTAAATAATGGTTATCAACTAAGGTTAAGAGATTTTCTGCTTTTTTTTTATAAAATTTTATAAAATCTTCCGAAGTGTCGATTTTTTTACTCATTTTATTTAACAATCCAAAATTAAATTTTGAACAATAATATAATTTATGTACTGAATTTATAATAAAGCTTTTTAAAATTATAAATTGATTCTTATGCAAATCTAAATAATAATATTAGATTTTTAAGATTCTAATACCGATGGAACTTTTCCTTCTAATAATAAATGATCTAATAATACTATAGCTGCCATGGCTTCAACAACTACCACGGCTCTCGGAACAATACATGGGTCATGTCTACCTCTAAGTTCAATTTCTACATTTTCTAAAGTTTCAATATTAACTGTTTTCTGGGGCTTCCCAATTGTAGCTGTCGGTTTAACTGCGACAGCAAACTCTATAGGCATACCTGTTGAAATCCCGCCGATTATTCCTCCAGCATCGTTTTTAGTTGTTTGAATTTTTCCATCTTTCACGATCCATGGATCATTATGCTCAGATCCTTTCATTTTTGCCGCTTTAAAACCTGCACCGAATTCAATTGCTTTTATCGCAGGTATGGAAAAAATCCCTTTGCTTATATTAGATTCGATACTATTAAAAACGGGACCACCAATGCCTTCTGGAAAATTATTTACGATACATCTTATAGTTCCGCCGATAGAATCTTTTTGAATTTTAACGTCTTCTATTATTTTTTCCATTAATTTGGATTTTTCAGCATTTAGAGCCCTTACACTTGATTTTTCTCTCAATTGGATATATTTTTCAAGATCATCCATAATATATGATTCATCATCTACTACGTCTCCAATACTTTTTGTGTAGGCAAATACCGTAATATTAGATTTTTTTAAAATCTGTTTCGCAATAGCTCCAGCCATTACAAAACTTGCGGTGATTCGGCCTGAAAATCTACCAGATCCTCTATAATCTGCAAAACCTCCAAATTTTTTCAAAGCAGAGTAATCAACTTGAGAAGGTCTTAAAAAATTTTTAAATACTTCATATTTTGACGAATCAATATCTTTATTTCTAATAATTAAACAAATTGGTGCTCCAGTTGTCTTATTTTTAAATATTCCTGATAATATTTGCACCTTATCAGATTCTAAGCGAGATGTTGTTAATCCTGATTGTCCAGGCTTTCTTTTATCAAGCTCACTTTGAATAAAATCTGCATCTACTTTCAATCCAGCAGGAACTCCGTCAACGATAATGCCAACCAAATCTCCATGACTTTCTCCAAATGAAGTTATTTTGAAGATCTTACCAAAAGTATTGTCAGCCAAATTTTTCACTTTTTTATAGATTACTAAATATTATAATCCTACATATTAAATTAATTAATATTATATCTATTAATATCCTATTAATTATTTAATGGATATAACAATAAAACCGATTACTAAGTTAAATGGGGAAATAATTGCCCCCCCTTCTAAAAGCTATTCTCACAGAGCTTTTATTGTAGCAAGTTTAGCTGATGGTGTCTCAGTAATTAAAAATCCTTTAGTCACTGGAGATGTTGAGGTGACAATTAATATTTTAAAATTATTAGGTATAACCATTTTAAAAGAGGATGAAAATTCTTACATCGTCGAAAAAACCGCAGATTCCTTTAAATCGATAAATAAGTCCATCGATTGTAAGAATTCAGGTACATCTTTAAGAATTTTTAGCGCATTAAGTTTTTTTGTAAAAGAAGGTTTATCTTTAGAAGGGGAATTTTTGAAAAGAAACCGTCCTATTATTCCATTATTGGAAGCTTTAAAATGTTTAGGCGGAGAATATGAATTAAAGGAAGAAATCCTCCACATTGAACGGAAAAACTTTCAATGTAATACAGTTAAAATTCAAGGAGATATTAGCTCGCAATTTATTACGGCATTGTTAATAATTAGTCCTTTATTAAAATGTGATAATAAAGAATTTATTGAAATTGAGGTTACAACTCCTTTATTATCATATCCTTATATAAAAATCACGTTAGACATATTAAACTCTTTCGGTATCAATATTTATGAAGAATTAAACGAACAAAAAATAGGAAAATATTTTATTTTAGGCAATCAAAGATATAGACCACAAATTTATACGATTCCAGGAGATTTTTCTTCTGCTGCATTTATTATTACTGCAACAGTATTATCATCGGAAGAATCCAGGGTAGTCATAAAAAACTTAGATGTTCAAAATCCACAAGGAGATAAAAGAATAATCGAAATTTTATGTGATATGGGAGCAGATATTGAAATTAACGAAGTAAAAAATCAAATCATTGTTAAAGGAGGCACTACATTACAAGGTAGAAATATTGATTGTAGTGAAATTCCCGATTTATTTCCTATACTATCTGTAGTAGGTGCTTTTGCTGATGGAAAAACAACACTTTACAACGCTTCAAATTTGAGATTAAAGGAAACTGATAGAATTTCAGCAATGGCAAGAGAATTAGCAAAAATGGGCATTAAAATCAAGGAAAAACAAGAAAAATTAACTATATATCATACCCAAACATTAAATGGAGCTTTATTTAATCATGCCAACGATCATAGAGTAGCTATGGCGTGTTGTGTTGCTGCTTTGTTTGCAAATGATAATTCGAAAATTGAGAAAATGGATATTATCAATGATTCATATCCCTCGTTTATCAAGGATCTAAAAAAATTAGGTGTAAAAATTAGTTAATTAAAATATTTTAAATACAGTTTCGCTAATAAATATTAGCTCCAATCAAAATAAAGTTATTATCTGAACGATTTTTGACGTCGTGCCCGTGCTTTTTTGCCTCCAAACTTTTTTGGTTCAGTTCTCCTGGAATCGCCACTTAAAAGTGAGTCATCATAATCCCTAAATAAGCGCTCTATAGTTTTTGTTTTTATAAACTTATATATAGCTTTAGCCATCGCAATTCTGACTGCCTCTGTCTGTCCCATCTTTCCTCCACCACGAACTTGAATTTTAATATCACACTTCGATAGTTTTTCATGATTTGCAACTTCAATGATTTCTTTTATTCTTTCTCTTTGGATTTCTGGTTCGTACAATTCTAAAGGAATTTTGTTAATTTTTATTTGACCCTTTGCTGGATACCTTAGAACCGCCCTTGCAATAGCTGATTTTCTCTTTCCCGACGATTGTATTACTTTAGTTTTTTCAGACATATTTAGGCCTCAATTTTTCTTTTTCTCCATCCAATTCTTAAACAAAGATTTTCCAATGTGATATATTTATTATAATATGATAAGCGTGTTTTATCAACATGTGATATATCTCCAGGAGTTAATTTTTGATATCTATCTTTAAAACGCTCAGGAATTTCTGAAATATAAACATGAACTCTCCTTATTGCTTCTTTGCCTCGTAATTTCTTTCGAGGAAGCATTTGTTTAATAACTTTTCTCATAAAAGTGTCCGGACGTCTTGGCCAAAATGGTCCTCGAGTTGGATTTGTCGCAGTACTAATGTTTAGCTTCGCTAAATACTTTTCATGAATGTTTTTTTTATTACCGCTAATAATTGCATCCTTCGCATTAATAATTACAATCCTCTCTCCCAATAACGCTCTCTTAGCTATTTGGCTACAAAATCTCCCCAATATTTTATCTTTTGCATCCAAAATTGTGTATTCTAGCATTAAATTAACCTTATTTTTTTGCTTTTCTTGACTTTTCAGTAAAAAACTTTTATATTTTCCCCTTTTGGATTTTGTTCAAGTAATTCCTCAATTGAGATTAATTTACTCCCTGAAGCCTCAATTTTTTTTTTTGCTGATTTTGAAAACGTTAAACAAGCTATTGTTAGCTTATGGTTTAATTCTCCTAATCCTAGTATTTTACCAGGAACTACTATAACATCGTTATTCTTGGTTTTTTTATTAATACGATAAATATTGGCCTCAACTTGGTTTCTTCGCGGTCCAGATAATTTCTTTGAAAGTTTTTTCCAGATTCTTCTTTTAGTTTTCCATAGATCGCGAATTAGTTTACGATGATAATAATTCGATGGGCCGGTAACTTTTGACATGAGTAGATAATTACTGTTAATTTTAATTCTAAAAATTAAATCTTTAAGTATTTAATAATTTAATAAATTTTTGATAAAATCTCGATTTCTTCGAGCTTAGTAATAAACTCGTCAATTTTCTCATTAAATAATTCAAAAGTTTTCTTGATAAGCACTTCAAAAGGAAGGACACCATCGGTCTCAATAAAAAATATATATTTATCCTTCTGAGTAGTTACTTTGATTTTACCCTCGCTCGCTCGTTCACATGCTCTACATAGAGTACAAGTTTTCCAATAATCTTCCTTTAATTCTAATTTATTATTCGCAAGCTCGAATAGATTTACTGGACACATTTTAAAGATAAGGGTCTTTTCTTCTAAATCCTTAATTTTACTTTCATCAAAATCAATCACAGGATAATAGCGATAGAAGCAATTTGAAACCGCTGAAAACTTCACATGATCCTTAGCTAAACCTAAAATCGCATAACATTCTATAATGATTTTACTATCTTTATCAATTTTTAAAATTGGGATTTTATCATGTGTAGGGACAATATTAGGGTCGTTTGAATTCAAATCTCCTGAATAAACAACTAAAGGTTTATTTATATCATTGTTCACTTCACAAGTTAAGGACACTTGACATAATGGACATCCAAAGCCACCACAATCGCAGTCTCGTGGTAGATTATAATTCTCAAGATTTGTTTTTAGTGGGATCATACCTAACCGATGAGCAACGATTTCATCGTAGAGAGGGCTATCATTTTTCAAAATTATCACCTCTTCAATTGCGAAGACTGGTATTTCGGTCAAGATAATCCGTCGTATAGCATTTGCCATTTCTATGGTGACATCTTCAATTACAAAAATTAATTTCTGTTCATTTTTTTCAAGAACTTCGAGATTCATAATAAGCGTTTTAAAATATAATAAGTAGAATATAGATAAAAATATCTAATATAAGATAAATTTTACTGTTGTTAGGTGAAAAAACGAGTTTAAATAATTAATAGAATTTGAGATACTCGTAAGCATTGTTGGAACTTTGAAAACAATATTTTACTTCTTGATAATCTTTACGAAATTCGGCAATTTCATTCCTTATTTTTTTAGGGTCTTTCTTATCAACTATTAATTTCTTAAAGAACTCAGCAATGTCTACCATTTCACTTTTACCCATCCCCAATCGGGTGACTTCAGAAGTTCCTAATCGCAAACCACCAGGATTCATGTAATGTCTTCCTTCTCTAATATCCCAAGGTAATAGATTACGATTTATAATAATATTCGCTTTTTCCAGAATTCTTTCTATATCTCCACCTAATCCAACTTTATCCTTAAATTCCACAATATCAACAACAACTTGGTGTGATTCGGTGAATCCGAGATGTTCACATAGAACATTAAACCCTTGCTCATTAAGTGCTTGAGCAAATGCTTTTGCGTTATCTATTACCTTTTTATGGTACTCCTTCCCGAATTCAAGCATTTCAGTCAGAGCTACAGCTAATCCTGCTACATTATGCAGATGATGATTTGAAAATAGAGCTGGAAATGCAGCATTTTTTAAATCGTCTACTAAATCCACTCTATCAGAAATGACTGCCCCTGTCTGTGGTCCTGGAAGGGTTTTATGGCATGATAACGCTACAGCATCAGCACCCTCGCGTAATGGATCTTGAAAATATCCAGAACCTATTAAACCAGCTACATGAGCGCCATCATATCCAATCGAGGCTCCGACTTCATTGGCGACATCTCTTAATTCTTTTACGGGATGTGGAAATAGAAAAACTGATGCCCCAAATAATATCATTTCTGGTTTAAATTCTTTTATAACTTTTATTGAACCATCAGGATCTATATTCATGTTTTCCTCGTCAAAAGTTAAGTATTTTACATCTAAACCTCGAACAGTTCCAGCGGTTCCATATATAAAACGCCCAGATGAGGCCTGATAAGGTGCATGGCTGATATGACCACCTTTAGGTATAGGCATTGCACACATTTTTCCATTATTTCTTGAAGTAAAAGCATTATATAATACCAAATTCGCCATAACTCCTGAAACAGGTCGCACATCAGCAAATTTACATTTAAAATATTCTTTCATCAAATCTTGACACATTATTTCAATTTTATCAATAAATTCGCACCCTGCATAGACTCTTTGACCAGGCCACCCCTCTGCATAACGATGCGAAAAATCACAAACGATTGCTTCATTAACAGCTGGACTTGTAACATTTTCCGAAGCAATAAGAGGGATTGCGTTTTTAATCATTTCATGATGTTCTTCTAATATTGATCGAATTTCTGCTAATTTCTTACTCAATTTTAATCAAATCTAATTTTAAGAAAAGTGATGAATAACTAAATATAGTCTAAAATTAAAATTTTATTAAAACCAACAATTAATCTCTATAATTTAAAATACAATTGATAAAAATTATTTATCTAATTGTTCTAAAATTAGTCTTGCTTCAAATAAATTTAACTTTTTTCCTGCTTTTTGCTTTTCTAATGCGGTGGCTAATTTAGCTTCTTTTATTTTTTCAAGCTTTTGCTGATTTTCATTGCTGATTTTTGATTTATGTACAGTCTTGGGTTTTTTTCTTGGTTTATAAGGGCTTCTACTTTTATTTCTTTTCTTCTTTTGGTTTACAACTTCTATATATTGATTATGAAAGCGATCCGCTGCTTTTTTATTTTTAATTAATTCTTCTTCAATTTTTTTCTTATTTTCTTTTAATTCATTGGCTTTCTCATATAGTTCAAGCATTTTTAGATGATATTTTTGAGATTTTCGAGACCATTTATTCAGTTGTTCGTAAATTTTATTTAGATTAATTTTAACGATTTCAATCTTACGCTCAATCTTATAAATGCCAGTATTTTGTTTTGCCATTATAAATTCTTGTTTTTTTCTTTCTAAATCTCTGATTTTATCAACAATTTCATTTTCTTCATTAATTTCTAGGTTTTCAGTTTCAATTAATCTCTCTAAATTATCGATCTTATGCTCTAGCTGCTTAATAGACGTAAATTGTTTTGGAATTTTACCAACTCCTGACTTTTTTTGATGATTTTTCTTCTCTTTAATGAGATTATCTAAAAGATTTTTATATTCAATTTTTTTATTTTTTAATTGCTTTACTTTTTTATTCCAATGATCTCGCTTTGGTTTATAATCATCTCTAGCACTTTTTAACAAATCCATAATTTCAGATTCAATTTCTTGTATGCGATTAATATAATCTTTTGTTTTTTGATTTAAGTTATCTCTTTTATTTTTGAAATCTTCTATTTTAATTTGAAGTTCTTTAAAAGAAAGGTAAGGAATCCGAGAGCTTTTCTCTTTACTCATTGATTAGTTCATTAAAGAGTATTTATAAACAAGATTTTATAAGTTGTAATATACAACTTTTATTAAAAAATTTAAGATTTTAAACTAAAAAAGAATTATTTAAAATTTGAGATTTTAAAGTATAGTAGAGTTATAAACAAAATGGATGCTGGAATTATAAAAGAAAACGATTTAATCTTTCTAATTCTTGATGAGAGAAGAAGATGGTTAGTAGAAGTAAAAGCAGGAGATTCATTTCATACGCATCGAGGAATCATTGAATTTGATGATTTAATCGGTAAACCATTTGGATCATGTATATTTTCAAAACCACATGAAAGTCAAGGATACAAATTTTTTATCCTTAAACCTTTACCTTCTGATTATATTCTTCATATGAGTCGAAAAACTCAGATAATATATCCAGAAGATGCAGGATTGATTTTAATTTACTCTGGAATTGGCCCGGGGAGTGAAGTTATTGAGGCGGGGTGTGGTTCTGGAGCTTTAAGCTGCATTTTAGGCAATTATGTGCGACCAGATGGTCATATTTATTCCTATGATATAAAAGAGAAATCCTTGAAAAGGGCGAAAAGAAATATAGAGAAAGCGAATCTGAACAAGATTGTTTCAATTCAATATGGGGATATAATTCTAGATGATTTCAATCATAAAAATGTTGATGCTGTTGTTTTAGATATGGCTCAACCATGGAAAGCGGTGGAAAAAGTAAAAGATTACCTAAAATTAAGTGGAATTTTAGTATCATTTTCGCCTACAATTGAACAAGTTAAAAAAACTACATTTGCTATGAGTGATAATGATTTTTTTGAGATTAATAGCTATGAGTTGTTAAAAAGAAGAATTCAAGTCAAAGAAAGCGCAACTCGGCCAGAAGGTAGAATGATCGGACACTCTGGGTATTTGACGTTCGGAAGAAAAGTCGAAAACATTGAAAATCCATATCAAGAAAAAAAGCCTGAAAAAGAAGAATTTATAAATCTTGATGGAATGCCATTAAAATCTTAGATTATTTTAATTTTGAACTAAAAAATATTTTTTAATTCTAAAAAAAATATAATTAAAAACCTTTTAATTGAGTTCCGACTCTCATCTCTTTTTTCTTTTTATACCTTTCAGTTCTAAAAAAATGAGTTTTTCTTTCTGAGAGAACTTCAATAAATTTTCTTAAAATTTCTTCAAGCAAGTCTTTTGTAGCTTTATCACTCGTAATCATGCGAGGATCGTTGAGATAGGGTAGAATTTCTTTATTTTTAGCGTCATCTTGAAGCCCTAAATTTCCTATCGGTATATGATAGGAATGAAGGAACCAACCCTTTCTGTCTTCTTGGTGGGCAATGATCTTTAAAATGTTCGATTCTTCCTTTTTAATTTTAATATCCATGATTTTTTTTCCAGGACGAACTACAATAGTTAAATATTCTGGAATTTTGTTCTTCGGGTTGTGGATCTTCTTCAAAAGCTCTTTTAATCTCTCGCTCATCTTCGTTTTCTAATATAATTTCACAAATTTATTATAATTGTATTAAATATTTTATTAGATTTAATTTTCTAGATTAATTTTTAACGAATTCTGTTTTTAAAAAACTTAATAAAATAAATATAAGAATTATAAGCAAATGACAGTTGTATTGAAATCGTTTCAATTAAGGACAGAACCATATTGTGATATTGTTGATATTACTCAGCAAGTCCAAAAAGCTGTAAAGGAAAGCAGTATTAAGAATGGTATAGTGAATGTATCAGTTGCAGGTAGTACTGGAGCAATCTCAACCACAGAATACGAACCTGGATTGGTTAAGCACGATATAGAAGATTTTCTTGAAAAAATTCTGCCTTATAATAAAAATTATGCGCATCATAAAACTTGGCATGATCACAATGGAGCAGGGCACGTAAGGAGCTTTCTCATTAAAACGTCCCAGACATTTCCATTTCAAAATGGAAGAGTGATTCTTGGAACTTGGCAACAAATAATTTTTTTGGAGCTAGATGAAAAACCACGATCCAGAACTATTTACATTCAAATCATTGGAGAATAGCGTAAAAAATTTAAGAGAGAAAAGAAAGAATTATTTTTAATTAGTTTCATTTTTTTTCTATTAAATCTTCGAATTCGCTGACTACAGTAGCATAATTTCTTCGTATTTGAGCCGTTTCAAATTTTTTTCTTATTTTAAATATTGATTCTTTTAGCTGTAATTTAAAATCCATATCATCCAATTTTTTGTGGTATTCCGGAATTTTTCTATAAAACCGATATTTTTGCGTAATTTGGTGATTTAAATTTTCCAAATAATTATTTTCTTCTTTTAATTCATTTTCGATCTCAATCATTTTAATCCTCAAATTTGTTTTATTAAAAATTGAAAAAGATCGGTAAAAAATACGAATATGATGTTTATATTACAGAAATAACATCAGAGCTTACTAGGATAAAAACTACCTACTAAAATGAGATTTTTTTTTGCAAAATATTAAATTAAGAAAACTTAATTAATAATTATATTAAGTTAAAAAAGTAGTGATTTCAAGTGGATATAAAAATTTTGATTTCAGGATTAGATAATGCAGGTAAAACTTCAATTTTGACCGCTCTAGATAAAAAATTTGATTTCCAAAAAGAAATAATGGATTTAAAACCTACAGTTAGAGTCGAATATAATACTTCAACCTTCCTGGGCAACCGTGTCTATTACTGGGATATGGGAGGGCAGAAGCAATACAGAGAACTCTACGAAAAAAATAGAGATACTTATTTTGCAGGCACCGATTTAATTGTTTTCATAATTGATGTTCAAGATATAGATAGATTTGACTTATCTTTGGAATATCTTGAAATAATCCTAAAATATTTTCAAGATAATGATATGGAAAATGTACCTCTTATTATAAGCTTTCATAAGTTTGATCCGCAAATAAGAGGTAATGACGACGTAATTAACAATATTAACGATTTAAAAGAAAGTATTTCAAAAAAATACCCTAATTTTAAAATACTGTTCCAACAGACTTCAATTTATGATATATTATCAATAGTTCAATTGGTTTCTTACGGTCTTTCTGTTTTTGATGAAGCATTTTTTGAATTGTCAACCCTTTTAGAAGATTATTTAGAGGAGTTAGGCGCGACTTCGCTCATAATTTTTGATGAAAATGGAATTATAATTAGTGAATTTTATAGCGAGTTAGATCCAAGTTATTATATAAGCCTCTTAGAAAATATTAAGGACCATTTATTCTTACTGAAAAGAATGTTAGAAGAGGAAAATAACATTTCTGCTGAGGATGTTGGTCAAAATTTCATTTCTATCGAGGATAACTTTCTTTCATATTTGCATAGAATAAAATTTAATAAATATAATTATTACATTTCAGCTATTATAGAAGAGGGGAAAAAAGAGAAACTCCTGGAGAAATTTCCCGATTTGATTGATGATATATTAAATATTCTTAAATCATTATTTGATTAATATAGTTGTTATTGATGATAACTAAACTATCATCAATCAGAATTTAAAAGTTGTCGGGCTATATCAATTGCTCGCTCTTTCTTCTTAATATGGTTTTTAACATAATCTAACACTTTTTCAGCACATTCTCTTTTATGATCTCCACACATGAGCTCACCGTTAATACATTTTTGGAACACTTCTCCTAATTTTGCATCATCAGGTTCAAAATATATTTTGAGAATTTGGTAGATCATACATTTATCTGGTTCTCCTCCAAGTTCTTGTTGTTCTTTTTTATTACGACGACCACCAGTATATGTTTGTAAGATTATTTTAGAAATCTCTTCTTCAGGCTGATCGAAGTAAAAAGAGCTACCAGAAATACTTTTAGACATTTTTTTAGTTATATCGGTTAATGAAGGTAACAATTTATGATAAGTAGATGCTGGTTTTATTAAATCTACTCCATCTTTCTTAAAATACTTTGAAAGATCTCTCACTAGACGTAAATGAGGATCTTGATCCAAACCTACTGGAACTACAGTTGGCATTACTTCTTCCTTTAATTGAGGTAATAAAATATCTCCGACTTGCACAAGCGCGCAATTATAAAGCCCAAATCTCCTTTCTCCATAAATAGCTTTCATCATAGCTAGGGTAACATAACGACCAGCCTCAAAGACCATTTCTTTAACTAAATTTTCTTTACTTTGAAGCCAAATGTATGCTCTATTAACATCTAATCCTAAAGCAATTATATCTGCTATATTATCTTGAGCAATTTCTAAAGCAGTTTCATATGTCATACCATGATCAACATAACTTTCAATATCCGCAATAGAATAATAAACAAATCCTCCTTGGTTTTGTAATTCCACCATTTCTTTAGCTGTCATTAATGTTCCAAGATGAAATTTTCCTGATGGTTTTATACCACTCATTATTGCCCATGGCTTTTGCATTCTAATAGCTTTGAGAATAGTTTCAAATCCTCTATGTCCAATTATCAATTTTCGCCGAAAAAATAGATTATCCTCGAAAAAACTTGCAGGAATATCAAGATCCTCCACTAGTTCGATACCAAATTCATCTATTATTCTTTGATAATCCTTTTCCCCTACTAATTCAGATCCCCAAGGATCAATATTAGGTTGTTTATCATTCATCTTTTTCAATCTATAGAGTATTTTTATCCATTTAATTATTTAAAATAGAAAAATTTTTTGGTAATTGAGTAATTTAATATTTATGAAGCAATTTTCCAAAGAAGAAATAGATAAGTTCATTGAGATTTTAGACTTTTCTAAAATCGAAGGTCGTTTAGTACCAATAATAACACAAGACAGTCAAACAAATGAGATTTTAATGTTAGCTTTCGCAAACGAAGACGCAGTAAGAAAATCTTTGGAGACAGGATACGCTCATTATTATTCGAGATCTCGTAGTGAATTATGGAAAAAAGGAGAAACCAGTGGACACGTTCAGGAAATTCAGCAGATCATATCAGATTGCGACTCAGATTCTTTATTATTTAAAGTAAAACAAATTGGGGCTGCTTGTCATAAAGGCTATGATACATGTTTCTACAACGAATTTGTGGATGGAAAGATCAAAATAATTGGAAAAAAAGTGTTTAATCCTGAAGAAGTTTATAAAAAGCAATAAAAAAATAATTTTTTTGTTAAAACTTGAATTTATTTAAAAAAATCAGATTTTCCAATTTTAAATTAAAAATTATTTAGATTCCTTATTATAACGCTTTTTTAATGAAATATAGATATATTCTTTAAATATTGAAATTTCATAGTGTTAAATTAAATAAACAAATTGGTTGTATTGTGAAAAAAATTTAAATATTTTTCAAAATAAATTATATTTGATTCTAATGAAAAAAGAACAACTTGACGGTATTGACAAAGAGATCTTAAGAATATTGCAAGAAGACGCACGCAAGTCTTACAGAGAAATTCAGGATCAGCTCGGCATCTCCATAGGCACCATTCACAATAGAATCTCAAAACTTAAAGAAAAGAGTATAATAGAAGGTTACACGCTGAAACTTAATAATACTAAATTGGGTTATAAATTAACTTTCTTAATTCGGATTCATGTTGATGGAAAACATACTGAAGAAATTCTTAACGAAATTGGAAAAAAACCCGAAGTTTGCTCGGTTTTTCACACGACAGGGGAACAATCAGCAGCTCTAATATGTAGATTTAGGGAATCTGAAGATGTTCATAATTTTGTAAGAGAATTAAACGAAAAAGATTTTGTTACTCGTACGGTTTCGAATATGGTTCTTAAAGAATATAAGAACTCTTCTTATGTTGAAATCTAATATTTTCAAATTATAAATTACAAATTATTTCCTAATTTATTGATTAAATAATTATTTTTTAATGATCTCCAAGTCATAAACTTTTTTAAGTTTTCTTAGTTTATATAAACTAAGAAAACAATTAGAAAAATAAGAAAATTAAGGATATGATCTCAAATGTCGTTTGGAGGAGTACCCATAATCATACTTAAGGAAGGTACAGAAGAAACTCAAGAAAAACAAGCTCGAGAACAAAATATTAATGCTATGCTTGCAATCACAGAAACAATTAAGTCAACTTTAGGACCAAAAGGAATGAGTAAGATGCTCGTTGATACGTTAGGTGATACGACTATTACAAACGATGGTGCAGAAATTCTTAAAGCATTAGATATTGAAAATGTTGCTGCAATCATGATGGTAAATGTAGCTAAAGCAATTGACACGGATATTGGAGATGGAACTACGTCTGCCGTAATTTTTACCTCAGCTCTTTTAAAAAATGCTTTAGATTTAATTGAACAATCAATACATCCTAAACATATCATAACTGGCTATAAAATCGCTACAGATAAAGCAATTGAGTTAGTAAATGAAATAGCCATGAAAATTTCTAAAGATGACGATAAAAATCTTAAAAATGCTGCTATGACAGCTATGAACGCGAAGGATATTGCTCCATTAAAAGAATTTTTTGCGGACTTAGCTTTAAAGGCAGTTAAGAAAATAGCTGGTGAAGAAAATACATTTGCTAAAGTTGGAAATATAAAAATTGTTAAAGCTGCCGGAAAATCTCTTAAGGATTCTGAATTAATTAACGGTGTTTACATTCAAAAGGAAAAAGTTAATCCTGCTATGCCCAATGCATTGAAAAATGTGAAAATTGCTGTTATTCGAAAGAAATTGGACGTCGTAAAAACAGAGTTTGACGCTCAAATCCAAATCTTTAGACCTGAGGATATTCAAGGGTTCAAGAATCAAGAAGAAAAAATACTTCAAGATTACTTGAAAATCTTTAAAGACTTGGGAATAAATATGATTGTAAACAATAAAGACATTTCCGATAAGTTTGGCGCCTATTTAGCCAGGGAAAACATTGCTGCGATAAAGAATTTAGGTGATAGCGATATAAAGGCGGTTTTAAAAGCCGTTGGAGCAAAACAAATTGATGATTTGACTTCTTTAACTGAAGATGATTTAGGCTACGCAGAAACAGTGAAATTTGAAAAAATTGAGGATAATGAATATACTTTCTTTACCGGATGTAAAAACCCTAAATCTGTGTCGATTTTACTTAAAGGAGGGCTTGAAAAGATTTTAAATTCTGCTGAAATCACTTTAAATGATGTTTTATCTGTAATTGCTAAAATTATTGATACACAAATGGTAGTCGCTGGCGGTGGAGCAATATATATCGAACTTGCCAAAAAAATAAAAGATTACGCTAATAAAATTGGTGGTAAAGAACAAATCGCAGTCACAGCATATGCTCTTGCACTTGAAGAAATCCCTAAAACCTTAATTAATAATGCTGGATTAGATGAAATTGAAAGATTGACCGAATTAAGAGCTGCTCATAAAACTGATGCTGATAAATGGATAGGAATTGACACCATTACAAATACAATCGGAAATAATTTTGAAAAAGGTATAGTGGAGCCAGCAGCATTGGTAAATTATATATTAAAATCTGGAAGCGAATTAGCAAAGTTAGTTTTAAGGGTTGACAGAATCATTAAAGCAAGTAACGCTTCAAAAACAGGATTCCAGCCTTAGTAGTTCTCTTTATAATTTATTTTTTTTTATTAAAATTTTATTTAGAATTTGTCTTAAAATCATCATTAAACTATTATTTCAAGGCAAATTCAACCTTTAAATATTAAAGAATCAATAATTAATTAATTAATTAATTCAATAATGTTTGGAGGTAAAATTAAATGGTTAATGTAAACGGTGCCCAACTAATTGTTCGCGCTTTAAGCAATCAAGGAGTAAAAGTTATTTGGACTCTATGTGGAGATAACGATTATATCTATAATTACTGCCATGATAAAGAGTGTACTGAAATGGGCATTGATTTGATTGATTTCCGTCATGAACAAGCAACGGGGCATGCTGCTATGGGCTACTATTTAGCTACGGGTAAAGTTGGTGTTTGTTCAGTCCAATCTGGTCCTGGAATTACGGATTTATTCCCTTCAATTCCTATAGCATGGGACGCAAGCATCCCTTTAGTTGCTCTATGTAGTTCGACACCAATGATGGATTTTGAAAAGTTAGCTGCAAATGAGATAGACGTAATTCCGAGCTTCAGACCAGTAACAAAATGGGCGGGGTACTGCTATGAAACGGCTCGATTACCAGATTATATCAACATGGCATTTAGAATAGCTTCAACTGGACGTCCTGGACCAGTACTTTTGCTTGTACCTTTCGATGTGATGGTAAAAGAATGTGACGACGAATTAGATATAATACAACAAGCATTCAAACCCGTTAAAACTCTTCGCGCTTTCAACGGTCCATATGGAAATGAAGAAATGGTAACAAAAGCTTTAGATCTTCTATTAAATGCCAAGAGTCCTTTAATCATGGCAGGTACAGGAACCAACTTTTCAGGAGCTTCCAAGGAAATTGTGGAATTTGCAGAATTAGCACAAATTCCTGTAGGAATGTGGGGTTATGGGCTTGGCTGTATTCCTCCTGATCATCCCCTCTACTTTGGTTTGGCAAGTCCTTTAGATGGTCCTGGAACATCATTGCTTCAAAAAGCTGATGTAATCCTTATATTAGGAGCAAGAATTACAGAAATGATGAATTATGGTTATATGCCATGTTTCAATGACAATGCGAAAATTATACAAGTAGATATAAAAGCCGAAGAGATTGGAAGAAATCGAGCTATCGATGTACCGATTGTTGGAGATGTAAAAGGGGTTCTAACTCAAATGATTAATATAACAAAATCAAAAATTAGTACCCCAAGACCTGAAATCCTTTGGGTTAAAACCGTGCAAGCCGAAGTAAAAAAGTTTTACGAGCGAGTTGAAAGAGACGGATCTAACGATAAGGTTCCCATCCATCCTCAGCGTTTGGTAAAAGAAATCAGTGAATTCATGCCCGAAGATGGATTTATCATTCTTGATGGGGGAGATACTACAATTTGGGGACTTACTGGCTTAAAACCCTATTTTCCAAAGTCATTATTTTTTTCTGGAAGTTTTGGTATTCAACATCTCGGTGGCGGCGTTCCAATAGCTATTGCTACAAAATATGTTTATCCTGATAGGAAAGTACTAGTCTTAACTGGTGACGGGTCATTTTTATTCAATGGAAAGGAAATTGATACGGCTCGCAGGCATGATCTTCCATTTGTAGTTGTTATAAGTAATGATAGATTATGGGGAATGGTCGCTAGAAGTCAACGAATAGCTCATGGAAGAAAATATTTTGGCTTAGGTTCATCTTTAAGCGATGAAACGAGATATGATAAATATGCCGAAGCTTTTAATTGTTACGGAGAATTGGTAATAGATCCAAACGAAATTCGCCCAGCTCTAAAACGAGCTTTTGATTCTGGCCTTCCTGCGATTATAGATGTACGAGTGAATCCTAAAGTAAATACTGTAATGGATTACTTGGCAAAAGAAGCTTATAATCCGGGAAGTTGGAAACGCGAAGTAAAGAAAAAAGAAGAAGTTATCGAATTAGTAACAGTCAAAAAATAAATTATCTTCATGAGGTAAGAGAAAAAATGAAAGCAGCATTATATGAAGGAAAAGAAACAATTCGAATTGTTGATATTCCAAAACCCATTCCTAAAGCTGATGAAGTTTTAGTTAAAATAAAATATGCCGGAATTTGCGGGTCAGACCTCGAAGGTTATAAAACAGGATTATATCCCGTACCTGTAGTGATGGGACATGAAGCCTGTGGTGTAATTGAAGAGTTCGGTCCTAATGTAAAAAAATGGAAAGTTGGAGATCGAGTAGTTATTAATCCTGTAATGCCATGTGGAAAATGTTATTGGTGTCTGAAAGGTTACACGAATATATGTGAGGCCGAATTTGAAGGGTTTGGACTATTTAAAAATGGTGGCTTCACTGAATATGCCTCCGTCCCAGCATCAAGTCTTGTTCCCCTCCCTGACACAATTCCGGATAAGCACGGTACAGTTTATGACCAAATAGCTACAGGTTTGTTAGCTGTTAGAGAAGGACCCTTTATAACTGGGGAATCCGCGGTTGTATTAGGTTTGGGAACAATTGGACAATTCTTAATGCAGATCTTAAAGATATCTGGAGCGCGAAAACTAATCGTTATAGAGAAAAATAAACATCGGCTTGAAGTTGCGAAGAAATTTAATCCAGATGTTGCTCTAAACAAAACTATTATAGGGAAGGTGAAAGGTGCGACAGAACGGCGCGGTGCTGACTTTGTTTTTGAATGCACGGGAAGACCTGCCGCGATAAATGCAACTTCTAGCTTAGTACGCAAGGGAGGAACGGTAGTTCAAGTGGGTGTTTCTGATACTCCCTTTGAAATAAGTTATCTTCCTTTTATTATGAACCATAATAAAATTCAGTGTGTCTATGCATATCATCAAAAAGATTTTGAGTATGCTGTAGAATTAGTTGCTAAAAAGCTTATTGATCCTGAACCAATTGTTACAAAAATTATTTCTTTAGATGATATAGTGGAAGAAGGTTTTCAAGAAGCTATAAAACCCGATACTAAAGAGATAAAAATTATTGTAGAACCATAAAGAAAGCTAATTTTATTATTCAAAATAAATATTTGAAAGAGGATACTCATATTTCTGTGTCGATAGGAATTGGTTTGCTGTGTCTCAACATTTAAAATTTTTTTATTTCTATTAGAATATCATACTACCTTGAATACCCCATCCTCATCATTCCGAGCGTAAAAGAAAACTAAAAACGAGATCTATTCTTTATTGATCATACTTAAAAATTTAATAATAATAATAAAATCTAGATAATAATTCAGAAACAGAAAAATAATGTCTAACTTAAATACATATCAGAGTAAAGTGAGAGGGTTAAATTTTGTCCTTGTTTTGTGCTTCACGGCATTAACAACATCAATTATCTCAATAACTTTCTCTGCTGATGTTGTCATAGGGTCCAAGAAAACAGGCTCCTTAAGCACACCATATTGTAATGGAGCGACCTATAGTTGGACGTGGATGTCAGGGAATAAAACCATAGATGAAAATGGGGTATATGACGTTCCTGATATGGCGTATTATCCGGGAGCTAGAGATAGACCTGTTTCTTGGACGGATACGGACGGAAATTTATGGTTATTCGGAGGTATTGGTCTTCCCGAATCAGGTAGTTGGGGGTATCTGAATGACCTCTGGAGATTTACCATCACCTCAAAGGAATGGACGTGGATCTCAGGGAATAAAACCACAAATCAAAATGGCGTATATGGCACGAAGGGAGTTCCTGATAGGGCAAATTATCCGGGAGGTCGAAAGGGTTCTGTTTCTTGGAGGGATACTTATGGAGATTTATGGTTATTTGGAGGAGATGGTCTTCCCGAA
Source organism: Promethearchaeota archaeon (assembly GCA_019058295.1). Classification (GTDB taxonomy): domain Archaea; phylum Asgardarchaeota; class Lokiarchaeia; order Sigyniarchaeales; family SOKP01; genus LW40-45. The sequence goes on along the minus strand of JAHPZI010000002.1, from coordinate 119,089 downwards.
TCAGGTTTAATTAATGGATATCTTAATGACCTCTGGAGATTTAGCATCACCTCAAAGGAATGGACGTGGATCTCAGGGAATAAAACCATAAATCAAAATGGCGTATATGGCACGGAGGAGGTTCCAGATAGGGCAAATTATCCAGGAGGTCGAGAGGATTCTGTTTCTTGGACAGATACGGATGAAAATTTATGGTTATTCGGAGGTCTTGGTTATAACGAATCAGGTGATTTTGGACAGCTGAATGACCTCTGGAGATTTACCATCACCTCAAAGAAATGGACGTGGATCTCAGGGAATAAAACCACAGATGAAAATGGCGTATACGGCACGAAGGAAGCTCCTGATAGTGCGAATTATCCAGGAGGTCGAAAGGGTTCTGTTTCTTGGACAGATATGGATGAAAATTTATGGTTATTCGGAGGAGATGGTTATCCCGAATCAGGTGGTTCTGGATATCTGAATGACCTCTGGAGATTTAGCATCACCTCAAAGGAGTGGGCATGGATGTCAGGGAAAAAAACCATAAATCAAAATGGCATATATGGCACGAAGGGAGTTCCTGATGTGGCGAATTATCCGGGAGGTAGATATAATCCTGTTTCTGGGACAGATATGGATGGAAATTTATGGTTATTTGGAGGTTTGGGTTATTCCGGATTCGGTTCTGGGTATCTGAATGACCTCTGGAGATTTAACATCACCTCAAAGGAGTGGGCGTGGATGTCAGGAAATAAAACCACAAATCAAAATGGCGTATATGGCACGAAGGGAGTTCCTGATAAGGCGAATTATCCGGGAGCTAGATATTTTTCAGTTTCTTGGACGGGTACGGACGGAAATTTATGGTTATTCGGAGGTCATGCTTATGACGATTTAGGTGATTTTGGATGGTTGAATGACCTCTGGAGATTTAAGCTTGGCAGTTCTGGAGTATCTCAACCATATGGGCAAATTCCAAGCACGGATGATGATGATGGAGGAGGAGATAACGGTGAGGAAAGTTTTAATCCCATAATTCTATTTATTATCTTGCTTGGAATCTTAGGCGTCGGTGTAATTTATTACCAAAAGAAGCATTCCAAGCGATAATCGAAATATAAATTAAAATCAATTCCTATTAATTTTGCAATCTTTCCCCATTATTTTATTTTTTTATAAAAAATTGTTCAATGTGAAACAATAAGTTTTAATATGAGAAAATAATATTTTGAAAAATGTTCATTTTTTGATGAAAATCTTAGAAATCTTTTATGGTTCCCATAAATTTTTTAAATAATTATCCACATATTTTATGTGGATCTAAAAATTTTTTAAAAAATATATTAACGATTCAATAATAATTTTGATCAGAATGTATGGAGTAAAAGATTTGTCGATCAATATTGACTCTGATGTTATAGACCAAGAGAGTCTCGATAAACTATATGCTTTGAATAACGAGCACGTTTTAAAGATTGTGAACGAATTTGTATCTCTTTGTAAACCCAGCAAAGTTACCGTGATTACTGATTCCCAAGAAGATATTGATTATGTAAGGCAAAGGGCAATCGAAATTGGTGAAGAAGCTAAATTATCCATAGATGGCCATACAATCCATTACGATGCGTTCTCTACAATGGGTTATCACGATCAAGCCAGAGATAAAACAAACACAAGAATATTGGTCCCGAAAGGTGAATATGAAAGTCCTTGGATTAATACTATTGACAGAGATGAAGGGTTGAAAGAGATTTTGGAAATAATGGATGGTTGTATGAGAGGAAACGAATGTATTGTTCGATTCTTTTGTTTAGGTCCTATTAACTCTAAATTTTCAATTCTTGCATTGCAATTGACAGATTCCCTTTATGTATGTCATAGTGAGGATATTTTATATCGAAAAGCTTATGAGGAATTTAAAAAGTTGAATGGTTCTAATGATTTCTTTTATTTCATTCATTCTTCTGGAGAGCTTATAGGAAATCCTCCAGTTTCAAAAAATTTAGATAAACGTAGGATTTATGTAGATTTAAACGAAGATCGCGTTTTATCGGTAAATAATCAATATGCTGGTAATAGTTTGGGTTTAAAGAAGCTTGCATTAAGGCTAGCAATTAACCAAGCTAATAATGAAGATTGGTTGACAGAGCATTATTTCATTTTAGGAGTTCATCCTAAAGGAAAAAATCGAGTGTCATACTTTTGTGGAGCGTATCCAAGTGCATGTGGTAAAACAAGCACAGCAATGCTCCCTGGACAAACCGTACTAGGGGATGACATCGTTTACCTCAGACCATGGGACGATGGCTATGCTCATGTTGTCAATATTGAGCAAGGCCTTTTTGGAATTATCAGAGATGTAAATCCTGAAGATGATCCATATATTTGGGATGCTATTACTAATCCTAGAGAAATAATCTTCTCAAATGTATTAATAAAAGAAGGAACACCTTATTGGATTGGTGATGGAAGGCAAATTCCCGATAAGGGTGAAAATTTTTCAGGAGAATGGTATAAGGGGAAGAAAGATAAGGATGGTAAAGAAATTCCGCATGCTCATCCAAATGCAAGATATACTCTTCGAATCGAGGAATTAAAAAATGCTGACGAAAATTTACATAATCCAGATGGTGTACCTGTCCATGGTATCTTCTATGGTGGAAGAGATAGTGATACAATGCCACCGATCCTTGAAAGCCTTAATTGGGAACATGGTATATTTTTGGGGGCGTCTATTGAATCAGAAACAACATCCGCAACTCTTGGGGCAGTTGGAGTAAGGGTACAGCAGCCAATGGCCAACTTAGATTTCATTGTAATACCACTACGGAAATATTTAGAAAATCATCAGATATTTGGAAATTCGTTAGAACATTGCCCTAGAGTGTTCGCCACTAATTATTTTCTTAAAAATCAGGATGGTAAGTATTTAAACGGCATGTTAGATAAGTTATGTTGGGTTATTTGGGCAGAAGGACGATTTCATGGAGATTTTGAGGCAATTGAGACGCCAGTAGGGTACATTCCGAAATATGAGGATTTGAAAGAACTGTTTAACGAATATTTGGAGAAAGATTATACCAAGGAAGAATACATGGAACAATTTGCAATTCGAGTGACTAAAATGTTAGAAAAGTTAGAAAGAATAGAAACGATGTTCAAGAAAGAAGAAAACGTTCCTGAATTTTTCTGGACTATACTTTATGATGAAAGAGAGAAACTTTTAAGTCTTAAAGAAAAATATAAAAAAGAAGAAATATCTCCCGAGGAATTTTTATAAATAAATCCTTTGGAAAAAATTTAATTCATTTTCTTTTTAATAAAGGACTTACTCTCGTGTGATACTACGATATTATTCTTTTTTTTAATCTTTTTTTTTAATTTAAAAATAATTACTAGGTTTCATCTTGATTTTGATGAATTTGTGGATATTAAAAACTCAGAATGATATTAAATAAGAAAGGGATGATAATTGAATTCGACACAATTTTGTGAGAAAAAATATCTAAAAAAATTGGAAAGTACCCTTAGATTTCATGAATTATACAAATTAGATAAGGAAAAAGTTCAGAAATGTAAATTCAAATTAATTTCTGAGCTTGTTAATGAATTATTTAAATATAAAAATTGCCGAGATTGCTATGTCAATATTTCTAATTTAATAATATTATTTCTAACGATTTTTGATAAAGAATCTCCATGTGATAAATACTCAGAATCTGAAGATGATGAATCCATAGATGAAGAACTTGAATATAAAAGTATTTTGAAAGAAGAATTTAATGAATTTTGATAATTAGACATATAATTTATGTTTTTTAACACTTTTATAGAATATATAAATTCAATCCATTTTTTATAGACTTTTTCTTGTTCAGAATCAAAAAGATATTATTTAATTGTGTATTTTACACATCATGAGTGAGATAATACAACCTCGAGAATTACATGGAACAAAATTATTTGGATATTCTGTAGGATTTTTTGGACTATTTTTAACTAATCTCTTAATTTCCGTATTTGCCTTTCAATTCTACGTTTACACAGTCAATTTAAATTCATTACTTGTTTCTATCGGTATTGCTATTCGTTTAATTCTCGCGGCGGTGTTTTCAATTATATTCGGAGTAATGACAGATAATAAAAAGCCGGGGCGATTCGGAAAACGTCGACCTTTTTTAATCTATGGATTACCTATTTGGGTTTTAACTAGTATCTTAATATGGCTCCCTCCTTGGTATTGTCCAAAGAACAATTCAATTTTTTTGCCTACAGCGATTTATTTTTGTGTAGTAATCATTTTAAATTCAATATCAGGGACTTTAATCTTGACAGCCCACATATCAATGCTACCTGAACAGTCTCAAACGCACAATAACAGAAAAAGTGTAGCATCAATGAATACTCTTTTCACGATCATTGCCTCAATTTTGGCTACTTTACTCCCATTGATCATTCAGAGCATTCTTGAGGATCCAACCGCCGTTAAATGGTGGGAGCCTTCTGGAAAAGTACTTCTTTTTTATATGCCATTGATAAGCATCGCATTTGCTATTTTTGGAGTAATTTCATTAATCTTAACATTTTTTTCTGTAGATGAGAGCTTTCATAATACCTCTTTAGACACTGAAATGAAAAAAAAATCAATTTTGGCTACTTTTCAACAAATGGTAATTCCTGCCAAGGATAAAAAGTATAGAAAGTATCTGGCTGTAAGATATTTTAATAGTATTGGAGGCAGAATCTTAGGTATTTTGGTGATACCTTTTCTTGCTTTTGTGCTAAGATTTAAGGGAAATGAATTTTATATTTATATTCTTATTTCAATTTTCTGTAAGTTTGGATGGTTTTTTATTTGGAAAAAGATTCTTGAAAAAGAAAAACAATCCCTTATTAAGATGTATTCGCTATGCATCGTTAGCTCCATTATTGCATCATTTTTAGAGGTGTTCTTTTTAATTAATATACTTTCTTATGAGTTTAAGATGATTCTATTTGTTATAACTATAGGCACAGTGCTTGGAAGTATATATTCCTTTCGATTGTTTGCAACGCCATTATCAGCTATCTTAATTTACGAAGCTGCAGATAAAGTTGAAAATAATGATAAGGATAAAGCGGTCTCCGAACTTTCTGGATCTTATTTAGGAATAATGAGTTTTATGATGTCGGTTGGTCAAGCCTCTGCTACTGTTATGGTAGGGATTTTTCTTATGGGGCCAAATTCAGAGAATCCTACAATTATTACTCTATGTTTATGTTCCATGGGTATATTTTACTTAATTAGTATGTTAATTCTTGGACGAATTAAAATAGAAAGAAGTATATTTGACATTGATACTACTATTGAAAGTAAAAAGATTTCGAGAACAGTTGCACCAGTATAAAAAGATTAAAATACTCGCTTTTTTAATAATTTAACATTTTACCTTTTCAGAATCATAAAGATAATAATTAATTCCATATTTAACAAGACATGAGTGAGACAATAATAGCCCCACGAGAATTACATGGAAAACGACTTCTTGGCTATATTATAGGAGGTTTTGGAGTCTCTTTAACAAATATGTTAAGTGGTGTATTTGTCTTTCAATATTATGTATATACAATTAATTTAAACTCTTTACTTGTTTCGATCGGATTAGCTATTCAATTGATCATTGCTGCGTTATGTTCGATTATTTGGGGAGTCATTATTGATAATAAAAAACCTGGAAAATTTGGAAAACGTCGACCATATTTATTTTATGGGCTTCCAATTTGGGTTGTAGTAAGTATTTTACTTTGGCTTCCACCTTGGTATTGTCCAAAAAATAATTCAATGTTTTGGCCTACGGCAATATATTTTTGGATCATTATCATAATAAAACCAATAGCTGGAACATCAATTATAATAGCTCATGCATCGATGTTCCCAGAACAATCTCAAACTGAGGAAAACAGACAGAAAATAGCATCAGCAGGAACCATTTTGCTTATTATTTCTTCAATTTTAGGCTTACTCGTACCTTTAGTTGTTCAAAGTATACTACCAGATCCGCAAAATGTCAAATGGTGGCAGCCTTCAGGTAAAATATTACTTTTTTATATACCTTTAATTGGAACTACTTTTGCTATTTTTGCATTATTTTGTATAGTTATAACATTTTTCTCAGTTAATGAGAGTTTTCATAAAGCCAGCTTAGAAACTGAAGTAGAAAAAGTATCCATTAGCATGGTTTTTCATCAAATGATTATTCCTGCAAAGGATAAGAAGTTCAGAAAATTTATGGCTGTGGGATTCTATACTGGGATTTCCGGCAGAATAGTTGGTCTCATAATAATACCCTTTCTAATATATGTACTTAAATTTAGAGGAACTGACTATTTTATTTATGTTTTTGTATCATTCACCTGTAAATTTGGATGGTATTATTTTTGGAAAAAAATAAGTGAAAGACAAACACTTATTAAGGTATTCTCCCTTTGCATTGCGTTTTCGGTTATAGCATCGTTTTTAGAGCTTTTTTTCTTGATAGAGATACTTTCTTTTGAGTTTAAGATTATTCTATTTGTTGTAACTATGGGTACAGTGTTAGGGTCTATGTACGCGTTTGGATTGTTTACGGGACCAATATATAGCGCATTAGTTTATGAAGCTGCGGCAAAAATTGAAAAAGAAACTGAAAATATAGATGAGGCTGTATCCTCCATCTCAGGGGCATATACCGGATTACTCACATTTATGGCTTCAGTTGGCCCTGCGATAGCTTCTCTTTTATTAGGATTTATTCTTATGGGATCAAACCAAGAAAACTCGGAAATTCTTACAATTTGCTTAGCATCTACGGGAATATTTTATTTAATTGCGGTGCTATACCTCAGACAAATTAAGTTAGAAAAAAGAATTTCTGAAATTAAGACCATTAGTATTGAAAGTAAAGAGATTTTACCACCGCCGGAGTGAGAATTAACTTTACTTAAATTAATTTTTTTAAGACTTCATTAACTCGATATACCCTATTAACCCTATCAATCTTAATGAATCGTCTAATTTCCAGAGCATATAAAAATTCGCGCATTTGAGCCTTATTCTTGTGTATTTTCTCTGCTAATCCTCTAATATTAGTTTCATAATTGCAGAGAATTTGTAAAAGCTTTTTGTATTTTTTAAAGATTTCAGATACTAAATATTTTAAAGATTCTTTTATATTTTGTCCAGTCTTTGTACTTGACGGGAAAATTTTACAATCTTTAGGTAATTTAATTTGGGTTTGCAACATTTTTGGTGTACGTGCATCCTTCAAATCTTGTTTATTAGCTAAATAAACTTTTGGAACCTTTGGATTTTTTATTTCATTTAATACTGATATAGCATCGTTATCAGATTTGGGATTAGCAGCATCAAAAATGAAAATAATTCCATCAGCACCATTTAAAATAATTTTTCTCATTATTTTAAATCTTGAAAGACCAGGCGTGCCGAACAATGTGATTTGAAAACCCTCAAAATTTATATATGCTACATCCATTGCAACGGTATGTCCTTTTACATGTACGTTCATAGAATCTTTATCAAAGAATTTAATATAATCCGATTTTCCACATTGAGAGGCACCTGAAACAACCACTTTCAACTGCTAAGATCACCAAAAATCATTGTTACTCAATAATAATTTTGTTTTTTCTTTTTAATATATTATTAAACTACATATTTTTAATCTTTCTTATATAAGCATAAGTCGATTTTTCAGTAAAAAGTCAAATAGAAAACAAAATGTTATTAAAAATAGTCAGATAATAATTCAAATTGTAATTTTTTTGTCATTTTCGTCAATTAACAATTAGAGATAAAAAAGTATTATTTTTCGTAATTTTCTTGGAATTTTTTGATCGAAGATTTACATTTTTATTTAAAAATTAATACATTATTGCGAAAAAAAATCATTTTGAATAATATTTATTAATGATTTTGATTGTTATAGTAAATAGTAAAAAAATAAAAGTCGATTCCAAACTTTTTTCGTATAAAAATTAAAAAATTAAAAAATTGAGAAAATATGACTAAAGAATTAAGTTCAATTTTAGTTATCGGTGCTGGTATTTCAGGAATTGAAGCAAGTCTTAGCTTAGGGGAACAAGGATATCGAGTCATATTAGTTGAGAGATCTCCATCTGTAGGTGGCCGAATGGCACAATTAGATAAAACATTTCCGACTTTAGATTGTAGTATTTGTATCCTAGCTCCAAAAATGGTCGAAGTCGCTCGGCATCCTAACATTGAATTATTAACTTATTCAGAAGTTCAAGATATTGCTGGAGAAGTCGGAGATTTTAAGGTGAAAATTTTAAAGAAATCTCGATACGTCGATATTAATAAATGTACGGGGTGTGGGGCATGTTCAGAAAAATGTCCAATGAAAAAGATACCTAATGAGTTTGAAGAGGGGATTGGTATGCGTCAAGCTATTTACATTCCATTCCCTCAAGCTGTTCCAAGAAAAGCTACGATCGATGCTGAAAAATGCCTATTTTTAACTAAAGGTGCTTGTAAACTATGCTTAGAAGAATGTGAGGCTGATGCTATAGATTTTGAGATGAAAGACGAGGTAGTCGAGTATAATGTTGCCTCTATAATTGTGGCTACTGGTATTGATCTATTAGATCCTTCAGTCCTTTCACGTTATCATTACGGGGAATACCCTAACATTGTTACTGCAATGCAATATGAAAGGCTTCTTAGTGCATCAGGTCCTACCGGAGGTGAACTTTTACGTCCTTCTGATAAAAAACATGCTCAAAATATTGCGTTTATTGGATGTGTAGGTTCTAGAAACGAATCATTATGTGCTTATTGCTCTAAATTTTGTTGTATGTACATGGCTAAAGAAGGAGTCGTCACGAGAGAACACGCTTCTGATACAAATGTAACCATTTTTTTCAACGATACTCGTGTGATAGGAAAAAATCAAGAAGAATTTATTGAGCGAGCTAAAAATGAATATAAATTAAAATACTTTCATGGAATTCCAGGAGATATTCGTGAAGATCCCGAAACTCACGATTTGTTAGTGAAACACGCAAATTTAGATACGGGCGAGGTCGAGACTGCTAAGTTTGATTTAGTTGTTTTAGCAAATGCGGTTATACCTAGAAAGGGAACTGAAGATTTTGCTAAAATATTAGGAATTGAATTAAATGAACTAGGATTTTTCAAAACAAAGAATTCTATTGAAGACTTACAGTCAACTCGCGAAGGTGTATATGTGACTGGTTCTTGTCAATCTCCTGATGATATTGCAAATTCTGTCTCAAAAGCAAGTGGAGCCGCTGCTTTAGCTGCATTACATGCCGTTCCGCTCACAGAAGAAGAACAAAGAGTGGAATTACCTCCCTTAAGAGTAGTGCGCGAAGGGGAAGAGCCCCGCGTAGGAGTTTTTATTTGTCATTGTGGTATTAATATTGGTGGCTACATCGATGTACCTGAGTTAGTAGAGTATTCTAAATCACTCCCTAATGTAGTATTTTCTATGGATAATAAATATAGTTGTTCAAGCTTAACGCAAGATATTATTAAGGAGAAAATTGAGGAATTAAATCTAAATCGAGTTGTAGTTGCAGCATGTACTCCAAGAACACATGAGCCATTATTTCAAAAAACTATTCGAGAAGCTGGTTTAAATGAATATCTTTTTAATTTCGTGAGTATTCGAGAGTTAGATTCATGGGTTCATATGAAAGATCGTGATAAAGCGACAGATAAAGCGAAGGACTTAATCCGTATGGGGGTTGCTCGTTCGCGATTCCTAAAAACGGAGTTTAAAATCAAAGGTGATGTCGTTCCAGAAGCTCTTGTTATTGGAGGAGGTGTTGCAGGGATGAATGCAGCAATGGAAATAGCCAAAAAAGGATTTAAAACACATATAGTTGAAAAAGAAGAGAAACTAGGTGGTAATTTAAACCTTATCTATAAAATTAATTTTGATAGAATAGATTCTAAGGAATTTTTAAATGAGACTTTAAAAGAATTCAATGAAATTAAAAATATTATTCCCTATCTGAATTCTGAAGTTATTGATGTTAAAGGATCAATTGGTGATTTTAAGGTCAAAATTAAAAATAAAGCAGATGATAAAGTTTCCGATATAAATGTTGGAGCTATTGTTGTTGCCACTGGAGCCAACGAATATAAACCAGAAGGGTGGTATCATTATGGAGAAGATCCTCGCATTATGACGCAATTAGAATTATCAGAAAAACTAAGAGATAATACATTAACGGATGGAGAAACATTGGTATTTATCCATTGTGTGGCATCAAGGCAAACTGATCCTGAGATGGGATGTTCTTATTGCTCGTTGATTTGTTGTTCTGAATCTATAAGACATGCGCTTTATGTGAAAGAAAATTATCCGAACTCAAAAATATTTGTAATGTATAGAGATATTAGAGTAGGCACTGATGAAGAACATTATTATTGGGATGCTCGTGAAAATGTCAATTACATTAGGTTTAGTGAATATCCCGAGGTTAACTTGACTAATGGTGATATTAAAGTTAAAGTAAAAGATATCCAAACACAGATCACACTTAATATTAAAGCTGATAAAGTTGTATTATCTACTCCGTTAAAGCCAAACGATAATAAGGTTTTAGCTGAATTACTTAAAGTTCCAAGGGATCAAAACGGCTTTTTCCTAGAAGCACATGTGAAACTAAGGCCAGTAGATTTTGCAACTGATGGAATCTATCTTGCAGGGACGGCACATGGTCCAAAAGGTATCGCAGATTCAATTTCTCAGGGAAGAGGTGCTGCTGCTCATGCTTTAATTCCTTTGACAGCTGGAATTGTTGAGAATGAACCATTGGTTTCTGTAGTAAATCCAGCTTTATGTATTGGATGTCAGAAATGTGAGGAAGTGTGTAATTTTGGAGCAATTGGAGTTAATTTTGATAATGACGTATTAGTGTCTGAATCAAATCCTCTCTTATGTAAAGGATGTGGTGATTGTGCTGCTGCATGTCCCGCAGGCGCAATTACGATGAGTCATTTTGCAGATGATCAAATAACTCCTATGATTTCTGAAGCACTGAAGGGTGAATTTGTAGATGAAAGACCGCGTATAGTTGCCTTTTTATGTAATTGGTGTAGTTATGCAGGTGCTGATACATGCGGGGTTAGTCGATTTCAATATCCCACCAATATCCGACCAATTCGAGTGATGTGTTCTGGAAGACTACCGAAAAGTTATATCTTACAAGCATTTTTGGAAGGTGCTGATGGAGTTTTAATCGGAGGTTGCCATCTTGGAGATTGCCACTATTTAGAAGGAAATTACGACACATTGCAGAGATATAATGAAATAAATGAAATTCTTGGAAAGGTAGGGATTGATCCTAATCGTTTCCGCCTTGAATGGGTGTCAGCAAGCGAGGGAAAGCGATTCTCTGAAGTCGTTATAGACTTTGTTAATCAAATAAAACAATTAGGTCCACTAAGTAAGACAGGCGATAAACCTAAAAAAGCAAAGGAGGAAGCATAAAAAATGACAGAAGAAGAGATTATAAATGCAGAGGATTTAGATTATAATTTTCGCTATGAAATTAGCGAAAAAGTAGGAGCAAAATCACTCCTAAAGTGTATTCAATGTGGAGTGTGCTCATCTGGCTGTACTGTAACGGAATACGTTGATCTTCAACCTCACAGAGTGGTTGCTTCTTGTCTGTTAGGATTAAAAGACAGAGTCCTCTCCAGCAATGCAATCTGGACATGTTCCCTATGTCATAGATGTACGGAAAGATGTCCTAAGGGTGTGGATTATTCTTTTATATTGGCGCTATTGAGAAACTTAGCTGTAAAAGAAGGAAATTGTCCAGAGGAATATCGAGGAACTATTCAAACGATATATGATAATGGATATGTAGTTCCTTATACAGGAGGATTGGCAACTAATATTGATAGACGTAGAGATAGATTTGGATTGCCCAAAATCGTTCCACCTGATTTAAAAGAGATTGATATAATTATGAATGAAACAGGAATCGGAAATCTAATCAAAAAAGCATCAGAGAATAAGGAGAGTGATAAATAATGGAGTATGCGTTATATTTAGGTTGTACAATACCATTGAAATTGCCCCATTTTGAATATGCTTTTAGAGAGATTTCGAATTATTTAGGACTTACATTTAAAGAAATGGAGGGTGCAAGCTGCTGTCCAGACCCTGTAGCTACTCAATCTGTAAGCATTGATACATGGTTGACATTGGCTGCTAGAAACCTTTGTTTAGGGGAAAAATTAGGTCTGGACATATTAACAATCTGCTCTGGCTGTTTTGAAACATTAAAAACTGCAAAAGTGTTATTATCAGAAGATAAAGCTGCTTTTGATCGGGTAAATACTGTTTTAAAGAAAATAGGTTATGAATATAAGGGAACTTCGAATGTCTATCATTTTGCAGAACTGTTCTCTCAAGAAGAATACCTGGAGAAGATTAAAAAGATCTTAATGAATCCTTTAGATGATTTAAACGTGGCAGTACATTATGGGTGCCATCTCATAAGGCCGAGTAAAATTTTACAATTTGATCATCCAGAACGGCCAGAAACCATAGATAAGATAATAAAAGCGCTAGGAGCAAAAACTGTTGCATTTGCTGGAAAACTAGAATGCTGTGGTTTCTGTGCGCGCCTTCAAGAGGAAATTGGATTTAAACTTGTCGAGGACAAAATGACTGAACTCAAAGAACTAGAAGAAGAAGTCGATGTAATGGTTGGAGTATGTCCCGCTTGTGTGGGGCAATACGATAGAAAACAACGACTACTTTCTCGAAAAACTGGCAAAGAACTCGACATTCCTGTTTTATATGTGCCGGAATTGATGGCAATCGCGTTTGGTGTAGAGAAAGATAAGCTGGGCCTTACTAATAGGAGTGTAAAACCGAATAAATTACTGGAAAAATTAAATATTTAATATGTAAATCCCTTTTTTTAAAAATCAAAACAAAATTACATTAATCAAATAAAAATAAGAATGGAAAAAAAAAAAAATAGAGAAATGAAATATGATTATTACAGAACAGAAAGATATAAACGATATATATGAAATGATAAAGGATTATAACAAAATCTTAATCGCTGGATGCGATGGATGTTGTCAACCACCTCGGTCTATTAATGAGGCAAAAGTACTTGGACAGCTTTTAGAATTAAAAGCTAAGACTGAAGGCAAGGACTTAAAATGGAGGGCAATTACAGTTTTAAGACAATGCGACGATAGAATTGCTGCCACCACGATTAGACCATTCATAGAAGAGTACGATGCAATCGTTTCATTAGCGTGTGGCTTAGGCGTTGTGATGTTAAACAAAGTAGCTGAAAATATCATTACTTACCCCGCCCAAAATAGTATGTTTGGCGGTGTTCAAAATGCTGGTGATAACTATTTTATTCAATATTGTGAGACTTGTGGAAGTTGTCTATTAGGAGAAACAGGAGGTATTTGTCCTATAGCAGGATGCGCCAAACATCTTAAAAATGGTCCATGTGGTGGAACTGTTGATGGTATGTGTGAAGTAGGGGGTTATACTCATCCTTGTGCATGGATTGAAATTTATAAGCGTTTGAAGAAATTCAATCGGTTAGATTTATTTACATTATATAGACCTGCCCGTGATTATCGTTCTTCTACTAGTCCCGCTTATATCCCAATTAATAAGGATTACACAAACATAAAAGAAGAAAAGGAGGAGAAGAAATAAATGGCAAAACGACCTGCATATAGTAAATTATGCAAAGCACTTGCAGATGGACATTTTGTTTTTACAGGTGAACTCGAGCCCAAAAAAATATTGGCTGATGGTATGGAAGAAGTCGTCCATTCCGCAAAGGAAATGAAGAAAACCAATCGTATCATTGCAGCTAACGTGACAGATGGTCCTCAAGGAGACGCCTACATATGCTCATTAGTCCCTAGCTTTGTAGTACAACGTGATGCTGAAATCGAAACAGTTTGGCAAGTTGCCGTCCGAGATCGTAATCGAGTTGCTCTTTTTGGTGACGTTCTTGGTGGAGCCTTATTGGGATTAAAGAACGTATTAGTACTCACCGGAGATCATACAGCCCTTGGAGACAACAAACAGGGTCGTATTTCTTATGATCTTGACAGTACTCAATTTTGTGAGCTTCTTAAAAAAATGATTGATGAGGGGACAGATTATTCTGGTAATGAGATAACTGACGGAAAGATTGAAATGAATTATGGGTGTGTTGCTAATCCTAATGCTGTAGGAGAATATATGGAACCAGAAATCCTCAAAGTAGGAAGAAAAGTTGAGCAAGGAATTGATTTTATCCAAACACAAACCGCTTTTGATATTGATGTTGCTAAGAATTTCATCAATGAATTAGCTCGATATAATGTTCCAATTTTATTGGGCGTCTTTCCTATGAAATCATACGGGATTGCTTGGTACTTTGACAAATATATTCCTGGGGTAAGCGTTCCAAAGGAGCTTCTAAATGCATTAAAGAAAGCTGAAAAGGATAACAAAGGAAACAAACCAGCTAAATATGCCGCATTAGATAAAGTTAACGTGGAGTTCTTTGTACCATTTATAGAAGAGATCAAGAAAAATTCAAAAGCAAGTGGAATCCATTGTATGGCAGTGGAGTATGAGAGGCTTTTCGCTCCGCTCCTTGACAAGTACCCAGATTATGCAAAGAATTATTATTAAATATCAAATCTTTAAAATTTTTTTAATTTTAATTTAAAATTTTTTTAAAAATACTAAAAAACAACCATGAGATGAAACAAAATAAAAAATCTGGACGAAAAAGACAAACGCATTCTTGAAATGCTTATAGAGGATGCAAGAAGACCATATCGTGAAATTGCGGATGAAGTAGACTTGTCTGAATCAACAGTAAGAAAAAGAGTGGTTCGGTTGCAAGAGGATGGTGTAATTGAGAAGTTCACTATAAAGATCTGCAGAGAAGAAGAACGTTGTATAATTGCTTTTCTCACTGTAATACCAAAATCGGAGAATGAAATAAAAGAATTATTAAGAGAGACTCAGTTATTACCTCAATGCGAAGAAGTTTACTTTCTTGCCGGTCAATGTGGGGTTTTAATTAAAGTTAATGTACCTGAAATTACCGAATTGGATGCATTAATGGAAACTTTTCGTGGTAGGAGTGATGTAAAGAGCGTAGAGCGTGTTTGCGTTGTTTTAAAACCAATCAAAACTCCTTCACCTAACAATCATCAATTTCAATAAAGTTTAAGCTTATTTTACTTGTTGTTTATAATAATAAGATAATTATTCAGCTAGAAAAGAAGAATTTTCCGTTCTTTTCAATTCTTTTAACTTTTCCTTGACTTTCTAAATAAATAAGATGAGCTAAAACTTCACTTAATGCTAAAAAACTGTTTATTTCATCCAAATCCTCTCCAAAGTGAATCTGAGAAATTTTGATAGGAACCATTGGATTATTTTTAATTAAACTTGAAATTTCATTAAGTCTATTTTTGTGATGTTCTTTAATTTCTAATATACGCTCATGTGGATTATAAATGATTTCTTGATGAGCTGGAAAGATGATTTTTGGATTTAATTTATCAATTCGATCCAATGATTTTAAGTAATAATCCAAGATATTTTCAAAATCGTAATCTTTTCTAATCATTGGATTGATAACAAAATTTCCTATATGTGGGGTTATTCTGGAAAGAATGTGATCTCCTGAAAATAAGTATCGATTATTTTCATCAAATACGCAAATGTGGCCAACAGAGTGACCAGGAGTCCAAATTATCTTTAATTTATTAGTTTTGAAAAAAATCTCCTCACCATCCCGTACAATTAGATCCGGTTTATGATATCTCCTTAACTTTGGCCACATTGTATGCCATTCAACTAATCTTTTTCCTTGGGCTTCACTAATCCCGAATTTAATCATTTCCTTAGCAATTTTCTTAGCTTCGTTCTTTAATTCCTCAGAATTTTCACTTTCTGTCTCCCATTTCATAGTAGAATGAGTTAATTCACCCATTACAATTTGAATGTCAGGATTTCTACGTTTAAATTTCTTGATTAGCCCCGTATGGTCTAGATGATTATGCGAGACAATACAATAATCAATATCTTTAATTGAAATATTTATATCTTGAAGGGCAGAAAAAAATAATTTTTCCCAATTGCGCATATTTAATCCAGCATCATAGAAAACCTTTTTACCATCTATTTCGAATAAGTAAATGGTTACAAATCCCACGTCGAAAGGCGTATCAATCTTAAATTGATAAACTCCATCTATTTCATTTAACTCAGATTTAAATTTTGACAAAATTAAAGCTAATAAATCTTGTTATATTCTTTATTAAGAAAAGAATTAGAACAATTTTTAGGTTACTATTTAATAAAAGCCAAAAATATAAAATGAGAAATTAAAAAAATTTTTATTATCTATAAAACCTGTCTAATTTTCTTTGCCAATTCTTTAGCATCTGCTTCAGATTCTTCAAGAATTTTAAACATTTCTTCAGGAGCAACTATTAACGAAGCATCTATTAATTTTTCTAGTCCTATAACAGTAGTAAGACTGTCATTTTTATATAGATGGAATATGACTCTGCCTAACTCATTTTTTAATGCTCCTTTTTCTGTATTTAATAGAGTGTTATATAGTGCTGGACAAATTTCTTCTCGCGTTTCTTTACTAATATGAGTTGATAAAGTATATATTTTTGTGCGTTGCTCGTCTGTAATTCCTTCTTTCTTTATTTTTTCTATTACTTCCATTTTTTTTTCCTCCAATTTTTTATTTTTTTATTTTTTTGTTTCCATTTTAAGTTAGGATTTTTTAGTATATAAATGTTTCTGGTTAAAATTCTTATCGTATTCTACTGATCCGGTAATAATTTTTAAGATTTGATTTTTTCTGCGATTTTTATGACGAAAAACGGAATTCATCATTTTATGAGAGATTTTTCACGAATATAATAATTTTTATTAAATTAATTTTTGAAAAACCGCAAAAATCGGAATTTAAGATCACAATTTGTTACTATTTTAAATAAAACTAATTTTTTTGGGAAAAAAAATACTAAAAGAGTTGTCGCGAAAAGTATAAAAACTTCCCAATTTTTGATCGAAATCCTTAATATTTATTTCAAAAAATCTTTAAGATCGATCAAAATAGAATTCATAGATAGTTTTTAGTGTTGAAATTTTTACCATCCGTTAAAATTAAATTTTCATCCGTTAAAAATATAAATATCAAGCTCTTCTATACTTATTTATAATACTTTATAAAATAAGTTGATATCAATGGAACCGAATTATGAAAAAGATTTAAGAGAATTAAATAAACTTGAACGCTTTCAGGCATTTATTATACGTTTTATTACAAAGATAGGTAAATGGCTTCAATTCCTTCTACCCTTTATGCTTATCGGGATTACAGTACTAGCTATTCTTACCTTAGTAGATTTAGTTGTTATTTCAACTAGATTGATAGGTATTTTTTTTGGTATATTGGCTCTTTATACTTTAAATTCAATTATACTTTATTTAGGGGCCGCTAGGACAAAAAAACTATTAGAAGTTCGGTTAGAATTCGAGAGAATGAGAGGTCGTCCAATTGATGCGCTTGATGGTTTCGATGAGCTGACTCATCATGTAAAAAGAGTAATAACACTACTAAAAGTTACAGCTATTTTAAATCTTATAGCAACTTCCCTTTTTGCTGCGATGGTTATTCTAACATTTATTGAGCTGGGTTATGCTGCAATTGGATTCACTTTATTTGCTATCGGAGTAGCGTTGCTTATCAGGAGTTTGAACTTAAATATATATGATGTCAACGGGCTTAAAGATTTTTATAAACCAACGAACCATCAAATCTTCTTAGATAATTTATTTTCGGATGTTGTTTCAAATCATATTGATCCAATAACGCTTTTAAGATGGAATGATTATATATTAGGAATTAGCGAAATCTTAAATCCTGCTTTCATTAAGAAGATTAAGGGCTTAGAAAAAGGCGAACGACCTATAACTTTTGCCATAGAAAAAATTCTCTATCTTTATTACTTAAGGTCTCAAGGAGTCTTAGAAGAGGAGCGCTTTTTAGCAGAATTAAAAGAAGTAATCAAAATAGAATCAAAAACATTTGATGTCGACAAGGGATTATTAATAGATGGCAAGTTTTATTTTAGCAGAAAGGATATTTTCAGTCTTTTTGAATATATAAAAGAACATAATCCAGGAATTTTTAAGATCATCGACCGACTTCAAATTGAATTACGAGATAATATTGAGATGTTTTCACAAGATAAGATATATATGGATTCATTCGCTCATGAATCCGTTTTTAAGGGACAAGCTCTCAATGTAATGGTTTATTTATTTAATAATTCACCAAAATCTAAGGAATATAGAATTAGAGTCATAGCAACTGGTTTTGCTCCTGGAGAATTTAAGCTTGATATGAGAGTGGAGGGAAGAGGTTCATTCAAAATACCGGAAGAACCAATACCTCTCACGTCTAGTTCAGGAACTGATATTGTAGGCGTTATGTCTGATATGCTAGAAAATGGAGATTCTCTATGGCTTACATTAGAGCCTCGAATACTTGGAGAGCAATCGATTCAAATCTTCTTAGAGACTGCTGATGGAACCATAATTGAAGGAAGAACTCGTAATGTTCGAGTTGCTAAAGATTTTAGAAGTCAATTAAAGAAGCTTACCTCAATAGGGTCCATTTTGGGTGGAATCGCAGCACCTATCTCAAGAGCACTCATAGTTACCTAATTTCTTTTTTTTTTTATTTTTTGAAAAAAGATTTGAAAATTTCAGCTTTTTTTTTTTTTAAATTTCAATGCGTTAATCTTATAAATAGCACGATCTTTATTTTTTAGTATATACTTTTTAAAAAAAAAATTCTAATCAAAAAAAGTTGATAAATTATGGAACCAAGATTAGCGAAAGATTTAAAGAAAATTAAACGATTAGAAAGTTTGCAAGGTGCCCTGATAAATTATATCTATAGAATAGGGAAATTATTACTATTTGTACTTCCTATTGTGCTAGTGGTTCTTGCCTTATTGATTCTAGTTGGTTTTCTTACAGGAGCTTCTGTTTTTGCGATAGTTGGTGTAATTGGTTTTTGGACTGTTTTAGGTATCTACGGTTTAAACTCAATTTTACTACTGTTAGGCGCATTTTATACGCAAAAATCACTAAAAGCAAGATTAAAATTTGAACGTAAGAGAGGCAGACCCATTGATAGTCTAGACGGATTTGATTTGCTCTATAATAATGTGAAGGGTGTAATAAATCTTCTTTTCATGATTGCCCTTTTATGTTTAGTCTCGTTAGGGCTATTTATAGGAATGTTGGTATTAACGGCAGAGGAGCCTCGTTCTTATATTGGTTTTGTTGCAATCGGCTTTGCATTATTTGGGTTCGGTTTAGCGTTGTTAGTTCGAAGTTTAAAGCTCAATATCCATGATGTTAACGGACTTCAGGATTTCTATAAACCCACGACGCATCAGATATTTCTTGATAACTTTTTCTCAGATGTACTATCCAATCATTTGGATCCTGTCACATTCTTGAAATGGGATGAATATTTAGCAGTTATTAATAAAAATCTTAATCCAAGTTTTGTTGAAGCTGTAAAGAAGAGGGAAGCGGAGGAATTCCCTATTACTTTTGCTATGGAGAAAATCCTGTTCTTATATTATTTGAGAAATCATGATGTCCTTACAGATGAGCAGCTTAATAACGAAATGTCAGAAGTATTAAATATAAAATCTGACACTTTTGATATTGATAAAGGGGGTTTAATAGAAAATCGATGGTATTTTGGAAAGAAAGATATCTATAAGATATTTGAATTTATTAAAGAATACAATCCAGGATTTTTCAATATCATTGATAGGCTCCAGCTAGAGTTAGCTGATAATATCGAACGGTTATCTAAGGATCCAATATACATGGACTCATCTGCGCAAGAAATCGTGTATAAAGGAACTGAACTTAATGTAATGGTCTATCTTTACAATAACGCACCTGAAGCAAAAGAATATCGTATTAAAGTTACCGCACCTGGTTTTGATCCAAAAGAAATTATATTAGATATCGAAGTTGAGGGGCGAGGAACTTATGAAATTCCGAATAAACCAATTCCATTGTTTTCTACTGGTGAAGATATTTGTGGAACAATGTCAATAATGTTAGAGAATGGAGATACAACATGGCTTACATTAGAACCCAAAGAAATTGGAGAACAGACAATCCAAATCTTTTTAGAAACAGCTGATGGTACAATAATAGAAGGAAAAACAAGATCCGTAAAAGTTTCTAAAGATTTAAAAACACAGTTAAAGAAATTAACATCCTTTGGCTCAATAATCGGTGGACTCGCTGCTCCTATCGGTCGAATGCTTGCTGCTGGTGGTTAAGACAATTTTAAATTAATTTCTTTTTTTTTTCATTTTTTTATTTTTCGTAATACTATTTCTTTTTTTAAAAAGATTAGTATTTTTTTTAGACATAAATTTATCAAAATTAATATTAAAATTTTAATAATTTGAAAATTTCTCTAAAATAGGTATATATTTTTTATATTAAAACAAAATTGTTGATGATAAAATGGTAGTAATTACAACAAAAAAGCCGGTTGATGAAGTTTTAAACATATTGAGAGAAAATAATGTGAGATCTCTTGTTGTTGTTTCTTGTGGTGTATGTGCTGCATTATGTCAAACAGGAGGAACAGAGGGATTAAAGGAATGGACTGAGATATTAGAAAATGAAGGATTTGAGGTTTTAACTGGCATTGTTTCTGAAGATGTATGCGACAATAGAGTTATGATGAAGGATTTAAGAAAAATTGATGATTCGGTTAAAGAAGCAGATGCGATTGTAACATTAAGTTGTGGACTCGGAGTTCAATCTATAGTCCAAATACTTAGTAAGAAACATCCAAATAAAAAGGTATTTGTAACTAATAATACGGAATTTATGGGAATGACAGAAAGAATCGGTCGGTTTAGAATGCGCTGTTTAGGTTGCGGAGATTGTCTATTAAACGAAACAGGAGGAATCTGTCCCATAACTACCTGTGCTAAAGCTTTAATGAATGGGCCTTGTGGTGGGATGGTCAATGGCAAATGTGAAGTTGGAAATTACGAGAGAGATTGCGGATGGGTACTAATATATAATCGCCTTAAAGCTATTGGACGGTTGGATTTATTCAGCAAATTAAGAGAACCTAGAGATTGGTCCGATTCTGGACATCAAAGAGAGGTAATTTTTAGGTAGGAGGGAGAGAAGATGGCAGAGAAAAAAATTTACTCAAAGTTAGGTGAGATGATTTCAAAAGGGGAATTTGTTCTAACTGGAGAACTGGAACCTGAAAAGACTTGTGATCTTTCTCACACCATTCAGGAAGCAAAAGAAATGGCTCCTTATGTTGTAGCCGCAAATATTACAGATAGCCCTCTTGCAATAGTGACAATTAATTCTATGGCAGCTTCTCATATAATACAGAGAGAAACGGGTTTAGAGTGTGTGTGGCAATTAACGGTTAGAGATTGTAATAAAATAGGTTTGGCAGGACAAATTATGGGAGCTCAAGCTTTGGGCCTTCGCAATGTTTTATCTCTTACTGGTGATCATACCAACTTAGGTGATGTTCCTGAAGCAAAACCTGTTTTTGACCTTGATTCCGCAACGTTAGTTAAGCTTGTTAGAGAAATGGTGGATAGAGGAAAAATTAATAATAATGAAATTGAACATCCGCCGACTATGCATGTTGGTGCTGCTGCTAATCCAAATGCAGATCCAATGGAGGCAGAAATCTTAAAAATTGGAAGAAAAGCTGAAGCGGGAGCTGAATTCATACAAACGCAAGTTGTTTATGACCTTGACATGACGATTGAATTTTTACGAGCAATTCAAAAGTATAAAGTACCTGTATTTTTAGGTATATTTCCAATGAAAAGTTATGGGATTGCGAAAGGTTTTGACATGTTTGTTCCGGGAGTAGACGTGCCAAAAGACATTCTTGCTAAATGGAAAAGCGTTAAGACAGATGTTACTGACAAGAAGGAACAAAAAGATGTGTACGATCAATTAAATTATGAGTTCTTTAAACCGTTTATATCCGAATTGAAAAGTAAAGGTCTTTTAGCGGGCATACATTGCATGGCAGTCCATTACACAAGAATATTTCCTAAACTCGTGGAAGTAGTAAAAGCATAATTTAGTTGGGATAAGAATATCAATAAAAATTAAAAATAATTTTTTATAATTCTTACTTTTCATTTAATAAAATCTTCAAAATAATAAGCATTAAACAAACAATTATTTAGTTTTTATAACCTATAATTTAAATTATATGGTTTTAAAAAATAATAATATTAGGAATGAGTCTTTTAGTCAGATCTTCACTCCTGAATATGTTGCTGAGTTTATGGTAAATAATGTATTAAAATTCATTGAGGTTGATGATAAGAACCCGCATGATTTCAAAATTTTAGAACCATCTGTTGGAAAAGGAATTTTCTTGAAATACCTACTTCAAAACAATTTTAATGATATTACTGCTTATGAAATAGATGATTGTTTAAAAGATCATCTTTTAAGTACTTATTCGAGTGTAAAATTCAAATTTGAAAATTTTTTTAGTTCAAACATTAATGAAAAATTTGATGTAATTATAGGAAATCCTCCCTATTTAGGGCAAAACTATAATGCAGAAGTTTTTCAAGATTATGTTAAGAATTATCCAGTATGCGAAAACTATTTCGTAGGAAATATGGATTTATTTTATTATTTTATTCATTTAGGAATAATAAAATTAAATCCTGGAGGAATTCTATCATTTATTACTACAAATTATTGGATTACAAAATCCAAAAAAACAGGAATAAAATTTTTAAAACCTCATATAATAGATGAGTGTTTTTTGCTTCAATATGTCGATTTATCACGTTTAAAGCTATTTAAGGGAGCAGAAGGGCAACATAACTGTATATTCGTGTTGCAAAAGAAAAATGAGCAAGAAAAAATACAAAAAATTGATAAATCTATAGAGATTGTTCAAGTTCGGCACAGAAAGAACTCTAATCTATCAGATGAACTCTTTAATAAGAAAATTTTTATGGATTTACTCCAGAACGCTGAATCTAATGATATATTGAGATATAAATCTGCTTCAACTAATAGGGATTTGAAAAGAGAAGGTAGTTGGAATCTGATTTATCCTCAAGAAGTTAAAGAAATTGTTAATAAAATTGAAAATTTTTGTTCCATTAAAGGAGAACTTTCTTTATTAAGAGATTATTTTATAATTCGCAATGGTTTAATCTTCATAAAGGATAAAATCTTTATTTTAACCAAGGAAAATAACTTAAAAATTGAAAATGACGAATATTTCGTTAAAATAAATAATCATTATTTAAAACTTTCTGAAATAGAAAAAAATAGGCTTAAAAAAATATACAAGAGTAAATCTATAAAGCATTATGGATATAATCAGAATGATAACGATGGATATGCAATTTATTTTAATAAAAATGAATTCCCTTATCATGAAGAACATGAACGAAATCAATTATATGATAAAAAATATCCTGTTCTTACATCATATTTAAAACAGTTTGAAAAAGAATTACGAGAAATATTAATAAACGCAAAAGAAAATCCTGAAGATTTTTATTTTCCAAGACGAGGTACTTTTATTAGAAGGTTAGAAGAAGATTTTAAAGATAAAATAATAGATCTCGAACCTTTATATGAGAATAGTAAAAAAATCTTTTTAAAATATATCTCAACTAAAAACATATTTGGATTTTCAAATTCTCCTTATTTTGCCACCTCAGATACATATTTTCTGTGGCCAAGAATTTTGGAAGAAAAAGTAAACTATAGATTTATCCTGGCCTATTTAAATTCCAAACTTGTTCACTTTCTATTTAAAGCAAAAAACATTCAAATTAAAAGAAGCAAAACAAAACTTGAATATGGATTACCTATACCAAATATGGAAAAATTTCAGTCTGAGGAAGATTTAGCGATTTTATCTGTAATTAAATTCCTTATCTCCTGTTTAATTGAACTAGATCGTTCCTCTGAACAGCACAATCTAAATCACTTGATTTTAAAATTAAATAATTTAAGATTTTTTTCAATTTTTAACCAAATAGATTTAATGGCAGATATTAAGGTAGCTCTTGAGTATAATAATAAAGATTTCATTCAAAAAATTATTGATAAATTATTTTTTCAATTATTTGAACTAAATGAAGAGGAAATCGATTATTTACTCAAAAAATATTATAATTTTTGATTAGATATGAACTGAAACCCCTCTCTCTCTCAATTTTTTTATAGAATCAGGTATTTCCTTTAAATTATTACCCTTTAACCATAATCCTTTAAGTGATGAGAGATGTTCTAACGATTCAGGAATTTTCATCAGCATATTATTATTAAGATGTAAGTATTTCAACGAAGAAAGCTTACTAATTGACTTTGGAAGTTCATTTATTTTATTATCATTCAAATATAAATATTCAAGGGAAGAGAGAGAACCTATTGATTCAGGGAGTTTTTCTATGTCATTCCCTTCCAGCCATAGAGCCTTAAGAGATTTAAATGACTCAAAAATTTCGGGAAGGATCCTTAAATTATTATTTCCTAAATAGAGAGATTTTAGCGAAGAAAGCGATTTAAGCGACTCAGGAAGGGATAAAATATGATTATTATCCAACCATAATTTTTCAAGCGAATTATGTGATCCTAACCATTCGGGTACATATTTAAGATTATTATTGCTTAATCCCAAATATTTAAGCAAGCTAAGATCCAATAAAGATTTAGGGAGCGACAATAATTTATTTCTAGATAATCCAATTGTTTTAAGCGAGCTTATAGAACCAATCCAATCTGGAAGCTTAGTTAAGTAATTTCCATGTAAATATAGAGATTCAAGAGAAGAAAGGGATTTTATCCAATTAGGAAGTTCTTTTAAAGAATTATAACTTAAATGTAGTTCAGTACAAGAAGATAGAGGATTAATTGACCCTGATTGAGTATCTAATCCATCATTTTTGAAGATCGGAATTATTACTGGAGAAGAAGGCGATATTAACTCGGAGGATATGTTATAATATCTAAATCTTAAATCTAATTTTTTAACTGTTCCATTTTCTAACTCGAAATTTAATTTTTGGAATTGTTTTTTTAATAATGAAATTGTAATGTAATCAATTAACACTTGAGCTAATTCATTCCTTGAAAATTCTTTAATTTGACCTTCCTTAATCAGATCATACAAGTTATCGTTAAATTTTTGATTAGATATCTTCTTTATTTCTTTAATTAGGATTGGTTTAGAGAAATTATCATCTCTTTCTAACAATGTTTTTATTATATTGGTTAAAGAATTTTTAACTATATTCAAGCATTCTAATGATGATTCATTAAGAATTGAATACATCATAGGGCTTAATGCCTTATCTAAAAAATTTTTATATATTGCATTAGCAGCAGCAATTCTAACTTCTTTATTCGAATCTGATATTAATAAGTTTTCAAAAAGTCTAAAGATTTTATCGTGGTTATATCCAATTTTTTCAATAAATCCAACGCTTTCAGTTCTTATGTTATTATTTTTACTATTTTCTATTAGTGAGATTAAAATATCAACAGCGGAATGTTTATCTAAAATATTATTCTTAAAATCTTCATAAATTTTAGTAGGAGTTATAACCATTTTATTATAAAAAAAATATTAAAAATATATAAAATTAAATCTATTTAAGTAAGTCTAAAGCTTTTTCAACAGCTAAGGGACCAGTCAGAGCCCATCCCTCTGCGCCATATTTTTGAGCGATTCCTTCTGAAACTGGTCCTCCACCAGCCATTATTTTTGCTTTTAAACCTTTTTCTTTTGCTAATCCGACGATTTTACTTATCTCTGGATACATTGAACTTAACATCAATGAGATTAAGATGAGGTCTGCGTTAGATTTTTCTGCCTCTTCTATAAATCTCTCTGCTTTTACATCAAATCCTAAATCATGAACTTCAAAGCCTTCTGCTTCCATTAGATATTTTACCATATTTTTGCCAAGATCGTGAATATCTCCTTCAACAACACCAATCACAGCAATACCTTTTCTATTTTTTTTTAATTTTTCCGGATCTATACTTGCTTTTAATATATTAGCACCCGCATAAAATGTATCTGAGGCAAATATCATTTCTGTTATATAAACAGTTTCTTCATATTGGTTGCAAACTTCTTTCAAACCCATATAAAGCCCCTCTTTTAAAGCCTCCATCGGATCGATTCCCGCCTCTAAAGCTTCTTTGGCAGCTTCCTTTGCAATCTCTTCATCGCAATCTATAACACTATTCTTGAGTTTTTCTAAAATTTCTTCTCTTGACATTTTTAGGTTGCACCCTCCTCTTCATAATCTGGTCCTTCTCCAGTTTTAAAATTAGCCCCGTACATTCTAGCAGCCTTTACTACTGCCAGTGCATTGTATAAAGGAGCATATGGAGGGTATTCACACGATGCTCCAAGAAAATATCCTGCGGGAGATTTTCCAAAGACTTCAAGCTCTCTTTTACATTCTGCTATTACTTCCATAGGACTTGACCAAGCAAGCAATGCAACACTTAGAAAACCTAAGAATACTAACTTTCTACCATATTTTTCAACCATTTCCTCTTCGGTTTTAACACCATCCGGTAAAAAAGCATTCTGGATAAGAACAGGTTTAAGGTGTTCAATTAAAAGATCGAAATAAGGCCCACGACCACATGTATGTATACAATATAGAGCCTTTTTTCTCTTGACAAATTTAGCAATCCGCTGTTGGTAAGGCATATCAAATTCTAACCACATTTCTTTACTCATCAGTTCTCTCTCAGCTAAAACAACTGGTAGCATTATAGTCCTCGCTCCTGCCTCAATTTGTTTCTCTATATATTCAATTTGAATATCAGTTACTTTTTCACATGCCTCATGGATTAAATCTGGATGCCGAATGAAGTCTCGTACAAATTCATTAACATTTCTA
This sequence comes from Promethearchaeota archaeon, assembly GCA_019058295.1. Lineage (GTDB taxonomy): Archaea > Asgardarchaeota > Lokiarchaeia > Sigyniarchaeales > SOKP01 > LW40-45. The sequence goes on along the minus strand of JAHPZI010000002.1, from coordinate 92,022 downwards.
AGTCTTGAAATGAGTCCTAGTGGACCTATAGACATTCCCCCAATCATCATATCGGGTAATTGATCATTTATAGTACTTACAACCTTTAGTTGATTTTTCATTCTGTCTGCATGGGACCAATCAAATAATTTATCAATAGTCTTATATCCACTAGGATCTTTTATTACAGGATTATATGGATCTGGATAAGCAGCGTTATTATCAGGATAAATTATGTTCGCTCCAAAACCTTGAGCTTCAACACATAAATCTGGCATCGCAGTAATCGCATCGTAGCCAAATAATTTTTGAGCTTCAATTTGCGCACGTAAAAATAAATCTGGCTTTTGTGCATATTCTCCATAATTAAGTTTAAGTATTTGTGCTGCTGCGGCAGAAACAAATGGAAAAACAGGGATTCTATCGCATTTCTTTCTCATAATCATTGCTGTAATTCTTTCCTTAGGAGTCATATATTCTTCGCATTCTCTTGGCAATTTTTCTATTTTCATCATTTTTATCATTTTTTTTTTTTAATGTTATTTGATGATTACAAGATAGTAAAATTAATATTAAAATTTTTTATAGATTTTTAATAAAATATTATTTTTATTGTTTAATAACACTTAGGAGGTAATTTTTTGCTGAATGAGGATCCTCTCCATAGAAATCTGCTCCTATTTCTTCTGTAAATTCTTTAGTTACAGGAGCTCCTCCAAGCAGGATTCTAACTTTATCCCGTAATCCTGCCTCTTTTATTGCCTTCACTACATTTTCCATTTCTATCATAGTAATTGTAAGAAGGGCACTTAATCCAACTGCGAAAGGATTATGCTCTTTTATTGCCTCTACAAATTTTTCAGGAGGAATATCAGTTCCAAGATCTATCACTTCAAATCCCGCACCTTTCAGTACAGATTCTACTAAGGTCTTACCAATGTCATGTAGATCACCCTTGACTGTACCAAGGACGAATTTTCCCAAGGATTTCGTATTTTCTCCTTTGGCTAGTAATGGTTTTAGAATTTCCATCCCTTCTTCCATTGCTCTTGAGGCGATCAACAAATCTGGAATAAAATATTCATTTTTTTGAAATAATTCTCCTACTTTATCCATAGCTGGAATCAACGCTTTGTTTAAAATATCTTCTGCGCTGTTACCTTTCTCTAAAAGTATATTTATTCTTTCCACAGTATCTTTATTATATCCTTCTACTACTAATTCTTTTAATTTTTCCATTATAGAACCTCTCTTTATTCAATATTTATAGGATATTTACCATATTTTTTGACAGCTTCAACCATCGCCTTAAAATTTTCAGGTTTAACATAATCAGGGATGGAATTTGAAGCAGCACACCCCCAGCCTCCACCGGGTGCGAGTTCTTTTATTCTTTGTTTCACTTGTGCTTCGACTTCTTCCACGGTTCCTCTGGTCAATGTATATTCAAGATCTATATTACCAAAAATACAGAACTTATCACCATATTCTTTCTTAACTTCTACAATATTCATTGCCTGAGGCTCAATTGGGTGAATTGCCTTGACACCACAATCTGCTAAATCATTAAAAACAGCCATAAAATTGCCATCAGAATGAAAAATAAACGGAATGCCCGCATTCTCAAAAACACGTCCTATCTCTCTATACCACGGGAACACGTATTTTCTATAAATTTTTGGATTTATAAAACACCCTCCTGTATGTGCTAGATCGTCTGACATTAGTACTGCTCCTAGTTTTGGTACTTTAGCAAGCCGTTTTGCTATTTTTAAATAAGAAGAACCAATTTTTTCGAATAAGGCTTCAACTAATTCAATATTATCATATAGGGCATAAGAAAAATTAGTTAATCCCATTGATTGGGATGTGTTTCCAAATACTGCGGCTGGTGAAAGTAATCCTAAAATTTTCATTTTTGGAGGAAGTAGTGCTGCTATTTCATAAAAAGAAGAGAAGTCGACTTCATCCGGGTCAGGCCATGGAAATTTTTCAAAGTCTTCTATAGTTTTAATGCGCCCTTCACTTTCGGTAATCCAACTCCTCTCATCCCCATTCGCTTGTCGCATTACTCTAGGCGTGAAAAAGGGAGGAACTACGGGTACAAAGTCATAACCTGCTCTGATGTAAAACTCGACATCATCTTCGGCCGTCTGGATTTCACGACCTAAGAAGGCTTCTTTAATCGGTATTTCGATTTCTGCTTCAAATAAAGGTACTCTATCAGGTATTTCATGATGTATCACCTTTTCTAATCGTGAAAAATCGGGATCTAATGGAACACCACCTAACTCCCCTTCAATAATCATAGGTTTTATAGCCACTTTCTTCTTTTTTCTTGAAAACAGCTTTTTAAATTTCTGCCATTTAGTTAGATATTCAATATCTCCCATGGCATCTTTAACTTTAAGAGTGACTCCTCCATATTCATGAGTAATAAAACTAATTTTTAACACATGTTTTCCATTTGAGAGATGATCTCCTTTAATACGAATAAAAAGTTTTGAATTTTTTGAAAATTCTACAAGTTCCTTTAAAGGTTCGCCAGAGACCTTGAAGATTCGACCTCCAAGTTCAAGTTCCACATTCTCTTGCGGGATTGAAATTTCACCATCAATAGTTATTTTTAATTGGCTCATCCCGCTAATTTTTACGGGAGTCATAGTATTCTTAAACGTAAATGTGAACCCATCTTCTGTGTTTTGTAAACTACCTCTCTCATACACCTTATTTACTAGAAATCCTGGAATATAAACCATGATTACACCTCTTTTTTATTCATGTTCTGTCCTAGCAATAATTTCATTTTGGATTTCAATACCTAACTCACAGAAATATGCAGAATATCCTCCAACTTTAACAATTAAATCTCCATACATGCCTGGATTGTCTTGTGCCTCTTTAAGCATTTCAGCAGAAACGACAGTGGGTTGTACCTGTTGTCCACCTAATTCGAAATATGCGCGGATTAAAGCAATCCATTTTTCACGATTTTCTAATTTTTCTCCTATGGCTGTGGGATGAAACTTTACATTTACAGCACATCCTAATACATCTTCATAATCTATAGCAGAAACGGAATGGAATACGTTGGTTATACCACATTTTTCTACATTATATGGATTACAGCTTGCAGCATAAGGACTAGCAGCTTTACGACCATCTGGAGTTGCAATAGAGATTCGACCATCAATAGTATGTGTTGTCATACTGATAAGATACGGGACAAATGCTCCCCCCCTATAAGAAGTATAATTATATGTGTCTTCGAATAGCTGTTTAGAAACATAATGACATAGATCGTCGACTTCTTTATAACCATTTCCCCATTTACCCTCTAATTTTAGAATTTTATAATAGAGGTCTTCATAGCCGTTATAATTCATATCTATTGCATTCATAAGTTCCTTAAAAGTTGTTATCTTTTCATCGAAGATGAGTTTCTTAATAACATATAAAGAATCGGTTAAATTGGCAATACTATTGATGAAGGAGATACCAGATAAATCATATTTTCCCCCTCCTTGAGTAACATCTTTCCTACTTTCTATACATCCCTCTATAAAAGCAGAGATATATGGAGCTGGTAAATATTTAGCATATAATTGATCGCGAAGATTTGAGACATCAACAAGCAATTTTACCTGTTTATTTGCTTGAGTTAAAAAGGCTTCCAAAAATTCTTCAAATGTAGAGAAAGAATCTGGTTCACCAGTTTTAAGTCCTAATTCTTTAATAAGACCCATAAAAGTTTGAGAATCACCATTACGCAATGTGAGATCTAACAACCTACATAGAAGTAATGCATTAGCGCTCATGCCCCCTGTTTTACCAGGACAGAGCATTTCTACACATCCCATTACAGCATAATCGCGGGCATCCTCTTCAGAAAAGCCTCTTTTTTTCATCGACTCTACATTAACATCATCATTAAAAAACGAGAGATTTGAACTCCCTTGATATAAAACATCTGCTGCTTTCAACAATACATCATCGGGCGTGGCTTCATTAATTCTGAGAGAGATATTTGTTACTGCCCTTGAATTATTAGCAGCCTCGAGAAAAAGATAGGTTAATTCATTAGTTGCGTCTGTCCCATCAGGTTTTAGTCCTCCAAGTGTTATTGGAGTAGAACCTAAAAATCTATGATAAAAATTTGCAAGCAAGTTTGTTTCTGGTCTGATATTCTGAGACATAACTTTTAGTAAAAGTTCTTCTAATAGCTCTCTTGCCTCATCTTGGGTAATAATACCATTCTCAATATCCTTTTTATAATAAGGATAAAATATTTGATCCATACGACCAAAACAATGTAAATTTACAGGATGTGCTAACTCAATAGCGGTTTTTACTGTCCATCCTGATTGTATCGCCTCATAAAAAGTTTCTGCTGGATATAAGGGACCTTTTTTACAATTTTCTAACATTCTTTTTAAGATCGCTTTCTGTGTAGAATCGGTTGCTTTGTTATATTCAGATTCAACCTTTTCAGCTAGTCTTTCTGCGAAGATAATGACTCCTTCTATTGCCGTCTTAAGGGATTTTAATGTATTTAAATCATCTGAGGATAATGACGAACTATTTTCAATTTCAACCTCAATCTCCTCCTTCATTTTAAGCAAACCTTTTTTAATTGGGGTTTCATAATCTATTATAACATGGCCTTGGTAAGTAGATATTGTAGCACACATACTAATCATTTTAGTTTGCCTAGAGGTATTTGCGGGCATAGCATTAGAAAATTCTACCATACTTCCTGAAAGAATACCTGCTTTCGGAATTTCATCCTCTAGTATATTTACTAGCGTGTTCCCATTCCATTTCGGAAGGAGTTTTTTCAATAAAATTTTCTTATCTTTCTTATTAATTTTAAAGGGATTTATTTTTCTTTTTTCCATTGTTTTGACTCCAAAATTTAAAGGTTGGGAACCTTCTTTGCGGAGTCTCTTATTATTTTGTAGAAAGTCATGCAAATATTCTTTTTCACGTAAGAATTTAAAGGACTTTAGGATTGCTCCTATTCTGAAACGTAAAAGAGTCCACCAACTAAGTTCCGTCTCAAACACTTTATTGAAAACCCCCCGTTCAATATCAATTGGTATCCCCATAAAATCCTCAGTCCAATAACCTGCAATCCTATCATCGGGATCTACATAATGAGTCATGTTTTTATATACATTCTTCATTGAAAGTGCAACTCGTATATTCTGGGGGGTTCCATTATTCTCAGTTTCGAACCACTGATCTGTATAATATTTTGCCCTTTCAATTGAAATTTTTGGCATTTCTGTCTGGTATCTTTTACGCAATCTTTTAATTCTTTCGCTCATCTTAATCTTCTAAATTTAAAAACTTATTTTTAATACCAATCCCATTTAATGTATGAATAGGGTAAAAATTCATCAGGATCTACTTCTGTAAGTATTTCTCCTGGGAACATTTCATTCTCAGATTGTAAATACATGCCCCCCAAAATTTTTACAACTTCAATTTCCCCCCATGGATCATGGATTGTTGAATTTAAAGTAATTTCAGCTTCTCCCATTTGCATAGATTTGATTTTAGATTTAGTTACCTGCTTTATCAACCAAGGGGTATAATCAAATCCTTCTTTAGTTGGATGGGGAAAATGTTTAAAAAGGTAATTAACAGTTCCTTTACCTCTTTTTGGAATCATTTGGATCTCAGACACAATTTTAGGGGTTTCCACATCATTGAACTTACCTGTAATATTCAGTTTAATTTCAATATTTTTAACTCCATTGCGCTCAGAAAATCCGTAAATTTTGTTTCCATTCTTCTCAAAATGGACATTTGCGATTTTTTTTGGGAAGCCAAATATCTCTCTACCAGCAAATGTAGCTCTATCGTCTGTCAGGGGCATCGCAAGGAAGTAATTTCCCAATTCAGCTTTATATTTACACCTTAAAATTAATGCTGCTTCTCTGTAAGGCAATCCATATGAATGAGAGGGATAGTTAGCTACAAACGCAAGAGCAATTGGACGATTCAGTGGTTCCAACGGGGGAGGGAGTACTCGCTCAACAACTTCCTTTTTAGTTTCCCATAATACCCAGACCATTTCTGCTCCTTTAAAAACGCTGGTAATCATTTCTTCTTTTTTCTTTTTAATATCTTCTAATTCTCTTCTAAAACTCATTTTTCATCCTTTTTTTATTTAAAATTGTCTCAAATCTATTCTTTTTTAATGTATTTATTTATATCATCTTTATACGAATACATATGGAATTTCTTTGGACTTAAAAGAAAATTCGGATCCACACTTTTTTTAATGTTTTTGAAAAATTTTAGGAAATCAGGGGTAAGTGCTCCCGACTCAACGATTGATTGGGAAATCGATTCGCCTAACCAATAATGTACGCCCCCATATTTAGCTTGATTTGCAACCCTTTTATGCCAAATTTTCATTGCTAAGTCCCGAGAAGATTCTATATTGTCTGTGGCAAATCCTCCAGCAAAAACACAATGACCATTTGATATTAAATGGATTGAAGATGCAAATAATGCGACACTTTGGGGTGGAAATTCACCCTTATGTGCATCATCAAATTCTGAACTAAGCGCTTTCTTTTCAGCCATCGAAGATATAGGAATTTTATGACATGTGGTACAAGATATCTTCGGTGGGGCAAGTGAAACAAATTTATTAAAATATGTATATGAAAAACCTAAATTAAACCGCCATTCCTTTGTTGACTCTGCCGTCAAATCTAGTTCTGTCCACTCAAATGGTCTAGCAACATCTTTCATAATATCTGAAAGCGTTTCTTCATAAATCTTTAGAATTCGCTCATTAAAAGCCTCTAAAATAAAAAGTAAAATAGGTCCTTTTATTCTAGCTCTTTTTTGAGGTTTTTTTTTTACTTGAGACGCCAATACCTTTACAGCTGTAAGCGGAGTTACATACAAATCTTGCATTCCATCTCTAAGTTCAGTCTGACACTTCTTCATTACTTTAAAAAGTAGATTATAATCATTTTTCAATAGCATATAGTTTTTTCTGATTTTATAAGGGGGATGTGGATAAAGTTTCAAGGCGGCCTTCGTTTTTATACCCATGGTGCCCACATCTCCAAGAAATATACCTGTAAAATCGGGAGTGACTCCATACCTGCAAAAAGGTTTGGCAAATTGATTGGCAATGGAACCAGTTCTTATGATTGAACCCTCAGGATTTCCTAAAACAACTTCGACACCAAGACAATTTTCAGTAATTAATCCATATTTGGTTGATCCAAATCCTGCTGTATTATTTGATAATCCCCCTCCAATTGTCGCACTAAATCCGCTGCCAGGACCAATAATCCCAACAGTCAAATCCTTTTTGAGAAGTGCTGAATTCAATTCTCCCCAAGTAATACCGCACTCAACGAAACAGTAAAAATCATCTTCATTAATTTCTATGATCTTATTCATCCGAGTGAGGTCCATCAAAATCCCACCCTCTGAGACTGACCCGCCAACCAAGTCAGCCCCGCCGCCTCTTGGAACAATAGGTATCTTATACTTATTTGCAATTTTCACAATATCAGAAACTTCCTCGGCATTTTCAGGTCTAACTATTACATCAGCCCATCTATCGGGAAAGGCAGGATCTACATTCCTAGAATATGCCGCTTTCATGAAATCTTTATCAGAAACATAATCAGACCCGACGATGTTTTCAATTTCTTTATATATTTCTTTTATTTTAGACATTTTAACCATAACCTTAAAAACAATTACAAAATTCAATTCTATCTATCAAATCATCTTGGATTGCCCTGCCAAGCCTTGTAAAATAGGCTGAATATCCAGAAACCCGTACAATTAAATCGGGATAATTTTCAGGATTTAGTTGAGCATCCTTTAATGTGTCAGTTCCCATATTATTGACTTGAAGATGCATTCCTCCTTTTTCAAAGTAGGTTTCAAGCAAATTCTTAAAGGTTTCAAGTCCCTTATCATTATCTGTTAAGAAGGGTGGGAACCTCATATTCAGAGAATCACCATATCCTATATTCGTATGGTCAATTTTAGCTACTGAATTTAATGCTGCGGTAGGACCATTCAGTTCAGCACCATTACAAGGAGAGATTGCGTTTGAAATTGGCTCACCCGCTTTTCTTCCATTCGGAGTTGCGGGTTCTAATGCTCCTTCATATACATTTAGACCATAAGAACTAAAACTTGGTTTGAAAAAATCTCCCATTGACAAATTTTTACTTTTTACCATTGTACAAAACTTTTTCACTAATTCTACGGCGATTTTGTCTGTGTAATCATCATCATTTCCAAATTTTGGACCATTCATTAAGATTTGCCTTAAAGGTTCGTTATCCTTAAAATTGGTTTGTATAGCATGAAGTAAATCGTTCATAGATACTTTTTTTTCTTCATACACAAATTTCTTTATAGCCGCTAAAGAATCCACTATCGTTCCTAATCCCCCGCCACCAATTGCATGGAACATGAGTTCAGCTCCCCCTTGAGTCATATCCATAGCATTTTCAATACACCCATCAATAGTACATGAAATCAATGGATTATGATAGTTTTCAGCCCAGACTTGATCTCTCAAGTCTCCTGCTTTAGCACATACATCAACAATATGATCTAATTGAGTATAATATGCTTCCATAAACTCATCAAATGACTTAAACTCTACGGGATCTCCCGTATCAATATCCCTTTCCCCTCCAAAAAAGGTTGTAATACCCCGATTAAATGTCAAATCAAGAATAGATGGGAAATATAGTTTAGTACCTCCAGTTGCTCCATATGTATCTCCATTACCACTTGGCTCTACGCACCCCACTACACAGTAGTCTCTTGCAGCTTCCAATGAATATCCATCTTTCTGAAGAGCTTTAATAATAACCTCATCATTAAACAAAGCTGGTCCAGCTGTATATTTGTGTAATTCCAAGACCTTTTTTAAATATTCTTCAGGACTATTTTTTGAAATTCGGAAAGAGGATTGAGTAGCAAGCTTAGTATTTTTTATTGCTTCCATACAGATATACGTAAGTTCATTGGTTGCATCTTCTCCATTTCGATCTACTCCTCCAAAAGTAATATCTTGAACATCTGAACCTAAATGGTTGAGGCGAGCACCCAATACATTAGGCCATATAACTACATTATTGTTAATCTTTATGATAACTTCTTCAAGTAACCTTAAAGCATCATCATCCGTAATTAAATTGGCATCTTTATCTTTCTTATAATATGGATATAGGATTTGATCCAGACGCCCTGGAGTCATACCCCCCATCCCATAACTGATTATTACCACATTATGAGTAAACCAGAAAGATTGGACTGCTTCATAAAATGTGTCTGGAGGATTCCAAGGTACCTTTTCACAAATTTTTGCAATTTTCAGTAATTCCTTTTTTCTTTCCTCATCAGTTTCAGTACTCGCCATCTCCTTAGCTAATTTTGTGAAGCGAAGACTAAAATCCCTCATTGCTTCACAAGTCATAATAACTCCCTCCAGAAAACCCTTTTCTGAATCATTCTTAGCAGTCTTTAATCTGTTTTCAGCTTGTTCTTTTATCCCCTTAAATCCAAATTTCACGACATTCTTATATCCTGGAACAATATGACCTTGCATATCAATACATCTTCCCCTTCCTTTCACATTATCAGCGGTACCTACTTTCATTAGCTTAATCCATTTTGGTAATTGTAAAAAGAATTTAACTTTATCAAAGAAATTAGCATCTGGGTCTGTCACCAGCTTACCTATGTGTTTTAAACCAAACGCATTTCTTAGTCTTTTTAATCCGCCATTGCCTAAAGTGAGTTTGTCCGATAGATCATGCTCCTCAAATAATGGAACCTTCAGAGCTCTCACGGATTTATCTTTCCAGTAAGGTATAATCTCTTTATTAAGCCATTTTTTATGCTCTTTCGTGATATGATATCCATATCTTTTCTTAAGAGTTGGTAAAAGAAACTTTATTACCATATTCATGTCGCCTCTTTCTGGGGCTATAGGGGGTGCAATATATTGAGAAGATCTATTTCCCACCAATAATTCCTCAGGATAAATAGCGATAGTCATATTCTCAAAGGTGTGCTTTAAAGCCTTTGCTGTACGGATTGAAGGATGTTGCCCTTCTGTCTCTTTATAACTATCCGTATAAAATTTCGCCCGTTCCAAGCAGATCCAATGATCTGCTGTTAATAAGCGATCTTTTTGAATTTGATTTTGAGGGTGAAGATCCATTGAGTTAAATTCTGGAACTTTTACCTGTTTTTTAATCTCAGTTTGCATTTTTCATCACAATTAGAATTAGAATCTGCTAAAAAAATAAACATTTCTAGAAAGATCTGTAATATTCTTCAAGTTACACTAGAAGAAATAAGTATTTATAGTTTCTACCTATTTAAGAGCATTTCTTTAAATATAAATTGAGTTTTTAAAGCTTTCAAGGTTCAGAAATTAAATTAACCCATTATAAAAATTAACTTATATTTTTATTATTTTCATATCTCATTAATATTCTTATCCTTTAAGTTTCGCAGCAAGTTGTGCATCTGCTGTCGGTCTTAAGAGAATATAAGTGCGACGTGTATATTCAAGGAGCTCTTCATGATCTGAAAAAAGTGCAGAAGCTTCTTCGATGTTTATTCTTTTATTTTTCACATTAGTTTTAATTAACGTCATAATTAATTCCCGATTATCAACCATTGTCATTCTTATAGGAGGGGCAAAATTAATTGCTTTAACATCAATTTCAGTGGTTGTCTGACCATCTTCCAAACCAATCGGTTCAAGTATCTCCTTTCTAAAGTAGATCCTAAACTTAGGTGGACCTCCATATAGAATCCTCACTTTTATACCCTTTGTGACAGCTTTTTGTATATAATCTCGCAAAAGATCCTCTTCATATTTTAATAGATATGCTATTATTAGGATAATTTCATCTTTTGCTCCTTGTAAAATAGTTCTCATAAGTTTATGATATTCTTCTAAACCTGTTATGAAAGAGAGAGGGGGTACTTCACTGAATGGGTAATTAATGTCCAGCTTGGGTAATGATTTAATTTCATTGATTATGGATTCAGAAGCTTTTTCTAATTCAATTTTCCGCGATTTTAATAAATTCTCGATTGAAATCGCAGGTTCTATAGGTTTTACAAATTTAGGACGAGTATTATCAATCTGGATCAATCTTTTTTCTTCTAATCTCTTAATGATATCATATACTTTTGGTTTTGAATACTTTGAGAATTCTACCAAGTCAGTCGCTTTTATTTTGTGGTAGGTACTTTTTGAATCTTTTCTTGGAATTAAAGATAATTGAATTAGTAATTTGTAAATGTTTTCTTCAGCATCGTTAAAATTAAATTCAGAAAATGGATTATAAACAGACATTTTTTAAAATCTAATCTTTAATTAATTCAATAAAACTGTATTTAATTAATAAATAGAATACTGAGTATTTTAAGTTAAGTATTTATTTTTTTAACAACTAGCTAGTTGTTGGATTTTTAACTACTAATATAAGCAAATATAAAAAATTATTTCAATGTTTTATTAAGCTTTATAATTCCTAATGAAATCATTAGAAAAGCTGATAATGCTAAAATTCCTATTGGTAAAATAATATCTAGAATTGTCTCATTTCTAAGAAATATATCCCGCATAGCTAAATTAGCATATGTTAATGGTATAAATGATGATATTGGGCGAAGAAAATCAGGTAATGTTTCTATTGGTGACCAGACCCCTGATAACAACATAAAAGGTAAAATTATTAGGGGTATAAATTGGATTATCTGGAATTCAGTCTTTGCTAAAGTTGATAAAAAAATACCAATTCCCAGAGCTGTTAATAATAGAAGATATATAATTAAATAGGCTTGTAGAAGAATAAATATGGAAAACTCTATTTGCGCATTAAAAATAAGGATTGCTACAATCAACGTTACTGCAGCTTGAATTGTAGATAATATGCTGAATGATAATATATAACCAATTATAATTTCAGAACGTTTTAATGGTGATGTTAAAATCCTTTCCATTGTTCCCTCTTTTCTTTCTCTTATAAAGGATAACATCGTTAAAATAAATCCAAAGAAAAATCCAATAAAACCAATTATAGCTGGTGTAAAATAAGTAATAGGGTCAACAGATTCATCTGTTCCATCAATATTATTATAATAATATTCATTAATATTGAAAGATTTTTTATCAAATGTGTCCTCAAATGAATCAGACAATGCTTCACTTAATGCACCCATTATTGCTCCACATGCTTGCGGTTCCGCTCCATCAAGTCTAACATCAACACTTATCTCCTTATTTACTAGTGCTTCATATGTGAAATCTTTAGGAAAAATTATCATCCCTCTTTTGTTTCCATTTTTAATGTCATCTTCATTATCCTTTATTGATTTTACTTTTTTGATGTCAACCGTATCGTCTTCCTTTAAAATCTTAATAACTTTATCAGACAGTTTGTCGTGTAAGAGTGCCCATCCTAAATCATAATTACAAAGAGAAACATTGATTTTATCTGGTATTTTACCATCAGATACTTCATGAAGCTGTTTTATTACAATTTTAGGTTGAGAAGCACCAAAATATTTTGCCATAATTATACCAAAACTAATTTCAAAGGAGGCAATAACATAATTTGACGCATTAATACTTAAATTGCCGATAATTAAATCAATTTGGCTGCCACGACCAAGCAATGTATCTTGTGTAAACGTACTTGGTAAAATCACTGCTGCTTGAGTAAAATTGTTTGCTACTGCTGCTTTAACTAAATTTGGATCTGAAATACTAGTATTTAACTGAATTCTTGAATCTTCAGAAAATTTATTTATTATTTCAGTTGCAAATACATTTTCAAAGTTATTATCCTTGTCGACAATATAAATTTCGATATGGGTTAATTCACCTCCAAATACAAACCCGAATAATGCTGTAATGATTATAGGAGCAATTACCGATAAAGCGATCATACGTGGGTCTCTCTTTATTTGATGAAAATTTTTAATCGCTATTGCTTTAATATTTGATAACTTCATTTTGCGAATTTCACCTCATTCTCATTCGAAAAGAATATGAAAGTATCCTCCAAACTTGGTTCTTCTGTCTGTATTGAAAAGATTTTAACTTGATTTCTTACAAGTGATAATATATTGTCAATCAAGGAATCATCATCGTAAAAGATTTCAAGTTTAAACTTAGAAGAAAGCACTTTTAATTGATATTCACTGTAAATAGTTTTTACTAATTGTGTTGTATCTTCTTCTTTTGTCTTAATAATTAATTTCCTTTTCCCTGGAACTTTTTTTTTTAATTCATGATACGTTCCTTCAGCAATTAATTTTCCATTTCTCATAAAACCTATAATTCTGCTTTTTTCAGCCTCATCCATTATATGAGTTGTTGTTATTATCGTTGTACCTTGGTCGTTTAAGTCTTTAAAATAATCCCAAAAATTTAGCCGAAGGGTCGGATCTACACCTACCGTGGGTTCATCCAAAATAAGTAATTTCGGTTCATGGATGAGACTACATGCTAAAGATAATCTTCGTTTCATACCCCCAGATAAATTATCAACCTTAGTATTCTTCCATTCTTTTAATAAGAATATCTCAAGATGTTTTTCTACAGATTCATCTCTTTCTTGCTTATTCATTCCAAAAATCTTTCCGAAAAAGTGCAAAGACTCTTTCACAGATAAATCAGGGTACAATGAAATTGCTTGTGGCATATAACCAATCTGCGAAACAATTTTACTCTGATCACGGGGCATTTCATGACCTAATAGACAAATAGACCCTTCGCCTTTTAATAAACCAAGAATACATCTAATGAGTGTTGTTTTGCCCGATCCATTTGGACCTAATAAGCAATAATTTTCACCTTTAGCAATTTTGAAATCTACGCCTCTAAGCGCATTAACAGCAGATTTACCTTTTCCATAAGTAAAGTGTAAATTTTTTGTTTCTATTGCTAGTTCTGACATAAATTATTTCTCAAATTCTTTTTTCGATTTTTTTCCATTTATCCTATCAGCTTATTACGCTTCCAATGAAACCAAAGGTCTCCGAGCAATTGGATTGTCCCCGGAATTAATGCAATGTAAGCACCCAAAATAACATATATTATCGATATTACAATAAACCATATGATTGCTCCCTTTAGAAATGGAGTTATTGGATCCATACTTAGCATGGGATATAATAGAATGATGCTAAGAACATTTATCGCAATTATTATATACATTGAGACCATTGCATCAAATCTGAAACTCTCGGGAAATTGAAAATACCATATAATCGCTAGGATTATTGCTGTGATATTACATAGGAAAATCCATGTCATAAAAATAGGGATAAAACTTTTTGGAGCATCATTTCTTGCAAGTGACATGATAATAATTATGTGTTTTTTCTTAAAAAAAATTGAGATTATATTTCATTAATATAACAAACATTACTAATTCATACTTTTAATAATATAACTTTCTCCTAAAGATTTTTAAATTCAGAAATTTTTCCAATATTATCCAAATTATATTCTAGAATGAGTTTTAGATCAGATTTGATTGAATTCCCTCTATTTGATGATGTTGGTAGCTTTCCACTGCCTAATAATGTGGATATCGAGCATTATCGTAAATTCTATTGGGTAACTTACAAGGCTTTTATTAATAAGAATGAAAATGATATTTTAGAGCATACAGGTATTAATAATTATTTCATAAATCCATTTCTTAGTTCATTCCAATTAAAACATAAAGCGGGAGTAGAAATAATTAATTACCCTCAGCATTTAGATATGTACAATCAATTCTTAAAACCAATTTCAGAATACGAAACTGCCCCGGGTTTAATAAATTCTCAAAAAGCTTTTATACCCGAGTTGTTTATACTTAAGAATTTCGCAAAAAATTATTATGAAGAAACGGGACATCCCTTAAATGTTAAAATTTGTGTTACTGGACCATTAGAATTATATATTAAACAGCATAATTTTACTGTATACTTAGATTTGGCTTTAAATTTTGCAAGGTCAGTAAACTCCTTTATAAAAAGTGCGATAGTAAATGATAAATATATAAAAACGTCAGTCGTTGCGATTGATGAGCCTTCCTTCGGTTATGTTGATATGTTTAATATAAACAATGATGATATCATCAATATCTTAGATAAATCTCTAGAAGGTGTTGATGCCACAATTCAAATTCATCTTCATACTTTAAATAAAGCTATACTTCCGATGCAGACAAAAAAGATTGATGTGTTAACATGTGAATATGCTTCAGATTCGAGCAATAAAATTCCAAAAAAAGAATTGGATCAGTACGATAAATTTATTCGAGTTGGCATCACTAGAACCAATATTGATAACATTATTGCTGAGAAATTAGATTTGGGAAGTTCTATAGATGATTTTAAAACTGTTTCAGGAAAATTAAGCTTAATTGACCCTAAAGAAAGGATTAGAAAAAATTTATTAACTGCAATTGAATTATACGGCGATCGATTAAAATTCATAGGACCTGATTGCGGTTTAGGAGGTTGGGAAGATCCACAAATTGCTTTTGAATTGCTCCATCGAACAAAGGAAGTCATAGAACAAGTTAAAAAAAAAATCTAATTATTTTTTCATTTTATTTTCTAATGTTTTTTTAATAAATTGTTTCTTTTAGGTATTATTTTTTTAAAAGCGATAAATTTTTATAGGTCGAGTGTCATTATTTATTTGACAAGAAGATCTTGACAGAGTCTCAAAAATAAAGGTGGTGAAAGTGTCGGATGATTATGATAAATTTTTAGATGATATAAAAAAATTATTTAAGTTCAATTCAAAATTTTTTGATGCAGATTTCTTTTTTATTCCAGAGTCGGATAATGATTTAGATTTTAATAAGAAAAATGCTAGAGGATTTAAAGTTTCATATCGCTATGAATCAGGAATGGATGAGCCAGAAATCAAAATTGAGGGTGATATAGATGAGAAAAAACTTCGAGAATATTTACAGAAACACAATATTGAAGTAGACTCAAGATTTAACAATATATTCAATTCTAAGCAAATAGGAGAAATTGACGCTAGCGAACTTTCTTTAGAACCAGAATCTGGTATATATACAACCGAATCACGCGTTATAGAACCATATACAGAAATTAACGATTTTGACAATTCTTATGAGATTATTATTGAAGTTCCAGGTATAAATAAGGACGATATTAACTTAAGTTCAAACGAATTTGAGAGGAAAATAACATTTTCTGCTCGAAATGACCTAAAGCATTATCTTAAGCATATTTATTTACCCTTTAATATTTCTATGGAGAATTACAATTTAGAAGTCAATAACGGGATTGCGACATTAAAGTTTAGAAAGAATACAAATCAAGATTAAATCTTAATTAATAAATAGTATTATATTAATTGAAAGAAAATAAAAATTAATATACCGGGAAAAAGATGAGTGGTTTTACAAGTGGATATGAAAGAGAGGGGAATAAGTTAAGAGTAAAAGATGCTTTTAAGGAAGATGCTGGAAGGGGTATTGTAAGAATTGATCCAGATTTAACGGCAGAATTAAACATAAAAACAGGAGATGTTGTAGAAATAGCCCATCCTACAACTAATAAAAAAACTGCTGCTTTATTATACCCTGGAAGGTCAGAAGATAAAGGAGCTGGCATAATTCGGATCGATCAATCCTTGAGAAGAAATTTAGGCGCTTCTTTAGATGACATCGTGGAAATTCGTAAAATAGAAGCTGCCTTAGCAAATAAAGTAACATTTGCGGGATTAAAAGAAGCTGTAATATTAAGAAATCCTCAACAATTGGCGAGAAAATTAGAGAATCGTGTAATTACCAAAGACGATCTTATAAGTTTTTACGCTTATGCTCGTAGAGTAGATCTTGTAGTTGTAGATTTTTATCCAAAAGCTGATGCGGTTCGAATTCATTTAGACACGAAAGTTGTTTTTAGTGAAAAAAGTCATATGGAGCTTATAGAGTTAGAGAAAGCAAAAGTTACTTACGAGGATATAGGAGGGTTAGAAGAAGAAATTCAGAGAATCCGTGAAATGATTGAATTACCCATAAGACACCCCGAGTTGTACAAAAGAATTGGGATTGATCCTCCCAAAGGCGTTTTGCTTCATGGACCCCCTGGTACAGGGAAAACATTGTTAGCAAGAGCAGTCTCATACGAGACTGATGCCCATTTTATAACGATTAGTGGACCTGAAATTATGAGCAAATTTTACGGACAAAGTGAAGAAAATCTTCGCAAAATTTTCGACGATGCAAAGGATAACGCCCCTTCAATAATTTTTATTGATGAATTAGATTCAATAGCTCCTAAAAGAGGCGAAGTAACTGGTGAAGTAGAAAGGAGGGTTGTTGCTCAACTTCTTTCCTTGTTAGATGGTTTGGAAGGAAGAGGTGAAATTATTGTCATCGGAGCAACTAATAGAGTAAATGATATTGATCCTGCGCTTAGAAGACCTGGAAGATTTGACCGTGAAATTGAAATTGGAGTCCCAGACACAGATGGACGATATGAAATATTATTAATTCACACGCGTGGAATGCCATTATATAATGATGTTAATTTACGATTAATGGCTGAAAAAACTCACGGATTTGTTGGAGCAGATGTTGAAGCATTGGCAAAAGAAGCGGCAATGTTATCAATAAGAGAAATATTGCCAAAAATTGATTTAGAGAGACCTATCCCCCCTGAAATTTTAAACAATCTTCAAATTAAAATGAATCATTTTGAATCTGCGTTAAATAGTATTGAACCTTCAGCATTAAGGGAAGTCTTGATAACACAACCTACTGAAACTTGGGAAGATATTGGGGGTTTAGAAGAGGTAATTGTACAATTAAAGGAAGTGATCGAGTGGCCTTTAAAATATCCTGAATTATATCGCCATTTGCATTCAAGGCCTCCAAATGGGATTTTACTTCATGGACCTCCTGGAACTGGGAAAACTTTATTAGCGAAGGCGTTAGCTCATGAGAGCGAAGTGAATTTTATTTCGGTTAAGGGACCCGAATTTTTATCCAAATGGGTCGGCGAAAGTGAAAAAGCGGTAAGAGAAACTTTTCGAAAAGCAAGGTCAGCATCTCCTTGTATTGTTTTCTTTGACGAAATTGATGCTATAGCAGGATTACGGGGAAGATCAGCTGGGTCTCACGTAACTGAATCAGTTATATCACAATTACTAACTGAAATGGATGGATTAGAAGGATTAAAAGATGTTATTTTACTTGCTGCAACAAATAGGGTTGATATGCTCGATCCAGCAATGTTACGTTCAGGAAGATTCGGCAGGCACATTGAAATACCAATGCCTGATAAAAAAGCACGCAAAGAAATATTTAAGATTCATCTTAAAAATAAACCCTTAGCTAAAGATGTTGATATTGATAAAATGGCACAAAGTATGGAAAATTATACTGGTGCAGATATACAAGGAATATGCGAAGAAGCAACTCTGTTAACTATTCGAAGAGCTCTAGCCGATCCTACCATTAATTCACAAGATTCAGAATCAGTAAAGAAAGTAAAAATTTCAAAAAAGGAATTCGATGATGCTATGGAAAAAGTATTAAAATCTGCAGACCGGGCCAAAATTGCTCAAGATAGATATGCAAAAGAACCAGAAGAAATGTATAGATGATTAAAATTTTAAATACAAATAAAAAAATTAAACAAAAGTGTGAGTTTTTAGATGGAAGTAGAAGAAAGTGAAGGAAATAGCAATTTTATCAGTTTAGATAATTTATTGGAAATATTGGGAAACCCAACGAGAAGATTAATTTTATCAAAATTAGCTAAAGTTCCTCACTCCACTTCAGAATTAGCAAATGAATTAGGAATATCAAGACAAGCAGTTCATAGTCAATTAAAAATTCTACTTAGTTATAATATAATTGAAGAAATAGATCCCGAAAAGCCAGGAGGACAATATTGTATTAAGAGTAATCTTTCAATAAGAATAGATATAAATCCTCATTATTACAATATTAAGTATAGTTCAGAAGAAATCAAGGGAGATAACGATATAGTTCAACTCAAAGATACTGATTTTTCTACTGATTATCAAAGAATTAAATCACCTAATAAAAAAATTAGATTCCTAGGTGAAAGAATTAAAGAAATAGAAGATAATGTAAGAAGTTTAGAAATTGAGAGAAGTATGTTGCTACAAAATAAACAATGCTTTCTTGGTGAGCTAAAAAATATAATGGAAAGGCAATATAAGGAAAAGCTTCTTAAATCAATTAAAGAACGACGTAAAAAAGATAAACTCATTAAGGAAAGTCTAAATTTGGGAGAAGAAATCTTTTTTACTTTGTTTTTCAATCCCGAAAAATATTTCAAAAAAACATCTGTTAGTCTGTTGGATCGTCTATTAGACGACATCTTTTCTTCAGATATGGATATAGATTTACGAGCGAGAAATCGAGTTTCAATTGAACCATTGCTTAAAGATTTATCAAAAATAATGGATTTTCTCCATGAAGAAGAAGATGATTGGTTTTTTGATTTATAATTTAGTAAAAACTAAAACTAAAATTGGGTGAATAATATAAATTTTAAAGAATTAAAGAAAGAAATGCCTGATATTTTTGAAAAAGTTCGAGCTGATGTAAAGCAGATCCTAGGGCGTCATAGGGCTGGTTTAAACTTGGGTTTGGCAGAAATGGGAATGTATCAAGGCGCATTTATTGGTGGAATGCATTTTCCTCCAGGAACCGATATTATTATGAACAAAACACCTTTGAAAATTATTCTTGAAAAACAACCCTATGAAATAGTTTGGGCCTATACTTATCATATTCTATTGCATGAGTATATTCATTCTTTAGGTGTATGGAACGAGCACCAATGCCGTGTTATCACCCTAAAAATTAGTGAAGAAATCTTCGCAAATAATAATCATCCTGCTATAATTCTAGCAAAAAAAGGAATCGGAGCTTATTTTCCAGATTTAAATTTAATTTATAATCCTCCAGAATATCGTCCAGATGGAATTTCAATTGAATATGTCAACGGTTTTGATAAGGAAAGTTATTCCTATTATTCATAAACCTGTTGCGAAAAAATTTGAAAAATAAAAAGTAATTAAAATAGAAAAAAAATTATTTATTATTTTTTTTTATAATACTCTTTTGTTGAACTTCTTTTCCACATTCGGTACAGTGCTTTGCGTTTTCATCGAGAAGGGCATTACATTCAGTACATCTTGATACATAAGTCCCCATCATATCTTCGAAAATTAGCTGGGCTCCACATGATCCACAGAATTTATTGGATAGATATGCGGATTCACCACATTTAGTACATATCTTTTTAGAATCAACAAAAAGCATTTCCATATGCTCTTTCTCTTTCTTTATCTTCTTTCTTTCAATAAGCCGATGAATTATTAAAGCTAACAAGCCAGAAAACGCAAAAGGAAGAAGAACTATTATTAATAAAACCCCAGTCTCATTCGTTAATAGATTTGTAGTCGTAACAATAGCCAAAAGAACAGTTACTAAAAATACAATCGTCTTATATCCCGTATGTGTAATCATGCGTGATGAATTTTGGTCTTTTAAATATAATAACATATTTTCAGAAGCTCCCTGAGATTTTTGTTTAAGAATATTAACAACTATCTTCCTGAGTTGAACGTAAGTGGTAATAATTACCAGAACTAATGAGGTAAAAAACACACCAATTACCGAAAGATATAATCTTGGTATAGATACATCACCAAAATTGAAAGTAGATTCTACGAGATAATATCGAAACCAATCCATTGAATATCCAACTATTAAAATCATCAGGATATTGAAAAACATGAAAGCCATTTGGAAGGACTCAAGGATAATATTTTTAGTATAAATTCGTTCTAAGTAGACATTGATTGTGATATCCCTACTCATGAGAATCATATACCCATAAACACCCAATAATAGACTACCTGCTAGTATAAGTATTCCCATCGCCGGCGTGATATATGCAACTAATATGCCTAAGGAAAATAACAGCACTGTCCCGCATAAAACAGCCAAATATGTCATTGTAAATGGTGTTGCAATCTTTGTGGATTCTAAAGGTATTATTTCAGCTTCAGCTTCAAGCTCTTCTTTTGGCTCTTTGGGTTTTTTTATGAATTCTCTTCTTAAAATTTTTTGGTATATCTTCTCATGACTTAGGTTCTTTAATCTGATATATCCAAACGCGACCAAGAATCCTATAATTGCAGAAATTATTATTAAGATATTTGTCCAAAAAACATCAACTTCAGGGCGCGGTACTTCTGGATAGAATTCGATTTTTCGTGTATCTGTTAATTCATACTCGTTTCCATAGATGTCAATTATTATTATTTTATAGTAAAGCTCTCGTAAATCTCCTGGAATATCATCAAGTTCACCCTCAAATTCAGGACTACTCTGTTCTAGTTCTAAATCATCCCAATCATTTCCTTCATCATAAGAATAGCGAAATATAACATCTTGGACATATTCAAGGTCACTCGATATTGTTATAGTAAATGTATAGGAGTTAGAAGACGAGTAATCTTTATCTTCCTTAAACAGCCCTTCACTTGACCAAACAAAATTTGGCATGCCATATGAATAATGACTACCGTCGTTATCCAAGATATATTCATTTCCTGCAAGATCAATAGCACTTACATAATATTCAATTCGATTAATATTTGTCTCACCCGGAATGACAGCTGAAAAGGAATCCTCACTATTATTATGCATTTGAACCTTTTGCCACGAACCATCATCTCTCTTATAATGAAGATATACTGTAAAGTTAATAGCATCTGTTACGTCGACTATAATTGTTAAGTCATATAGTGGAAGAGGAGCACCTAGGCTCGTCGAAAGATCTGTTATTTGAGGAGCATTATAATCAGCAAAAAGCCAACCGATTTCTTCCATACTATTTCCTGCATAATCCTCTAGCCTTATTACATATGTATAATTTCCTTCATCTATGTAAGCTTCAAAATCATCAATACCATCAAAAGTAATTTCTGATGAAAAAAAAGTGGAAAGAGAAAATGAATCTGTTTTAACTAATCTTCCCTCTCTCTTAATGAAAAGTTCCTCATCATTCCCATCACTTTCAGCTCTTATATAGAAAATTTCAGCTAAATTTGTGCACACAGATTGAAAGAAATCAGTATCTGAAACCGTCATACTACCCCAATTATCTCCTAGATCATATGAGACAAATTCTTTAATTGTGAAGGTTATATCTGGGATTGTAAGGTTCCCCAAAAAAGTAATTTTTGTCTTAGGTGTTGCGGTTTTATTATCTTTTGTAATAATAAAGTTAAAAAACTGAGTGAAAAAGCTTCCCTCTATCAAATTAAGGCTCTCAAGAGTTGACCATTGATTAATACTAACGTTTAGTCTTGCAATGGATAAATTTACAATTCTACTTTCAAGCGACAGTGTCTTGTCTAAGGTCATTGCGAAATGGACTAAATCATTTTCAGGATCATATGCTAAGAAAGGTTCGCCTGAATCTGTACTCCAAGAATTGTTTCCGGGAAAAATATTAGACACTGTCCAATTAATTCCAAGATCGCCTGAGCGTATAATATAGAATTGAGTAGTATCATTTCGATATGTTATAAAAATGGTTCCATTTTTAGTAAATACCATATCAGAAACGAGCTTAGCGTCATCATCAAACAAATTAGCGTCATATATGTTTATGGGATCTTGAAAGGTAGAACCTTGATCAAAACTTCGGAATAATAAGCGTTCCTCATTGGTTTTATGAACAAGTATGCAAACAGTATCGCCCCAGGCAGCACATTGAAAACCGCTTTCTGCAATTTGGTGCGTAGATTCATAAATTTTTATGGGATCTGACCATGTAATCCCCTTGTCATAAGATTTGATGAGATAAATGATGTCCCTCCCAGATTCAAAGCTGTTATAAGCGACATATAATATCCCTCTATATGAATAGAAAATTTTAGGTTGGCGGTCATCCCAATTATTTTCTAATATTTGATTCCATTCACTTATCCCAATATCCTGACTGAAAACTTCCAAATATGCATCACATGACTCTGATGGAAGAATTTCCCATGGTATTTCTGTTAGAGTTATGTTGGAAGATAAAGGATTAAAATATTGTCTGTTTTGTTGGAATTCTTTGATTGAAGGATTATAATTGTCGATAATAATGAAAAGTTCTACTTCACCAACCTCATTGGTGTAATTTTCCCTAAAAAGAACTTTAGCTAATGAAGTCTCAATTGGAGAACCGTCAAATTTACGTCCCTTCCAACGAACTTGGACTAGTTGATCCGCATCAAATAATCCTTTCCTTATAAAAAAAATGCTTTCTGGAAGGACAGTATAACGAAAAATCTCAGTATTTCCGAGATATTGTGCTCTATATAATATATTATTTTTATTGTCAGAATATATGTAATTAATATATCTTGATGTGGAATCTATGGCTCCGAGATCACTATATTCTCCCAGTATTGTTCTTGTCCAATCATTATCGTTAAAGTTTGTACATGTCCAATTTTCTATTTGGATACCATAAGGACTTGAAAGCCTAATTAATCTAATTTTTTCATTATGATGGTCATAATAAAAATCAAAACTTCCCCTCAAGTCATTGTCTGTCACGTTTTTAGTTTGAACATTAGTATAGGGACTCTGATTTGGTTGAAATTGTGCCCAACGTTTTGTATCATTTCTATAAGTCCCTGCACCTTGTCTATAAGCATTCCACATTAACCAATAAACGCCAGAACTACGATTTACTTGAATTTTTGGAACATTTGCTTCTGGGTTAAATCCAAATACATCAACCGCACAAGTTACATTTTGAGGAGCAATCCAACTCCCTTCGGTTCCATTATTATCACTTTGAACAAATACCAAATCAGTATATTGTGCATCATCACATTCACTTACTATCAATATCGTGCCGTTTTTTAGTATTGCCACGTCCATTCGTGGAGCTGTATAAATATCCAAGGAATTTTTAGCTCCCATAACCGTTGAATTAAAAATTGTTATTGGGTCACTCCATGTTGTACCATTATCCAAAGATCTTATACATACAAGATCTGTTCTATTTAACCAAGTAATATAGAACATAACCCCTGTTTCTGGATTAGCTGCAAATGCAGATCCTAATATCTAATAACGCCAATAAAGGGGATTGTCTGATGCGGGCGCTGTAATATTCTTTATTAGGTTATTCTCCCACGTTTTCCCTTTATCTTCACTTAACATCCATTTAAGATTAATCGTACCAAAATTATTTAATGAAGAGTCTACTTCATAAAAACCCATATACCATAAGTCTGTACCACTTGGATTATCAAATGAAGGATGATATTCTTCAATCTCTGAATCAGTTATGAATGCGGGGTAATTATCAATTCTAATCGTATAATTTCCCTTTTTATTTGCCATAAAAGAAAAATAAACCTCGTCATTCTCCCCGGGTGATGTGTATGGAGATATAAAATATGTAGACGCTGAAAAATCTTGAATCATTTCAAAAGGCTCTTGTGAACTCTTAGGTTGATTTCCAGAGTTAATTGTAATTGAAGTCTTATCTACACAATCAGAGTTAACATTAGAATTTGTTGACAAAAATGCCATTGTTATTATAGAACATAGAAAGATCAACAAAAGAATCAAATGAAGTTTTTTGAATCTTTTTAATTCCATTCTTATAACCCTTGTTTAATTTTATTTTAACTAATTACTAATTAAAATAAATTATCTTATTTTTTAGTTAAATTCTGTTTAAAAAACCTATATATAGGTATTAATATCTATTATGCAATTGGTATTAATATAATTTATTCTTTCAAGATTTAATCCTATTTACTTTTAAGACAAAAATAAGTGTGAAAAAAATCCTAAAAAGAATGAGATTTGTCTTTTTATCTTTCTAAAACATGAAAAATAATTTATTTTATGGTTTCTAAAAATTTAAAAACTCAAAATTTACTAACTATTTAAATAGTAAAAAAATAAGAATATATAAAAAAAGAGAATATACTGAAATATTTTTAAAATTCGACAATTCATTAAATACTTATTTGTGGTTTAATTGGTTTATTTTCAGATTAGTCGCATAGGATTTAATTGCGGATATGATAAAAAAGAATGTGATAAATATCCAAATCACTGTACGGAATGCGTTATGATTCGGATTCGAGAACTTGGTCTCGAAATAAATGATAATATAAGAGTTTTCGAGATGGATTCTGAAGAAAAACGCATGGAAATGTTACGTGACTTAATCTGGCAAAAATTCTTAGATGTTTTGAACTTAAAGCATATTTTAATATTGTCAAAAGAGTCTGGGTTACCTATTGTGAATTATCCAATTTCAAGGATAGGGATGGATATAGATTTATTGACCGGTTTTATGCAAGCGAATATAATTTTTTCTGAAACAGACAACGCTTCAGAAGAGAGTACAAATTTTGCAACAGACCAACAATTCTACGAATTCAATTACAAAAACTTCAATGTCTTACTTAAAAATGGAGAACTTATAAGAGTCTGCTTGATATTGGACGAAATTGCTTCTGACGACCTAAAAAATCTCC
Organism: Promethearchaeota archaeon; assembly: GCA_019058295.1. Classification (GTDB taxonomy): domain Archaea; phylum Asgardarchaeota; class Lokiarchaeia; order Sigyniarchaeales; family SOKP01; genus LW40-45. The sequence continues at coordinate 66,401 of JAHPZI010000002.1, read as the reverse complement.
TTAATGCATTTTTGAACGTTTATGAAAGGAATTATCGAGATAAAATTATAGAGAATTTAAAAACAGGAGTTCTCGATTTTGATGATACAATTGATTTTATGGTTGATACATTCAATGTCAAATTAGTGTTTCCAATGATTCTTACACATACTTTTTCCCCGGATGTAATGGAATCAATTAATAAGAATTATATTCAAAAAGCAGCTGTAGACTTTGCTAAAGATTTTCTAGCTTCAAAACCATTCTTTTTTATCAATAATTTACTTGATGAGGTTAAAAAAACTTTCAAGATTGAGCCGAAGGTTATTCTTTATGAAATCTATCAGCTTTTAGAAAAAGATGTAATAATTCCCACTACTCTTGAAACAGTTCAAAACAACGTTGAATACTTTGAAGAAACATATGCAATAAGAATAGCTAGTAATAAACTAATTTCCCCAATAATTGCTGCTGATAATGAGATAGAAGAATTAAAAGAAAAAGCTAAACATATAGACAATGAAGAGGCAAAAAAATTAATAGACCATTTCATTAAGAAAGCTCAAACTGCCGAAAAGACTTTAGCCTATACAGAGGCACAAAAAGAATATGAAAAAGCGCTTTATCTGGCAACCGGGTTCAATTTTAAAAATATTATTGGCAGAATTTCATTCATGGTTCTAGAACTTGATAAAAAGTATAAAGAAATGGAACTTGAATACACCCAAAATGCTGGTGAGAAAGCTGAGAAAAAGAGTGATTACTACAATGCCATACGACATTATCAAAAAGCACTTGAAATTCTAAAAGAATTTTCAATTTATTCTGATAATAAATCCAGTAGAAAAAAAGTAGAAAAAAAAATTGCAAAACTTCAAGCTCTAATATAAATTAATTTTTTTTTGATTTTTTTGAGATCAATTTATTAATTCTAAATAGCAATTTTTTTTTTTATTTTAATTTTTAGTCATTAAAATTAATAAAAAGAAACACTTTAGAATACTTAGGAAAAAGGAAAATTTTTAGTGTGGTCGATTAAAAATAACTCAAGCGTCTAAAGAAGATAATGTTCAAGATGAAACGGAAGAGAAAATTGAAAAAGGGTTAGAAATTGGGCCAGAACAATTCCTTCTCAACTGGAAATATAAGGATATTAAAAAAGAACTTACGTACGATATTAAAAAATGCATAGGTTGTAGTTTATGTAAACTTGTATGTCCTGTTGATGCTATTGAGCTTGGACCAATTCCAGAAATAGCTCAAAACATTTTAGACGAATCTAATCCTAAACTTTTAATTGACCATGAAAAATGCTGCTACTGCATGTTGTGCGCCATAGTTTGCCCAACCGACGCATTTCACGAAAATTTTGAACCTGAAGGGCAAATTGACCTTGATGAATTTCCTACAATAGGTAAATTTTACAAAATCGATGAGGATAAATGTGTTGAAGATCTTAATAACGAGATTTGTGAATTATGTTTAAAGGTGCGAAATAGAAACAGCGTAAAAGATTATTTCAGAATTGAAAAAGAGTGTCCCACTCAATGTTTTCATATTGATTCTCCTATAGAGGGAGAAGTAATTATCAAAAAAAATATGTTGTGGAAGTGTGATCCGCAAGGTTGTAAAGCTTGTGTTAATCTATGCCCCACAGAATCTTTTTTTATTCCAGAAAGCGCCGAAGATGTCATAAAATATGGAAAAATTGCATGTAATGAAGATGCATGTTTTTACTGCGGTGCTTGCGAGAATTCATGCCCTGATGATTTAATTGTGGTCGAAAGAAAAAATATCGTTATAGAGGACCCAAAAAAGCAAGGAAATTATCCCTGGATTAAAGGATGGGTTAAAAACATTAAAGAAATCTTGAGAAAGAGACTTATTGAAGGTAAAGAACAGTTTAGTATTCCAATTATCGAAAAAGAAATTGAAAAAGTAAAAGAAAAAATAATAGAGGCAATACCTCAATTATCGGAAGAGGATCGTCGAAAATTAAATGAATTAAACGAAAAAATTCAAACCTTACTGAAATCTAAAAAAATTCGATATTGGATAAAAGATAAAAAAGTTGAGAATATCCTAAAAGAATTAAGAAAACAACTACATTAAAAAGAATTTAAATTACTTATTCTCTTCGTATAACGATGGTAAAAAATTTGTAAATTCACCTATCTCTTCAATATTATGTTTACGCAGAGCTTTTAAAAACCATCGGGGAGACTTTGCGGGTAATCGAAATGTGGTACGCAATCGCGTCCCATCATCAATAGGCTCGTATTCATGTAATATCCAACTGAGAGGTTTATCATTGCTATCAAGGACACTTCCTGCCGCTAAATGGCTGTAGGTTGCTTTTATGGGTATTGAACTTGGGTCTTCCCAACGAATTCGTAACATGGTGGGAACTTTAATCGTTTCTATAACGCAATGGATCGCACCAAAATGTCCCTCTTCGGGAGGTTTTTCCCATTTAAATGAAATGTGATCATTAGGGTGCCATAATTTATAGCGTTCTGTATTATCGATATGGCCCCACCACCAATCTAGAGCGTTCACAGAAACGCCTTTTAATTCGTGATCAACTATCAAATCTACAGTTTCAGATTTCGACATTCTAGCAATCTCTTCCATTACTTCAGATGACTTTTTACTCATCTCTACTATCTTTTCAAATTCTTTATCGTCGCTTAGCATTATTCCTAACACGCTGTATTATTAATTTATATTTTTAAAATTTCTATTATATAGGAGTATTGCTCCTTTATAAATTTTTTTGTGTATAAATCCAAAATAAAGAATATTCTTATACTTTATATATTATGCGTAAATTTGCTGAATTTTCATTTGAAAAAAAAATCTAAAAATTTTATTATATAAAAAATTGATGAAAGTATTAGAGATTTTTTTTAACCAATCTTAAAATAATGATAAGAGAATTTAATAAGATTATAAAAAAACTTAAAATTAAAATAAAATAGTAATTAACTTTAAGAATTTTAAAAAATACAATAAGGATTAAGATTTAATGAAGTTTTATGATATTGAGAAAAATAGACTTATCTATTTTCATAAAAATGTAGGAAATAACTTCTGGAATATTAAATGGTTAAAATATTGGAAAAAATTAAAATCTAATATTTATCAGCCAAATTCAAAATCATTAGTTTGTAGAATTACTAAAAAATTTTTAAAAACAAATAATGGGGTAATTCTTGAAGGAGGATGTGGATTAGGTCAGAATGTTTATTCTCTCAATTTTATGAAATATGATGTTATTGGTATTGATTACGCAAAAAATATTGTTAAAAAAATTAATTTAATAATGCCAAATCTTAAAATAGAGTTTGGAGATATTCGTCAAATTCAATATCCAGACAATTTCTTTTCAGGTTATTGGTCTATAGGAGTTATAGAACATTATTTTAATGGTTATAATGATATTCTTAAAGAAATGGAGCGAGTTATAAAACCAAAAGGGTATTTATTTTTAACATTCCCTTATATGTCACCCTTTAGGAAATTTAAATCGAGAATTAATATGTATAGAATTTTTAATAATAAATATTATTTGGAAAAAAAGGAGCCAAATAATTTTTATCAATATGTATTAGATAAAAACTCAGTCATTAAGACTTTTGAAGAAAAAAAATTTAGATTAGTATATGTGGAGCCTTATTCTGGTCTTAAAGGTTTAAAAGATGAATTATTTTTTCTAAAATTCTTCTTAAAAAGATCTTTACAACTCTTAGTGGATGCAGAAAATCCTAAATTTATACATATATTAAAAGGATTAATAGATAAAATTTTTGCTAAGTATTTTAGTCATTCGATTCTTTTAATATTTCAAAAAATTTAACCAATATAAATTATGGATTAGTTTTTGATTTTATATAATATTTAGTAAATTCAAGAGAGAATCTCTAAATATTACTCCAATTGAAATGAAATAGTTATATTATTGATATATATAAGATTTTTCAGTGATACTCTATTATACTCTATATGTCTATAGCAGAAGATTATTTACAGATAATATGGTTAATATTCAAGATCAGTCAAGTTTAGTAGTACTTAAATTAGTATAGCTCATATTATAATATATAACCTATTTTAATGAGGTTCAATAAATCTTCCCTTAACATTATTCTTAAAACGCTGTATTATTATTTATAGTTTAATTAGTAGTTTCTATCCAGTTGAGGATAAAATCGAAAGCAAGCTTCAAATTACCATATTGGCAATGACCTGCGGCATGTTCTTTCTCTGTAAACAATCTACACGTTAATGATTTGACATTTTTTAACGCTTCTATTTGTTTATAAAACATCTCTACTGGGATAAAATGGTCTTTAGATCCTGCCAATAATAAAACATCTTGGGTTATGCGGTCAGAGATTTGGGCTGTAGAAAACAATCTTGATTTTTCTATGAACTCAAAGGGAGTCTTGGCACCAAATACATACATTCCATGATTTACACCCCAATTTACAAGCAAATTATTCTTCATCACTCTTTGAAAAATCTTATTAAGAAGAGAGCGTTCATTCTTTTCTAACATAGATTCAACAAGTTCTTTTGTTTTTCCTCCAGCAGCATATAAAAGAACTTGAAAAAAATCATAAATAATATCATAAGCAATGACTTTTGTTATTCTTGGTTCAAAAGCAGCTGCGCGTAATCCCAGATATCCTCCTAATGAAAGTCCTAACAATATAACATTATCGAAATTAAAATAATCAAGAATTACTTTCACCGGTTTTTCCCATTCATGTGTCATATGTAATTTATTTTTCTTAAGTACAGTTCCTTGCCCAGGTCCTTCAAATAATACTACTTCATAGCCCATATCTCTAAAATACAATGCTAATTTATATAATTCTTCTATAAAAGAATCATATCCCCCATGAATTACTATTGTCCCTTTACTTTGGTCATTTTTGAGATGAAAAGCAGGAAGAAATGAATTTTCGTAAGGTATTTCAACTTTTTCATTAGCGGCATTTTCATAGACTTTATAAAATAGTTCAATGAATTTATCAAAAAGAATTTCTTTATCAGGATCACTTGGTAAAACAAAAAATTCTGCGGCTCTATAATACATAGCTGCATTTAAAGTACGGCCTTCAGTTAATGCTTGCTCTGCTATTGATACTAATTCTCGTTTCCAATCGACAAAATCTTTTATTTTAGGAGCTATTTTTTCTATGTCCTCAAGACGCCCTCCATTACCAATTGCTCTATTTAGTTGAAAATTTATATTATCATTTTCATGAAGATTAAAATGACCCACCGTAAAATTATACTTCGTTTTAGATCTCGTTTTTTCTGACATTTTTCCTCTATTTAATTAGATTTTTTAAATAATTATTATTATATGGGAGCATTACTCTTTTATAAAGTTTTTGAGCAATGCTCCATTATAATCTATATGTCTAAAGATAAGAAATTTACACGAAATAAAAAGCAAAAAATCGATCTAATTGTCAATACGGCATACAATCTCATCATTGAAAAAGGATACGATAAATTAAGCACCAATCATATCGCCGATAGAGCCAAAATAGGAATTGGCACAGTCTATCGTAATTTCCCTAATGGGAAAGCAGACATTATGCGTGAGATTGGAATTAGAAATAGAAGCAACATAGTCAATTTGGAGCTTTTTAGGAATATTAAAGTGTCTGCCTTACCAAAATCAATATACCAAACAATGTTAAATTTTATTAAATTCCACCGAAAAAATATACAATTTCATTCAGCATTTGAGCAAGCCTTTCTTTCAAACAAAGAATTATTCCACGATTTTAAATCGCTTGTTGAAGAAATGTTAATGAAACTTGTTAAGGAATTGAAACAAAATATAGCATTTGAGAATATTTCTGAAGGAGATTTAAAAGAGAAATTCTTTTTACTTTTTAATGTCGTTGAATCAATTATTCTTCGTCATATTTTAATAATGCCTTTATTCGAAACAGACGAGCAATTTGGAAGATACCTCACAGATTTAGTCTTATTCCATTTTTCAAAACAATATTCTTCTTATTAATAGCAGAAGATTGTGTACAGATTAAATGGTTAATATCCCAAATTAATCAATTTTAATAGTACTTAAATTAGTATACCTCATATTATAATATATGACTTATTTTAATGAGGTTCAATAAATGGTTTTAGAAAAATTAAATGATTGGCCATCTCCAAAAACTACCAAACGACTGCTAATTTTTAGCATAATATTAACTATTATCGTGTATCCATTTATGGCATATTTCTTTATATTATCGAAATACCCTGTTGGATTTATAGAAAGTCAACTATCGTTCAGTGGCTCCGTATTAAAAGGACATTATAAAATAACTAACATAAACTATTATAGAATTATGCAAATTTTAGATTACGCATATATGATTTCTTACGGAACTTTTTCTTTTAGTTTAGCTTTAATTATTTCTCGAAAATTTGAGAATGGCTCATTTTGGAGTAATTCGGGTCATTTAATAAGCATTTTAGGTATTTTGGCTGCTTGTTGTGATGCGTTTGAAAATGCTTTTATATTAGCTATGCTTACAGACCCTTCAGGCTTCCCAGATATATGGGCTATAACACATAGCTGTTTTGCCCTCGTGAAGTATATTTTATTATTTACATGTATTGGCTGGGCAATTGTGGCTGCTATTAATCTTTTGATCAAGAAAAGATCCTCTTAAATCTCATTTTTTAATTTCTATTCTTTTTTTTTAAAAAAGAGAATTGTTTAAATAATTTTTTATATAATTATAGTGCTTAAAATAATTTTCAATCAGAAATAATAGGAAATAATCAGAATGATTCTAAAACTAATTATTAAGAATAATAAAAAAACAGGAAAAAATGATTTAAAGGCATGCATTCAAAAAAATAAAGATGTTGATAATGAAATCAAACAAATTCTTCAATTTTTTAAAGATAACATTAAAATCTCTACTAAGAGAAGATTTTATAATTATTATAAAGTCAATTCGGATAATCCTGCTATTATAATGTCGCTATTCTCAACTGTCCTCGATTTAATACCTGATGTTTATTTTAATTCCGAAGAAACTAAAGATTAGAATCATGAAAATGGGAGGGGGGGGATTCGAACCCCCGGCCTCCTGGTGTTTTGCTCCAAGCTTTCTGTTTGAAGTCCCAAACCAGGAATCATACCAAGCTAGACCACCCTCCCGAGGAGGATCGATAAATAATAATAATTATACAATTCAAAAGTTAATCTTATTTTTTCAATTTTGCTTTTTTTGAACAATTGTAAAAAAATATTTCATAACTTACATTTTCATAGTTTGAATAATTAAATTGAAAACAAATACATATAAGTTTTAATTTTGAAAAAAGTAATTTATCTTCAAAAAATTGGCGATTTAGATACGATTATTCTGAAGAAATTGAAGAAAAAATTGAATTGGTTTTTTAAAGAATTTATTGATTCAGTAGAAATTTCGCCTGACTCTATTCCACTCAAAGAATCTGAATATAATCCGTCAAGGAGACAATATAATGGTTCATTAACTGTAAGAAGGCTTCATAAATATTGTAGTGAGAGTAAACATTTTCGCACATTAGGAATAATCGATAAAGACATATTTTCAGGAGAATTAAAATTTATATTTGGTATTGCAATAATTCCAAAAAAGCAAGATCTAAATTCGCCTGAAGCTTCTTTAATTCAAATAATGCGCCTTAAAGAAGGCTTTTATAATCGACCTGAAAATAAATCTCAATTTGAATTGAGAGTTCTTAAAGAAGCAATACATGAGCTCGGGCATACTTTTTGCTTGAAACATTGTAATAATAAATGTGTTATGCAATTCTCAAACAGTTTACTCGAAGCAGATGAAAAACCAACTAAATTCTGCTTGTCTTGTTCTAAAAAGTTAAAAGATCTTCTTGGGAATTTAAATTAAATGATTTAATATCTCTCCTTAAATTTTTCATAGAGGGATTCCGCTAATTGCAATATTTTTTTATTATTTTTTACTAATTTTATCAAATCTTCAGGAATGTTAGTAAAACCATAATATGCACCAACTAAGCTACCACCGATTGCTCCAATTGTGTCGCTATCTCCACCAGCAGTAGACAATTCAAAGATACATTCTTTAAATGATGAATTCATTTTTTTTAGAAATATAAAAATTGCACAGGCAACTGTACTTAGCGTGTAAGGATGGACAAATGCTTGACCCAAAAAATGTTCAATAAAATAGGGTGATTTCACTCCTATCTGAGAAAATTTAATTAAACCAGCTTCTACTGGTAAATCAAGATTATCTCTTAGTTTTTTCAAAATCTCAATGAATTCTTCCCAAATCTCCATATCAGAGCCAGAAATGAAAGATATTAATACATTAAAAAAATCATCAATCGAAAAATGGATTTCTGGTCCTCTTTCTATTAAATAAGCAATTGCTCTGGCGATTACAACAGCACCAGCAGACGCAGCTGGATGGGAATGGGTAATAATACTTGATCGTATCGCATTTATTTTTAAATCTTCTAGATCTTTACAATAAAATAATCCTATTGGAGAGACACGCATAGCTGTTCCATTTCCTCCCGAATTTGAAGCTGCTTTTTCCCATGGAATGCCATATTTCAATTTTTGAATTGATGAGAGACATCCATATCCAGGTCCAATTGGTGGTTCTTCTAACCATTTAACATATTCTCGGATGAAATTATTAATATTAAATCCGCCTCCTTGAATTAACGCTTCAGCTGTATGTATTGTGAGTTGTGTGTCGTCAGTATATGTATTGAAGAGCCTTTTATTATTTTGAATAAACTCCTCAAATTTATCAAAACGAGAATAGATCTCTGATCTTAATCTTCCTTCAAAAGGATGCCCTAGAGTATCACCTATAGCTACGGAGATGAGAGTACCTTGAAATTTGTCTAAATAATCAGCTTTCATTTTAAAGATTTAAGAATATAGACTTAGTAAATTAATTATTTTAAATTCATTTATTTCTTTTGAAATAAATATATTAAGTTAAATTCACTAAAATTTGTAATTTATTATATTTTTTCAATTATTTTTAGGAATTTTTCCATTGAAAATGGTTTTTCAATGAATTTAATGGCTCCAATTGACAGTGCTAGGTTTTTTACACTATTATCTGCACTTGCAAATATAATTTTTGAGTGATTGCTAATTTTTAGGATTTCCTTTGTCGCTTCAATCCCATTTTTGATAGGCATTCTATGATCCATTATTATTATGTCTGGTTTTACAGAAAATGATTCATAGATTTTTACCGCCTCATCCCCATTATTCGCAACTCCCACAACTTGATGTCCTGAGGTGCTTAAAATCATATCATATAATTTCTGTAGAGAAATATCATCTTCAATAATGAAAATGGTTGCCATTTCATTTTTCCTCTGGTATCATGATAATAAAATTACTACCTTGGGAATAATCCCCTTCAATCCTATCTTCAACTTTTATTTCACCATTAAAACTTTCGATCATTTTTTTTGTAAATAGCAGACCTAATCCTATTCCTGAAGGGAGTTTATATTTTAAATAATCTCTATATTCCCTATGGAATATTTCATCTTTCATGGAGTCATGAATCCCGATACCATTATCAATAAATTCTATTTTTATTATTTTTTTATCATCTTTTACGTCTTTTGATAATTTTATATCAATCTTGATAATTTCATTTATATTATGTTTCACAGCGTTAAATAAAAGATTTTCAAAAGCGTTTTGCAATAACTCATTTGCCATAACAAAATACTCGTTTTGTATTGATTCAGTCTTAATATTTAGTTTTTTATTAGGAAAACTCTGTCTTACAAAAGAGATTGCCTTTTTTAAAACTTCGTTAACTTCAATTGAAAATAGAGACATATCATAATTTTCGATTGTTGAAAGGTTCTGAACATTTGATACTAGCATTGTACCTCTTAAAATTTGTTCTACTATTAAATTTTCAATTTCCTCAAGTTCTGTTTGTTTGTTAGGATCTTTCCTATATAAATTGTAGAGTTCGATTGAAGATAAGATATTTTGAAATATGTTATTTATATCATGGGTAAATAAATCTTTATAAAGATTACTACTATTGTAAGCTTCTCGATACATTTTTTCTGATTTTTTTAATTTAACTTCAATATGCTTCTTTTCCGTTATTTCAGAGGTAAGCTCGACACCACCTATTAAATTTCCATCATCATCAAGAATAGGATATCCTTTAATAAACCAAACTCTCCCATCACCAGTTGTGATTTCATTGGTCTCTGGTTTTTTCGTTTTAAATGAATGTTCAACTGGACAGTTTTCACAAACCTCATCACTGCCTTGCCATATTTGATGACACTTTCGTCCAATTAATTGTTCTGGTTTTTGACTAACTGAATCACACGCAGCTTTATTAGGATATATAACTGTATGATCTAAAGTTTGAAAAACTATATGTTCCAAGATATTTTCTAAGATAATAGATTTTTCCTGTTTTTCTTTCTTCAGGATCTCTTCCACTTTTCTTCTATCGGTAATATCTTTCATATGAACTAAAACTAAATCAGGGGTTATAAAATTATATATAACTTCTAAATATTTTTCCTCTCCCGTCGATATGCCTTTATATTCCATCTCTCTAGAGATATCTAATTGTGTATTAGCACAATCAAATAATTCATTCAAAATGTTTGGTTGATCTTTATATAATTCTGTAGCTTTTATTCCGATGTAATCCTTTATTCTTGCTCCAGTAAATTCTTCGGCAGCATTATTATAATCAATTAGAATTAGATCGTCATCAATTTTACGCCATGTATAAATTTGTGTAGAAATGGATTTGTAAATTTTCTTATATATTTCATCACTTATTTCTAAATTATTATCTTTTTCGTTCAAAATATCGAATTTTTGCTATTTGTTTTAAAAAATAGAATAAATTGTTAATTGCAAATTACTAATTGATAATTCAATATTTAATTTTTTTCATTATCATCCAGTAATTTCTTAAATAATTTTAGGGGAAAAAATAAATTCTATCAAATCTTAATATGTTTATTCTTTTGAGATGATGGAATATGAATCAATTAGGACCCAAAAAGGATAAGTATGATAAGATTTTATTAATGTATTCAGGAGGATTAGAATATATACAATTGATGTATATATGATCAAACACTTCCTGCATGATTAAGTGGCTTCAAGAAACATATAGCGCCAAAGTCTATACATTTACAGCTGATTTAGGTCAAGAATTTGCTGATCCAACAAGGTTTAAAGAAATTGAAGAAAAAGCGTATAAATTAGGTGCTGTTAAACATTACACAGTAGATTTAAAAGAAAGATTTGTAAAAGACTATGTTTTTCCTGCAATTAAAGCCAATGGGTTATATCAAGGGATATATCCGTTAAGCACTGCCGTAGGGAGACCTTTAATTGCTATAGAAGCTATTAAAATTGCTAAAAAGGAAGGAATTTCCGTAGTAGCACATGGGTGTACTGGGAAAGGAAACGATCAGATTAGAATAAATATTACAGCAAATGCGTACGCTCCAGAAATCGAGGTATTACAACCCTTAATTGAATGGAATATGGGGCGAGATGAGGAAGTCAAATACGCAGAAAGACATGGTATTCCAGTCAATAAATATAAGAAATATAGCATTGATGAGAATCTCTTTGGAAGAAGTGCAGAATGTGATATTTTAGAACACCCAGAAATTGAACCACCTGAAGATTCGAGAGAATGGACAATTGCTCCTGAGAAGGCTCCCAATGAGCCCGAATATATAACTATTAATTTTGAAGAAGGGGTTCCAGTAGGCTTAAATGGGGAAAAGATGAGTAGTATTGACTTATTAAGAACATTACACGATTTAGGATGTAAGCATGGTGTTGGAAGAATAGAACACATGGAAGATCGAGCCATTGGATTAAAATCAAGAGAAACTTATGAAGTTCCTGCGGCATTAATGCTTATTAAAGCGCATAAAGATCTTGAGAAATATGTATGTACTAAGCAAGAAAATTCCTTTAAAAACATGGTAGATCAAAGATGGTCTGAGTTAGCTTATGAGGGATTATGGGTTGATCCTTTAAAAGATGCATTAGATGCGTTTATAAATGAAATAAACAAAAAAGTAACTGGTAGTGTTAAAGTAAAATTATTTAAAGGAAGCGCAGAAGTTGTAGCAAGGGAATCTCCTTACGGAATATATGATATGAACTTAGCAACTTATGAAACGGCTAGCACTTTTAATCAAAATTTGAGTTATGGCTTTATTCCTCTGTTTGGACTTCAGAGCAAAATGGGTTTTTTAATTAAAAAAAAAATAAAAAAAAACAAGAAATAATTTCTAAATATTTCCCCATTATTTCCCTCATTAATAAGGCTTATAAAGGATTCTATACAAATTATATTTTAATTAGCAGTTAAATTTGTAAGGTAGATATATTATGTCAAAATTTAATAAATTAAATAAATTAAGGAATGCCATTACGGCAATGATAACACCGCTTAATGAAGATTTTTCTATTAACGATGCAAAATATAGAGAATTTATCAGATTTCAAATCGAAAATGGCTGTCAACCTTTAACGATGGGTACAACTGGAGAAAGTGCTACATTATCACATGACGAACATCATCAGGCAATAGATATCTGTGTAGATGAGGCTAAAAAATCAGGAAAAGATCCTTTTGTATTGGTAGGTACAGGAAGTAATGCGACTCATGAGGCGATATCACTTAGTCAATATGCTGAAAAAGCTGGTGCTGATGGGTGTTTAGTTGTAGTGCCATATTATAACAAACCAGTCCAACATTCTTTAATAGATCATTTTTCTGCTATTGCAGATTCGGTTTCGATTCCAATAATTCTATATAACGTACCGAGCCGTACAGTACGCAATTTGGATCCGGACACCGTAGCTACGTTAGCAAGAAAAAAAGATAATATAGTTGGAATTAAATGTGCGAGTGGTAATATAGACCAGATAACAAAAATAATTAAGATGACCCCTGATGATTTTATCGTTTTAAGTGGAGATGATGGTATGACTTATCATTTGATGGCATTAGGCGGAGTAGGAGTTATTAGTGTTGCTTCAAATATTATTCCCGCTAAAATATATAAATTTACAACAACCATGAATAACGGAGATTGGGAAAAAGCAAGAAAAATGCAGCTTGAATTATATGACTTATTTAAAGTGCTTTTCATTGAAACAAATCCAGGACCTGTAAAATATTCCGCTGAACTTATGGGTATAATGAATAAGCGTATGAGATTGCCGCTAACGCCTCCTTTAGAAGCTAATTGCGAAAAAATTAAAGCTGTACTCAAACAACTTAATTTAATATAAAAATAATCTTTTTAGAGGGAATTGATATGATTAAAATATTAATTTTTGGTCCAACAGGTTCAATGGGTACGTTAATCAGTCAACACGCTTTTGATGATGAGGATATTGATGTTGTCGCAGCTTTAGATTTAATGAATGTAGGTGATGAATTAGGAGTTTTAGTGGGCAAAAAGGACCCGAATCATGTAAAAATAAGGAATATTACGGAAATTAAAGAGGTAATTGACGAGACAAAACCAGAGGTAGCAGTTGATTTTACATTGGCAGAAGCTTCTGAAAAAAATTGCATGATTTGTGTAGAAAATAATATTCGATGTGTGATTGGAACTACTGGATTATCCAATTCATTTATAGAAGAATTTGAAAAAAAAGTAAAAGAATATAATGCACCAGCCGTTATTTCGTCAAATATGGCAACAGGAGTTAATATTTTCTTCAAAATGGCGTCAGTTCTGACCGAATATTTGAAGGATTGGGATATTGAAATCATTGAAGCACATCATCATAGGAAACTTGATGCTCCTAGTGGTACCGCTCTAACTACTGCTAAGATGATAAGTGAAACTCTTGGGGTTAATATTGATGATGTAGCGAAATTTGGACGTTCAAAAGGGCCTAATAAGCGAAAGATTGGTGCTAAAAATGAAATAGGAATTCATTCAATCCGGGCAGGAGATATTGTGGGTGATCACATTATCTTATATGCAGGTTCAGGCGAACGTATCGAATTTAAGCATCAAGCACATAGTCGAAACTGCTTCGCAAGTGGTGCTATAATTGCTATAAAATTTATTGCTGATGATAGAGAAAATAAGATATATAATACGCGTGAAGTCTTAAATTTGTAAATTTCATACTATACTTTTTTTAAAAAAGAAAATAAGATAAAATTATAAAAAATATTCAGGGCAGATCAGTATTCTCATTAATCTGTATATAAACAGATTTCATTACGCCTAATCTTCATTTTGAACGATTAAAGGGTATCCAAGCCTTAATCGATCGTATTTTTATAATTTTATCTAATATAAGAATGAGAAAGAAAATATTTATTTATTTTGATTGGTATGTAATTGAGAGATTACATCAGATGATCTGGAATAAATTGATGGGTTAGCAAGTCATCGTAAGTTTCTTCTTTTCTAATCTTGTATGTGAGACCATCATTGAGTAAGATTTCAGCAGGCCGTGGGCGTGAATTATATACACTACTCATAGTAAAACCATATGCCCCTGCATCGAGTATGGCAAGATAATCGCCCTCAACTAACTCTGGTAATTCTCGATTCTTACCAAGAATATCACCTGATTCACAAATAGGTCCTGTTACATCATATTTTAAGCTTCTCTCTCGTAAATTTTTATTGCAAAGTATAATATGGTGATAAGAACCATACATTGTAGGCCTAATTAATGTATTAAATCCAGTATTGACTCCTGCGAACAATTTATGTCCATTATTTTTTATAGTATTAATTTGAGTTAAAATTATGCTTGCTTCAGCCGTTATATATCGTCCAGGTTCAATAATTAGATAAGGGGTTCCAACATTTCCTTCTCCAACTAAATCTTTAAATTTAGTTATCACAACTTCTTTATATGTTTTTAAATCAAGTGGTTCTTCTTCTGGACGGTAAGGAATTCCAAGCCCTCCCCCAAAATCTATAAATTCAAGATCTATATTTAAAGTACTCGTTAAATTCTTTATTATTGATAAAAATTTTTCTGCTGCTTTTTCAAAATCATATGGATTTATTATTCCTGAACCTATGTGTTGGTGAATGCCAAATTTTTTAAATCCTCCCTCATCAATGGCTTTTGAATATGCTTCAATAACTTGGTTATCTAATATTCCAAATTTTAACTCTTTTCCTGCTGTTATTGTGTGAACATGGTGACCAGCTCCGAATTCTGGATTAATCCTGAAAGATACAATTCCTTTTTCCTTTCCCAATTTATCATATGCCTTAACTAATCGTTTTAATTGACTAATGCTATCTAAATTAACTAAAACATCATTTTTAACAGCAAATTCAAAATCAGCATCAGTAAACATGTTTCCTGTATAAATTATCCTATCGGGAGCAATACCTGCCTTAAAACAAGTATAAATCTCTCCAGTTGAAGAACAATCATAATAAGAGCCTTCTGAATTCAAAATTTTTAAAATTGATAAATTTGAGTTAGATTTTATAGCAAAATAGATTCTATTTTTCTTATATGCCGAATCGAGCATTTTTTTTAATTTTTTATATTTTTTTCGAATCATTTGCTCGTTAATAACATAAATAGGAGTGCCAAACTTCTCAGCAATTTCAATAGTATTGACTTCAGCAAAATAAAGAATATCATTTCGATATTCTAAACTCTTTCTTTTCAACCAATCTTCATAATCCATTTTACAACTTCCTCATTTACTTTTTTATAATTCAATCAAATCTATTTTTCCTTCAAAAGATTTTTCAACAGGACCTTGCATAAGAACAGTATCGCTGGTATAAGTAATAATTAGATCTCCCCCATCATTATGTATAGTAATGGGTGCATTTTCTCTAAATTTTCCTAGTTTTGTTCCAGCAACCACCGATGCGCATGTTCCTGTACCACAAGATTTAGTTATACCTACCCCCCTTTCATAAACTCTTAATATAGCTTCTGTATCAGATAAAACTTTAACAAATTCTACATTTACTTTATTTGGAAACCGCTCGTGTGGTTCAATAGCACCACCATATTTTTCCAAGTCGTCATCATTTAATTGCTCGTCAATAAAAATAACAGCGTGTGGATTTCCCATTGAAACGGCTGAAAAAATAAATTTTCTATCTAAAATCTCAAGTGGCTCGCTTAAACAAGTACTCTCATTTTCTGGTGAAATTACCGGTATATTTTTACAATCTAATATAGGTGCTCCCATGTCAATTGTTACGCTGTTAACTTTACTATCAATAATTCTAAGTCTCGCAACTATTATACCCTTTAGAGTTTCGATGTCTATTTCGTTTTTATTAATTATATTATTTTCGTATATATATTTCGAAACGCATCTAATCCCATTACCACACATCTCCGATTCCGAACCATCGGGATTAAAAATGCGCATTTTAATATCAGCTTTATCTGAATTGACCACGAAAATTAAACCATCTGCCCCTATTGAGAAATGCATCTCACATAATTTTTTTGCTAAGTCTGACTTTTTTTTCTCAGGAATTTTCCATTGAATATCGTTAATTATTATGTAATCGTTGCCTAAACCATGGAATTTTTCAAACTCTAACTTTTCTAATATTAGATTGTCCATGAAATAATCAGCCTAAAAAATCATTAATAATAAGAATAATAGGAGATAACTGAAAAAAATTTCGAAATATAATTTAATTTTAAAATTTAATTGATTTTTTCACGGATTTTTCATTCAGTACACATGCTATTATTAAACCAATTAACGTCCAAGAAAAAACAAGATGATAGTATACAGTGAACTTCCATATATTTTTATTTTTAAATATGAGTCCAATCCCACATAAAATATTTAACAAAGCTATAACTAAATGAATAATTTCTATGACTATAATCAATGTATATAATTCATTGTAACTAAAGTATGGTGATATTTCATCCCCATAATTAGAAAAAATACGTTTTAGTATAACATCGTTGAAAATAAAACCATAGATTGATGCAATCATGAATAATATTCCTGTTATAAACAGCCAACCAAGTACAAAAACCAATTTTCTAAGACTTTTATCAGCATTTTTTCTTTTGAGTTGTATTAATCCATTTTCATTTCTTTTTATAAACTTAAACTCTCTTGTAGAAAGAACACATAAAATTAACGGTGTTGCCCAATAAATACTAATGTATATAATGGCTCCCCCATCAGGATGGAACATTGTAATTATAGAACCGGCTAAATAAAAGAAAATTACAAATGCCAAGATGTAAATACAAATTATTATTGCATTTGTTTTTGTATTTTTCTTTAGAAACCAAATAAATACGAAAATAAATCCAAATATTAATGTTACTCCAATACATATTGCTATAAGAATATTAATTTGAATTACTCCTTCTTCTCCAAATGCAATTAGTTGCCTTAAAGTAAAAAATACTTCCTCATCATTGAAAGGAAGTTGAGGGATTATTCGAAACCTACCCCATCTATTCATTAGTCCATCTAAGTTTAGGTGTAAAATACCTGCTCCCAATACTAGTAAGTAAGTATTTAAATAATGTAATTTATACCCTTCTAAATCTTTTAACTCTATGTTTTTTATCCCATCAATCTTAATTGTAAATCTAGTAAAATAATGATAAATATACGCTAAAATTAATGCAAATAGAGGCCAAAATAATAGAGAATGTGTAATGCGGCCTATACCAAATACCCAACCTACATCTGGTCCTAAATAATTACATAAAAAAAATATAAACGCGTGGGTTTTTGTAAATTTTCCATCACTTATATAATAAAAACATAATGCAATTACTCCACCTAAAACTAAATGAGCTATGGATGGCATTTTTTTAACTTAAATGATTAAATATATGTCGATAATAATAGAAAGAAATAAAAATTTATAACATAATTTATTTTGTAATTTAACTATTTGAGCATCTTGACAAATTTTAAATAGGTAATAAATTTATGGGATTTACTATTACAGAAAAGATATTAAGAGACCATAGTAGCGGTGATGTCTCAGCTGGAGATTTTGTTTTAGCAAATATTGATAAATGTCTCGCAAATGATATCACTGCCCCAATCGCTATTGAAGTTTTTGAGAGTATTGTTGAGGGAACCGATAAGAGTGTATATAATAAAAATAGAGTTATTTTAACTCCAGATCATTTTACTCCTAATAAAGATGTAGCCTCTGCTGAACAATGTAAAATCCTCAGAGATTTTGCTCATAAAAATCAAATAATCAACTATTTTGAAATTGGTCGGGTTGGAATTGAACATTGTCTTATTCCAGAGCAAGG
The DNA here is from genome assembly GCA_019058295.1 of Promethearchaeota archaeon. Classification (GTDB taxonomy): domain Archaea; phylum Asgardarchaeota; class Lokiarchaeia; order Sigyniarchaeales; family SOKP01; genus LW40-45. The sequence goes on along the minus strand of JAHPZI010000002.1, from coordinate 48,055 downwards.
ATTAGTCTCTCCAGGTGAAGTTTTTATTGGTGCTGACTCTCATACATGCACTTATGGTGCCCTTGGAGCCTTTTCTACTGGTGTAGGGTCAACAGATTTAGGCGTAGCAATGGCTTTAGGACAATGTTGGTTTAAAATCCCTGAATCGATTAAATTTGTCTACTATGGCAAATTAAAAGATTGGGTTTCAGGAAAAGATTTAATCCTATATACAATTGGTCAAATAGGAGTAGATGGTGCGACTTATAAGGCTATGGAATTTACTGGAGAGGTAATTGAAACGTTATCAATGCCGAATCGATTTACAATGTGTAATATGGCAATAGAAGCAGGCGGAAAGAATGGAATAATTATTCCTGATAAAATTACGGAAATTTATTTAAAAAATGTAGGAAATAAAAAATATAAAATATATGAAAGCGATAAGGATGCTGAATATTTTAAAATAATCGAGTTTGATTGTAATATTATTGAGCCTCAAGTGGCATTCCCTCATTTACCGGAGAATTCTAAGCCAATATCTGAAGTAGACGGAATGAAAGTCGAAATTGACCAAGCTGTTATCGGTTCTTGTACCAATGGACGCTTAGAAGACTTAAAAATAGCCGCAAAAATATTAAAAAATCAAACTATTCATTCAAATGTAAGATGCATCGTTATTCCTGGCACACAACAAATTTATCTTGAAGCTTTAAAAGAAGGATTGATAGAAATATTTCTTAATGCGGGAGCTATCGTATCAACTCCTACTTGCGGACCTTGCTTAGGCGGATTTATGGGTATACTTGCTGCTGGAGAGCGAGCTGTATCGACTACTAATCGAAATTTTGTTGGAAGAATGGGTCATATAGAAAGCGAAGTTTACCTATCAAGTCCAGCAGTCGCAGCAGCTTCCGCAATTAAAGGATATATCACAGCACCTAATTATCTATAATAAAATCAATGGTGGAAAAATTTGAAAGGAAATGTAATAAAGTATGATGAAAAGAATATTAACACTGATTTGATAATTCCAGCAAGATATTTAATTAAATCCGATCCTGATTACTTAGCTGAGCACTGTATGGAAGATTTGGACAAGGATTTTATTTTGAGAAAAGATCAAATCGGAGCTTCAATTATTGTAGCTGGCCCCAATTTTGGCTGTGGTTCAAGTAGAGAACAAGCCCCGATCGCACTTAAAGCATCTGGAATTAAATGTATAATAGCACCCTCCTTTGCGAGAATCTTTTTTAGAAATTGTATAAATATCGGGTTACCAATTATAGAATTTAAAGATATTGATGAAATTCATACCAGTGACGAGATAGAAATAGATTTTACGGAAGGGATTCTTAATAACTGCTCGACAAAACAGAAATATAAAATTTTGAGGATGCCCCCTTTTATACAAGAAATAATTCAATCTAATGGACTAGTTAATTTTGCAAGAAACAGAATTCTTTAAATTCATTCAATTAATTTGATGTCTATTAGTGTCTAAAAATTAAAAATTTGGGTAAAGTAATTATATAATAGAGATGTTAAATTAATTTTAAACAAACTCTTAAATTATTAAAAACGATGCAAAATGAATGATCAACAATCAGAAATATCATTATCCAGAAAAAAAGCTCAAAAAGGCGAGGAAAAGAAACCATATATCATATCCAAAGAAGAATATAATAACAAAATTAAACCATCTTGGGATGTGAAGACTCCTATGATATTAAAAGAGGCAGTATGGATGGGCCAACATACACTCGATACAAAGTACTCTATAGGGCTTCGAATTGAAGAACACGCCATGAAATATCCCGATAAATTGGCCCTACTTTATGAAGATGAAAGATATACACATAAAGAGTTTAATGAGATGGTTAACAGATATACGAATTATTTTCTTAAAATTGGTCTAAATAGAGGGGATGTAGCTGATTTGTTTGTGGAAAATCGTTCAGAATATATGTTTATTGTTGTTGCAATGGGTAAAATAGGAGTGATATCTTCACTAATTAATACAAACCTTCGTGAAAAACCACTTATTCATAGTATGACGCATACTCCCGGTAAAGTATATATAATTGGAGAGGAACTCACAAACGCATTTGAAAATGTTAAATCCCAATTAAATTTAACCGAGGAGCAAAAAGAAATGCTCTTTTTTTTGCCCGATAAAGGTACAAATAAAATTCCTGAAGGATATATCAATCTTAAAGAAAAAATTAAGGATTCAGACATTAATAATCCTCCGACCACGGCAGAGATCTTGATGAAAGACCCATTTGTCTATATTTTCACATCAGGTACTACGGGACTTCCAAAGGCTGCAATTCTGCAAAATCGTTCAATATTGGATGCGATGATGTGGTGGGGAGGTATGGTAGTTGGAATGAAAACTGATGATATATTATATAACACAACTCCATTATTTCATAGTCATGGTATCAAAGTAGCTTTTGCAGCAACCCTTTATAAAGGCTCCGCAATGGCAATCAGCAGAAAATTCAGTGCTAGTAAATTTTGGGATGAAGTTAGAAAATTCAACGCCACATGCTTTAATTATGTAGGTGAAATATGTAGATATTTGTATAATCAACCTCCAAAGCCAAACGATGCGGATAATCCTATTGTAAAAATAGTTGGGAATGGACTTAGACCAGATATTTGGATGGATTTTAAAAAAAGATTTAATATCCAAGAAATAAGAGAGTTTTATGGTGCCACAGAAGATTTTGTGCCTAATTTTGCCAATATTCATAATCTTGATAAAACTTGTGGAGTATGCTTAAGACCTTATGCGATTGTACAATACGATATAGAAGCAGACGAACCGATCAGAAATGAGAGAGGTCGAATGAAAAAAGTAAAGCCAGGTGAAGTTGGATTATGTTTAGGTAAAATCGTTGAACCAGAAAATTTTTTCATGTATATAGACGAAAAAGCAACAGAAAAAAAAGTATTTCGTGAAGTTTTTAGAAAAGATGATATGTACATCAATACCGGAGATCTCTTACGAGATATTGGCTTTGGGCATGTCCAATTTGTTGATCGTTTAGGGGATACATTCAGATGGAAAGGTGAAAATGTCTCTAGCGAGGAAGTCGAATCGGTAATTAATACATTCGAGCAAATCGATATGTGCTCCGTGTACGGAGTTCTAATCCCACATACAGAGGGTCGGGCGGGGATGGTCTCAATACATAAAAGATATAGTGAAGAATTCGATTTCAATGGTTTCTTAAATTTTGTAAAAAAATATTTACCACATTACGCAGTACCCAAATTTATCCGTTTTATAACGGAATTTAGCTTTACCGCCACTCATAAGATTCAAAAGGTAAAACTGAAAAACGAGGGTTATAATATTAATGAAATAGATGATCCCGTATTTGTTCTTTTACCGGAAAGTTCAGAATATATTCCTCTGACAAAAGAAATCTATGAAGGAATTATAAAAGGGAACTATTTATTTTAAAAATATAAAATATGAAAAAACCAAATATAATTTTCATTTTTTCAGATCAACAACGCTGGGATACATGTGGATGTTATGATGAAAATAGTCGAGAATTAAATGTTACCCCCAATATTGATAAAATGGCCGAAGAGGGAGTGCTATTTACTCACGCATTTACTTGTCAGCCCGTATGTGGTCCAGCTAGATCTTGTTTACAAACAGGAGTTTACGCTACAGAATCGGGATGTTATAGAAATGGAATAGCTCTTCCAATTACTGAAAAAAACATAGCTAACTATTTTACAAGAAATGGCTACGAAGTTGGATATATCGGTAAATGGCATCTTGCATCAACAATGGGACCTTCAAAAGAGAAAATAGAAAAAGCAATATCTTTTGTAAGGAAAGGGGTTCCCCTAGAGAGAAGAGGTGGATATAAAGGTTATTGGTTAGCATCAGATTTACTTGAATTTACATCACATGGATATGATGGATTTCTTTATGATTATGATCGAAAGAAGGTAAAGTTTAAAGGTTACCGAGTTGATTGTTTAACGGATTTTGTGCTTGAATATTTAGATACTCGTGATGGAAAAAAACCATTTTTCTTGTTTGTCTCCTATTTAGAACCACATCATCAAAATGATCATAATGTATTTGAAGGTCCTGATGGGAGTAAAGAACATTTTAAAGATTTCAATATCCCAGGTGATCTTAAGGATACTTCAGGGGATTGGCGTGAAAATTATCCAGATTATCTAGGATGCTGTAATAGTATAGATCAAAACATTCAAAGAATTAATGTTAAATTAGAAGAATTAGGGATAAAAAACAATACAATTCTCGTTTATACTAGCGATCATGGCTGTCATTTTAAGACTAGAAATGGCGAATACAAACGATCTTGTCATGAATCTTCTATCCGAATTCCTTTAATAATACAAGGTCCCGATCTCTTTAAAGGAGGAAAAAAAATATCGGATTTAGTCAGTTTAATTGATCTCCCTCCTACCTTGTTATACGCTGCTGGAATTGATATTCCAGAACATATGAAAGGAAGACCATTACAAGAATTAGTCAAGGGAACAGTAAAAAACTGGCCACAAGATGTATTTGTTCAAATTAGTGAATCCCAAATCGGTAGAGCTATAAGGACAAAAAAATGGAAATATTCGGTTAAATCCCATAAAAGCGGTTTTTTATACTCAAGCGCTTCTAGATATAAAGAAGACTTTTTGTATGACCTTGAGAATGATTTCCACGAAAGGAATAATCTCGTAAAGGATCCTAAATATACTGAAGTCAGAAAAGAACTAGCTGAAATATTGAAAAGGAGAATGGCAGAAGCAGGAGAAAAGATCCCAATAATTAAATCTCGGGGGGAAAATTAAAAGAAATATAAATGGAGTATATATCATAAATAGTTCCATTAAAAGATCGAGATCAAAAAAGTAACCTGATAATTCTTTAACATTTTCGAACTTAAATGACTGATTTCGTCGCGCTATATATTTAAATTATTGTTAATTTCAAATATTAAATTTATATTTTTACCAATTAAAATATTAAAAAACGAAATATAACGTGATGTAAAATTTCTTTCGAAGATCTTAGTAAGAAATTAGAAGAATTAATGAAAGAGACTGAAGAACTCGAGCTTGTTGACGTAGATCTAATAGCCGAATATTTAGAATTTCAAGTTCTACCTTCCATTGTATCAACAGCAGCCGGGGCTGTTGGAATTCCAGTGCTCGGAAAAGCTGAATGGACACCTACTAAATTTTCGCTTGATATAGATTTTCCTGGGGAAATTGAAACAATCCAATTCATTCGATCGAATGGAAAAACTTGCACAATTGGCGGTGAAAAAGTACCTCCATTTTATAACTTTTTAGGACTTGATAAAAGAAATCCTAATCCTCCTCTGGTAACGTACGATGTGTTTGATATGGGGTCAAAAATGATGCTTCCAAAGCCAATCAAACAAGAATATGGAGAAGTCTTAGCAGATCCTGCTGAATGGGCAAAATTTGCTGTAAATAAGTTTGGAGCTGAGTCGATCACATTTCATTCGTTAGAAATCGACCCTGCTATGGGAGACGCACCAGTCAGTCAGTCTGTAAAGTATTTAGAAGAAATTCTTCAAGCAGTTGATGTTCCTGTAATAATTGGATGCTCTGGAAATAAAGAAAAAGACGTCGAGATGTTTAAAGCTACCGCTGCAGCTACAGAAAGCGAAGTTTTAATGCTCTCTGCTGCAGATAAAGCTACATGGGAAGAAGTTATTCCATTGGCAGTTAAATATGATCATAACTGTCTCTTATGGACGAGTTTAGACCTTAATAATCAAATTAAAATGAATAAAGACGCATTAGAGTTAGGTCTTCCGCCAAATCGCATAGTAATGGACCCTACATGTGCTACATTAGGCTATGGTATGGAGTATTCATTTAGTATTTACCAAAGAATGCGCATTGCTGGACTTCTAGGTGAAAAAGATTTAGGTTATCCGATCAGTGGAGGTACTACTAACGCGTGGGGTGCTCGTGAAGCGTGGATGAGCGAGAAACAAGCTCCTGAATGGGGATTAAGACAGTATCGAGGCCCAATATGGGAAGTCATTAATGCATTATGTTTATCTTTGGTGGGACTTGATCTCGCCATGATGTTTCATCCAATCGCGGCGAGGCATGTTAAGGAAATCACAGGCCAGTTTTTCGCAGAGATCCCAAAGGTAATGGAAGATAAGGGCTATTATGATTGGGCCTCAGCTAATTTAAAACGGTAATCATTTCTTTTTTTTTTTTAATTTCTTTAGTTTTTCTAAGAAAATTGGGACTCGAGATAATTATAAGTTAAATTTGAAAATGCATCATTAATATTTTCACCTGTCTTAGCTGATGTGATTATATAATTTAAATCGAACTCTTTAGCCTTATCCTCTAAATCTTGTTTCTGCACAACAACATCATTGTTTAAATCTGATTTATTTCCAACCAAAATATATGGAATTTTATGTTGGATTGCTTTATAAGTGTCTTTATACCATCGTTCAACATGTTCTAATGTTTCTGGTCGAGTTCTATCCACTACAATTATAGCTGATTGTGCTCCTTCATAAAAGCGATCTCTATAGGAGGACATATTAATAGATTGACCGCCCACATCCCAAATTACAAGGTTAGCGGTTGATTCTCCAAACTTTAATGTTTTTTTTGAAATTTTCAGTTGTAGTGTTGGTAAATAAGCCTCATCAAAGGTATTATCAATAAATCTTTTTATAATTGCAGATTTCCCCACTTGATAATCCCCTACAAGTATTAGTTTTATATAAAATTCGCCTTTAGGAAGTTTTTTTATTGTGTCTATTTCATAATCTACTTTTTGATAACCTCTAACTTTAAAGTCTCTATCAATAAAGACTTGAAAATGATGTTCGCAAATCTCTTTTTTTTGAATTGATATTGTGGTTAAATTTCCTGATGTACTGAGAATTGACTTTGAAATTGTTAATTTTTTTTCAGTTTTGCAAATAGGACATACAATTTTTACTAATTTTTCATTTTGAGGCTCATTTTTTTTCTCAAGCACGATTTAGTTCACAAGCATAATTTTATTTTATTAAATATTTCTAAATTTTATGCACTAAGAATCTTGAATTTTTAATGGTGAAAAAAATTATTTTACCTAATCAATAATATCATATATTAAGAGTATTTAAAATTGAGTATTCTGTTTAATGATATGCGTGTCTGAATTAACTGGTAAAAAAAATCTTATTGGAATAAATTCCAAAAGAACAAAGCTATAATAAAATGAATAATAATAAAAATTAAATTTTAGTTCTTATTTTTTAAATTTCTATTAATTTCTCTTTTCTAATGTAGGATGGTAATTTTGAGATAATTTCTTCAGCTTCTGCTATTATACTTTCAAGCAGTTCTTTCACTGTAGGGATCGAATGAATACGTCCGGTAACCACTCCCCCTAGTATTATAGATTCTTCTTCACTCTCGTTGTAAAGCTTTCTAAGACCTTCCATTTCAATGTCCATTATCGTTTGATTCGATGGACATGGGATCCCTCTATAGAGATTCGAAGCTCCATCTATTGTTGCATCCACAACTTTCATGGACATCGTATTTCTAAGAAAGCGCATCGGGCCAAACAAGCCTCGAGCCACAAGAGTATCAGTTTCGGCTCGTTTCACGATAGCTTCTTTCCACATTTGTTGAAAATCCGCTTCTTTAGTTGCAATAAAGCGCGTTCCCATCTGAATGCCAATCGCACCTAAAGCTAAAGCAGCTGCGAGAGAAGCTCCATCTGAGAATCCCCCTGCACCCACGACGGGTATATTAACATTATTAACGACTTCGGGAAGTAATACCATTGATGAAACATCCCTCCATGCACAATGAGCTCCACCTTCTCTTCCCGATGCGATGACAATATCAACACCTGCTTTTTCACAGCGTTTAGCTGCTCTTACGTTAGGACAAACATGACACCAAACAATCTTAGGTAATTCTTCTTTAATAGGAATCTTTGCCTTTTTAGCACCTTTCGACACGGCATCTATTGACCAGGGCAATGGATCACCTGCTGAAGTTACTATAACTGCAAATTTATCATGGATCTCTGGTTTTTCTTTTAAGATTTCTAAAGTTCCCTTAACTAAGCGCTTCGCTACATAAGAAAAATCCGTCGCAACCGGTATATTTACTCCAAATTTAGCGTCTGGGTAATCCTTTAAATTATCAAATACATATTGGATGGTTCTTTTTAAAATATCTTGAGGTCTCCCCTTCCCGAAGACTCTTTCTGCAGCTTCAGGCGTAGCTGGACTTAAACCGGCTCCCATGCCGATTGTTGAGATTAATCCCAGCCCCCCTTCTTTAGCTACTGCAATGCAGAGGTCAGTGGTACTATAAGGACCCATCCCCGCTTGTATTATTGGATACTTTGTTCCAATCAATTTTTGAAATTTTGTGAGTATCATATAGGCATTAGTAATTCTCAAGCATTTAAATAATTTGATTATCGTTTTCTAATTATTCTTCTACAAATACTAATCAATAGAAAAAAAGAAAAATAGAAAAAAAAGATAATAATTTTTAATACTTAGTAATAAAAAATCTTAGATTTAAATCATTTCAAGGAACGCTTGAATTCGTGTTTTTAATTGGCTTTCATCTTCGGATGAGTAGTCTGTAGTTATGGACATTACTGGAATGCCTTCTTTCTTAAGTTCTTTTTCAAACATTATTGATTCTATGTCATAAGTCTGGCAAAAAGAGAGCGTATAGAAGATTATTCCATCTGCATTATATTCTTTAAAAAGTTGCTTAATATCTTTTAAACGATTATCGTTAGGAGTGAAACATGCACAATTTATATTTAGATATCTATTGGCAATAAGTCCAAGTAAGTCATCAATAGAGTCTCCTTTAATTTCTGGAAATTCTGAATCAAAATATCTTGTTCCAGTACAAGTTTCTTCTGTAACAACTACAGCCCCACTTGTTTCAATAATATGGTGCAATTTCCAATTTGGAATAGCCATTGGAGTTCCACTAATTAAAATTCGTTTAGTTCCTTTATTGACCACTCCAATACCCTTATTAATTCTATCTTCCAATTCATCAGCTAATTTACTAACCATTTCTATTTCTCTGTCAGGATCATCATAAAAAGCAACTTGAGACATAAGAAGAGCATCCTTACCTGAAATTGGGGGAGGATCAATTTTTCTTGCGTCATAAACACGACACATTTGAGTTCTTTTCTTAGCTATTTTTTCCATAGCCGCTTTTAACTTTTCTACAGTAAGTTTGTTTCCAGTAACTATTTCTAATTTTGCAACTAATGCTTTAATCTCTGCAATGAAATGTTCTCTTGCTTCCGGGCGAGATTTGCATTGAGGTGTTTCCATTACATACACAGGTTTATAATCTTTTAAAACTTCCCAAGCTTTTTTCTTTCCATCGCAAGTAGTCTCACCGATGAGAATATCTGTCATTGAATAATATGGACAAATATTACCTACTCCAAATCCTAAAGCAGATTTAATTAATGCACAGATGTTGTTAGGTAGAAGATCTTCAGAAGCATAGTTCGAGAAGTTAGTACCCCCACATAAACCAACACTAATCGCATCTAATGCAAAAATAATCTCATCGGGAACATATAAACAGAAGGTCCCAATAACCTTTTTACCCTCTTCTTTTGCTTTCTTTAATTCACTAACCCGTATTCCGTGGATATCTCCAACCACAAAGTCCCAAAAACTTATAGCTTCTGGTCGATTTTTTTGAGAATCAATATAAACCTCCTTGAAAATATCTGGTAGGATACTTAATAATTGATCATGTTTTTCCATGTCAATGCCGAGGTCTTCCCACATAGGACGCCAATTTGTTTTTTCAATTTGAGTCATTATAATTCTTCTTAATAATATTTTTAAAGTTATTTTATAAGTGATAGAAGATGTGTATTATAATTATTAAAATTATCGATAATGATTATCGAAAAACTCGATAAATAAAATTTTAAAAAAACAGCTTTTTCTTTATTTTTTTTCAATTATCACGTGATAATTTTCTCCTTCGGATTTGAATTCTAAAATCTTTCCCCCATGTTTTTCGGCGAATCTCTTTATATTTTCTCCAGCTTCATAAAAATCTCCAAATACATCTAATATATCTCCACTATTCATTTTATTCAGCATTTTTTTTGTTTTTGCTACTGGTAAAGGACATACTAAACCTGCGCAATCTAATTTTAAGGTATTTGCCATTTTTTTAATCACCTTTATCATATTTAAGAGAATATGATATTATCAGCCTCTTCACACATTTCAAGAAATCCATTCATAGTAGTTTTTTGGATGCCTTCTATTAATTCCTCTTCGGACATCCCTCGAGCTTTCATACAAACACCACATGCTAACACTTTAGCACCTTCTTCAATAACATCTTTTAACCACTTTCCGACATTATCATAAGTACTAGGATCTTGATTCTTCTTTCCCACCCAAATACCATCTTCCACAAGAAAAATATTTATATTGTGTCCCCCTAATAAAGCGGTATATGCAAATCTAAGAAGAGTATAGGGCCTTTCAGTGGTATATTGGCCACTTCCAATAGCAATCGTAAAGACTTTCTTTTTATCTGACATTTTTAATTTCTACTCAAAAACAATTTTATTTATATCTGTATTTATACAAATTTAAGATTGATATTTAAATTTTCGATAATAATTATCGATTATTTCGATAGAAAAATTAAAAAGCATCTAAATTGAAAGAGAATAAAAAAATATTAATGGAGATAAATTAAGAATGCTTTTTGGTGAATTCTATATATTCAATTATCTTTGCTAATGCACCTACAGGACGATCCCAGAATTGAAAAACGATCCCTCCATGTTCTCTAATTTTTTTCGACCAAGTACTCGCATAATTTTGAGGATTAATATAGAGAATTGGGATCGAATATTTTTGAGATGCTTTAATAGTTGGTTTGATAAAGATTTTGTCCATCTCATCTAATCTATCAGCCATATCTTCCCTAAATTCTACATGGGCAGATAGTTTTTCATTTTGCTGCATATATGGTATCATTTCATGAAATCCTATAGCACCATATATGATTATTGCATCCACTTCTCCAGATCTCATTAATGTTTTAGGAAGATTTATATAAAAATTGAAGATATTCATATCGAAGGTAACATCGATGGGATTAACCCAACTGCCAGTAGAAGGTAAAATCTTTTTAAATTTAAGTTGTAATGTATCTGATAATTTAGGAACAATTAGCCCCTTTCTTTCAGCGTTGTTTGCTATTAAAGCTCCTGGCCCACCTGAGTTAGTTACGATTCCTATTCGGTTTCCTCGAGGATATATGAAGTTTGGGTTTGATAATATTGAGACAATATCGAGAAATTCTAAAATATAATCAGTCTTGATAATCCCGGTCTCTTTAATCATAGCATCAAAGATCTTAATATTTCCTGCCATTGAACCTGTATGACTCCTTATAGCGCGATTACCTGCTCCAGATCCTCCTCCATACATAGCTACAATCGGTTTTTTTGGTGTAATCTCTTTTGTTAGTTGTATAAATTTTTGTCCTCGTTTAATTTCTTCAATATATAATCCAATTACTTCAGTTTCATCATCATCTTTAAAATATTCTAAAAAATCTACAAGATCAATGTTAGCTTCATTTCCAACTGAAATTGTCTTACCCACACTAAGATCGATATATTCTGGATCCATCCCCCAATGGCTTGACATGGTACCACTTTGAGAGGCTAATGAAAATTTACCTCGCTTTAACCCATCCCCCCATACCATCATATTTAAAATACCGTCGTTTTCTGGATAAATCCAACTATTATAAAAACCAAAACAGTTGGGGCCAATGAATCTAATGCCATAATGGTTTGCAATTTCAATTATTTGTTCCGTGAGTGTGTTAACTCGATCACCGGTAACTTCCCTAAAACCTCCAGAAATCAATACAATTTTTTTAACTCCTTTCTCTCCACATTCTTTAAAAACCTGAGGAACAACTTTAGGTGGCAACACTATTACAACGAGATCAGGAATTTCTGGAACTTCTGCTATTGTTCTATAAGCCTTATAGCCTAATACTTTATCTAATTTTAAGTGGATGGGAAAAATTTTACCCTTATATCCCGAACTAATAATCCGCATTAATTGCATGGTGCCCATTGTGGTACCAAAAGTATTATTAGCACCATAAATGGCTATGCTCTTTGGACGCAGAAAATCATGTAAGAAGTGTGAACTCATAATATAGGTAAGAAAATAAGAAGTAATTTTAAAATTTAATTGAAAATCAATTTAGGCGTGTTAATTTAAGGAACAATTCACAATTTTAAATTAGAATACATTTTTAACATCTTTCACCCATAATTAAATTATACATAAGTAAAGCTAATTTTGAAATGAATATTGAATTTTTAAGAAACTTTATTAGCCTCACGAAATATCAGAGTTTTTCTGAATTATCAAAAGAGCTCTCAATTTCACAAAGTACTTTATCTCATCAGATTTCTCAATTAGAAAAAGAATTAGGAGGGATCACCTTGATAGATAGAAGTACTAGAAAATTTGATATAACCCAGGAAGGTAAAATATTCTTGGACTATGCTGAAAAAATAATCAATTTATATGATTCTTGTATCCAAGAACTTTCTAAGTACAGTAAGCAACAGATTGAAGATATAACCATAACAGCTTCGACATTGCCAGGATCTCATATTTTACCAAAATACATAGCTAACTTTAGAAATGAGCATCCAAATGTTAATTTTAAAGTATTAATAAATAATTCGCAAAAAGCAATCGATTTATTAATAAAAGGGATCTCAGATTTTGCGGGAGTAGGCAGTTTTATGGAAGAAAAGCAAGATCACTTTGATATTATTAAAATTGGAGATGATAATCTCGTATTCATATGCAATCCTAATCATAAATTGCTAAAAAGTGGAGAAAATATAGTTAATTTTGACGATCTTATTAAATTTCCTTTTATTTTCAGGGAAAAAGGCTCTGGAACTCGAAATATAATTGAACAACATTTTCCTAGATATAAGGAATTAAATATGATATTAGAAATGAATGATAATGATTCAATTATCTCAGCAGTCAGCGAATCGGATAATATTTCTATTCTAAGCGAAATTATTGTTAAAAAAGCTGAAGATGCTGGGCTGATTAAAATTTTAGAAGTTAAAGATTATCCTATTATTGCTAAAAGGGAAGTGTATTTCATAAAATTAAAAGATAAGAAAATAAAAGGTTTAAAAAAAAAATTTTGGGAATATTTAGAGGCTTAAATCTATTTAATCATTGTGGGTCCCTTATCAAAATTTAATAAAGCGGCCCACTTTTGTTTAAGAGGATATATACCATTTTTAAATAATGTTATAATAAATACTGCGAAAAATATAAACGAAGCTAGACCTGGAGCAAACCCGCTAACTATGTCCGTTAAAGATGTTACTTCGAAATTTAAAAATGAATATATAGTCGAAATCGTAGCTACTAATACAGAAATGAAAGATATGGTCATTGCTGTCCTTTTACTAAGATCTAAATGTATAGGCCCTAAATCTAAATGATAATGCTTTGGCTGTACAATTATAGATAAAACGGAATGACTAATTGTTTTATTTTCAAAATCGATATAGACGTTTAGATAGCGTCTCTCACTCTTTTTCTTTTGTTTTTTCTTTTTAGTCTTAATTGATTTTAATGGTAATACGGAAAAGATCATCACTGGGGGATTAACTGCATCTTTTTTGACTTCAACTTTCCCTGTTAACGGATGGACCTCAAATCCTTCCCCTTCTATTCTTAAATCTAATATTGGAGGTTCTTTTTTAATTGTGGTTATTGTAAATGTAGTCGTGTATATTGTTTTACCCTCCTCATCCATAATTTTTAATTCTTCATGTGAGAAATAAACGTAAAATAAATAACTCTTCTGCTCCATCATTACAGAATAATATTGAAACCCCATATTGATATTATAAGTAGTTGGTTTAGGCTCTTCTTCTTCCGCTAATTCTCCTTCTTCTTCATATTCTTCGGGTTCTATAGCTCTCTCTGATTTAGCCGGAGCTCCTCCTGCTGGTGGAGAAGACTCAGGTGCTGGTGTTGGTGGTGGTGGAATAGATGCTCTTGTTGGTGCTTTTGTACTAAAACTCAATTCATCCAAAGCTTCCGCGGTGTCTTTCATTAATATTTTGTCATCAGTACTGACATCAATTTCTCGTTTAAAACGAGCTTCCTCTTCTAAATCTCTTCCATACGAATATTCTCTTTCTTGTTCTGATTGTACAAGTTTGCTTTCTTTTTTTCTCTTATCTTTTCTCGTTTTCTCGGATACTTTTTTCTCTTCTATTTTATCAGCTTTTTTTTCTTTTTCTTTTTCAACTTTTCCTTTCTTACCTTTTTTTTCTTCCTTTTCGATTTTCTCTTTCAACCTTAGATTCGTTAATTTTTTCTTTTCGGAAATTGGCAAGTTATTATAATCCAAGAAACAAATGGAGCTACGTTCAAATTTGATCTCTTTCAATGAAGCAAAAATATCGTCTAATATTTCGCTAACTTTTGCAGATTTTTTATAATGGCCTACGAACACAAAACCAAAAAGATCAACAGATAAGATTTTTGATTTCTTACTGTAAAAAACTTTACCTATTGGAATTTCAAGTTTTGAAATGGTCGATATAGATTCCAATTACAACACTCCCTTTTTATATTATTTTTATTAATTTCTTTCGATTCTAATTATTTATTAATTTTTTAAATTTAAAGATTTGTGCTATAAAATTTCTTTTAAGTTTATGAGAATTTAAGTTTATTTTTATTTGTATTGAATTAATATTATAAATATACAAGTAAAAATCAACAATAATTAAAATGACAGATAAATATATTTTAACTCATGATTTAGGAACATCAGGAAATAAGGCTGTTTTATTTGACCTAAAATTGAATGTGCTTAATCAGACAAAAGTGAGTTATCCGCTTTACTATCCAAAACAACAAGGGTGTGTCGAACAAGAACCCGAAGATTTTTGGAATTCAGTAATAAAAGCAACTCACATTCTTATTCATGAAAATAATATTAATCCAGACGATATTGTAGGTTTAATTTTTGATTCCCAAGGGAATTGTACGATTCCCATAGATCAACAAGGAACTCCTTTAATGAAGTGTATTAGTTGGCTTGACACTCGGGCTTCCACAATAACCCATCTATATTCAGAGGGAGAGAATTTAGTCTCTGGATATAATTTTGAAACACTTAATATGTTTCTTGATAATACAGGTGGCGCTCCTGGACTAAATGGGAAGGATCCTATTTCTCATATTATATGGTTAAAAAAACATGAACCTGAGATTTACAATAAAACATATAAATTCTTTAATGTAAAAGATTTTGTTGTTTACAAATGTACAAATAATGCTATAATTTCAGTGGATTTAGGGAATGTTTCATGGATGATGGATTCAGATTTAAATAAATTAAATTGGTCTGATACAATATTAGATAAATTTGAAATAGACAAGCAAAAACTACCCGAAATAAAAAAATCAACCGATTTGGCCGGTAGTTTAACAAAAGAGGCAGCAGAGGACCTAGGTTTAAGAGCAGAACTTCCTGTTTTTGTTGGATCGTTTGATTTGACTTCTGGGGCTCTTGGTTCTGGAGCTATAAATGAAAAGCACCTTCTCGTTTGTATAGGAACAGCTGATTTTGTTGGCGCACATATTTCCGAAAGGAAGAACACCCTTGCATATTACATTGGAAGTATTTGTTCTGCTCAAAACAATTATTTATGTCTTTGTAAACAGGAAACGGGGGGGGTTTGTTTAGATTGGGTCGCAAATCAAATATTTAAAGGTGAAGTAGAGAAATATAAAAACAATAAACAAGAACTATATAGATATTTGGATGATACTGTAGAAGGATCTGAAGTTGGTGCAAATAATTTAATTTTTACACCGTGGATGTATGGAGAAAGAAGTCCTATAAATGATTCGAATGTTCGAGGGGGTTTTTATAATTTAAGCCTCGACCATAAAAGAGAAGATCTTTTAAGAGCGGTGTACGAAGGAGTTGCGTTTAATATTAAATGGGGATTAACTTACGTAGAAAGATTAGTAGGGAAGAGCAATCAGATTAATGCTATTGGAGGAGGGGCTAAATCAAATGTATGGTGTCAGATATTAGCAGATATTTTAGAAAAAAATATCAATAAAGTAGCTGAACCTGACTTGGCTTGTAATAGGGGCATAGCTATAGTTGCTATGGTTGGATTAGGAATACTTAAAGATTTCTCGGAAGCAATACCATTAATTCATATTGAAAAATCATTTAAAGCTAATCCAAACTCTAAAAAGATTTATAAGAAAATCTACCGTCAATTTACGAGGATATATGAAAGAAATACAAAAATGTTTGAAAATTTAAACGGATAACTCTCTAAAATATGTTTTTAATTTAAATAAATCGAGTTTAAGATCTTTTAAGATTTCGACGCGGTATTCTTCTCCTATTACTTTTTTAATAGCATCGTTAATAATATCAGTTTCCCATGTAGGATTTGGAAACTCGTATTCTTGATTTTCTAAATTCCCCTCCCATGGACGTAATTTTGGCGTTGATTTAATATATCTTAATTTCCAATTAACTTTTTTTTTAAAACTTTCAGTAAGGGGTTTTAAATTGTCCATAGTCCATCGTTTGATGATCCATGGCGCATATTCATATAATTTATCAAAATCAAGCTCCAAATCATTCTGCCATTCATATTGATGAGCCCAATTTGCTATTGCTATGTAATTTTCATTTTTAGATCTGTCATAGGGGAAATATTGCCATGCGTTATGATTTATTTCTTCTTTCCAAAATGGTTTTCCTTTACCATATTCAAAAAAATATCCTAAGTGATTGAAATCATCCGTATTAAACCTAAGATAGATTTCTATTTGTGTAATATCTATTGTGTCATTTAATATCTCATCTTGATATAATTTAAAGATAATACTTTTTGCTTTATTTGGATGACATTTACCCGTGAAAATAAGGTAGTAGGAAAAACAATAATAATCATTATATCTAAAAATTTCAAACCAGCACTCCCTGGGGCGAATTAAAATATTTGACTTAATATAATTGAGAATTAATACAGTATCCACTGCTACTAATAAACTAATCACGGTTATAAAAATAATGATACTAAAATAAATTTCCATAAAAAATAATGAGAGAGAGAGATAAATTAATAAACCAACTGCTACAAGAAAAAAGGCTATTAATGAGTTATGTGCTTTATGCTCTTTATCTTTCTTCGAGTATAAAATACTCGGCGCGTTATTAATTACGATATCTATACCATAGTCCTTCACAAATTGCTGAAAATCCACTTTTTGCCATTCGGATTTAGTCATTTTTTTATCAGGTGTAGTATATATTGTTCAATTTGCTTTTATTTTATTAAAAGATTTATGTTTTAAAGTTCAAAACAAAGATTTTCCCCAATATAAAATAAAAATTAAAAAAGAATTGGTTAAATTAATCAAATTTTAATCGATCTCAGAGCCACATTGAGTACAATATTTTCCCGTTGTTTTCGCACCGCAATGTGGGCAAAATTCTTGCTCCATTTGAGGTTGAGGTGCTGGTTGAGGTGTCGGTTGAGGTGCTGGTTGAGGTGTCGGTTGAGGTGCTGGCTGTGCTACTGGCTGTTGAGCGGGTTGAGAAGTAGGTTGAGCCACAGTAGTTTTTGGTTTGTTAGCTTCTTGAATTATCAGACAAATTCCAAGGATAAATAAAAATCCACCTACACCTATTAAAAACCAAACATTAAAAACGAAACCTAGTACACCCAAAACTATTGCTAGAAATAATAAAACACATGGTCCTTGTTCTTGCTGTTCCACCATATAATATCACTTTGTTACATTTTAGTTAAAATTCTTAGTAGTAAAAGCTGTAGTTTTAAATATTTAATATATTCCAACTATTTAAATCTAAATTTTTACATTATCAGGAATAAGAGTCTTAAAACTAATAAAAAATTATAAAATCTATTATCCTTGAAATTTTTAATTATTACCTTTTATTCCAATTATTGAAATTAAATATGGTTGATTTTGAAGAATTTTTACTCTACTTAAAGAAACAAGATTATTATAATGACCAAATATCACACATTCAATATATTCCAAAAAAAGAACCTCTATTTGGTACTTTAAAAAAACCCTTAAAAAAACGATTAGAACGTTGGTTAGACACAAACAATATCAAATTATGGGGGCATCAAGCTGAGGCTATCAACGCAATTCGAGAGGGAAAAAATACAGTAATCGTTACTTCGACAGCCTCCGGGAAATCTCTATGTTATAATCTTCCAGTATTACAAACAATTTTAGAAGAAGATCCTAACAGTACTGCCATATATATATTTCCGACTAAAGCGTTAGCTAGGGATCAGTATTTTGTATTATCTAAACTAATGGTAGATACAAATATCAAACCAGAAAGGGTCGGAACATATGACGGGGATGTAGATCCTTATGAAAAAAGGCAAATTTTAACAAATGCTAACGTAATTATCACAAATCCTTATGGACTTCACTTCTATTTGCCCTGGTTCAAGCAAAAATGGAGTAGAATTTGTAAAAACTTAAAATATATCGTTCTAGACGAAATTCATATCTATCGAGGTATTTTCGGTTCGAACTTCTCATTATTACTAAGGCGATTAAAAAGAATACTTGAAACATATAATATAAATCCTATTTGGATCTTATCTAGTGCTACAATTAATAATGCAAAGAATTTCGCAGAAAAATTGATTGGTGAAGAGTTTGTTATAATTGATAAAGATGACTCCCCATCTGGTGCTAAAAATGTAATTTTATGGGATTTACCTTATGATGATATATCTCATAAATATCGTTCGGCTCATCAAGAAACTAAAAACCTTTATGTAAGCCATTTAAAAAAAGGAATTCAAACTTTGACTTTTACATTATCTAGAAAAATGGCTGAATTACAAGCAATTTGGACAAGACAAACACTTCCACAATTAAAAGAGAAAATTGTAAGCTATCGAGCCGGAATAAGTAAAAGGAAAAGGAGAGAGATTGAACAGGATTTTAAAAACAAAAAATTATTAGGTATTAGTTCTACAAATGCTCTCGAACTGGGTATTGATATAGGATCCCTAGACGCAACCATTTGCTCTGGATTCCCCGGAACGATTTCTAGCTTTAAGCAACAGATAGGAAGATCTGGAAGAGGAGAAGACGTTTCTATTTCAACGTTAATCCCAATGGCGAACCCATTGGATTTTTTCTATGTCCATAACCCTGAGATTTTATTTGGTCCTATTAAAGAAGAAGTTCTTATAACACAAAATAATAAATATATTTTAAAGAATCACCTATGCTGTGCTTCAAAAGAAATTCCAATAAAAATTGATGATTATCAGAAGTTTGGAATTGAGAAAAAAGAATTTTTTATTAAATGCTTGGAAGAATTAGTAAACGATTCGCTATTAATGAAGCGAGGAGATCGATACTATTGGAAAGGCGATTTTTTCCCCAATGAAAAATTTGGATTGAGTAATTTATCTGATCGAACCTTTAAAGTGATTTTAAGAATTAATGGAAGGGAGGAATTTTTAACTGCTGAAGATGATAGTTATGTCTTTAGAGATTTACATCATGGAGCAATATATCTCTATGAAGCAGAAACTTATATAGTTGAAGAACTCGACATTGATGAAAAAAAAGTATATATTGCAAAAGCTGATGTGGATTATTACACTCAATCGCTAAAGCACACTGAAGTCACTCCACTTGAGATCTTTTCTCAAAAAGAAACGGGTCCAAACAATCAAATCAGTACATATTTTGGAAATGTGAAAGTTGAATATGAATATTATTCTTATAAGGTTATTGATACTTTAACTCAAGAAATCAGAGATAGGTTTCCATTATTAGATATACCGATTGTAGAATTCGAGACTCATTCAGTTTGGTTTTTGATACCTTACGAATTCCAAAAAGAGTTAGAGCGGAATGACTACGATCTTGGAGGGACCGTACACGCAATTGAACATGCAATGATAGCTATGGCACCGACATTAGCACAGATATCTCGCTGGGACCTTGGAGGACTTTCAATCGATTTTGATCCTGTCAAACAACAACCGATTATATATATTTATGACGCGTTTCGAGGCGGAATAGGAATTTCAGAATCGCTTTATTATAACCTTATGGAGCTACTTGAATTAACATACAAATTGATTAAATCGTGTAATTGTAGTGAGCCAAATGGTTGCCCAGCATGTATAATGAGCCCCAAATGCGGCAATAATAACGAACCATTAGATAAAAAAGGTGCTCTTTTTATTCTAAAAAAGTTACTCGCTATTTAATATTATTAAGATTTAAATGTTCAAATTCTTATAGTTAATTTATGTCACAACTAAGTAAAAAATTGAAAGTCAAGCGTGTGATAATATTTAAACATGGAGTCTCTTATTTTATTCTCGAAGGGAAGCAAAAAGGAATGGGGACATTTGAGATCGAATTCAAAATCGACGAAATGGACGATATATTAAAATCTCTCTTTGTTCTAGACACTAGTGAAAAGGGTTATATCTCATCAATCTCTTACGATGCGGCACTAGATACATCCCAGTTATTAAAGTCTATTATGTTAGATATTCCTGATAAAGATTCTTTTTCTTCACTCATAATGCAAATAAAGGGAGCAAAAGTTAACTTAATCGTCGGAAGCGAAAAAATTTCAGGAACTATAATGGGGATTGAACTTATTGAAAAACTCAATAAAGAGGGCAAAATAATTGAAAAGTTATTGACATTACTTAAAGATGATGAAGTTGTTACAAAAATCCCCTTTTCTGAAATAAAAAGCTTTGAGATCTTGAATGATGAACTTAAAAAAGATTTGAAGTTTTTTTTAGACACAGTCATAGCAGGAAAGAAAAAAGATGCCAAAAAGATTATTATTAATTGTGAATCAGGGGGTCAAGAAGGAGAAAGGAGCATCGTTGTAAGTTATATAAGGGAAAGCCCTATTTGGAAAACATCGTATAGATTGATTATGAGTAGACAACAAGTTTTAGAGGAGAAATGTTTAATAAGTGGATGGGCGTTAATTGAGAACACTACAAATCAAGATTGGGAAGATATTGAATTATCTTTAGTTGCTGGTATGCCAGTATCTTTCATTTACGAGTTTTACAGACCGATCTTCATTGATAGACCAAGAATTCAACCTCCACGAGTATTAAGTGCAAGACCAACTGAGATTGAGGAAGGTTTGATAATGGAAGATTTTGACGAGTATGAGATGGCTAAAGACAAAACTATGGCTCCACCTAGAGCTAAAAAAGCGCGAAGAATGGCAGAAGAAGCTCCTGCACCAATGGCCGCCATAGCAACCACAGGTGCTTCTTTTGGAGGCGGTTTAGCTGACACTGAGATCATGGATAAAATCAAATCTCAAACGGCAGCTCAGACAAAAGATTTAGGAGAATTATTTGAATATAATATCATCAACCCTGTAACAATTAAAAGGAAGCAAAGCGCATTAGTTCCAATCCTAACAGAAGAAATTAAAGCAAAAAGGATATTGCTTTATAATAAAAACGAACATGGCCTAAATCCGAATGCGTGCCTTGAAATTACAAATAATACAGCATTGACGCTTGAGCGTGGTCCAGTTACGATAATTTACGATGACAATCTCGCAGGGGAAGCGATTATACCTTTTTTAAACAAAGAGGACACTCGCCTTTTGAATTATGCTGTTGAACAAGCGGTTATAATTAATCATGAAGAAAAATCCCAGAATCAAAAAGTTCATAGATTATCGATTGGAAACGCATATTGCTACGAATATTATTTCACAGATTTAAGAACTGAATATAAAATTAAGAATAAAACAAATGAAGAGAAAGAACTATACCTAGATCATCCAAAAAAGTCCGGCTATGAAATTAAAGAAAGTCCTGTGGAACCAGAAGAGACACCTAATTATTGGCGTTTTAAACTGAAATTGAAAGAAAAGGAAGCAATTTCTTTTAAAATTAGGGAACGTAGTGAAAATTATTCGAGTTATTATTTATGGAACTGGACTAAAGATGATATTTTGAGAAGAGTTGATTTTTACGTTAGGCAACGTTTTATAAATGAGGAATTAGAAGCACAATTGAAAGAAATAGGAGAATTGATAGGCAAGAAAAGCGATCTTGAAGAAAAAAAGTCCAAACTTGATAACGAACGGTATCAAATGACAGAGGAACAAGCAAGAATTCGGGAAAATATTGCTGTTCTAGGAAATACTACTCAAGAATCAAAACTCAGGGAAAAATACGTACAAAAACTAAGTATTCAAGAAGAAAGATATGAAAATATTTCTGCTGAAATTAACGATTTAGATAAAGAACTGAAAATACTCAATAAAGAAATTGATGAAAAGATAAATAACCTTAAATTAAAATAAAGTTAATTTTTCTTTTTTTTGCTATATCCAAGTTGTCAAAAAAATTTTTAATAAATTTTAATCAAATTTTTAATAAATGAAAAGATTAAAATTATATTAGAAGTTTAGAAATTAACATATTTATCTTCAGAATGGCTGTTAAGACAATAAATACAGGATTTAGGAGCATTGTTTATCGCAGTGGTTATATATATAATTGGACGACAAAGCGGCTTTACGATCAACATAAAAAATTTATGAGTATTGCCAAAATTATTGGAAACGGTTCAAAAAAAGTATTGGATTTACCTTGCGGAACAGGATTTCTAACTCATTATTTACCAAATAATATTATTTATGAAGGTTGGGATTTAAATAGAAAATTTCTCATTAAAATAAGAAAAGACTGGAATAGGGGGAAAGCTAAGCCAAAAAAAATAATCTTAAAGCAAAATAATATTTTCGATTTTGATGAATATCCTGATAATGCCGATATAATCGTTTTTTGCGACATTCTTCATCATATCTATCCGAACCACATAGATTTAGTTGAAAATGCTAAAAATTTTGCTAAAAAAATAATTATTTGCGAACCAGTAGCAGTAAGACCACAAGACAATATGAATGGTCACGACGCATTGGCCAGAACAGTTATTAAAATTAGTAAGTATTTCCCTGAAAGATTAATAAAAATCCTCGATTTTTTATTTGCTGATAACGATGGGATTAACTCGTTCGAACAGAGATCATGTTGGAAATATAACAACGAGAGTCTTAAAGAATTATATTATCATTTAGGTTTTAATAAGATTTATAATATTTTAGACGATTATATCGGTGTATGGGAAGGTTAAAATCTTAATTTTAATTTATTAGGTGCTTATTAATTCAAATTTTTAAAGTAAAAAAAATAAATTATGAAATATTAAGAAAAATATTATTTTTTGGTGAGAAACATGAGCGTAGATAAACTAGAAGAAGAAGTTGAGAAATTACAAGATGAAATGGAAGCATTAGAAGAGAATTGTGATACTCTAGATCTCTGTAAAGAAGAGGATGGCTGTTCAAGATGTGATGCTTATAAGAGAATGGAAGAGATTAACGCTAAAATTGAGGAACTGGAAGAAAAAATTGAAGAATTAATATCGGCTGAAGAAGAAGAGTAAATTACGTTTTAATTTTAATCTTTTTTTTACTTATTATTTTACACTTATAAAACTCTACTCCATTAAAAAATAAAGAAAAAAAAAAGTGTTTCACTTAGAGTGAATTATATTCTTTGTAAACTATATTCCTGACATTTTATATAATTGTCTTAATGCCATAGACATTATATATTGTTGTATCTGACGGCTTCCTCCAACGATCTCTTGAATTCGAGAAATATTAAGTAGGTCATTCATTAACGTATTATCACAGAGTCCAGCACCACCCATTAAGTTAGCACTTTCATAACATATTTCTTTCGATAATGCGGTGCAATGATATTTAAGCATTGATGCGGAAGCTACTAATGCTTGTGCGATATTCTTAGGTAATTCACCGCCAAATTTTTCCATTTTCTCGTCGTAGGATTCGCAGAATTTTAATAACGATAATGTTAAATTAGTAGTTTTAGCCCATAGGTCAGTTAACGTAAAACCAACTCCCTGAAAGAGTAAAATCATTTTATCAAATTGCTTTCTATTATTGGCATAAATAGCAGCATGAGTAACGGCGTTCCAACATTCACAAATACCCATTATTGCGATACCAATTCTTTCAGGAACTAATCCTTCAAAAAGATGATCACGACCTTTGCCAACTCCACCTAGGACATACTCTTTGGGCACTCTCAGATTTATAAAAGTCTCTTTTCCAAGATAGAGTTTCGGTACCCAAGGTATTCCCACTCTCTCACAATTCCATCCATCCCATGAAGTATTGATCAAGAATTGAGCCATCGTATTACCGTTATTTTTTTCTGCGGTTGCGTAAGCTACTGCCCATTTTGATTTTGGAGCGTTTGTATTGAATATTTTTTCTCCATTTAAAATAAAACTGCCATCTGGTTGCTCTTCACATACAGTTAATTGATGTACAGCATCAGAACCTCTTTCTGGTTCGGTGATACAGATGCACCCAGCTGATTGACCTGTCACTAAATCCTTGAGTGCTTCTAATCTGACTGGAATGTTCTCGTGATGCTCTTTAATTGGATTAATTGCGAGTACTGTTGCTCCTCCACCCATTGCGAATTGTGGATCGAAGAATTCTAATGCTAAATTTCTTAAAAAGTCAATAGCAGCTCCGGAAGTTTCATAATTTACATCAATCATGGCAAATGGCTCTGTTCTAGTAATATAACCTTCTTTACCAAAAGCAGGGATCCAATCGTAAATGTCATCTTCAGGACCATGTGTAATGTTATTTTTCTTCTCAAACCGCATACAGAATTTTTGAACCTTTTTAAGAAAATTGAATTGTTCTTGATTCAATAGTACCATGAGGTTATTATTTAAGAAGGAATATCTATTTTTAAGGCTTAATTTACCTAAAATCTCGTTGTTAATAGCTTGAACCATATATCTGGGGTTCTTTTCTTCTTCCATTTTTTCTTCACGCTTATTTTTTTGAAATTTATTAGATAAATAATTTATTTAATATGTTAAATATGAATTCATTTTTTAATTTTTTTCAGAATTAGAAAATTAAGTGTTGAAATTAAATACTCAATTATCAAGATTAAAAATTAAAAAATGAGATTTCGTAATCTCGAAGAAAATTTTTTTGAAATTGTAAGTGCGGTATCAAATGGACAACGACTTTTAAATAAAATCACAGAAATAAAGCTGTCAATTCCGGTCAAACTTAGAATGCCAAAACTTTCAAGAGTTATGAGTTCGTTGATTTTGTCATTTCCAATTAAGAAACGAGATTCTAAGAGCTTTATTATCTCTGAAAGTACATTTGGATACAAATAAGACACAATAACTCTTCCAGTTTGTGTTAACAAAGCTGAAGAGGTCACGAAAGAAGAAAACGTATGCAATTCATTAATGATTTTTATTAAATCTTTTTCTATTTCCTCAGAAACCAATTTTTTGCTTTTCTCAATAATCTCTGTTATGTTCTTTTCGAAATCAAGAAATTTTGAGATTTCGCCATCAAAATTAATATCAAAAGATTCCAAATCGAACTTGCTGAGAAATTGATTTTTGATTTCTCTTAATTGATTTCTAAGTTCAACCAAATTATCTGTCCTATCTGCGAAAATAGCAAACATTAACTCATCATTTTGAATATTTTCGATTTCAAATATAAATCTAAATTCAGAAACCTCAATTTCTGATAGTTTCGCCGTTTTTAAAGTTTGTTTTACGAAGGAGAAGATAGCACTTAAAAATTGACTTGTTAATTTAACGTTAAAAATATCCTCGTAAGTTTTATGAAAAATTAATTCCCCCGTTCTTGCCTTCATTATAAAGATATTTTTGATCATAAAACTCAGAAATCTTTTTATTAATCTAAATGACTTTTTTATATTATTTATAAATTTTTTACTTAAAAAATTGTTCGAAACTAAAAATTAGTATTTATTAAAAGAATAGAATTAAAAAAATTTTTTTTAAAAGCCATCGAATTTTGCCCATTCATCCTCTTCATCTTCCTCCTCCTCCTCGTAATCTCCAATTGCCTCACTCTCGTATTGCTCAGGATAATCATCTTCTAACTCAGTTTCAAATTCATCATCGAAACTTATCATCTTTTCTAAATCAGTAACAGCTTCTTCTGGAGTTGTGACTCTTATTTCTGGGATGGGTTCTTTTTCTCTCTTCTTTTTCTCTACTAGCTTGAGATAATCCCCATGTATTTTGATAGTAATAGGGGTTTCCTCCTGTAAAAGGCGTACAACAACTTCCTCTGAACTGGAAGTATCATGGGGCATTCTCATTACTAAAGCGCGTGAACCCTCGAAAACTCCCGATATAATTTCCACGGTGTCACCAGATTCAAGAAATTCGGTCACGGATCTTGGAACGAGAACATGATTAATCTCTTTTAGCTTAATTTGTCCAACTATTCTTCCTTTTATATGAGGGATACCTTGAATTGCGATCTGTACATCCCTCTTCTGTGAAGCTTCGATGAATATATAACCCGGAAGCAATGGGCTAACCAACATAGCTTTAATGTCTGGAATTACATCTAATATTTTAAACCGATAAAATATCTGTCTTAATATATTGCTTTCTTGATTAATTGTTGTTCTAACTGCGAAAAGCGTTGTTAAATCTTCCTTTTCTTCTTCAACGGATTGGTTAGCAATTTCCTCCATGATAATATCTTTTTCGCTGCCATCTTTAACTTTTTCTTTTTGATCGGACATTATATTTTCATTTTTTCCTTATTTAATTTGGGTTTAGTTAAAAAATTTGTAAGAGAAATAAGGTATATACTAAAGAAGGTAATTATAAATTTTAAATTTTGCTTTTTTAAAGAGATTCTAAATAGATCAATAATAAAATCCAATTAATAATTGATTAAATTACACTAATAAGATTATCGAAGATCAAATTTTAAAATGGTATTTTATTTATGTCAAGGATATCGGGAATTCTCCTATTCCGAGTAAGCCATGATATTTCACTTTTCATATAACGCCAAGTGATTTCACATTTTCCAAGCTTATCCTTCATTTCTGTTTCCCAATCCCATGGGGATACGACAACTAGGTCGCCAATACGGATCCATACCCGTTTTTTAATTTTACCTCGTATTCTTCCTATTCTATGTTTCTCATCTTCACAGAATACTTCCATTCGGTCATTACCTAATATTGAAACCACTCTTCCGAACATTTCTCCAATTCTGCGATTAGGCATCTTTATTCTTGATGGGACAATCTCTTCAGGCTTATGAGAATAAGTTCGACGACCTTTTTTAGCTTGCTTTTTTTTCTTTTTAGCCATGGTTAAATACTTAATAATATTGATTTTTTTATTATTTAATTTTTTAATGTTTTTGTTTATTCAATTTTATCATCTGGTTTATAATCCCCCTTAATAAAGACGATTTTTATCGGAGTTGAGGAATCATTTCGAATGTTATGCATTTCTTTTGGTTCACACAAAAAAACGCTTCCTTGAGGCGCTGGATATTCCTTGTCGTCTATAATCATAATGCCATCACCTTCAATAAAGAAAAACGTTTCATCAATAACATTATGACCATGAGCTTTTCCCCCCATTTTTTCTCCTGGTTTAAGTCTTATTACACCCCAATCGATCGAGGGGCCTCTCAATAAGTATTTGACCTTACCATCCCTATACTCAAAATCATTCTCGTGAACTTTTTTAATATTTAATCACCGATAATTTCTTATTTCGTTCAAAATCGATTTATCTATTTAAAAAATTAATACAAAAGTTAGCTGTCGTATAGTAATATAAAATACAAAGAAAATAAATGTTTTGTAATACATTACTCTAATTTTTAAAAATATTGTGGAATTTATAAGTTAAGGTATCGAATATTAATTTGTTATGGGATTTACAACATGCAAACACTCATTCAAAAAAAGGGCATTACATTGCCAATATATTTCTTAAAAAATAGATAATAATATAGAGATAGAAACTTAATTTTAATCTTGATTTGATTGTTCTATTAATTCTTTAACTTTCTTTTTGATAGGATCATCATCAGGTTTTTCTTCAAAAAATTTTATAAGATAATAAAGTTTATCCTCAACAGAATCCTTTTCGTAGAATTTTACAAAGTATTCTTGGTTTGGAAAAAGTTTTTTATTATTAATCAAGAATTTAGGGATTGATAGATTGAATTGCCTTTTGCTTTTTGCCCTAATAGTTCCATAGAAAGACGCTACCAACTGGCCTTCTTCATTTTTAAAGGGATTCATACAATTAACTTAGTATAAAAGAGTATTTATTTTTTTTTCTTTTTTTGAGATCTCATTTGATATCTCTTTTGAGGGATCATTTAAATACTCTAGAAAATATTAATATTTTGAAAAAAAAATTTCCAAAATTTAGTAATAGGGGGGTAGGTGAAACAACAGCAGAAAAAATAGTAGTTAATGCCCGAAAATGTAAGAATATGAAATTTAAATTGGGGATAGATATATGGGAGAAGAGTTTAAAGGCATTAACTACTAACAGTTCTGAATTTGATCTTCTTATAATGCATTTAAAAGAATTTCTTTTAGGGTTTGTTTATCCGTATCTCTTGGATTATTAGCTAAAGAACTTCCCGTAGTATCTTTTACAATGTCATCGATATCTTCTTCTCTAATTCCTACATCGCTAAGATGAAGCGGAATTCCGATATACTGGAAGATATCCTTAATTTTTTCAATTATCCATTTAGCTTTTCCTTTTTTATCAGTAGGCATTAATTTTGGGCATTCTCCATAATCCGTAAGAATTTTTTCTTTATTAAATAATTCAGCAATCCACGCATACTTCTCTGCTACATTATTTAATGGTCTATTATATTCCATAACATATGGTAGAAGAAGCCCGCAAATTAAACCATGAGGCAAATCGTACTTTATTCCGATAGGATGTGCAAAACCGTGAACTGCTCCTAGCTTTCCGTTTGCGAAAGATAACCCATCTAGCAAGCTACCGAGCATCATTTTCTCTCTTAAGTCAATGTTTGCTAAATCTGCATATACTTTAGGCAAATTTGGCCCTAACAATTTAATTGCTTCCTTAGCAAAGAAAACTGAGATAAAATTTGATCCCTTTGAAACTAGTGATTCTATTGCTTGAACTAAAGCATCCGCACCAGCGTAAGCAGTGTACTTTTTTGGTAAAGATAATGTAATTTTAGGATCTAATAATGCTAAACTTGCCCATAATCCTCTGATACTTTTTTTAACACCAGAATTTTCATCTTTAATTACAGCATTGTTAGTGACCTCAGAGCCCGTGCCTGAAGTTGAAGGGATTAATATAAATGGTAATGGGGATTTTAAAAATTCTTTCCCTGCATGATAATCTTCTACAATTCCCCCATTTGTTACCAAACCAGCTATACCTTTCGCTGTATCCATAACACTCCCTCCGCCAATGCCAACGATAACATTTGCTTTTTGTTCGAGAGCAATTTCTTTTCCTTCATTTAAAATTGTAGTAGTAGGTTCTTTCCCTGCTTTATCATAAATTTCTAATTCAATTTTTAACTCCTCTAGACTCCTTCTTATTTTTTCTAAATAACCAGACCTTTTTAAGGAATTTTTACCAATAATTAAAAACGTTTTAAGATGTTCAATTCCTTTTGGTTTTAATGTATTTACAATTTCTTGACTTAGTTCGCCAATCCGACCTTTACCAAAAATAATTTTAGGACAAATAAAATTAAATTTTATTTCAGAGAATTTCATAATTACTCAATAGGGAAATACATTTTTATAGGTAAATATTTAATGAGTATAAATAAACATTTTCAGTTATATCTTCGTCTTCAATGGTTATTTCTTCATTATGATATAGATTTTAAATCAAATATCATTTGTTTGTTAACTTTTAATTCTTTAATGCTTTAAGAAAATAGTTTTAATAATATATCTTGTTAAACTCTCAAATGCATTTTCAACATTTAGCCCCGTTTTAGAAGATGTAATCATATAATCGAACAGATTGTATTTTTCTTTATGATATAATATATAATCTTCATCTAAACTTTGTTCCTCAACCAAATCAGCCTTTGTTCCTAAGAATATAATGGGTAAGTTTGGATCTTTCGATCTACAAATATTCACCCATTCTTCTATATTTTCTAAAGTTATTGTGCGAGTTAAATCAAACATTAGAAGAGCTCCTCTAGCTCCTATAACATAATTCTCTAATAAAAAGCGAAATCGTTCTTGTCCGCCAAAATCCCAGATTTGTAGAATAACATCAAATCCATCAATGTTCAATTCTTTTATAGAGAACTGAACTCCTATAGTCATCTTAGTGTCTGCCAGAAATTCTCCCTCAATGTATTTGTGAAGGAGAGTGGTTTTCCCGACACCACCATCACCAGAAGTGAGTATTTTTAGTACGAGAGGTCTACTCATTTTTATTTTTTTCCTATTCAACTATATTTAATTAAAGACTAAAGTATCGCTAAATTGATTAAATTAATAATTGGATCTTATTTCTATAATTCTCATATATAAATTATATTTCTTTAAATAAATTATTGTTTTTTTTTCAATCATAATTATATTAATAAAAGTATATAAAAAATTTCATTATAAACTATGAATATTTAATTAAAATTCTCATTATAAAAAGCATAGTTCTAAAAAATATTCAGAATTTTTACCGAATTATGGACACATTAATTAACCTGTTTCAATACAGAGATATTTCTTTTGTCTTAAAAAAATAACATTAATATTTGAATTTTTGGCTTTTTTACGTAATTCTGAATCATTAGTGGCTAGAAAAACATGTCTATATTCTTTTTTTAATCTAATACACCATTTAAATAGAAATTCATCTGTGGTTTCATATTTATTTTTAACTTCATCTACAAAATAAATTGGAAAGATTTTTTCATTTTTTTCTAAATATGACATTCCAGATTTAAACATTCTCCGAAATTTTCTGGCTTTTGGTTCTCTTCTTTCTTTTGCTTTTAATTCGTCAATAACTTGTTTAAATATGTAGAATCTTATTTTTCCTTCCAAACTTAAGTAGATTTCGTTTAGATAATCAATTTTAAATTGGAAAGGTAGGAGGATAAAATTAGAGTCGATTATGATTATATTAATATTTTTCAACTTCTTGGAATTCAATAGGTTTGTCGATCTAAGATCGTTCTTGTTATTAATTCAAAAGATTCAAAAACATTTTCACCTGATTTTGAAGAAATTTTCAAGTAATCAAAAAGATTAAATTTTTCTTTAAATTGCAAAGCATAATCATCATCAACCATTACGTCATTTTCAAGGTCGAGTTTTGTTCCTAAAAAAAGAATCGGTAGATTACTGTCACTTCTACGTACAATATTAACCCATTGTTGTAAGTTCTCTAACGTCATAGGTCTTGTTAGATCAAACATTAATAAGGCACCTTTTGCTCCTAAAACATAACTTTCTAATAAGAAGCGGAACCGTTCTTGCCCCCCGAAGTCCCATAATTGGAGAGTGCATTGTTTTCCGTCAACTTCGATTTCTTTTAAGAAAAACTCTACACCTATAGTCATTTTTGTTTCTGCTGAGAATTGGCCTTCCACATATCTATGAAGGAGCGTTGTTTTACCAACACCACCCTCCCCAGCAGTGAGAATCTTCAAAATGAACTTTTTAGGCAATTTTGCACCCATTCTTTGTTTTGGATATTATTTTTTATTGAATAAGAAATTTAAAATAAATTTTTCATTAAATTGTATTTTCAATATAATAATTTTTATCTTACTACTTTTATTTTTTTATATTCTTAATTCACGATAATTTTAATTTATCTTAATTGTAAATATAATTTTATATTTTTGATTTTTTTTGTTTTTTATTTCTTAAATAAAACTTATCACTATTAAACATATTTTTTTGATAGATTGAAATTAAGCACAAAAAATTGGAACTACTAACTGCAAATTTTTAATCCTATGATTTTATTTCTAAAGATTCTTAACTCTATAAATATTTATTTAGCAATAACTTATACTTAATTATCTCTAACTTAATTAATATAAGTAAATTCTTAGAATAGGTGGTTAAATAATGAAAATGAAGAAGAAAATCCCATCTGAAGAGGAATTAAAGAAGCTAAATGTTAACTCATGGGGTACTTGGAGCAAAGAGGTAAGCGAATTCGATTGGTCTTACGGCGATACAGAAACATGTTATATTTTGGATGGAGAAGTTGAAGTAACGGATTCTGAAACGGGGGAAAAAATCGATTTCAAGAAAGGTGATTTAGTGCAATTTGAAAAGGGATTAAAATGTATCTGGAATGTTAAAAAGCCAATCCGAAAGCATTTTAACTTTAATTTAGATTTTGGAGAAATAGACTGAATTTAAAATTTTTATTTTTATTCTTTTTAATATTCAACGTGAATTTCTATTATGGTTATTAAAAAGTTTAGTTGCCCTACTTGTAATGCTGGATGTGGATTATTAGTTGAAGTAAATAACAATAAAATCCTTTCTGTAAAACCTGATCCTAATTATCCATTAAGTGGCGGATTTTGTTGTCCAAAAGGGATTGCTTTAGGTGAAATTACTAATGATAAAGATCGTATTCTAAAACCTCTAATACGTTCTGGTAATACCTTTCATGAAATTTCTTGGAAAAAAGCAATTCACGAAATTGCTGCGAAACTCACTAATATTCGAAACAAATATTCCCCACATTCTATAGCATATTATATGGGAACGAATTCATTACACCAATACGCCCATGGTATGTTCGCCAAAGGCTTTATGGATGCAATTGGGAGTAAAAATATGTTTAACGCCGGATCTGTAGATGATAACAACAAATTTGTTGCACAGTTTTTTCTATATGGAAATTCAATAATAATGCCTATTCCGGATATACCTAAAACAGATTTATTAATTCTAATCGGCACTAATCCAGCAGTGACAAATTTGAGTTTAGTTACTTGTTCAAATGTTCTCAAAGTAATGAAAGGAATTAAAGGGAGGGGGGGAGAAATATATATAATCGACCCGCGTAGAAATGAAACTGCAAAAATTCTTACAAAAAAGAATGATGGACATCACATCCCAATTTTTCCAGATACAGATATATATTTTCTCTTATCAATGATTAATGTCATTTTGTTAGAGAGTTTAGAGGATAAAAATTATCTTAATCGAAATAGTTCGAATTATGAAAATTTAAGGGAACTCGTTAAATTTTTTACTCCTAAACTTGCCGAGAAAATTTGCAAAATACCTTCCGAGACTATTTATAAACTTTCTCGAAAATTCGCAAAAACTAAGAAAGCGGTTATCTATGGAAGGTTAGGTACCTGCTTATCTACTTTTAGCACACTAAATGCTTGGGCAATTGATGTTTTAAACATCATTGCTGGTAAACTAGACAGACCAGGCGGAGCGATTTTTGGAAAAAATGTAATCAATATAGCGAATTTAGGAAAAATAGTAGGTATGGGTGCTTTTGATACTTACAGGAGTCGTATTGGAAATTATCCGGAGGTTATGGGTGCGTTTCCTCTCAGTGTTTTAGCCAGAGAGATTTTAATTGAAAAAAATCCTGTTAGAGCATTAATTATTTCGGGAGGAAATCCAATTTTAAGTGCTCCTAATTCAAATGAGTTTAGAAGAGCTTTAGAAAAACTAGAATTATGTGTTGTTCTAGACTTTTATAATAATGAAACAGCAGAATTCGCTGCGAATTATATATTACCTACGAGAACCCCGATGGAGAATTCTAACACTCCGGTTTATCACCTTAATTATCAAATTTTTCCACATGTGGAATACAATCATGCTCTAATAACCCCTGATAAGCATGGTCCAAAAGCAGAATGGGAAATTCTTTTGAGTTTATCAAGATTGATGAAAGTTCCGATGTTTGGAAATCGTATTTTAAATTTAATTCCAAAAATTTATAAGCTTTTTAAGAAAGAGTTTCATCCCGAATTTTTTATAAAATTATTTCTGTTTCTCGGGCAAGTAATCGAAAAAAAAATTCCGCACTTAAGTTCTGGAACATTAACCATTAAGAAATTAAGGAATAATGAAACAATATTATTAGGAAATAATGAATATGGAGTTCTCAAGAAATATATACAAACAAAAAACAAAAAAATAACTTTATTAAATCCTTTAATCGAGGAACAAATAAAATTGTGTAAAAACTCATATAATAAAAAAATGGAGGATATAAAACGTATTGAGTCTCAAATCAACGAGTTTGTAGTTATTGGTAGGCGTAATCTGAAAACCATGAATTCCTGGATGCACAATATCGAAAGTTTATGGCGAAATAAACAAGAACCTCAATTATTAATAAATTCTCAAGACGCAACTCGATTGAATTTAATTGAACACGATTTAGTGATTCTTCAAAACGAATTTGGTTCTATTAAAATTCCAGTGTCCCCCACTGATGATATAATGTCTGGAGTTGTATGTTATCCTCACGGTTGGGGGCATAAGAACTCGTATCTTTCTTATGCTAATCAGCATCCAGGTGAAAACATCAATGTTTTAACCAATTCATCCAAATTAGATAAATTATCAGGTATGCCCGTATTAAATGGATATAAGGCTTTTCTAAAAAAAATTCAATGAATATTAAAGGAACTTTTTTTTCTTATTTTTATTTGTTTTAGAAAGAATCTATAAATTCTGAAATCGCTCCCTTTCTTCTCGTTCTTTCACAGAAATTTCCCTTTCACTAAGTCTTTCATATTTAATTAATGCATCCTCGATGGCCTTTACTTCTGCTCTTGTTTCAATATTAAATTCTTTTAGATTTTCGAGAATTTTTTTATCTCCTAAACCTTTATGATGAAATTCTTTAAATTTCTCAATAGTATTCTTATGATAAAAAATATAACTTCTATTTAAAAATAAAATTAACCAATTTTTTTCTTTCCTCCAAAACTGCCATTTCTCCCTTTTTGTTTGTTTTTGCGACAATTCAAACATTTTATCTTGGACAGATCGTAAAGAACGACCAAGTTTTTTCGCAATAGTTTTATCTTCGATCCTGTAATACTTTTTCATAAATCTTTTTAATTTTTTCGATTTATAAAATCTCGTTATATACGAGAAAATAAGCAACACCATAGCAATAATTGTTGCGACAATTGCGGGTGTAAGATTTTCTGCGATAACCCAGCCAGCATAAGCAATTATAAGGATAAGTAAAATCAGCAATATGAACCATTTTCTTCCGATTGATTTGAAAAATATTCTTATTTTACTAGGCATGATTGAAAAAAGTAATGGATTAAATTAAAATAATTATAATAGTTACCACAAAAGTTAAAGCGCTTCCGGGTTCGGATGGGACCGGGTATTTTCCAAGATTCCCATGACCGTAAACGAATCTTTGCTTGCGGCGCGAAGCGCGCAATCAATTTACAGTTTGACAGTTCCCACAGATCGCAACTGCAGTACTATTGTCAACGAAATCAAGTTTAACTTCCGGCGCGTGCCTAATTGCCACCAACTTTTATGGCTGTATCCGTAATATAGCAGCATTTTACTATTTCATAGTAAATGCTTGCTTATATGATTTAGACTAAAAATGGTAATAAAGGTTAATAATTAAATTTTTTCAAAAAAAGATCAAACTTAAAAGGAATCGTTTCGTGAGTGTAATAATTTATACTTATAATTCTTAAACCCTTTGTAGGTTATAAAAATCGAAATCCCTGTTATACTTATAATAGCTATTGACATTGTAATAAGGAGATAATCCATCATTGGCGTGGGTATTGTAAATTCAAAGCTATCATCATCTAAGATATGATAATTGTTAGCCCAATCTCTTGCTATTATTAGAAATGAGTATTTACCCGGATCTAAATTATGAATCGTGTGTTTAAACAAATTATCTTCATCATCCCTAAAGCTATTTAACATTCTGTAATATAAATATTCATCAAAATCATCATCATCTTCAGATTGTAATAAAAATACGCTTTCAAGACCCGATTCTAAATCATATGAATTGACCTCAAAACAAACATTATCATAAACCGTTGGTTCATCAGGACTACAATCTTCATCGCTAATTTCTGGTGCTAAATTGTCCGTAAGTGTTGAAAAATTAAAGTATGAGGGAATTAAATTATGCCCCGTTATGGTCACATTGTATTTTTCTCCCGCTTGAGCGGGAAGGCGAAAATTAACTCTGCCATTTATATCCGCATATGCTGTATAATATTTTCCATCTTTAGTTCTGAGATGTACTCGTGCGTAAGGAACCGCTTTACCATTATTATTCTTAATTACTGTTGAAACCATTTGTGCCTCGAAAATATTTCCTTTAAAGGGATTTGATGCATTTTTTGGAACATCAGTATAAATATCCACTTCAGGATCTCCTAAAAGACAATATGTTAGAATATTTTTACGCTGCCATTCTTCATTCATTGTTGCCTCTCCTCTTTCAAAATAATCACTATTCATATAAGTAACTTTTGAGTCATATAGTGCTCTCCCTTGCTGGAATTTTTTATTTTGAAAAAATTCCTCCCAAAATAATTTAGCGTTTCCACGATTTAATTTTTCGAGATTAATATCGTTGGAATAATACCATGAAAATCGCAATGCCCCAATAACTCCAATTGCACCAGCATTGGATCTATTTATTAAAGTTTCACCTAAATTATTATCGTCATCATATGAAGTAGTTTCACACGCATCTATATAAACTAAAGATGGCATGTCCGTATTACCGCTATTTTTAGCATCATCAGAGTTATAAGCGACAGCCGATGTTGGAAGAAGCCTACAAAACACATTTTGATTGTCACCATGACCCGCCATAATAACTGTGGAATATCCAGCAGTCATGTTCTGACGTAATTTAATCTGAGTAAGATCTTCGAAAGGTTCGTCAGGTATAAATTTTCCAGGATAATATTTACCAGTGTAATCACATAAATGAGTAAAATTCATTTTCGATTTAACATAAGATTTCCAAATATATTGGGTTAATCTTCCTTCATCCTCGTAATCACCTGGATATTTAGGGCTAGGGTCTGAGATCCCTCCTGCTAAAAGCATTCTATTCATCCATTCACCAATAAAAGGATTTGTTTCATATTTTAATGTTTTATTTACCATCAACTCAAGTTCATAAGCATCATTTGCGGGTAATCGACCCACATATACTTCTGGCGTCCAATCAATCTCATCTACATTTCCTGTTTCAACAGCAGACTCACCAAATACGCCATTTCTATTGTAATCCCAGCTGCCTGTTAAATCTGCATAATAAAAATCAGTTGGCTTACTAGCTGGTTCACCGCTTGGATCAGGATTATAAACTTCTCGAATAGGAATTAAATTACTTTGAGCATCCCCACATAAAAGAACCCATCTAATATTTTCTCTCTCGTAATAATATTTAATCATATTTCGGATTTTTTCAGCTTCATCCCTTCCTGAAAATCCGGTGGTATCATTCAAAATAATTGTTTTTACACCTTTTTCATTTTTCCATTCAGCTAACGGTTCTACGGCTTTTACGAAATCAGGTTTATTTGGTGGCAAAATGATTAACATTTCAATTTTAGGATTATACCAATCATAGCATAGATAATCGTAATCTATCTGCGGTAATTCAGACAAATCTACGTCTGGAACATCATCAGCAACTACGTTGGTAGGATTTAAATTTTTATCTCCAAATATGTAATAACTAATGCCTGAAAATGGGATTAAAATTAAAATAACGATAGACAAAAACGCTGTCTTTTTAGATATCATTATAAATAATGAAAGAATTTTTTGATATATATTTATTTAACGAATAAGATTTTAAAAATAAGAATATATTTGTTATATAAAATAAAAGAACTGGTTTTATATGCCTCTTAAATTTAATTCCTGTCCTCATTGTAATAAAAAAATTTCATTTAAAATTGAGATGGACGATTTTGATCAGAGTCTTTATCCAGCTCCCGTCTATATTCATCATAAAGATGAATCTTGTAACAAAATTTCAACATTTTATTTTGACAGTAAACTTCGAGTTTCATATAAAGAACTGGAAAAAAAAAAATCATTAACGGGTCGAGAGATAAAAACTATAAAAACGATACAATAGTTTGATACCCAAAGTATTGAATAAACCCCGTAATTATTGATTAATTTAATAATTAATACTTTCTTAATTTTAATTAGGGAAACTAGAACAATACTTATAATACTATAAATAAATTACTTTAGATTTTAGATATCATGGTAAATGAATTAGAAGATGTA
Source organism: Promethearchaeota archaeon (assembly GCA_019058295.1). Taxonomy (GTDB): domain Archaea; phylum Asgardarchaeota; class Lokiarchaeia; order Sigyniarchaeales; family SOKP01; genus LW40-45. Next base: position 9,618 of record JAHPZI010000002.1, on the reverse strand, counting down.
AGTGGCATTGGAAAAGCAACAGCTGAAAGATTAAAAGCAGCAGGGATTGATTCAGTTCAAAAATTAGCTACTGTAAAACTTGAAGATTTATTAAAATTAAAAATTAAAGGTGTTGGAGCAGCCACAGGAAAAAAATATATAGATAACGCTAGAAGTATGTATGAAAAAATATCTTCTAAAGAAAAGGTTACACCTCCATCTAAAGTAGTTAAAGATCAGGAAGTCAAAAAAAGGAAAGACATCCCGAAAAAAGCTAAAGTAAAAGAAGAAAAAGCAAAAGCAATAGAAGAAAAAGGATTGGATGTAAAGAAAGAATTAAGACAACAAGCTGAATGCAATATTGGCTTAGTTGGTCATGTAGACCACGGCAAAACAACGCTTGTTAAATCTATGACTGGAGATTGGACAGATAGACATTCTGAAGAACAAGAGCGTGGTATATCTATAAAATTAGGTTACTCTAACGCAACAATTCTTTACTGTCCCACATGTGATAAATATTTAACTGCATATATGGCTGAATTGGAAAGAAAAAAAGGTCAACCACGATACACTTGTTCAAAATGCAAAGGCAAATTAATTTTTAAGCGTAATATCTCTTTTGTGGACGCACCTGGACATGAAATACTAATGGCAACCATGCTAAGTGGAGCTTCTCTAATGGACGGAGCTTGCCTATTAATTGCTGCGGATGAACAATGTCCACAACCTCAAACAAGAGAACACTTAGCTGCTTTAAACATTGCGGGGATTAAGAACATCATTGTTGTACAGAACAAGATAGATGCCGTTTCAAAAGAGCAAACTTTAGAGAACTACAATCAAATTAAAGATTTTATTAAAGGAACTGTTGCTGAAAATGCACCAATAATACCAACTTCATCTGTATTTAACTCAAACATAGATTTAGTTGTCCGCGCTTTTGAAGAAGTAATTCCTTCTCCCAAATTAAATAAAGACGAGGAATTTCAGTTTTTAATAGCTCGGTCATTTGATATTAATCGACCTGGAAGTGAAATTGATGATTTAAAAGGTGGCGTTATTGGTGGTTCTGTATTAAAAGGACAAATTAAAATTGGTGATAAAATAGAAATTCGCCCTGGACTTCATATTAAAGATAATTATATGCCCATAAAATCAACTGTCATTAGTATTAGTCAAGGTAAGAATTTATTAGAGGAAGCTAAACCAGGGGGGCTTATAGGTTTAGGAACAAAATTAGATCCATCTTTAACTAAGGGAGATTCTTTAATTGGTCATTTAGTTGGTCGACCAGGAGAGTTACCCGAAATCCTTTCTGAAGTGGAATTAAATGTTAATCTTTTGGATCGAGTGATAGGTTCTGAAAATATGATAAAAGTGCACGATCTCAAGCATAATGAAAAATTATTGCTAGTTGTTGGTACAGAAAAAACAGGTGGAGTAGTTACAAAAATTTTAAAGAATACCGTAATAATTAAATTAAATCCTCCGATTTGTCCTGCGGAAAATTTTATTTACGCTATTTCTCGTATAATTAATCGCCGTTATCGATTAATTGGATATGGAGTTAATGTAAATCACAATAAATAGGAACAAAATCTTTCTTTTAATAATTATATTCGGATTTATTAATTTAAACATTAAGATGAATAGGAAAGATATATTTCCCGTATCTTTCCTTTTATTAAAGATAACGAAGAATCTACTTTATTAAAAATTCTCTTCAACTCGTTAATTACTTCTTGACTTGTATCTGAAGTTCCTGATTTATTTAAATTAATTTTAGTTTCATATAAAACAATAAATTCTTCAACTTTAGAAAGGAAATGTAATATAATTTCGATATTAATTTCGCTGGATAAATCATTTTCGGTTTTCATTTCTTTAAATTCATAAAAAATTTCATTCATTATTCGAGGTTTGATGGACAATAAATCAACAAAATCGTCTATATTATCAATGAAAATAACAATTATTTCAATTTCACCTCGAATAAAGAATCATTTATCTTCACGCTTTAAATAAAAAATTAAACCTAGGATGAAAAAAATTCCTCCTATCCCTCCAAATATTAAAATTAACAGAGGAAAGTGAATAATCGGCGTAACTATATAATTAATATCCAAATAAGCGCTTACTTCTGCCTTTTTTATCAAATCATCGCTATTTCTTTGATAAATTTTAGCAGTATAATTGCCGTTAGGAACGTCTTCAATTAAGATTTCTCCGTTCTCATCCGTTATTGATGGGCCTAAAGGTTGCGATTTATCTTTAGATATATAAGTCCCAAATTTTTCATCATAATAATAAAGTACAACCTCCAAATCAGATAATGGCATGTTAATATTATCTGTAATAATAATTCTCAGATCATTTGTAGTTTCATACCTTATTATAAAAGGACAACTTCTCTCTCCCTTAATCATATAAGGTAGCGTAATTTTTATGCCCTGTCGTTTAGTGGCATATTCGTGAAATATTAAGCTATTTCTAATATCTTCTTCTATTTCACTAATATTTATCTCTTTATACAATACAATCCTTTTAAATAACGAAGTAGCTGTTATAACTTGGTCAAAGGAGACTGTTTCTTCTAAAATCTTAATATGTTTAAGAAAAATATGGTCTGGTCCAGAAATTATCCTTGGAAAATATATTCTTTCCCTTATATCTTTATCTTCAACCAATCTATCAATACCCCATGTATAGTCAACGGGATCCTCAAAATCCAACGTAAAGCTTGTGGTAAAATCGATAGCTATGGAGCTTTCATTAGCTCTAATTAAATTTTTTGTGTACACAGACTTATCAGGATGTAAAAAATCGGTAGTAATTCTAATACCATTTATAATTAATCTATGACTACTCAACAAGTTTTTATCCGGAAGATCTATAGTCAAATTTATCAATAAATCATCAGCGGGTATTTCTATAAAGTTATCGTTAGTTAGGTTATATTTATACCCAATTATATCAAAATTGTAATTGAATCTTGGATAAACTATATTATCTTCATCTGTTATAATTAATTCTTGTGAAATATCTTGAGTAAGTTGCCAAGTGTCAATAGTTAAATTATAACGCCATATGATGTGCATTGTAAAATTTAGAGTATTTAATTTGAAGTAGTTTTTATAATTAAATTTTAGGAAGTTAATCTTAGTCTCAGGAGGTTTAATAAGGGAATAATTACCATCGTTCACTTTTTTAATACTCTCTGTATTATTTTCAACTAGCAACTGATCTATAACGCAAGGGGTTAATTTTGAAGCGTAAATTAGGTAATCCGTATTTGTATCGTTATATTGAATACTTAGCGTTTCATTTAATTTTACTGTAATTTTTTCGAAATCCTCTATATCTTCATTAAGGTTATCAACTTCTGCAATTCTTGAAGTCTTAATGAAATTAATATGTTTAAAACTCATGTTTAATGCCTTTGAAGTCAAATCTTGCTTATAATTACTATATTCAACATCATCTGTTGAATTAAAACCTAGTCCAATATCCTCTAATTCTAAGAAGGTTATATTAATGCCTCCAAGACCATATTTTTCTTCCTCAATAATCGGATTATATAAATCTTTTGAGAAAGCTTGCGTTTTTGGCATAGGAATGGAGCTTTCAGAAAGATTTTTGTTATAACTATGATTATTGCTCTCAACGGATATTAAAGGAATAATTAAATTAGATAATATGAGAATTAATACTAAAATTTTTGCAAGTCTATTTTTCTTATTACGATTAATTGTCATTATTCTTTTATTTATTTAGAAATGAGAATTTAATTCTTATTATTTAATAAAATTTTTAATCTTTATTATTTAGTCTCTGCGCTTAAAATCAATATTCTTATATTGTGAGATTAACTAGGAATATTTATATTTATAAAATTGTTTTTGAAATTTGTTTTAATTCTATTTTAGTTAGTAAATTTTTAAGAATTAATAAAATGATGTAAAAATGGTCAATAAACCGGATCGAAATAAATTTATAGGAGCCCTTGACGACGCTGTAGATCAGTTTATTGATCTTTCGTTTGATAAATATATTTCCATCTCTCATAACGACGCAGATGGAATATGTAGCCTTCATATCATTCAAAATTTATTATATAGAATGAATTCTGATTTTGACTATTTTATATATAATAGATCAGTCTCATGGGCTAATTATTTAGAGGGTATTTTATCAAAAAATCAAACGAACAGAACCGCGCTAATATTTACTGATGTGGGTTCTAATTTATCAGAACTAATTCCAATTATCTCCAATAGAAAAGAACATTTTTTTATACTTGATCATCATGAAGTCGACGTGAATATTAATGATGTTATAATTCCTGAAAATCTACATTTTGTAAATCCTACCATTTACGGCTATGATGGTCTAGATCATGTAGCTGGTGCAACTTTAGCTTACATGTTTGCTAAAAAAATTAAGCAAAAACCGACAATTAAGCAAGGATGGTTAACTATTATAGGGATAGCTGGGGATACATTGAGATCAACAGATAAACTTGAATCATTTAACCGAGAAATTTATGATGAATTATTGGACGAAGAAATCTTTCAAGATATAGAAGGCTTATGCCTATTTGGAAGCATGTATGACACTATTAAAAATGGTTTAAAATATAGCATATTACCTTTTGTTAAGGGATTAGGTGGTGAAGAAGACGAAATTATTAATTCTTTTTTGAAAAAATTGCAAATTAATCCAAAGAAAAAAGTAATAGATTTGACCTATTCAGAAGTACAGAAAATTCAAGAAGAAGCAAAATTTAATAGCTATGGACATTATGCTATTTTGCCTCAAAAACAAGGAATTTTAAATTTTGCTTTCGAACATGCGCTTCTATTGAACATATTATGTTTTAAAAAGATTAATGCTGCTCTTTCGATTGTTCAAAAAAAATCAACCACTTTCTACGCAAAAGGGATATATTTCGAATATCTTATTAATTTAGTTAAAAATTTAAAGACACTCGTTAATTTAGCACGATATGAAACCAATGAAGCAATTTTTATTAATGCCGAGCAAAAAATCCCCGCAAGTAATTGGTCAGATACAGCTAGTTTTAGTGTAGTTAATGAACTTCTTGATCCCTATAAAATTTTATTTTTAGGGGGAGAAGAAAAGAAGAATAACACTATAAAATTAAGTATTCGATGTTCAAGAAAATATTTGGAACAAAATAATGGAGAGGGTGTAAATAGAATCATAAATAGAATAAAAGAAGATTTAGGTGGAATGGGCGGAGGGCACAAGTTAGCAGGAGGACTTAGGTTGTCTATTCCTTCATTCAAACATTTAAAAGATAATATTGGCAATTATATATAGTTTTATACAATAATAATAGCGGGCGTTAATATTTAGAGATGGATTTTATCGAGAGAAAATCAATTAATGCCTTTATTTTGCATTTATATATTAAGCCAAATTCTAAAAGACAAGAAATTATTGATGATGGAGATTATCTCAAAATAAAACTTCGTTCAAAACCAATTCAAAATAAAGCAAATATAGAGTTATTAAACTTATTAAGAAAAAAATTAAAAATCTTATCAAACCAAATAAAAATAATTTCTGGGTTAAAAAGAGCTCATAAAACAATAATAATAAATTTCTCTAAAAATATTGACGAACAAGAAATTATTAAGAGGATCTTTAGTTAGAATAAATGAATGAATTAACTCCCAATTTTTTTCATTGATCCACATTTCAAACAAATAAGAAAATGAGTCATACCTTCGTCTGCGCTTCTAGTTTGCCTAGTTTCTAGTTGGGCTTTATTATATCCACATTTTCGACATTTAAAATCTTTTATAGCGCTTTTTAAGTTTTCTTCTTTCCACTTCATTACATCGGCAACATTAACAACTTCATTTCTTATGGAATGCTCAATTTTAGTTTTGAGTTTATATGATTCAGATTTTTCTTCAGAAAATGGTTTTATTGCTCCACATTTACACTTGAATATTTTTTCTCCATCTATTGTTGATGGAAACATCATACTTCCGCACTCGTCGCAAAATTCCATTCTAACTCAACTTTAATACTAAACACTTATCTTATAGTAATAAAATAATTTTATAAACTTTTTTAAAATCTCAATCCGAATATTAAGGAGACAAAAATAATACCAGCTAAGATATCAGCAGTTGTTCCTGGATTCATTTTACCTTGCTTGTCTTGTAGAGTATTGTCTAATTCTTTAATTAAATTTAAACCTTTATTGGAAGAAATACCTCCTTCTTTTAGAATTTCTGATGCTTTATTTGAAACAAATAGAGAAGCCTCTAAACCTGATTTTCTAATAATTAACGTATCGGGATGTTCAGATAGAATTTTCAGAAAAGTGTTAACCGTTGCGATATTAACATTTTCAGTTTGTGTAAAAACTTCTAAATAGTAGGGAAATCCTTCATTTAAAATGATATTAAAACATGTAGAATATTCAAGGCTTATTAAATCATAATTTTTTGAAATCTCAAATATTTTCTTAAGATTAATATTATCATTTTTAATATTTTTTATTGAATTCTCGTCGTAAACATCATACTTATCTCTTCTTCCGAGACCGCCAGGTTTACATATTCTAATGGCTTCATATAAATTAACTGTATCTTGTATAGTTGAGTCGTTAATCACTTTTTTAATTACATGAGCAAAATTTTTAAACTTAAGAACCTTAAATTTTAAACAAATGGCGGCAGCAGCTACTAAAGGAGCTAAAATTAAGATATGCCCTAATAGAACATTTCCTCCTTTTTGCCATTTTATCATTTCTTTGGCAGCTGCTTTAAAGAAATTCCCTAATTTTACAAAACTAAACTCTTGTTCCAGATTATTAGAATTCTTGTAAACTTTACCACAGAATTCTTTAAAATTAGGTTGAATTGCAGAAATTCCAGCTAAAAAATGTTCAAATCGGGTATCTTTAAAATCTTGTGTGCGGTGTATATTACCTGGTTTAGGCCAACCAGATATTTCTAATAAACTTGCTAGATTAATACATCTCATCAAATCATCTAGCGAATTAATTGATAACTCGTTTTTTTCTTCTAATGGCACGTTTTAATATAGTTTTTTAATAAAATTAATATTTATGAAGAAAAGCAGATTTATTAATAATAAGTAATCTCAGCTAATTTTTTCTCTTTTACAATATAGCCATCTTTTTCAGGATCAATATACGATATTGGCCTATAATCGCCATCTAATTTTTTTTTATATAGATATTTCCTTATTCTTAATCTAATAATTCTTTTCGAAAGGTTTAATGGAGCCTCTATTTCAATCTCATTGACATCTCGAATTATTTTAATCTGTGGCAATGCTTCTGAGAGGTATCTAATTAAATCAACAACAAAATGGTCGCTTCTAAAGCTTAAATCTTTAACATTTATAAAGATTTGTTTAGTTTCTTCACTCACTTTATAATCACTCTTTTAGATAATTTATAATATTATAAAATTTTTATGGAAACATATGTTTCTTTTATAGTGAAGTAAAAAGCATTTAATGGTGAATAAATTGGTGGATTATGTAGATTTAGATTATAAACCAAACGAGAATGATCTTATTGCTATGTATTACGTTGAGAAATCTCCAGAATGTAAAGATTTAGAACATGCTAGCATGGAGATTGCTAAAGAAAGTTCTATAGGAACTTGGACTACCATTGCAACGATGTCTGCTGAAATTGCTAATAAACTTAAACCTTCTGTTTTTCATATTGATAATGAGAACCAGATAATTAAAATTGCTTACACTAAAGAACTTTTCGAAGCAGGCAATATATCTCAAATATTAAGCGCTATTGCTGGAAATATCTATGGTATGAGAGTTTTAGAAAATTTGAGATTATTAGATATATCTTTTCCTAAAGATATTGTAGAAGCATATAAAGGTCCTAAATTTGGGATTGAAGGGATTAGAAAATTAATCAAGGTTGAAAATCGGCCTCTTTTAGGAACGATTGTCAAACCAAAAGTCGGTTTAAACGAAATTGAACATGCAAAAGTTTGTGGACAAGCTTGGAAAGGAGGTTTAGATATTGTTAAAGACGATGAGAATCTAACCAGTATGTCTTTTAATAAATTCGAGAAAAGAATTACCGAAACTTTGAAAGTTCGAGATACTATTGAAAATGAAACTGGAGAAAAAAAGATTTATATGCCAAATATAACAGCAAAACTCAGTATAATGAAAGAAAGAGCTGATCATGTTATTGAAAATGGAGGGGAATATGTCATGGTTGACATTATAACAATCGGATTTTCTGCTTTGCAAGAAATTAAAGATTTCCTTGATAAAAAAAATGTTGTAATTCATGCCCATAGAGCAATGCATGCTGCCTTTACACGAAATAAGAAGCATGGAATGACAATGCTGGCATTGGCAAAAATTATGAGATTAATAGGGATGGATCAACTACATACTGGTACTATAGTAGGAAAAATGGAAGGTCAAAAGCAAGAAGTTCGAGAGATTAATAAAATTTTGACTGAATCAAAAGTGAGGGGAAATGATATTACTTTACTAGATCAAGATTGGGGAAATATTAAGCCTATTTTACCTGTTGCTTCAGGGGGCCTAAGTCCATTACATGTTCCAGAACTTATAGAATTATTAGGAACAGATTTAGTATTCCAATTCGGCGGAGGCTGTCATGGTCATCCAGATGGAACTGAAGCTGGAGCAAAAGCAATTCGTCAAGCTGTTGATGCAGTGTTAAATGGACGGGAATTAAAAAATTATGCAAAAAATCATTCTGAATTAGCTAAAGCTGTTGAAAAATGGGGTTAATAACCTTAAAAAAGTAAAAAAAATGTAAAAAAAAAGTAGGATTTTTATTTGATATAAATCCCTTATTAGTTATTGAATTTTTATTATTTTTTCCATAGAGTCTGAAATTGAGCTAATATATTTCATTTTCAGATTTATTAATTTGTTTTCAACATCTTCAATTATTTCGATTAATAAATCCTTATTGACAGCATTTAATCTCGCCACTAAGTTTCCCGAAATTTTTTCTGAAATTAACAGTTTCTCTTTATTTAATATTTTTATATGATAATATACGTTTCCTTTTGATTCATTAATAACTTTAGGGATATCTGCCTGTTTCATTGATCCTTTATGATTTAAGATCTTAATTATTTTTCTGTTTATTCTATCCCTTAATAAGAAATAGAATAAAGCCTGTTTTGGTGCCATTTCATAAGGTAAATACAGTGTATATTTCTTAAAAGTCATTTTATTTATATATCTAAAGTTCATCAAAATTTCAAGATGCCAGATAATTTGACCAGTTCCAAGGTTGGATTCAGGAAGAACATTATTCTTTAAAGCTGAAAAATTTACTCCTGGATATTTTTTTATAAAGTTAAATATTGCCGCTCTGTTTTCATTTGAAAGGGCTTCTGATTTAATGATTTTGGAGTCTTCAATTAAGATTTTGTTATCAAATAAATATTTAAGAATATAATTCAATTTTTGACTATGAATGCCTAATCTACTTTTTGAAGTATTAAATAACTTTTCCATCTTTACTATCTTATTTTGTTCTATGATTTCTTTAGCAATGTTTATTACTGCTTGAATTTTCAATTGATCGGTTTTTTGAAA
>JAHPZI010000001.1:124785-184149 GCA_019058295.1 Promethearchaeota archaeon | reverse complement strand
CCGTCTCCGTATCGTTATAAGCGATGCTGACGTTGAAAGCTTCGTTCCACGCAATTTCGTACGTTTTTTCGGTCGTTCGATCTTCGAGATTTATGACAATCAGAGGGATATTTGTATCCCTATTATTCACCTCAACTCTAATTACAACTGATTGAGATTCATAATTAGGTTTATAAGCTAATATGGTTAAATAATGAACTCCCACCCCTAAACTTGCTGTGTTTATTGTTAAATTATATTTTTGTCCATTTTCTATAAGCTCATCTGAAAATCCCCCTCCTACTATTGTTACCGTAGCAGTTCCAATGTGAACCTCGGTTGGATCTATTCGATATGTAATAGAAACATTCAATAATTCGTTCCAATCTAAGGCAATGGATTTATCTATGTCAGCCGTTCTATCTTCTCCATTCAAGGATATATTTAATAATGTTTCTTTCGGAATTATCTCAATAGTCAAGATTAACGATTGAGGTTGATAATTAGCTAAGTATGCATAAATAGTAACGAAATTTACTCCTAAATTCAAATCGTTTGTATCTAAGGTTAAATTGTAGTGGTTATATGTAAGGCTTTCATTAATTACAAAATTTTTACCGGGAATTGTAGCATTTATTGAAGCACCAGAAATATGATTTTGGGGTGGTAATTGTTCTCTAAAATATGTAGTAATATTTATAAAATCGCCGATCTCTCGTGTAATTGATGGTGTTTTCGTTATGTCAACATCATCTACTAATAAAGTTAAATTAGTTTGGATTTGTACTATTTGTATTGTGAGTAATACTGATTGAGGTTGATATCCTGATTTTGTCGCATAAATAGTTAGAAAATTAATCCCTTGATTGAGATCATTTGTATTTATGGTTATTGTATAATTATCTGATCCTTGTTGGGTCAATAAATCCGATATTCCCGATCCATTAATACTAACTGTAGCACCTGAAATACTCTTTTCTGCTCCAGCAGTTTCTCTATACATAAAATTAATTACCAGATCTTTATCAACAGTCGTTGATAATGCTGGACTACGAGTCTTATCAGTTCCATTCACATATATACTATAATTAGATCCTATTTCACCAACATAGATTGTTATTAATTCTGAAACAAATGCAAAATTTTGTTTTTGGGCGGTTATCGATAAAAATGTAACTCCTACATTTAAATCTGTAGTAGAATTTAAAGTTATATTGTAATGATTATGAATTAGACTTTCATTTAGGGGTTTATCAAGACCTCCTCCTACTATTTTTACCGTTGCCCCACTAATGAATTCTTTAGATTCATTGTCTCTATATGATACTGTGATGTTTAAAAGATCTCCAGAATTAATCTGTATGTATTTATCTTCTGTGTGATTTACACTCTCAAAGAAAATGTCATTAATATATGTTTGACGTTCCAAAAGTTCAATCTTTATTAATATTGATTGCGATTCATAACCTATCTCATCCACATCTATCAATAACGAATAGAGTTTATTTACTTCATAAACGGACGTATTAAATTCTATCTCATAAATTCCAGCCGCGACCATGGTTGTTTGAGTATCTCCTAGCCAATTGTTAGTGGGTGTTGTAATAATACCAGCCCCAGATATTGTTTCAGTATAATTAAGATGGATTGTAAAATTCTTATTCCATTGAGCTTGCAAGTATGGATATTCTTCTGCAGTTAAGGTGGTATACCTTATTATATCAATTGTAACATTTGTAGTACTATCTGTATATGAAGGAGAAGTGGCATTTATAATTAATGTATTATTGCCAGGGCTTGCCCCGCTCACATTAAAATTATCAAATAAATAAAAACCAGCGCCAATATCAGTAAAATACTGAATACCGTTTGTAAAATTTCTACAATATACTTCTGCATTTTCAATAGGATAATTATTAACGGTATCAGTTAACTCAACTTTTAAATCAATTAATGAATTTTCAAACACATCGTCATAATAAGATTGGACTGGAGTTAATGTAGAGCTATGTTTCACGGTAATCTTTTTTACGATAATTCCCGTCTCGTTCAAACCGAAGTCTGAAACAGAGTTGTTCCAAGTAAGGATTATTTCATACTCTCCAACTTTATAGTCTGGGGGGGCATCTGGGATTTGAATGAGATCAAATTGTACTAAACCAGTAGAATCTGCCGTTTTAATTTGTGCTTGAGATGTCCATAAGGTATCGTCTGGAAATCTTATATTTAATTGAGCTTGGGTTTGATCTATATAGCTAGATACGACTGCTGTATTTGCTAGTTGTAAGGTAATGTTCATATAATCTCCGCTCAAGAAAGTGGAGTCTAAAGCCCAGTCGGATCCAGTCGGAATTACTGTTGTATTCTTATATATATTCAATTGATTGCAGTAATTGGGCGATTTCGCTCTGAATCTCCAATAGCCATTCGCTGTTGGTGATATTGTATTAACGGGAATGAGTAATACTCCTTGTGTTGTGTTATCACATTGATCTAGCTTGTTAACTCCGGGATCTTGAGGATCTGAAACCCAAGTAATGTTTACATCAACTGGGAATTCAATTTTCATAGATGATTCTTCATATTCATTTAGAACAGCTAAATAAGAGTAAAAATCCCATTCTACTATGGAGTTATTTTCTACAGAAAATAAGGTCCCTTCTGAAGCAGTGTTCGTTTCATATAGAGTTTCTGGCCCGGGATTTGTAGCATAGATATTTAAATTAGTTTCTAAATCAATTTGATAGTTACCTAGTAATCCTACATCATTACAACTGAATTCTGTATAAACTTTATCTGTTTGCCAATTTCCAGTTAGATTTGCAAAACCTTGACCATAACCATTATTGCTAACGCTTGTTCCATTTATTTCTAATTGAAGTTGAGATGGAAGAGCTTCTGCTTGTGTAATTAGTTCCACATTATCAATAAAGACCTCTTGATAGTCAATGTGATAAAAACCCGAAGAATAAGATGCAGAAGCAGCAATATATTCTAATCTGAAGATTAAATCGATAGTTTGACTCTGTACAGGGTCTGAAAAGACAGGTGTACTGTTTGTCCATAATCCCATCGGGATCGAAAGGGTGTTCCAATTACCTTCTCCAGCAATGTTTCTTAGGGAATATGAACCAATAGAATAGATTTTATTAGTTCCAATTGAAACAGAGAACTCCCAAGAATTAAAATCAGCAAAACGATTCGGATTATAATCGAATTGTAATATACTATCAGTTACTTTTCCTCGAGGTATATTAAAGGTTGAATCCCATGAACAATAATCCCCTTGTTCATATCTATAGTATCCACCACCACTACTTCCAGCCATTCTCAACTGAAGGGAATCTTGTCCATCAGCAGGTCCATAACCGGAATCAAGATAATTTCCTGCCATATTATTATTACTACTACCTCCATCTCCATCTGTAAAAACCCAGCTTTGATAAGGGTTTGCAATATATGTAGTGTCATCATCATTAGCGGAATAGTCACCATCATCAGGTCCATAAGACATTGTACCATTAGACCAATTTCTCTCGTCATATAAATTATATATTTCAGCATCGATTTGATACCCTTCCCATGTTCCTCCTAATGGCATTTCAGCAATATCTGTCGAACCTTCATTAAAAGTTAAATCCATATTTTGATCGGTTCTATTAGCCCAATGAGTAACATTCCAACTATCACCTATACCGCTATAAGTATTATCCTGTCCATCATATTCTAAATCTTGAGTATTTAACGCATTATTTGTTAGATCTGTGTCATCCTTATCATTGCTTTCTATGGATGAAAAATTAATCGAATTCAAACCTATAATAAATAAATTACAAAACAAAATAATTGAAAGGACGAGTAATCGTTTTTTTAATATATTCTTTTGTTTTGTAATGCGCAACTTAATTTTCTCTTTCTAAATTAATTAATAAAAATTTTTACTAAATAAAAATTAAGGCAATATCGATATATAAAATAAAGATAAGAATAGTTTTATTTAAATATTTTTAAAAATTAGGCTATTGGTTATTATGGAACACTGACATTAAAGAGAATATTCCATAATTTAAGAGCGAAATTTTTGTTTATGGTGAGTAACATCATAAGCTCTTTATAGCAATTTCAGATTCTCACCTTTAATAGTGATTTTTCATAATATTAATTAATTAGGATTTTAATTTTGCGGGATGTCCAATATAAATTAAATCTTTTTCTAACACTTGGTAGGGATTTGTGAATGAATGTGCAGATAATTTCACACCTTCCTTTATGGTTGATCCGTACATGACTGAACATTTCGCACCAATCAATGCATTATCTTCTATAATGATTTTTTGTAGGATAAAATTATCTTGTTCGATTCCAAAACTCAAAATTGTAGTGCCCATTCCAATGATAACATTTTTACCAATTGACACAAATTCAGAAGAAATCCAACTATTATCACAGATACATTTTTTACCTATTTTCGTACCAAAGAATCTTAGAGTAAACCTATTTTTAAGCCACGGAAAAGGAATTGAAGCAGTGATAAATAAAGGCCATTTTTTAACTAGATTTCTTAAGTTCCAATATAAATAATCTTTATCTTTAATATCTCGGTTGAATTTTCCCTCTTTTGGTTTGTGTAATAATCTTAAGATTGTGAGGAATAAGAATGAGAATAATATTGCACTTAACTGAAGGATGTAAGCTAGAATTAATATATTAATTGGTAATAATAAAAAAAACAACCAGTAATTTCCCTCTTTCCAAAAATATGTAATATAAAAATATTCAAATAACGAACATGGTATAAAACTAAGAAGAATTATTAAAATATATAAAATAAGATATTTTTTGCGAATTCTCTCGTCTATTGGAGTTGGAGAATCTCCTTTTAAACTTGCTGGTTGAAACATCTCTTAATTTACATCTCCTTTATTTATATTGGAATCCTTTTTTTTTATTGCGTCAACTTTTTCTATTGATTCTTCTAACGTCTGTATTGGAAAGTTTATACTTACAGGTGTACCAACATGAATTAAGTCGCTGTTTAATTCTTGACCTATATTTGTGTAGCTATTTGCTCCTAATACTGCTCTGTCTTGCATAATAGTTCCAGGGGATATTATTGATTGGGGGCCTATGATACATTCATTCCCAATTTTTACTTTTTTAATTATTAATTTATTGTGGTAAATTAAATGAGAAAAAATACAAATATTGATAGAAGTCATTGTAAAATCACCAATTTCCACAAACTCCGGATCAATGTACCCCTCATATGCAACTACATTTTTACCAATACGAACTCCAAACAATCTATACACAAAAATATCTGCCCACGGTAATGGGAGCGCTCTTGCAAGCCATATTGGAAAATAAGCTATCCAAAATCTTCTATGCATATATTTCCAATCTTTACTACCTTTCTCAAAAACACCTTCTCTTGGAGGATGGAGTTTATTAAGCAATTTGAGAATACCTGCGCTGAAAATAAATATTGAAACCGCAAATAAAAAAATATTACCATAAATACTTAAAGGGAGCAAAAGCCAAAAATACCATTCCCCTTCAATTCCAAACGCATAAAATTCATTCCCAGTCAAGAGAAAATATAGACTATTCATGAACCAAAGATTTATAATAATTAAAATTATTCCCCCAATGAATAATTGGACAAAAATTATTAACGTAAAGGGTGTTTTATAAACTCCTGAAGTTGATAAAAAGTCAATTTTGAACGACTCCTTTTCATTATCCATGGAATTTAACTCATTTTTTTTTAAATTTGTTTATAAACTAGATCAGAAAAGAATAAATATATATTGTTTTATATGTAATAATAATACTTTATAATATAATTTCATTAGAAATGTCTGGCTGAATTATCTTATATCTAAGATAAAAATTAGCTTAGGATTTAACCATCTTTAATGAATAAATTATTAAAAAATAATTCATTTAACAATTAAAAAAATTAAATTAATATAGTGAAAAATAATGGGAATTGATTGGGTTAAAGCCGAAGAATCTCCTAGTAAAGGGCAAAAAGTTGAGGGTAGATTCCTTCTCGACCTTAGAGCTAAGGTTAATGATCTCGAAAGAGAATTAACTGAAACAAAAAATAAATTAGGACAAACTGAACAAAACCTTACTTCTACTACTGAAGAATTAAATAAAACTAAAGCTGAGTTGGAAAAAGAATCAAAAGAAAAAGAAGATAATATCAACAAATCTACTTCTGAAATTAATGATTTAAAACAGAAAATTTCAGATTTAGAAGGACAATCAAACGAGGCTAATAATACATTATCAGATAAGGAAGAACAAATTAGTACATTAACTTCTGATTTAGAAGCTGCTAATCAAGCGAAAAGTGAGTTACAAGAAAAGATTTCTAGTTTAGAGGGTCAAATTGAAGGATTAAATAATACTATCGCAGAAAAAGAGGCTCAAATTCAAGAAAAAGAGGCTCAAATTCAAGAAAAAGAGGCTCAAATTCAAGAAAAAGATGCTCAAATTGAAGAAAAAGCATCTTTAATTGAAGAAAAAGAACAAGCAATTGAGGAAACAACTGCCAAGCTTACAGAAGTTGAAACTGAATTAAGCGAATTCAAACCTCCTGAAATTGGCGCTGGAGGGTTCAGCAGTGAGGAGCGAGTCACTTGCCCTATGTGTGGAGCTGTTGGCGGAGATATTAAACAGCAAGAAGATAAAACTAAGATTTTAAGCTATGTTGGACATATTCCAATGTATGCTAAAAAGAATGTTTGTAAAAAGTGTGGTTACGAGTTTTAGATTAATAGATTGTTTTTTCTTTCTTTTTATTTATTTTATTTTTAAATCGTATTCTAATTGTTTTCCATAATTTCAAAATTTTAATAAAATAAATCTATTATTAGTTTTTATTAATTGCTGGGGAATAGTTTTAAATAAGAAAAGAAATAATAATTTTTAATAAAAATTAAAAAATTCTTTGTGTTTAAATTATGACTTCAACTATCTCTTGGATTAATGGATTTAGCGCTTTAGCTCTTGTTTGCTCTGCTTTTATCTATGGTCTATATTTCTTGTATAATTATAAGAAGACAAAAAATTCGTTATACCTCAATGGTGCTGTTTTAGGTTTTGCTTGTG
Organism: Promethearchaeota archaeon; assembly: GCA_019058295.1. Lineage (GTDB taxonomy): Archaea > Asgardarchaeota > Lokiarchaeia > Sigyniarchaeales > SOKP01 > LW40-45. The sequence continues at coordinate 177,048 of JAHPZI010000001.1, read as the reverse complement.
CATTAGGTTGGATGGGAATTACAATATCATTTTTGTCTGTATTATTCTCCGGGGACAATGCCGAAGGGCTAAATAGGGTTATACCTCTATTTTCTTATTCCACAATACCCATTGGTTCTATGGCAGTCTTAAGTATAGCATGGACAATGTTAATGCCTCCTAAATACAAAAAACATGTATTAATAGCGGTAGGGATATTTAGTATTTTCTATTATATAATATTATATGCGACATTTACTACAGCAGTAGTATGTCCTCCTGTCCCAAAGGGCGAGGTTTTAGATGATTGGCTCTCATCTAAGGGAGTCCCTTATTATTTAGTATATGCTCTTGTTTTAGGTATTACTATAATCTTTGCTATCGGTATATTAAGATTTTTTAAAGCTGTAACTGGTGAATTGCGAAAAAGAGCGATTTGGATTATTCTAAGTACTCCAATAATAGGTAGCGTCATCCTGCTTGATACTGTGATTATTACAGGTGCCATGTATCAAGATCTTTTATTTATTGTTCGATTCCTAATGATTCCAGCATTTTTATTTACATACCTAGGCTTTAAACCAGCTGAAGAATAATAAAATAATCATTTCAAAAATAAAAAAAAAGATAAATTATTTTATCTTACATTTCTTTTTTTCCTTTCGTGAAGTTTTCTCTGTGCTTCTTTTACTTTTTCCAATCTTTCGCCGTGTAATGGATACATATAAAAACCAAAGATTGCAATTCCTAATGCGATTATTGGAAAAATAACCATTAAAATTCTTAATCCAAATATTACATCAGCTCCAGGATTTGGGGTGTACTGTCCCCAGCCAGTTGTGGAAAATACGAGACTAATTGCAAGAAATACCAATATCGTTGACAATCGCATAAATAGAGCATTTACTCCATAATAGGCTGCTTCTCTACGCACTCCTGTTTTAATTTCATCTTCGTCAATAACATCAGCCCACATTAAATCTCTTAGAAGTAAAGCACCAGCAAATCCAATTCCTATTAGAAAAAAAATAAGGAATGCAAGTATCATGTCGCCTTTCGAAATAAACATTAAAGGAATCATTGTAATTATCCAAATTAACATTGAGCACATCCAAGCTTTTCTCACACCTAACTTTTGAGCAATTATTCGCCATACATTTACAAAGATCGCTGCTGATATAAATGCAAGTGCTAACATTAATGATATATATATTGAATTTTCAATACCTAATACGAATTTCCCGTAAAGTGGAATTATTACAGGGACCATCCCGAACACAAACCACACCATAATAAGTGAGAAAGCTGGCCATAAGAAACTTTTGTTTTTCACGCAAATTTTAAGTGATTCTAAAAATCCTGGCATATCTTTGTAATCGTCCCTAAATTCTTCTTTTTCATGAACACCCCATTTTAAAAATATAAACCCCATACTAATAATGATTGTACATGCAACTATAGAAAAAATCCAGTAATTTGGTAAGTATCTTTTATCTGTTAAATCCGGGATGAATAAAGTTGGGAGAATGAATGCAGCAATCAGACCAATCACAATGAAAATTTGCCTAAAAACATTTACTTTACCCCTCTCATCTTTCTCTATAAACATTTCGGGAAATAGGCTTGTTTGGTTAATAGAAAACATTGTATAAAAGAATTCAAAAATAATGATAATCATTAGAAAATAAACAAAATTCGTCATCTGGTCATTAATTCCCAAGCTAATTGGTGGAGTGTATAATAAAATCATGATCACTCCTAAAGGAATTATTGAAGCCATAATCCAAGGAATACGACGCCCCCATCTCGTATGGGTACGGTCTGAAAGAGATCCTAAAATAGGGTCGTTTAATGCGTTCCAGACTGACCAAATGACAAATGCAATAAAAATTAAGATTACATTGATTCCCACGATGGTAAAATAAAAAGTAAATATTAAAAATGTAAATGATTGATATGCAAATTGATCTAAGCTTGAAGCCGTACTAAAGGCTATTGTGTTTGGTTTTTTTTCTTCACTCATATTTAAAACCGAAAGAATTTATTTTTTATTTGTTAAAAAATCTGAAACAATTTGATTTAAAGATTGTATCGTAATATTATATTCACTTTTATCTTTATAAATATTTTAATATAATCTTTATATGACGTCTTTTGATATTAAGTGAATTTTATTAAATTTTAAGTTAACTTTAATATATTAATTGATAGATAAATTAAAACAAAATTATTACATAGAGAATACGATTTTTATCTTCCGCTAAAAACTGAAAGATAATATTGAAGAAACCTAGAAATGGATGGTATATAATATGAAAGTAGCTGCGATCCAAATGAAAGCGAAATTTGCAAACGTAGAAGCCAATATTGAAATTGCTAAGCGACTTGCTAGTGAAGCATTTGAAGATGGAGCTGAATTAGTAATTTTACCCGAATTTTTCACTAGCGCAATGGGTTTTCATTCTAAAATGTTAGATGTCGCCCAACCTATTAATGGTAAACCAATGCAACTGTTAGTTCAACTCGCAAAAAAATATAATGGAATTGTTGGTGGTTCATTCATAGCTCTTCGGGGAGAAGAAAGTTATAATACTTTTGTATTGGCTTTTCCAGATGATGTTAAGTATTTTCACGATAAAGATCAACCAACCATGTGGGAAAATTGCTATTATATTGGAGGAACAGATGACGGTGTGCTTGAAACGAAGGTTGGTAATGTTGGCGTCGCGCTTTGTTGGGAATTTGTTCGCACCAGAACGACAAAGCGGTTGTTGAATCGTGTGGATATAGTGGTAGGTGGATCTTGCTGGTGGACATTACCAGAAGCGCGCCTTCCAGGATATAAACCAGAACTTCGTGAAACCATTTTAGAAATGATGATAGAAACCCCTGCTAAGTTTGCTCGAATGTTAGGTGTACCCGTAGTTCATGCTGCCCATGCTGGAGATTTCGAAGGTGAAACCCCATTGATGCCGGATATTCCGTATAAATCTTATTACCTTGGAGAAACTCAAATTGTGGATGGTAGTGGAAAAATACTCGCACGTTTGAAGCAAAAGGATGGTGAAGGAGTCATTATAACTAATATTGATCTTACAAAAAAATGGAATCCCTCCGAATCCATTCCAGATCGGTTTTGGATTCCCGATATGCCAAAACAATTAGATCAAGCTTGGCAGGTGTTTAATAAACATGGAGAGGCATACTATGTTGAAACGACTAAACCCTACATTGATAAACAGCTTAAATAAGGTGCAAGATTGAAATTAATAGAGGTTAAATTATGATTAGAAGTTTTATTGCTTTAGAATTAAATGATCAGGAAACTAAAGACAAAATTCAATCCTACGGAAAAAGATTGAAAAACAATCAACCAAATTTGAAGCTAGTAGAACCTCAAAATCTTCACATGACGGTTAAATTTTTAGGAAACATCAAAGAATCTTTAGCTCCAAAAATTTATAAAATTTTAACAGAAGAAATCAATGAGAAAATGTTTCAAGATAAAACCTATGAATTTAAATTAAAAGGAACGGGACAATTTAGAAAATATTCGGTAATTTGGATTAAATTAATAGGCAATTTAGAATTTCTACAAGATATTAAAGACAATGTGGAATCAATCCTAAATCAGCAATTAAAAATTGAAAGAGATAAAAGAAGTAAAATCACCCCACATTTAACTATAGGTAGATTAAAACCTAACAAAATTAATTATAAAAACTTTGATAGCTTTAAGAACCTATTAAACGATAATAAAAATCTTGAATTCGGGTCGTTCAATATAAGAGAAGTGAAATTAAAAAAATCAGTTCTCACGCCTAAGGGACCCATATATTCAGATCTGGTATTCTAAATGAAGATTAAACCTATTAAAGCAATCATATGGGATTTAGATGGAACAATTATCCACTTTAAAATAGATTTTATAAGAGCACGACGAGCTGCCATCAAAATTCTAAAAAAATATGGAATTTCAAAAAGTAATTTAACAATTAAAAAATCAATTTTCGAGAACGTTTCGACTTCAAGGGATATATTTAAATCTATGGGGTACAACACTCAAAAGATTGAAAAAATTATAAAAAAGATAAATGGAGAAGTTAGTAAAATTGAGCTGAAAGCAGCCAAAATGGCAACAATGATTAATGGTATTGATCAAGTTCTTGAATTTGCGAGTAAAGAGAATTTAGCACAAGCGATATATACGCTTAATACTAATAAAAACGCAAAAGTATCGCTTGAAAAAGTAAAACTGGCGCATTATTTTAACTTCATAGTTGGGCGAGATAATGTGAAAAATCCAAAGCCTCATCCAGATCATCTCTTATATATATGTGAAAATTTGAAAGTTTCTCCTTCAGAAATATTAGTAATTGGAGATAATTCTCGTGATATTGAAGGAGCTCTCAATATAGGCGCCCGATCCGTTGCCATACAAACCAAAATATCCAGAATGACTAATTTGGAAATATTTCAGAAAGCTGATAAAGTCATTAAAGAAGATGAGATACCCTCAAAATTAATAGATGCAATTAAAAAATTTATGATTTAACGAAAAAAGATTAAATATTTGTATAACATTTGCATAACTATAATTTAAATATCCCATAAATATTATAGAAGGTTTAAAATCTAAAAATTATGATAATCGAGTACACATTAGATATTTTAAAACCCCATCATCCTAGTAATGATCTCCTTGCTCGAACATTGAAAGAAATAAGTGGTGTAAAATCCGTCATTGTTCGGGTTGATGAGATTGACCAAAAAACAACATCAATATTTGTTAATTTAAAAGGTACAGACGAAATGTCACTAGATATAATAACTCAAACTTTAGAAGAATTAAATTGCTCTCTTCACAGCGTAGATGAGGTTAAAGTAGAAGATAAAGATTGGAATCCAATATGAATCTAAACGATTGAAAATAAAAACAATTAAAAATTCTTAAGTATTGATTTTAAAAATATAAAATTTTATCTTTAAAATGTCTGCTCCCAATGTTGTTAAGGTTATCCAAAAAGAAGGTGCTATTTCCGATGAAATAGATTATGCCATAATGAATTATTTGATGAAGAAACGTGGGGGGGGATTTACTGCATGCCAACCTTCGTTAGTTGAATTGGAAGGAGGTAAGCAAGCCATTAAAATGGGGATAGACTCCACACATATAGATAAAAACAATCAATTGATGGGTTTAGGAATAGTAGGACTAATATTCATCGATTATGAAACACTTAATGTTGTTTACTGCACTCCTCTTGAAGAATTGGAAGCAAATATTAAAAAACTAGAGGAATCCGGTATAGAACCACAACATAGGCCAAGAGGCAAGTATTGATCCTTTTTTGTTTTATCCTAACTGGAAATTAGGCTTATTCTTAAAAATTTTGAGTGAAAATGTCAGAAGAGAGTAAAATTGAAGACTTAATTAGAGAATACTTATTAGATGAAGGCATTTTAAGAGAAAAAGTAAAGGATCCAAAAATTGATTTTGGATTTCAGTTTGTTTTTCCTGGAGGAAAAACATGGATTAAAATAAATAAGATTATGTTTGTCATTAAACCAAAAAATAAAGATTTGATTATAATTACTATCGGTACCCAAATATCAGACCCTCATATTAATGCGTTAAATTCTTTAAATAATAATAAAAAAATGCAATTTTTTATGGAACTAAGAAAATTTTTTCTTCTAAAAGATGTTTATTTTCGTATTAGTATAGATCAGTATCGATATGAGATAAGCGACCAAGTATTCCTTAAAAAAGACGGAAGCATTTCAAAAAATGTTTTTTTTAATAGCATTAGAAAAGTCTTTAATAGTGCTGCGTATAGCAATATTATTTTAGAGGAATATTGTTCAGAAAAAATTAAACCAGAAGACTTTACGAAAGCAAAAGAATTTACTTCTGGTACAGATTTTTCTTTATATTCATGAAATCTTTTTCTTTATTAAGGTGATAAAAATTTTTGAAAAATGGCTACAAGCATTAGGAAAGTTAGAATATGTTACGGGAAAGGAAAAACCAAAAGTTGATTGTATCTTATGTGCTATAAGAGATGACGATAAGAGGGTAAAATCTCTCAAAGTTTATCAAGATGATTTAAATTTTGTAGTACTTAATCTGTATCCATATAATGTGGGACATGCAATGGTATGTACAACTAGGCACGTTGCAAAGTATATAGACCTCACTAAGGAGGAGCTCATCCATACATCTAGGACAATTCAAGGACTACAATTATTATTAGATGAGATATATTCTCCTCGAGGATATAATATCGGTATAAATCAAGGTAACTATGCGGGGGCAAGTATTAATCATATTCACTGGCATGTTGTTCCTAGGTTTCCATCAGAATTAGGATATATTGACATAACCGCTGAAACACGGGTGGTTGTTGAAGGACTGGATTCTGTTAAAAAAAAAATCGAAGAAAAAATAAATGATTTCTTAAACAAAGAATTTTTTGAAAAATTTTAAGCATTTAAATAATAAAAAGAAAAAAAAAGAAATTGGAATTTAATACTTTTATCGTGTTGCATTGCGAATGTCAGACGCTGTTACACGTTTTCTTTTATCCGCCTTACAAAGTGAAATTGCCTGTTTTGTAGCGTCCGCAGCAGCCTTCTCAAGATAATCAATTAATTTATCAAGTGCTTCGGCAGCAACGAGATCAGCTCCCTCTTTTTTCATCAACCGTCTGATGGGAGCTTTTGCGATATATCCTTCACTTTTTTTAGCTGCTGGTTTTTTTTTAGCTGCAGGCTTCTTTTTAGCCATAATTATATTCCTCCACTAAATTTTTTTTAAAATTTTAATTATAATTTAGATTAATAATTATGTATAACTACACATTTCTATTATTTAAAGTTTCTGTTTCGAATCAATATGTTCGCAGATTTCATATAAGATTTCATTTTCATTCGGATATCAGATTGGAATATTAATTAAATAATAATTTCTCCGACAAATTAAAATTTTAATGTTTATTTAATAAGGGCTTAAACTCTTAATTTTTTAGTATTTTACTATTATTAATGTTTCAATAAAATTAAAACTGATATAATAAATAATAATTAAGGATAACTAAAATTTTGATGATTTCATAATTAAATTAAATTTAATTTTCATTTAATGAGATTTTGAATTTTTAAATAAAGGTTCTCTCAAATAAATAGTATCATTTTACTTAAATTAATTATTTAACAATCCGTAGATTTATTACTAAAAATGTAAAAGTATAAAATTGAGTTCTTTTATAATATTTACATAAAATAAATTGGGCTAAAAAAAAGAAAAGGATTTTAATTTTGAGCATAGATCCTAAGGAAGATGAAACTGAATCTAGTATTGAAGAATCGTTACAGAGCCTCGGTTTCACTAAGAATGATTCAAAGGTCCTGCTGACGCTCTGTAAATACAAAATTTTGTCTCCTGCAGATATAGCAAAAAATTCCGGAGTGGATAGAGCAAGAGTTTACGATTCATTGAATAGATTAATTGAAAGAGGATTCATTCAGAAAGAACCAGTTAAAAGAGGTGCAAATTACCAAGTTATCCCCCTTGAAAAAATATTTCAATCCATTCGAGACGAGTATTCCCGTTTAATTGATAAAACTCATTTGCTTGAAGATGAAATAAGCGATCTAGAGGTTGATACAGAAGAATCTGAACCCCGTGTTTGGTCAATCAACTCTAAAGAAAAAATTAGGAAAAAAATAAAAGAATTAATTATACAAGCAGAAAACAGACTATTTTTTATTATTACTCCAGATTTATTAATGGATGAACTTGGGGGATATGAGTGGATAACGAAAGAGTTATGGAATAAGAAATTCGTTTCCAATTCAATTCAAATTGTTATTGCTTTAAAATTTTTTGATGGAATAAAAGAAGAAATTAAAAAGTTATTAAAATTAAAAATTAAAGTCCATTCTATCGTAGGCGACACGGTCATACCATTTGGTTTATTAATCACCGATGATGATTTTATACTCACCACTCTTGATCAAGTGAGCGGAGCGCCAGAATATACATCAGGATTATGGTTAGAACATGGTCGACCCAAACAAATAATAGGATATGAGCATTTGTTTAGACATTTTATTAGCTCTGAGTGTAAAGAGGCAGCATTGGAAACAAAGAAAAAAGAGGCTCCAGATTTATTTTAAATTATAATTAATTGAAAAAAAAAAAATAAAACGTATTTATGGTTAAATAAATTTAACTATATATTATATAAAAAATCCGTAGGGTAATAGAATGAGTTATAGGGGTAAGGTAATTCTTTTAGGGGATGCTGGCGTTGGAAAAACCAGTTTAATTGCTCGATATGTGGATAATATGTTTAGATCTGAATATATTCAAACCGTAGGTGCTAATTTTCTAATTAAAGAAGTTAATTTAAAAAGAATAGTCGACAAGATGAAAAGAGAAAATCTTGAAATTCCCTCGGGAATGTCTTCTTTCACGCTTTTCTATTGGGATATTGGAGGTCAAAAAGACAAGTTATTCGTAACAGAATATTATTTTTTACAAGCTGTAGGTGCCATGGTCGCGTTCAGTATAGCTAATAGAGAGAGTTTCGATAATCTGGATTTTTGGATATCAAAGATGAAAGAATTGAGCGGGGATATCCCATTTATAATTATTGGAAATAAAACTGATTTACAAGATAAAAGAGTTGTTCATACTGAAGAAATAGAAAAAAAAGCAAAGGCCCACGGTGTACGATATTTTGAAACCTCTGCAAAGTTAAATGAAAGCGTCGATATAGCTTTTGAGGATCTTTCTATTCAAATATTAAATAATCTTAAATAATTCTCTATTTTAATTTCTAATTGTTAAGATCTTTATTTAACGTTTTTTACTTATTTAATTATAATTTACTATGAGTGTTTTACTAATCCCTATAGCACCATTAGGAAGAACAAAGACTCGATTAAGGGGATGCTTTTCAAATGAGCAGCTTAAAGAGTTAACAATTGCTATGTTCAAAGATTTAAGTAGTAAATTGTTAAGTGTAAACTGCTTTAAAGAGAAAATTGTATATTGTAATGACAATTTAATACTACAGCTTGCAGAAGATTATGGTTTAATCGGCATTAAGGAGGAATTAACACAACCTAGAAAATCTTTTGATGATGTTATTAAAGATCTCAATACTATAGCAATAAAAAGATTTAATGCTGAGCAAACTATTTTTACCTTTTTAGATATAATCTTAATATCGGCTAAAAATTTTAAAGAAATTAACTCTTTAGTAAAAGAGAACCAGTTAATTGTTTGTCCCGCAATAAATTCAGCAGGCGTTTCTATATTGGGAAGAAATCCTCCAGATATTGTTTCCACTCGTTTTTCAGATCCCGAAATTCCTTCTCTTGTAGCCCTACTAAACCATGCGAAAGAGAAAGGAATAGAGAAAATGGCAATCTACGATTCATTTAGAGCCGGTTTTGATATAGATATTATACAGGATTTAGTGCTAGCTTACGAATATTTAAAAATATTTAATCTAACGCATACAATAACTTTCCGCTTTTTGAAAAATAACTTAAAATTAACCTTACAAAAGATGAATGCAGACAATAATCGAGAATTTAAAATAATTAAGAAAAATTAGATTATTTAATTTTAAAATTCAAGGGTAATATTTATTTTCAAATCCTCTTGCAATATATCGCTAATTGCTTTTTGAAGAATCTCACGTTCTTCTTTTAATGATTCTAAATATTTTGTATAATCCTTATTTTTTCTATCAACATCTAATTGAATATGTTCTAATTTTGCAGTATTGGTTGATATCTTATTCTTAACATCTTTTAATTTTTCTGAAAGACCTGCATCTTTTATTTCTTGCTCTATTTCTTTAATTTTATTCCTTAAATTTTTAAACTCTTCAATAATTTCATGTATTATCTTTTCATCGAAAATTTTATTAATTTGTTCAATTGTCTTCAATTTTGTATCTGTTTTAAGATTTAATATATTACCCTCCTCTAATGTATGTCTTAGATGGACTAATAACGCGGAAAATTTTGGCAAATCTGTACGTTCTTTGATTAGCGTCGCAACTGGATCTTTTAGAAAATTTCTTAAATAATTTAAGTTGATATTGGAAATATGAATTGTTTCTTTATCTAATTCAAATTTTAATTTTTTTAAAGCTTTTTTAAAACCAATTTCATCATTAATTTTTATTTTTAATTTAAAAAGTCTGTCGCGTTCGCTTTCAAGTTTTTTAAATAATTCGTTCTTTTCAAGGTTAATTAACTCTGAATTTAATTTTTCTAAACTGTTATTAGTTTCTTCTGCCATCCCTTCAAAGCTAGCTAAATCTGATTTTGAATTTTCAATATTTTCTTTAAGACTGATTAATTTAGGTAATTTTTTCAATAAATCTTCTGCGTTTTTTACATCTCCATACTTTTTTCTTAAAAATGAGTCTAACATTGCTTGCTTTTTTTGTAGTTTGCGAGTTCTATAATTCAGTTCTTTTATTTCAGTTTGTACTTCTTTCTGAAATTTAGGGAGTGATTTTCTAGCAATTTCATTTATAGATTTAAATAATTTTTTAATGGAATTAATTAATTCTATTAGATTTGAATAATTAATTTCTTCTTCTTCAGGGATTTCAATCTCATCTACATAGCTCTTAACTCGCTCTGAGAATAAGTTTAAAGATCTTAGAGATTTTTGGTCTATTTTATCTTGAGAATCAAGGAAATGATCCATACAGATTTTAATATCAATTAAACTGTTTCTAATGTCATAGATTAATTTTTTTGTAGCTCTTTTTATTTTAAAAAATTGAGCATTAATCCTTTCATTATAAAACTCTTCAAATTCCTCTAAATCTACTTCTAAAGGTGACATAAGATTCTATTTAATTTTATCGATCAAATATATTTATTTAGTACTTTTAATAACTTTTTTGCCGATATACTTCTGAAGCACTTTTGGCACTCTTATTGAATGATCTTCATTTTGAAAGTTTTCTAAAATACAACAAATTGTACGTTCTGTTGCGATAGCAGTCGAATTTAATGTGTGCAATATTTGTTTTTCTTCTGAACCAACTTTTCCCATCCTGATTTTTAATTTTCTTGCTTGGTAATCTAAACAATTACTGCAACTAACAAGTTCCCTATATGTTTGTGACGCTGGAAACCAGGCTTCTAAGTCATATTTTTTAGCCGCGTTATCATTTAATTCTCCAGATGCAATATTTACGGTCCTATATGGAATCTCTAATTGTTTATATATTTGTTCGGCATTTTCTATTAGTTCTTCTTGAAAATTCCATGAATTTTCTGGTTTACAAAAAATATATTGCTCAATTTTTTCAAATTGATGTACGCGGAATATTCCTAAGGTATCTTTTCCGTGTGAACCTGCTTCCCTCCTAAAACAAGATGAAATTCCTGCATATTTAATAGGTAAGACTTCAGGATCTAAAATTTCATCGAAATGATAAGCTGCTAAAGTCTGTTCAGAAGTTGCGATCATGTATAAATCTTCATCTTGTATTTTATACAATTGTTCCTCGAAATCCGCTAATTCTGCTGCTGCTTTTATTATTTCATGCTTTATAAAAAAGGGAGTCCATATTGGAATAAATCCTCTACTCATCAAAAAATCTAAAGCAAATTTCATAAGAGCTAAATTTAATAATACTAAATCGCCTTTTAAATAATAGAATCGGGATCCAACCAATTCAGCAGCTTTTTTAGTATCTGCACCATCAATAGCCTCAATTAATTCAACATGATTTAAGGGCTCAAAGTCGAATTTTGGTCTATTACCCACATTTCTTATTAATTCATTTCCTTCTTCTGTCTCCGCTATTGGCACAGAATTATGCAGAATATTTCCGACTATATATCTATATTTCTCTCTTTCCTCAAAATATTGTGATTTCTCTTTTTCTAAAGTCTCTATTTCTTGCCGAATTTCTTTTGAGATTTTAACTGCTTCCTCCGCTTTTTTAGTTTCTCCTGCCTTTTTATATTCCCCTATTTGAGCTGATATTTCATTTCTCTTTTGTCTTAAATCTTGGATTCTCGCTAACACTGCTCTCCATTTTTTGTCTAATTCCAAGACTTTTTCTGCGTTTGAGGGATCTTTAAACCTCTTTTTCTCAGATTCGATAATTTCCGTGAGTTTTGTTCGGAATAATTCAATATCAAGCAAATTAATGTCCTTATTTAAAATTTTATGAAATTATAATCCTCTATTCAATTATTATAAATTATTACTTAATTTAAAAGTAGATAAACAAAAAAAATTTAATCATGGTGTATACGATCGTTAATTGTTGAGCGAAGGAATGCGGTTTTGATCTTTGATTTATCAGATCCTACCATATCTATAATTCTCATTATTTTTATACGAGTTGCTTTTCCTTTTATTCCTAATTCTGCCATTATCTCATTTGCAAATTCTTCTTTTGCTTGAAGTTTTAAAAATGCTTCTTTAACTTTTTCTTTAATTAATCCTACATTATCAATAATTTTTATAATTTTATTCAAAGTAGGTTTGCCTTTTAAGCCTTCCTCATTCATAAGTTCGTTAGCAAATGCTTCTATAGCGTTATCTTTTGTTTCAGACATGTAATGAAGAAAATATTTCATAAATAAAAAATTTAATGTGAATTCAATGTGTTTTGAAATTAATAGTTTTTTTATAATCACAAAAAATTTTAATTTATCTCAATTATTTCCTAAACCAAATAAATTTATAATTTTACTCAAGTAAAAGTAAAATTTAATATTAAAAATTAAAGATTCTTAAGGAGTATCTCTAAAAAAGTGATTTAAATTGTCTGAGAAAATTCAGACCAAAGATATTAGAATAGGCGTTTATGTATGCCGATGAGGAGTTAATATTGGCGCATGGCTTGACTGCGATGCGTTAAGAGACTTTGCTGAACCTTTACCAAACGTCGTTATCGCAAGAACTAACGATTTTACATGTAGTGATCCAGGGCAACAAATAATAAAAAATGATATCTTAGAATTAGACATAAATAGAGTGGTTGTTGCAGCGTGTACCCCAAAAATCCACGAACCAACGTACAGAGCAGTTTTAATGGAAGCGGGATTAAGTCCTTATTACTTTGAAATGGTTAATTTGAGGGAACATTGTTCTTTTGTTCACCAAGGTGATAAAGAGAAGGCAACAGAAAAAGCTAAAAGGTTAATTCTCGCAGGAATTAATCGTGCACGTGAGTTAGAGGATATACCATTTAAAGAAATACCGGTTACAAAAGCTGCTTTGGTTATTGGTGCTGGAATTGCTGGAATGAATGCCGCATTAGATTTGGCAAACCAAGGGATTCAAGTTTATCTTGTCGAAAAAGAAGCTACAATTGGAGGAAAAATGGCTCAACTGGATAGAATTTTTCCCACTGATGATTGTGGAATATGAGTTCTTGCTCCAATTATGGTAAATGCTGCTAAGCATCCGAATATTAACCTTCTAACTTATAGTGATGTCATAGAATTTAGCGGTATTCCCGGTGAATATAATGTTAAAATCAGAAAAAATCCTCGTTATGTTAATGAGAAAAAATGTACTGGCTGTGGATTATGTACTACTAAATGTCCCGTGAAAGTACCGAGTGAATTTGACAGAGGCATAGGCGAGCGTGGAGCAATTTATATTCCCTTCCCTCAAGCTGTTCCTAAATATGCCGTAATTGATCGAGATGTGTGTATTGATTGTAAGACTTGTGAGAGAACTTGTCCTGCTGAAGCTATTGAATTTGAGCAAGAGCCTGAAATTCTTGATATAAAGGTAGGTGCCGTAATTGTGGCGACTGGATACGATGAATATCCCATTATGGAAACGAATGAATATAACTATGGAATTTTTCCTGATGTAATTACTCAAATAGAATTAGAACGAATGTTAAGTCCAATAGGACCGACTGGGGGGCATGTCTATAGGATTTCAAATGGAGAAACCCCAAAAACGGTTGTAATGATACAATGTGTTGGTTCAAGGACATTAAAAGGAAATCCTTACTGTTCTGCGGTGTGTTGTAATGTTGCTCTTAAAAATGCTCAATTATTAGTCCAAGAGTATCCTGGAATAGATATAACAATCTTCTATATAGATATTAGGACACCAGATAAAGGAAATGAAGAATATTATAGAAAGATAAGGGATACCGGTATCAAAATGATTCGTGGCAAAGTAGGAGAGATAACTGAGGATCCCGAAACTAAAAAACTAAAGGTTAGAGCTTATTCATCACTATTGGATGAAATTGTTATTATATCTGCTGATCTGGTAGTCTTATCAACTGGAATAAACCCATCAAAAGGAACAGAAGAAATGATCGAAATAATGGGCCTTAGTAAGGGTCCAAGTGGATTCTTATCAGAAATTCATGGATGTTTAAGCCCGCAAGAGACTAAAGGAATGGGAATTTATATCTGTGGATGCGCAGCAGGTCCGAAAAACATTCCATATTCTGTATCAACAGCATTAGCCGCAGCTAGTAAGGCATCAACCTTACTCTCACATGATACGATTAAACAAGAACTAATTATTGCAGAAGTAAATGAGAAACTTTGCGTGGGTTGCCATAGGTGTGAGAAGCTTTGTGAATATCAAGCAATAAAAGTAGGCGACGATGATATTGCTGTTGTTGATGATTTAAAATGCAAGGGTTGCGGTGTTTGCGTCACTTCCTGCCCTGCAAGGGCAATTGACTTAAAATATTATAGAGATATACAATTTGAAGAATCGATCAAGGGTATCGGAGGTACTGAGGTTCCAATTAAAATTATTGAAGAATCAAAGGAAACAATGGAAAATTAAACAAAATAAAGGTGAAAATTTATGAGTGAAGATGTAAAATCAGATGGAAAAAGAATAATTGCCTTTGGCTGTGATAAATGAGGATATTCTGTAGCGGATTTAACTGGAACTACGCGAAAGTTATATTCTACTAAAGTTCATTTATTACGTGTCAGATGTACTGGAAGAATTGGATTACATTTAATAATGGAATGCTTCTTAAATGGAGCAGATGGCGTTGCGATTATTTCATGAAGAAAAGGAGAGTGCGAATTCGGTAACGGCAATATGAATACGTACGAACATGTATTGTTACTGAAAAAAATATTTAATCGCATTGGAATATCTGAAGATAGAATTCAACAGTATTTCTGTTCTGCCGCTGAAGTTGAAACTTATGTGGCATCAGTAGAAGATATCGCTAAAAAAGTAGAAGCATTACCTCCTCTACCAAAATTTAATCCGAATTAGAATGAATATCAAATAAAAATTATAGATTGGATATGACTAACCCAAAGCATGGGTTTTCGGAAAATAAAATAATCATTTTAATTAATATTAATAAGGATAATATGATATGTGTCCTGAAGCACAGGTTTCATGGGAGTTTCTAAAAACAGTATCAGATACTTTAGATTCATATAGAGTCCGTGCATTAATAGATGCGAAAAAGGACATTTTAGAAGCAGGGATTTATAATGAAACCCAATATTATAATATTTTATTTAAAATGTTTGATGATGAGAGATTAAAATATGAACTCTATAATTATTTAAAATCTAATCAAAAAAATAATTTTGAAAGCCTGAAAAAATTTGCTCAAAAAAGTTCGATTGACATTTACAAATCATATAGCCTGTTAGAATTATTAAAAAATGAAAAACTTGTTTTAGTGGAAGAGCTTTATGATGAAATAGAAGGAGCTGATGATTCTCCTCCAAAATCAATTTTTAAAGATCTTTCAATTAGTTTTCCAAATATCAAATCACTTACTTCTATTAAATCAATCTATGAACCAGTTAGTACAATATTCGAATCTGAAGTGTGTTCTGGATGTGGCATATGTGCAGGTATCTGTCCAGTAAATTGCATTGAAATAAATAATGGTTTCGGAAAGATAGATGAAGACAAATGTATAAGATGTGGACTATGTTATTTCGTATGTCCAAGATCCTATCTTCCTACAAAAATCTTACCTATGAAATTAGGAAATGTACCAGAGATTAAAGAATATGGTAATATTGGATATTTTAAGGAAGCGTATTCAGCTAGGACAAAAGTAAAAGAAATATCAGAAGTATGTCAAGATGGTGGCATCTCCAGTACGTGTTTACATTATTTATTTGATAAAAATGAAATTGATGGCGCACTAGGAGCAAAGATGAGTAGTGATCCTTGGAGACCAGAGCCCGTATTATTAAAAAACAAAGAAGATATTATATCTACCGCTGGAACGAAATATGTGAATAATCCAACATTACAATTACTAAACCAATTTAATGACGGATCAAAGGGAATAGCAGTTGTAGGAGTTCCCTGCATGATGCAGGCCCTCTTAAAGTCTCATATTTATGATATTGGAATACCCTCTCTCCAAATAGTAAAGTATTGTATTGGTATTTTCTGTATGGAATCGTTTCCCTATGAAGACGGATTATTGAAAATCTTAGAGAAATTAAATGTCAGTGTTGATGATGTAAAAAAAACTGATATTAATAAAGGTAAATTTATCGTGTATACAAAATCTGGGGATGAACTTAATATACCCATCAAAGAGATCAGTAATTTAGCAAGAGAAGATTGCGAAGTGTGTTTTGATTTGTCATCTGAATCGGCAGATATATCTATAGGATCGATTGGGTCTCCTTCTGGATGGAATACCGTAATTATAAGAACGGAAAAGGGTAAAGAATTGTACGATGAATTACTTAAAAATGGTCTAATTGAATCAAAACCTATAAAAGATGTTAAACCTGGATTACCTATGCTACAAAAAATTGCCGGTTTTAAAAGAAATGGGTGTAAAAAGCATATAAGTGCCAAAAAAGAAAAAAATAAAAGATACCCTCATTACTAATGTTTTTATTATTGGGGCTTTCTACTTAAAATAAAAAAATTAATATTGAATTTAATATTCTCTTCCTTTAATTATAATATAAAATTAACGTATATGTTCAAATAATGAGTGTTCCATCACCATTAAGACCAAAAAATTTTCGAGAACAAATTTACTTTCGTAATCTTAGAGCACGTGTGGATGGTAAGGCTAAAGTTGAATTTGGATTAACACAAATTAGAGGTATAGGACCGAGATTTGCACAAGCTATAGTTAAAATCGCAAAAATTAATCCAGAATTAAGAATTGGAGCTATTTCAGAAAAAGATCTCAATAGAATCGAAGAAATAATTCTAAATCCTATAGAAAATGGAATTCCTTACTGGATGGTAAATCGAAAAAAAGATTTAAGAACAGGCGAAGATCTCCACGTTATTGGCAATAAACTTGAGATTACCATTAAGCAAGATATTGATAGAATGAAAAAGATTAAAAGTTACAAGGGAATTAGGCATCAATTACACTTAAAAGTTAGGGGTCAAAGAACTAAATCGACTGGACGCCATGGACTAGTTATTGGTGTAATGAGACGGAAGTTAGTAAAAAAAAAAATAAAGTGAGAAGTTAATTATGGGAGATCCGAGGCGTTTAAAAAAAAAATATAAGAAACCTGCTCATCCGTTCCAAAAAGAGAGAATTATAGAAGAATTAGAATTCCTCGGGAGATATGGTCTTAGAAATAAAAGAGAGTTCTGGAAATCTCGGACTATGTTAGGAAATTGGAGAGAAATCGCTCGACACTCCAGAACCTTGTCTAAAGAAAAAGCTGGAGAAGTTCAACAGACATTAATAACCAAATTAAAACGCTTGGGTATTTTGGGTCCTGAAGCAGAATTCGAAGATGTCCTACATCTAACGGTTGAAGATATTTTAAAAAGACGACTTCAGTCATTAGTGTACGAAAAAGGGCTTGCTAGTACGATATACCAAGCTAGACAAATGATTGTACATGGACATGTCCAAGTGGGGAATAAAAAAATAAATGCTCCTTCTTATATTGTGAAAAAGGACGAAGAAGACTTAATTAGTTTTATCCCTAATAGTCCCTTCATAACAAAATAATAATAAATAAAGGTGAATAAAGATAAGTAAAAAGATAAAATGGGCCATAGTGCATATTTATAGTTCGTATAATAATACATTAGTTACTGCCACCGATCTGAGCGGTGCCGAGACATTCGCTAAATGCTCGGGTGGTATGGTAGTCAAGGCGGATCGTAATGAAAGTAGCCCGTATGCAGCGATAAAGTAATTCATTTCGAATAGCTTGTTGAAGCAGTGCGGGTTTAGAATCGCCAACGATCTGAGGGATAAAAATATTGGAGGAATTCATATAAAAGTTAGGGCTCCAGGAGGAAATAAAGCTCAAACACCTGGTCCAGGAGCTCAAGCATGCATAAGAGCATTAGCTAGATCAGGTCTACAAATTGGCAGGATCGAAGAAGTTACTCCAAAATCGCACGACCATTGTAGACGGAAGGGGGGACACAGAGGAAGAAGAGTTTAAACTTTATTGATCAAAGATATTTCTCTATAGATTTTTTCATTATTAAGATAAATATTGGGAGCTTGATAGCTTCTTTAATAAATATTTTCATTAATTATAATCTTATATCAAATAATTTTTCAAATTTTTATTAATTTATAGTTATTTTAGATGATGTAAACACATAAAAAATAAATTATCGAATTATTATATTAATAATTAAGAATAATTTTTTTCCTAATTCAACATAAAAAATTTTTTCAAATGATCCTTTTATGAGTGAAGAAGAGATAATTGAAGAAATAAAACATGTTTTTCTGAAATTAACCGAAGGTGAACCTACTCCAGATGATGAAATTGAAGCAAGGGAAATATTAATTCAAGGCTTCAAACTTCTGAAAGATGAAAATTTAATTCCTGATAAAGCTGATTTAATTGAAGATACAATAAATAAATTGGAAAATTGGGATACTTTAGATTTATGGTTCAAAGAAGTAAACGGATTGGCTGAAAATATTACAAAGATGTTGGGCCTCAGAGATATGGGGGTAGAATCAGAGTCAACTGACCTCTTAAGTGATTCTAAAGAAGATATAGAATCTAAACCAGAAATTGCTAACAAAAATATTGATATTACTGAAATTGTGGCTCAAGTTTCGGAACAATTTAAAGGAGAAATTGAAGGATTGAAAGGGACAATTGAACTACTTAAGAATGAGTTACAGAAAAAAGAAGAAAGAATTAAAGAAACTTCTCAAGAGCCAGAAGTTCAAGAAGAGATTGCTCAAGAACCAGAAGTTGAAGAAAAAGCTTCTAATTTAAAAGGCAAACTTGCTCCCCTAAAAATTAAAATTCCCTTAGTTAAGAAGCCTCAGAAACCCCTAAAGATCAAAGTTCCAATTGAATCTGAAGAGGCAGTTATTGAAAAAATAGGGGATAGTGGTGTTGATAAAGAAATGGAGCCAGAAATCATAACTGAAGTTCCAAAAAAACCGAGTATTTCACAAGTATCTATAGATGAGCTAAAAGATATGCTTGAGCCTAAAGAAGAACCACCAATTACACCAATACCTAAAAAGAAATCAAAATTGACCCCAATTATTATGGAAGAACCAACTAATGAGATTAGTTCAGAAATTCCATTTAAATCAACCATAGAACCAGAATTAGATGAGGAAAAAGAAAAATCAATACCATTGCCAGTAAAAAAACCGAAAATCATACAATCTATTACGGAACTATCAATGGATACAGAAAAATCCAAGCCATCATCCATTCCATTTGAACTGCCAGAGGAAACACCAATGGATACAGAAGAATCCAATTTAGAATCCTTCCTATTTGAAAAACCAGAGGAGACATCAACAGCTCCAGAAGAATCCAAGTTAAAAACCATCCCATTTGGAATGCCAGAGGAAACACAAGAAATTCAGGAAGAAACGAAAATTGAACAAAAAGAAGAGTCAAAATCCTTAATATTTCCTAATAAAAAACCTGAAATAATTCCTATTGATGTTGAAGATATAGATACTGAATCAATTAATTCAAGTGGTAAAGATTTGTTTAATGTGTTTTCTTCTGTAGGAGTTGAAACTCCTGAAGAAATAACTTCTAAAGGCAAAAAGAAAAAAGTCGAAAAAAAGAAAATAATTGCTGAAATTCCACAAGAGATTAAACCAGTTCCCATAGTTGATGACGAACCATTGCCCACAGATAAGGATGCTTTATATCAGGAACTAATCGCACTTGAAGGAAGAAGATATTCATTAGAAAAGGGCTATAAAGAGTTGAGTAATAATTATAATAGTGGAATTATTGATGATTATGAATATAAAAACCAAAACGAAGGACTTAGAAGTAATCTTGATGAAATTAGCTCTCGAATAGCCAAAATAAGAAGGTTAATCTCAAGTTTATAAAAACTTATTTTATTTTAAACATTGGCGGCATTTTTGTTTTGTGTTCTGCTGATTTTATCATATTTATGACTTTTTTTACATCTTTTTCGTTTAAACCTTCGAAACATAAAATATGATCAATCCTATAAATAATTTCATCAAGTAGATCGTAAGTTAAACCAATTTCATCCTCATCAGTTTGTCCTTCCCATAGTCCAGCTGAAGGTGGTTTATCGATAAATTTATTAGGAATCCCTAAAACTCTCGCTATTTCTCTAAC
The DNA here is from genome assembly GCA_019058295.1 of Promethearchaeota archaeon. GTDB lineage: Archaea > Asgardarchaeota > Lokiarchaeia > Sigyniarchaeales > SOKP01 > LW40-45. The sequence goes on along the minus strand of JAHPZI010000001.1, from coordinate 156,471 downwards.
TTCGAATTTATATAACGCACCAATCGGTTCAAAATCAACCCCCCCATCGCCATATTTAGTAAAATATCCTATAGCAACTTCCGATCTATTTCCTGTCCCTGCTACAAGATATTTTCCAAGTGATTGTCCCATATAATACACCATTGTCATTCTAAGACGAGGTTTAATATTGGCTTGTGCTATTTTATTACTTTTTATATGAGTTGGCAAAACTTTCAAGAATTCTTTATATACTGAAGTTAAATCTGAAATTATAAAAGTTATCCCTAAATGCTTGGCAATTGCCTTAGCATCCTCAAGATCTTGAGGTATGGATTCGCAAGGTAAACCTAAACCTAAAACATTCTCTTTTCCAATCGCATTAACACTTAAAGCAGCGATAACTGAGCTATCTATTCCACCACTTAATCCTAATACAATTCCTTTCGCATCAGCAGAAGTTACATGTTCTTTTATCCAATTTTGGATATCAGAAGTCAGTTTTTCATAATTTAATTTGCGCATATAAAAATCATTTTTAGTAATAATAACTAAATAAATTAATAGAAATTATTTTGAAAATTTTTTTATAACTGCTATTATAATATTATACAAAGTAAAATTTAATAAAAAATCTATAAATAGGTCATAAATATGGCTGAAGAATTTAAGAGTATTGTTGATTCCTCCTACGATAATGCAGAGAATAATTCTGTTTTCTGGGCTTATACAAAAGATTACATCTTCGGAATGGTTCCTGCTAATCCAGATGGCTCACGATGGACGGAGATTTCCTATACTTTCGAAGATCCTGATGATCCATTGGTTAAAACAGAACGAGATGCCGATTTATCATATCAGTTTCTCTTAGAAGAAGTAGAAAAAGGTATTTCTTTTTACGTGGAAGATCTAAACGTGAATAATATAAAAGATTTCGCTAAATCTATTGAATCAAAACCGGGTCCTGAAAAAATTAACGCTTTAATATCCGAGTTAATTAAAAATTCGAGCGCGTATTCTGCAAATCTTCCGATCATTAAAGATAAAGCTGGATTACAAACTTTAAAAGATAAATTATAATCAAATGTAAAGGTTTTTCCTCTGGGGGTACTTCTTATAGAATTCTTGATCAATTCTCTTAGCCAACTGATAACCTAAATTTGAATCTCTCTCATAAATTATTTTTTTTATGTAATCTCCATGATATTGAGAAAATTTTTCAATTCCCGCGGCTACCACGCTTTTATCTTTTTTAACTGGTACCACCATACCAAAAAGTCTGAGCATATCTTCTTGAGTCAATTTTTTTCCAATCTTTTCATCAATATCTTGGTCAATCTTCCTTACAATAGTACCCATAGATAAAGCTGAATAAGGACTTAGCATTTTTGACTTTAGCCAGTAGGCATTAGGCTTTTTTTGGATAAAAGTGTCAGAATTACCCTGTTCATCTTTTGAGCCAATTAGACTCCACTCTTTTGGATCCTTATCATATTCTTTTTTCATCTTTTTAACAAGGTCCGAAATGGGAGCAATCCCATGGTAATCTTCTTTCTTCTTCTTATCCGTCATTATCCCAATAATAATAAGTATATTTAACTATAAAAATATAGAGAAAATATAGCATAAGAAGTTATTTTTAATGGACTCATATTTACTATGAAAAATATTAACGATTTCCAAGATATAAACAAGGTTTTCGAATTATTTGAGAAGAGCTTATATTCGAAAAATAACCAAATGGTAAGAGAAATCTTGGAATCTGTTAGTACTATGGAGGAAATCTTTTTAGATAATTATTATAAGAAAAAGAAAGAGGGCGTCTATTATACGGATACAAAACTTTCAGATTTCATATTCACTCAAGCATTATTACTTTTTCTTAATAATAAAATTAATCCAATTGAGCTTAATAAGATTGAAGATATTCTGGAACTCACATTGGAACAGAAAAAAGAAGTGGCAAATATTCTTTTAAATTCTTCGGTTTTTGATCCCGCTTGTGGGTCTGGTGTTTTTCTTTTAAGTGCTGCTTCTAATCTCTTTAAACTAATTAAAAATCTGGATCCGCAACTAGATCCCTTTAAAATAAAAACCTTATTAATCCAAAATCTTTTTGGGCATGATATTAATGAATTTGCATTAAAGCTCTGTATATTAAAGCTTAGTAATTGGTATCTCAATTCGGGGAAAACAGATTTTTCCCAAATTTTTTCTATTCTAAAATCGAACATAGAATTAAAAAACAGTTTAAAAACGTATAATTCCTCAAAATATGATATTATCATTGGAAATCCTCCTTACGGAAATATATTAACCAAGGAAGAGAAAGATTTTTTAAAAAATGAAAAAATCTTTTATAACGATATTTACTGCGCCTTTTTAATAAAAGCACTTGAGTGGAGCAAAGGCATTATCGGATTATTAGTACCTAAAAGCTTTCTCCTTAGACAAGGATACATCGAATTTAGAAATCAGCTCTTTTCAAATGCTAGTATATTGAAAATCTTCGATATTGGGTCAAAACAATTTAAGAAAGCAACAAATGAGGTACAAATAATTATTTATAAACGAAATCATGAGGAAAAAGAAAGAAAATTGGAAGTCTATGATTATCCCGATAAAGTTATCATCAATTATTCCAACCAACAAGTAGATTTATTAAAAATATGTCTCAATCCTCATTGTCCACTATGTTCAAAATCTAAAAAAATTTATGTATATACCTATGAAAAAGAATGTCCTTACTGTAAAGCAGAAACTGTTAAGTTAAATAGAATAAGAATAAAAACCCCCGAAAATATTAATGAAATTATAAAAATAATCGAGATTCAGGGAGACCTTAATTATTTGAATATAAAGGATTTTCCTAAAATGATACGCGGGGAGGAAGATATCGGCCTGAGGCATATAAAAAAAAATCTTAGGGACGATATGAAAGGGACCTGCGCCTTTGTCAATGCAAAAGACGACTTCCATTATTATTACATAGATCAAAATAAATCCTTTAATATCGAAGATATTAATGAAAATGTTTTGAAAGGTAGTGAGTATGAGTATTATAAGAGTCCTAAACTCCTAATTAAGCATAATAATATAATCCCAGAAGCAATTTATACCGAAGATAATATTTGCTTTACTTCGTCTATTTATTCGCTACTTCATGAAGATATTGGGGAATTAAAATATTTGTGCGCTTATATTAATTCGATTTTAAATCAATTTTATTGTACTTATGGAATAAATAATCAGAAAGGCACTACTATAAATTTAAATCAATATATGATTAGACATCTTCCTATACTAAAACCTAATGAGGATATTAAAGCTAAAATTATTAAGAAAGTAGACAAAATTATTAACTATTTGGAAATAAATAATGGAATAGCAGATGAAAATGTTTATAGATCGTTAAGGAACATTGATGATATAATATTCTCTCTCTATGGACTTGGTGATGACGCCCGTGACTTAATTATCTTAAATATTAAAAATCAGATTAATCATTTTGAAAACATTTATAATAGCTATTCAAGAATCTGAAATATTGTGAGTTTATCCCTCGTTTGTTTTTTTCCTTAATCTTTTTATTAAATTAGTTAAAATAACATAAAATAAAAATCCTAAAATCACTCCAATAGAATCTAAAAGAATATCGTAAAAACTAAAATAACGATTTGGAACGAAATATTGGTGTATTTCATCTAAAATTGCGTAAAGAATTGTGATTAAAATTAAATAAACCGATCTCACTTTATCAGAAAATCCAAACGCAATTAAAAGAGATAATAATGCATATTCGCAGATATGTAATATATCATTTATGGATACCTCTAATTCTAAAATACGAGGGGGTCCAGGGGGTCTTACTGGGTAAGGATTGCTTAAAGAAGAAAAATAAAAAATAATTCCCGCAAAAATTATTGCAGGAATAATCCTTAAATAATCGTAATAATTCCATTTATAGCTTAAATCTTCCATATTACTTATTTCTCTTCTATTTTAAAATGAAAATCGCATAAATCATTCCCCAATCCCATGAATTCATTTCTTTCTAACCTAATTTTAGAATTAAAATTCTCAACGATTTCTTTATAAAAAGGAATACACATATTACGGCATATTAAAGGAATTTTATCGTGGCGATCAGGGTTTCGATCCATGGTAGATTTATATGGACATCCATGAATTTCAATTAAAGCTTCTGTTTCCTCATTTTTTACAGTATTGTATTTCCATCCTTCAATAGACCACCTAAAAGTTAATATCTCAACTAAATCTGTGAGCGTATTTGTTTCTATTTTCAAATATTTTTTAATTCTACGAATAATTATTTTTAATAATTTTTTCCAAACAGCTAAATCAATTTTCAATGCATTCTCCCAATTTAATTCCTTCTCTGTTTCAATCATCCATAATCCGTCTAACGTGAAAAAATTCCGCTCAAAATAGAATAATTTGTCTTCTTGACTTACTTTTTTCATTTTAATTTAACTCAAAGTCGTAATGTGAAAAATTCATTAAATCTATAAATAATCTGTATTAAAAAAATCTTTAGAAGAGATTTGGGGTGAAATAACCACTCTGCTCTATTTCACTATATTATAAGCTATAAACATGTATAAAAAAGAAAAAGAATAAAAAAATAATTTTCTCAATCTTGTGGCTTTCGAACAATAGTAGTGAGCTCACTTTTGAGCAAGTCGCGTATTGCGACACGAATGACTTCCGAACGATTTGGATACACATTTAAATTAACTAATTCTTCGATTCCAGCCAAGTATGCCTCAGGTAGGTGGCATGTTATTAACTTCATATTCTCTTAAACACCTTTTTTTATATTATTGTTTTTTAATTTTATAATTAGGATATAAATAAATATATCAATGTGATACACTGATAACACAACTTTTGCCACCCAATCAAAAATCCTTCCTTATGCATTTATATATCATTGCCCCAGTCAAAAATCCTCCCTTATGCATTTATATAACGAAGTAACTTATTATTATTCAAGAATTTCAAAAAGCCAGGGTGTGGCAGAGTTACAACCGATTCCTTCCATTTGAGGAGGAGGGCGAAATTTCACTTGATTTTTATTAAACACCAAATTCTTCCTTTAAAATAAAAATTTAGAATAAAAAATTAAGATTTTAAGGTTTTAATGCAAAATACAGTAGGAATGCACATACAACCATCCCCATTCTTGCTATAAATAAAGCTGGTCCATGAGGCAATAGAGAGTCTAAAGCTGCTACTATTACGAAAATAATAAAAGTTATCGCCATTAACAAAAATTTTTTTCTTACTACTCCCGTTGACTGAATAGCCTTATTTATACTTCCTATTCCGTTAAGAAGTAAAACAGAGACTAAAAAAATTACAATTAATATGAATATAGGGTGGCCATAGACAAAACTAGAATCAATTGAACTTCCCGATATTTCATATTCTATGGATCTCATTGGATCAAAAAATAGAAAATCTACAAATAGTAATAATTCAAATATGATACTTAGTATAGCATAAATAATTACAATTATCTTCTTTTTCTCGGGTAACATGAGTTCGGCTCCTATGTACAGACCAATGATAGCCGCTGGGGCAACCCACATATAACCTAAAATGCCATATAGCCCAATTGGCTCCAAATGACCCCCAAACACTATTACTGATAAAAAAGAAGAACATGAACCTAACCATAAAAGACTTGCAAATCCGCCCATTAAAGCAGCATATATTAAGAGCTTTGCCTCCATTTTTCTCGCTTTATAAAATACTATTATTGCGAATATAATTCCAAATACAACGATACAAGTCGCTGTGATACCATCAAGCAAGCTATATAGACTATTAAGTTCAGAGTCAGAACCTTGAAAAAACATTTTATAACATCACACTTTTAGATATTAATTAAAATTTACTATTCTTATATGAAATATTTTTAATTAACTTATATTTAAAATTTAGTTATTTAAGCTTTATTTAAATAAAAAATAGAAATAAAAAAAATAAGATTTTAAGATTTTAAGGTTTTAATGCAGAATACAGGAGGAATGCACATACAATCATCCCCATTCTTGCTATAAATAAAACTGGACCTAAAGCTGAACCTAATGCATCTAATGCGCCCACAATAACAAACAAAATAAAAGTTATTGACATATATGCAAATTTTTTTCTTACTACACCAGTTGTCTTAAGCACCTGACGCAAACTTCCTAAACCATTAAGGAGAAAGACAGTTAGTAAAAAAACTACAATTAAAATGAAAGTAGCATGACCATAGACAAAGCTTGCATCAATTGCCCCTCCGGTGATCTCAAATTCAAAGGCATTCGTTGTATCTAAGAATAATACTAATTCAAATATTATACCTAGAATAGCATAAATAATTACAATATGCTTCTTAAACTTAGGTAGCATGAGTTCGGCTCCAAGGTACAGACCTAAGACGGTTGCAGGAGCGACCCACATATAACTTAAAATTCCATAGAGCTCCACTGGTTTCAGATTTTGACCAGTAGATATCTTCGTAAAAAAATCCACGCAAGGTCCCAACCATAAAAGAGTCGCAAACAAACCCATGAAAGCACCATAAATAAGGAGCTTAGCTTCCATTTTTCTTGCTCTATATAAAACGGTAAGTGAGAATACAGCACCAAATATAACAATTATAGTGGCTGTAAATCCATCAAGCCAACCAGATATTTCTAAATTAGAATTCTGCGACAACATTGTACTAATTTTTTTTTAATTTGAATTAAAATTAATTATTCAAATTATAATTTAAAATTTGACTTTTATTCGGAGGTTCATAAATAAAATAAAAATAAAAATAAAAAAGAAAAAAAAATATAATTATTGGGTAGTGCTATGGAATTAGATAGGTGCGACACCTTAGAAAAATTTCAGAGCACTTACCTTTATTTCTAACAATTTGGATTAATTGTTTCCTTCAGTATTAATGTCAATATTCCTTGATGGTTTTTTCCCGAGCTTTATTTTTAAGACCCCATTTGACATTATTGACTTAATAGAATCTAAATCTGCGTCAGCCGGTAAAGCAATATCCATATCAACATTCATAAAAGAGAAGAAATGTCTAAAAAATGGAATTCCCGGCGTTTCTTTGTCATCGTTAGTTTCTTCAGACGTCTTTGGTTTCGCAGCTTTAATGTTTAAGCTATTTCCTATAAGAGAAATATTTACATCCTCTTTAGTACGACCTGGTAATGGCACTACAATCAAATAACCATTTTCTAGTTTTTCTAAATTGTAAGGTACCCAAGAACCAAATCTACCCATACATTCGTTTATATGACGTCCTATTCTTTTCATCATATGAGGAAAATCCTTACCAGCGAAAGGAAGGAAACCATGCCCAAAATGGTGTTCAGAACCTGTTTCATGACACATATCTTTTTTACCTCCTTTTTTTTTAATTTATTTTTCAAATTTTATTTATTAAATTATTAAAAATTTTCAAACTCTTCATCGTTATCAACGATTTCAATTGGTTTTGCATTCTTGTTTCGTTCAATTTCAATTTTTTCGAGAATTTTAGTGTATTTCTCAATCTTTTCATTCATTCCATTCAATTTCTTTTTTAATCTCTGTTTCCCATGGTTTAAATGCCAAATAATCCTTTTTAAACGTTCAATGTTTTCTTTAGAAAAATCTGAAGTATTAATCTCTTCATCGAAAGGAATTTCTGGAAATGGAAAACAATGCATTACTTTTTCAATAAATTTCTCACTCGGTACTGATGCCTTCATAATAGTCCTTATGTAGTCCCCAAGACAATTGATACTCGGTTCTAAATTGTTTTCTAAGACTTTTTTAAGAGCTGTTTTTCCAGCTTCAGTAATTTTATAACTTTTAATTTGACGATTGTGTCTCATTAATTCCTCAATTTTAACCAAATTTTTCTCTGCCAATCGACTTAATAACGGATAAATCGTACCTGCTGATGCTTTCCATAAGTCTTTAAATTTTCTATTTACTTTTTGGATTAGTTTGTATCCAGAAATTCCATTATTATTTTTTATAATTGAAAGTACTAATATATCTAAGCCGGATAATCTACCACTATGATAACCGCTAAATCTCTTGCCAAAAAACATTTCTTGAATTCACTGATTTTTTTTAATAATATATCATAAATCGAATATAATAATTAGAAGTAATATCATATATTTAAATATATCGAAAATCGAACATCTAAACTCTATCGAGTCAGCATTAATTAATTTAAAATATTAATCCAAAATCGCTGATCCTTTGATTTAATTCAAAAGATTTGGATATAAAAAAATCTTAAAGGTACTATATAAATTTTAAATATAATAATTGTAAAAAAGGATAAAAAATAAAAAATTGCATAATTATTCTAGGCATTCAATCAGATTCTTCTTCAGACGATTTCTGTGATTGAAAATTTGTATATTGACCTTTTACTTCCTCGAGATCAAGCGTTATTAGTGTGTGTGTCCGATGTTTCCCTTCGAATACTTTAATTGTCTCCTGATTCAAAGGATTATCTGGGTGTATAATGACATATTCTCTACATTTTATACATGCTCTCGCTCGCGTAATCAACCACCTTTGAATGAATAAGCAAATCTATAAAAATTCTATTTTTTAAATGATAAGTTATTGCTAGTTATTAAAAAACTTATGTATATATTAAAGTTTTTCTTACTAAGAAATCCATTTATAAAGAGAATTCATGCATATTTATAATTATCTATATTATTTTAGAAGTCTGTTTTAATTAATCAATTTAAATTTCCATAAGGTTTGGAATTGTAACTTCATACAATTTTTTCATTTTATTAACATCGAGCTTAACGTCTTTCCCTTTTAGACCTTTTATATGTATTTCTGGATTAGCAATTAAAAATCCTATTTTTTTTACATTAACTTTGAGGTTTTTGGCAATTTCCATGATTTTATTATAATCTTTAGGTTGTGTCTCTATAATGAATCTTCCAACCGATTCGCTAAATAGAAATTCGTCATCTCTTAAGTTATCATCATAGCATTCATTAAAATCTAAGTCTACTCCTAAATTATTTTTAAAACACATTTCAGCAATGGTAATAATTAATCCACCTTTATTTACATCATGATTTGCTTTTACAAGATTGTTATTATATAGTTCAAACAGAAAATTCCAATTTGCTTTTATTTTCTTCTCATCTACATGTGGGGGTGTTCCACCTTCAAGATCATAAATAACTGAGTGATATTCTGAACCCCCTAATTCTGCCTTTGTCTCTCCTAGTAATAAGATATCATGCTCAGTTTTTTTGAATGGTAATGTGATGACATTTTCTTTACCCTCTATAATACCCACAATCATTATTACTGGAGTAGGTTTAATTGCAGTTTTATTAACTTCATCTTCATTATAGAAAGAAACATTTCCGCCTATAATTGGTATTCTTAGTTGTGTACAGAAATCTGCCATACCTTTAACGGCATGAGAAAAGTACCAAAAAGATTCGGGTATTTCTGGGTTTCCAAAATTGCAACAATTGACCATGGCCATAGGTTTTGCTCCATTTGCAATTACATTTCCACATATTTCCACTAAACCTCCTTTTGTGCCTTCATATGGATTAAGATAACAATGTTTTGAATTTATTCCAACGCTGGCGGCTAAGAATTTATTAGTACCGATGATTCTCAGTACTCCTGAATCTCCATCTCCGCATTTAACAACTGATCTTACCCCGACCTCATGATCATATTGTCGATATACCCACTCTTTGCTGCAGATATTTTCAGATGCTATTAAATCATACATTATTTCCTCAAGGTCCTTTTTAGGTTCTGGAGTTTGTTGAGCAATTAATTTATCGAGATATTCTGGACGCTTTTCTTCTCGAGGGATTGTGGGAGCATCTGACAATGCCGTAGCTGGTAAGTTTACAACGAGAGAATTTCCATCCTTTACTTTTAACACTTTAGAATCATCAGTTCTACCTATTACAGCATGAGCCATCTCAAATTTCCTAAATACTTCTAAAACGGTTTCCAATCCTTCCGGTTTAACTATAAAAGCCATCCTTTCCTGAGATTCTGAGAGCATTATTTCAAATGAATTCATCCCTGGTTCTCTAGTAAAAATTTTAGACATGTCAATATCGCCACCAGTGCCCCCGTCTCCCGTAAGTTCGCTTAATGCACAAGATAATCCTCCCCCTCCAAGATCCTTTAGACCCCTAACATATCCTGTCTTCACGGCCTCTATAGTTGCTTCTATAATTAATTTTTTGGTAAATGGATCACCAATCTGGACTGCTGGTCTATCTGCTTCCGACATTTCAGTAAGCGTGCGTGAAGCAAAAGTCACTCCATGGATTCCATCTCGTCCGGTGGAGCCTCCCATCAAAATAACATAATCCCCCGGATTATATGCTTTACTTGGAGCATGTTCAAAATCTTCAATTGTCCCTAATCCAATACATGCAACATTAACTAGACAATTACTCTCGAAACTTTTATCAAACTCTACTTCTCCACCTATAGTCGGGATACCAGTACAGTTTCCATAATCGGCTATGCCTTTAACAACATATTTAAATAACCATTGAGAGTGAGGATTTCCCTTTAACGGACCAAATCTTAGCGGATCCAACAATGCTATAGGTCTTACGCCCATGCATAGAATATCTCTGATAATTCCACCGATTCCTGTTGCTGCACCATGATATGGTTCAATAGCAGAAGGATGGTTATGGGATTCAATTCTAAATGCTAAGGCAAATCCATCTCCTATATCGATAACGCCAGCATCTTGTCCAGGACCTGCTAGTACATAATCATAATTCTTTTCAGCATCTTCAAATAATTTTAATTTTGGTCGAGAGGATTTATAAGAACAATGTTCACTATGCATTACATCGAACATGCCCCATTCTGTGATAGTAGGGTCTCTTTCTAATAAATCCTTTATTTGTTTTATTTCAGGTTGTGTAAGATCGACGTCTAATTCGTCTCCATTACTTATAACTTTAGGCATTAAGAAACCCTCCTTTTTATAAATTCAACCATCGATTCAAAAAAAAGTCTTCCGTGCATTGTTTGCTTTGGACTTAATATCGGTTCTGATGCACGTTCTGGATGTGGCATCAATCCTAAACAGTTTTGCTCAAGATTACATACTCCAGCTATACTTTCCAATGAACCATTTGGATTTGCCTGTTCTGTAAGCTCTCCGTTTTCAGTACTATATCTAAATACAATTTGATTATTTTCTTCCAATTCTTTTAATTTATCCGTGTAATATCTTCCTTCTCCATGTGCAATAGGTATTGCTAACACATCCCCAATATTCATTTTACTTGTAAATGCTGTTTTATTGTTTTCCACCTTGATATTAACCCACTTACAAATGAACTTAAGAGAATCGTTTCGTAATAAAGCACCCGGAAGGAATTGCGCTTCAGCTAATATTTGAAACCCATTGCAAATCCCAATTATTGGTTTTCCGCCCTTTAACATGATTCTAGCTTCATCTAAAGCAGGACTATGAGCAGCGATAATTCCTGATCTTAAATAATCTCCGAAAGAAAAACCACCAGGTAATACAACACCATCAAATTGCGCTTCTTTAAAGTGGTTATGCCATATTAACTCTGCTTCAATACCGTTACTAATTACATTATTCAACACATATAAAGTGTCTAAATCGCAGTTAGACCCCGGAAATTGAATCACAGCTATTTTAATAGTCATGTTTTTCTAATTCTTTTGGGTTACTTTTAAAATTGTTAAATTTTGAGTGACCGGATTGAAAATCCTGAGATCATTACACATTTTATCGACTATTTCCTTAGCTTCATTCTCATTAGCAGCACTTATGTTAATTCTCAAATATTGACCACTCCGGACGTTTGAAACCATGTTGTAACCCTTCTTAGCAAGTAAGTCCTTTTGAATGGTCTCTCCAACTGGATCTCTGGCTGCTGGTTTGTTTTCTAAGACGACTTCCACTATATATTCTTGGTGATCCATTATGAAATAAGAAGTTAGATATATTTAATATAATTCTTATTAACTTAAAAATAATATACAATAAATAAAAACCGACAAAATAGTTTATATTTTAAAATATTTACATAAAAAGAAAATAAAGAAAATAGACATTATTATTTCTTTTTTTCGGTCAAAATATTAATTTCTACCAATTTAAATGCTTAAAATTGTGCCAATAAACATGAGCACTGACAATGCTAAGAGCCCTATTCCAAAGCTATATCCACTTAATTTACTTATACCCTCCTTTTTTGAACCTTCCTTGTTTTTCCCCCAAAACAAAACATCAATTAAAATAAATACAAAGGATAGGAAGAATAATACAAAACTAAGAACTAATAAAATTACAATAATCATTATGAGAAAAAAATTTTTTTTTTTAATTTAAATCTTTTCTTAATTTCTATAAATATTTAGCCTTTTTCAAATTTTCTTGAATTCTCTGAAATACATTTGATACTTCTGGTTTGAATTCTTGACCTGTTATTTTTTTATAACTTCTCATATATCTTTTAGCAACCTCGATTCTGATATCGTCTGCTATGGGAGGAATTTCTTGTTCTTGCGAAATATTTGGAAAAATATCTGGATAGGTTTCCATAAGCCATCCACGGAATATCTCTTTATCAAGAATATCAGGGTCTTCTCCTTTTTCAAATTTTTCGTCGTACGTATCAGAAATCCAAAATCGTGATGAATCTTGAGTGTGAATTTCATCTATAACAATTAACTCATCATTATAGATCCCAAATTCATATTTTGTATCTACTAGAATAAGTCCATGCTTCTTACAATAATCTTGGCCAAATGTAAATAATTTAGTTGCTGCCTCTTCCATCTCTTCATATGTCTCCTTAGAGACCATATTCTCCTTGATTATTTCTTCTTTAGGCAAATAGATATCATGTCCACTCGCAGCTTTAGTTGAAGGTGTGAGGATAAACTCATCAAATTTTTGATTCTTTTGCAACCCTTTTTGTAGTAAAATTCCTGATGTTGGAATTTCTTTTTGGTAATTGCGCCACATAGTTCCTGTAATGTAAGCTCTTACTATCATCTCAACTGGAATTGTCTCACACTGTCGAACTACTGATACATTGGGATCTGGAATGTCAATTAAATGGTTTTTAGCAATATTCTTTGTTTTTTTAAACCAAAACGCTGAAATTTGATTTAACATTTGCCCTTTGAATGGTATTGTTGTAATAACTCTGTCAAAGGAGGATATTCTATCTGTAGCAATTATAATTCTGATGTCCTCTTTCATATAATTGTCTCTGACCTTACCTTTGTATAATTCTCCTAAAGCAGGAAAATTCGTCTCCTTGATTGTATTACCAAATTGTTTTTTTATAATTTCTTCCAAATTCTCTCCAGCCATAATTTAACACCTATTAAAAAAAAAATAAAAATCAAATTATTAACTTTAAAATAAACATAACAATGATCAATTCACTTTTTATAATAATTACCGTTATTAAACTCTTTTGTTGGATACTTTTGTCGATTTTTCTTCATTTTATTGACGAAACTATTCGTTAAATCAAGATCTAATTCATTTACTAAACTTAAAAGATAAATAAAGACATCAGCTATTTCACCTGATACATTTTCTAAAAGTTCTTTATTCGATAGAACTTCATTAACTGATAATTCCTTAAATAAAAATAGTTCAGATAATTCTGCGGCTTCAATTTGTAACGCTTGAATTAAATTTTTAATAGTATGATACTTTTTCCAATTACGCTCTTTAACAAATTGTTTTACTTCATTTTTAAAAAATGAGAGAGTTACTTCATTATCATTCATATCTAAGCTCATTTTAAAATCAATCCTGTAATAGTTAATAAACTAATATGTAATAATCACTTCACTTTTCCAATAAAATCACATATTAATCCGTTAACTACCTCTTTTCGTTGAGCGGGAGCGAAATGACCTGCCATATCAATAATTTGTAACTCGGAATTAGGAATCTTTTTATGCAACTCTTCAGACATTTGTTCTGGTGCAAAATTATCTAAACGCCCTCCTATAATTAATGTAGGACATCTTATCTCTGAAGGATCATATTCTTTTATTTCCGTAATCATTTTAAAGATTTGACTCTCAATGCGCATATACAGCTCATCCTTAGTTAATTTTGAGTTTAAAATAAAATTTGATAATGCTGTCATAATATATGGAATTGTTTTATCTAAGATATCCTCAATTGAATTGGCAACAACATCTAAAAAATTCATGCGAATAAAATATGGAAGCAAATTATAAAATATATTTCGAATTACATTGTCAATCATTATGTAGCCTGAATTTAATAAGATGAGAAACTTAATCCTTTCGGGATCTTTCATGCAGATTAATTGTGCAATCATCCCGCCAACAAGGGAATGACCTATTATTCCATATTTTTCTTTTACATCTAAATACTTTAAAAGATCCTCCAAATCCCTTATAGTATCATCCCTTAAATTTTTATTTAGGTTTAGATTTAGATCTTTTGGATGCTCACTTCTTCCATGCCCTAAAGCATCAAAAGCAATTATTCTGTAATTTTTTTTTAAAACTTTAATCTGCTTTTTAAAAAATGAAGCAGATGACGCAAAACCATGGAGTAGAATTATTATGCCATTCTTTGAATCGGGATTCCACTCCTCGTAATAGAGATTGTAACCCTCGACGTTCCTAAAATATGGCAAATTTTTGCAGAATAATTTTATTATATTAACTTATAGTTTTTACAATAAAAGATTCAAAAAATACTTTTCGAAATTAATTAATGGCGTAAAAATTAGGAAAAAAAAAGATTTTATAGGTCTTTAGTTACGCGTTTACTCTCAAAAATATTTAATACTGTAGGCATAAATAATCTATTAAGCTTTTTGTAAATTTTTGTATTTGCTTTTATGGGATTGAATTCTTTTTCGAATCTAACCATTTTTTCTATGGCATCATTTACATTATTATATTTTTTGCATCCGCAAAATCCTAAAATAGCCGCACCTAAAGCCGCACCATCTTTATTCTCTGGAACAACTATTTTTTTGGACATAACATCCGCGAGGATCTGGGCCCATAAATCACTATTCATTGCACCACCGTCTGACTTTAACTCAGAGACTTTAGCACCCCCAATAGCTTCTAACATTCCCATATACATTTGCGCACTAAGAGCTGCTGATTCCATTATAGCACGAATCATATGCGCTCTGGTATGATTCCAACCCAGACCATGAATTGTTCCTTTTCTGAAAATATATAATGGTACAAACAGTAATCCTTCACTTCCAGGAGAAATTTTTTCTGCTTCTTTAGTTAATTCAGCATAAACATTGAGATTTTTTTCTTCACATGTTTTTGTTTGTAATTGTGAAAAATTATCCTTGAACCATTTTAATGCAGTTCCTGTACCGGGCATTGAAGCTTCAAGAATCCATTTTCCTTTAATAACATGTGGTAGTGGGAATATGGGAACATCACCAGCTGGTTTTGCTGGAGCATCGCCTGTAACATAATCGACAAATGTTCCTGTTCCTGTTGTTACTTTTGCTTGTCCTTTTTCAACAACTCCTAAACCTAAGGCAGCACATTGTTGGTCTCCTCCCCCTAGAATTACAGGGATATTACTCTTAAGCCCTAAATTTCCTGCAGCTTCGCTTGATAATTCACCAATGATTTTTCCAGGTGTATGAAGCTCTGGCCATAAATCTACGGGCAAACCATATGATTCAGCAAGCTTTTCATCCCAATCTAAAGTTTCCATATTCATAATCCCCCAAATACCATTTGTAGGGTCAGTAACACATAAATCTTTCCCGCACAATTTCATGTATATGTAAGTATCTGGGAAAAAAATTTTAAAAGTTTGATTATATAAATCGGGTTTTTTGGTTTTGAACCATAAAAGTTTAGGAACAGTTCTTCTTAATTCTTCATGATACTTTGATGTATCAATTACTTCTCTCTCATCCATCCATGTGAGCGCAGGATGTAAAACTTCTCCATTTTTATCAATAAGACCTGCAGTTGCTCGTTGGAAAGAAGCACATATTCCAATAATATCATCTGGATTTATCTTTTTTACTGCTGTATTACAAGTGTTTTTAACCGTATTCCACCATATTATTGGATTTTGTTCAGAAATACCAACTGGCTGCTTTTCAATCGGATACTCCTCATAAGCTCTTATAATTTCTTTACCATTAATGTCAAATATAATGGTTCTTGCCCCTGTTGTTCCAACATCAAAAACACATAAGAGTTCGCTCATATTATTCACTTCAGAAACATAATTTTTTATAGTTTTTTTTTTCAATTTCTTAATTTAAATAACTTTCATTAATAATTCAGAGATATCTATTATTTTAATCTTTTCTTTATCCTTTTCACTGATTCCATATGCTAAACCTAATTCACATTCAGGACATGCGGAAATGAACACAACTGCTCCAGTTTCTTTCAATTCATTAATTCTATTTGTAGCTTCTTTGATTGCTATATTTTTATCTGCCCAATGAACTGTACCACTCCAACCACAACAATGGGTAAATTGTTTATTATATATCGGGTCAATATTTTCAATACCAGGCATCTTATTTAAAATTGCTCTAATAGACTCAGTATCATTCAAATTTCTGGCAAGTAAACAGGGATCGTGAATGGTTACTTTTTTATATTCATCAGGGATTTCTCTTTCTAATTTTATTTTTCCGTTATCGATAAGGTCTTTAATATATTGGACTATATGAATAAATTTAACATCAATTTCGATCCCTACTTTTTGGTATCGATTCCTTAAGGTTTCTATACAACCAGGACAATCTGATACAACAATTCTCGCTCCAGTGTTCTCTATTAATTCTTTATTTTTATTAGCAAGCTCTTTTGCTATTTTTAAATCCCTGATGTTAAACGCAGGTCCTCCACAGCATCCCTTTTTTTCTAAATTTGTTGAGAATTTTACACCCGCTTTTTTTAAAATTTTAATGTTAGCTTTTATAACTTCAGGAAATTTCATTGATTCACAACCGATATAATAATAGACATCATCATTACCATCAGTTTCAATATTTTCTATTCCTTTTTCCTTATAAGTTTCATAAATATTATGATCCTCTATGGTGTTTGTCTCTTTTAATTTTTTTATTTGCTCCTTACAGTAATCCGGCATAACACCTTTATCATTGAGATCATCACGAACAGTTTCAAGTAAAGAAACAACAGAAAACTCAAAGGGGCACCATACTTTACAAGACTCCTCATTTGAGCATTTATACATTAAATCAATGAATTCTTTGTTTGAGGGATCCAACGGATCAATTTTCCCAATTGTGAGATAATAGCCGATTCTTGCCTTATAAGCCGGACTAATGGTTTCAGATTTCGCTGCTTGAAGAGTTCCGCAGTCAAATCGGCACATATTTGGACAAAGCATACAATTTACCAAGTTCTTTACATCAGCTTTATAATCGCCTTCGGGAAAAAAATTCTTATCTCGCATTCTGAAGTTTTTCATAAATACTCTTTTGGTGTCGCGATCCATTTTTTGGATGATAGGCCCCATCCATTTATACTTGTCTAAAATATCACTCATTTAGTTCTCCCCTCCTTCTTTCCAGACACTTTCATAAATTTTCCCGGGATTTAAAATGTTATTAGGGTCAAGTAATTTCTTTATGCTCTTTAAAGTATCAAACGATTTTCCCCATTCACGTTCCATCCACTTAGATCTGTTGATTCCCACGCCGTGATGATGACCAAACGATCCACCGGCATCTTCCACTGTTTTAATAATGCAATTCCAAATCTCTTGATAAAACTCAAAATCAGTTTTTTCTTTTGGAGGGATTCCAGCAAAAGTAAAATAAAATCCCACTCCATTAGGATAAAAATGAGAAACATGAGCCGTTATCATCATGACGCCTTGAATTTTTTTTGTAGTTTCTATGACAGAATGATACATATCTGCCGCTTTATCCCATAAAAATCCAATCTCAATAGTATCAGCTACAATTTTAAATGTTGGTGTGGATGATGTTTCTGTTACTTTGAATCTAGTTTCAAACCAGTGCTCTACAGGTTCCTCTCCACAATCGATCCCATTATTTTTTTTACATGTCTCTCTCGTAATCGTCTCTTCAAGATCGACTAGTCTTTCAATACCTTCACAGACAAAAACAACCATAACTTTATCCTTAGCTTTTTCTATATGACCAAAGTGCCTATTAGTTTCATCAGCATCATAAATTCGAATAACAGCGGGATATATTTGTTGCCTCAAAATTTGTCTAGTTGCTTCTAATGAATCTTCAAAAGTGGGGAATGCATATGAAATTAATCCTCTCTTTTCAGGATAGGGCCAAATTTTTAGTGTGGCTTTGGTTATTATTCCCAGAGTCCCTTCATTACCTATGAATAGCTTATCAAGTTGAGGACCTGTTGATGCTCTTGCAATAGTCTTAAATTTTATGATATCTCCTTGTGGCAAAACTAATTCCATACCCATTATTATATCCTCAATTTTACCATATTTAGAGGAAAATTGTCCTGCTGCTCTATGTGCTATCCATCCTCCTACAGATGAAGTATAAAGAGATTGAGGAATATGACCTCCCGTATACCCCTTCGCATTTAAATAACGTTCTAAATTCATACCGTTTGTACCGGTCTCTACTGTAACAGTTAAATCTTTATCATTAATTTCTAAAATTTTATTAAATTTCTTCATGTCGAGAATAATTCCGCCATAGATAGGTATTGCCCCTCCAACAACTCCAGAACCTTCTGAAAATGGAATCACGGGAATCTTTTCTTCATTCGCTAATTTCAGAATAGAGGAGATCTGTTCAGGAGTCTCAGGCCATACAATAAAATCTGGCTGTGCGGCGATTTTGCCTTCGAGAGTCCAATTTAATGTTATAAGAGTAGTATCCTTATTGTAGGCAAATATATCAATTTCCTTATCTGAAACATTTTCATCACCTACAATTTCGCCTAGTTTTGCTCTAATTTTTGCCTTATCTTTTATTTTAACTCGATTTTCCTTATAAATTAATTCAAAATTTTCTAAATTCATAAAAATCAAATTGATTGTCTTGTTTATCTTATAATTATTTTGAAGATTAAATTAAAATTTTGATCTACAAGAAAAAAAAGAAATTGATACTTTTAATTTAACCTATGATCAATAAATAGTTTCTCCAGTAATTCTATTTACCTTTAAATGTCTAAATCTCGTGGTTGTTTGCGGAATTTCTTCACTTTTTAATATTGTATCAACAACAATTTGCGGAAACAAAAACTTAGCGAGATGTATTATCATTTGCTTTGTTTCTATACAATTAAATAATTTCAAGGATTCTATTGAGTAAAATAATTCGCTTACGAGGTCGTAATTCGTATCGATTGTGAAATCAAGGATTTCTAGGTTCCGATAAATCCTTGATACTATGTTACCTAAAAGGTCGTAATCCTTTAATTTATCAAGAGAATTTTTCATATAATTACAAAATAGAACATAGTAAGTTGATTCTGAAGTTACAAATCCATCTCGATACTGTATTATTCCTTCAGGCGTAAGTCGTCTCTCGATCTCTTCCGTAATTGATTGTATTTCTCGTTCTAATTTAGTAAATCCAACAAGGTTAAGAATTTTTATTATTACTACTAATTGCGATGTTTCTAAATTTTTCAAAAAATGGCTTTCGAAAAATCTTGGTTCTGTTTTAAAAAGCATCTTAATCTGTAAGTCAGATAATTTATAATTACTCATCTGTGTTGATTTAAGATAATAATATAATCTATCAGTTGCTTCAAAAAGAGGTGCTTCAAATTCGTCAATATTTTCTTCATATAGGTTTGATAAAAAATGGATAACCTGCTCCATATTAATATCAATATCCATATCAAGCAAACGGTTAGCCAAATAAATTCCACAAAAATATATATCAGGATTTTTTAAGGTTATTAAAGGGATCGACACTAACCATTCTTCAGTGTTGTTTTTAAGAAAATTTTTAATGTGTGAAAAGTCGAATATTTTCTGTAAGTGAAAAAAATCAATAATTCTATAGATTAAATATATTAATTGAAGCTTGTCCTGAGGATTATCTAGATCTTCAAGTTTTTCTATTTTTTCTTTATTTTCACTAAATTTATTAATTATTCTATCACGAATTTGAACATATTTTTTTAAATTTTCCAATTTATCCGGATCTTTATCAAATACCCTCTTTAAATTTTGTAATTCCATCAAAAATTCAATTGGAATAAATTGTCTAGATTTCAACTCTAACATAATAGGAATACAGGGTTTATCCACAAGATAGTCTACCACTTTTTCTAAAAATATCTCATAAATAATAGGAGCTAATTTTTTATCAAATCGTTCTATTGGTGTATTCAATGCTTTAATTTCATTCCGTCTTATTATTAAAAACTGATCTGAAAACATATTTTCAAATTCTTCTTGTTCAAATCCTAAGTTAATGAGTTCTTTTTTAAGGAAAGAAGTTACTAACTCAAATTCTTCTGTTAAATCGCGTTTTTCTGAGGAAATACCTTCAATAAAAATAATAATTCTCTCTCTAAAATATTTACTTATGGCATCGTAAAAAAGATCAATCTCATTAAAGTATAAATCTAAAATATTAAATAGGCCTTGAAAGATCGTGGTAAATCCCTTAAAATTTTTAATTATAGAAAATTTCCTTAATCTTTTATTTATGAAATAGTAATTTCGAGATTTTATAATTTACCTTTTTGAGAATGAGCAGTTTAACTGAGAATAAATATAAAAATTAGGTTTTCTTCTATATTTTATATAAATATTATATTAATCTTTTTAATATATTTTTAAGTAAAGAAACAAAAAAAATGACCTCAAATATTTTCGGAACGAGTGGTATTAGGAGAGTATTCATTAATTATAGTGAATCAGATGTTATGTTTACACCAGCAATGAGTCTTGAGGTCGGACTTGCATTGGGAACTTATATTAATGGGGGAGATGTTGTAATAGGAAGAGACATTAGAACCTCTGCTCCTCCAATTGAACACGCACTTATTTCTGGACTAGTGAGTTGTGGGTGTAATGTCAAGCGGGTGGGTATTGTAACAACACCGACTTTAGCAATGTCCCTAAAGATATTGCGCGCGGATGCTGGCGTAATGATAACTGCTTCACATAATACACCTGAATATATCGGTCTTAAATTTTGGAATATCTCTGGCATGGGGTTCACACCAGAACAAGAAGAAGAAATTGAAAGAATATATAACGCAAAATCATTCTTAAAGATTAAATGGGATGAGATCGGTACTGTTTCTGAAGTTAATGACATAAATGATGTTCATATTTTAGATATAACTCATCGTGTTATGTTTGATGGAAGTAAATTGCACGTTATTGTTGATCCTGGAAATGGTTCAAGTTGCGATATTGTACCTAAAATGTTAAGTAATTATAATATCAATGTAACGACACTCAATTGTCAAATGGATGGTTCATTTCCTGGGCGTCTAAGTGAGCCGAGTAAAGAAAATCTAAAACAAATCTCTAACTTTCTAAAGATATCTGAACAAGCAGATTTAGGTATTGCCCTAGATGGTGATGCTGATCGAGTAATCTTTTTAGATGAGAATGGAGAAATTGTTGATCCAATTCGATTATTGGCTTTAATGGCAAAAGATTATTTAGAAAGATATAAAGGATCTAAAGTTAAAAAAGAAATGATGAAAGTTGTTACTCCTATTAATTCATCAAGTCTAATAGAAGATGTGTTAAATCCACTTGGTTGTGAAGTCATCAAATGCGAAGTCGGAGATATAAAAGTAGCTATTTGTCTCAAGGAACATAATGCATTTTTGGGAGGAGAGAATTCAGGTACATATATTTGGCCAAGTACTCATTATGGTCCAGATTCTATAGTAACAATCGCGAAAGTCCTTAGAATGGTTGCTGAATCGGGAAAGACACTCTCTGAATTATTAAAGTCTATTCCAAATTACCCATTCTATCGTACAAACCACAGATTGCTTAAAGATATTCCATTTTCAGAACAAACTAATGATGAAATTATCTCTGAAATGAAAGATACTTTTAATGGGTTAGGTAAGAAAATAAAAAAGATCAATAAGATGGATGGAATTAGAATAGATTTTGAAGATGGATGGATTTTAATAAGACGTTCAGGAACAAGCCCATATTTGAGAATCTCTTGTGAATCCAGTATAAACATGGAAGAATCAATTGAAACAAACAGAATAGCAGTAGAGAAGATGAAACAATTAAATTTAATTTAGTGGATAAACAATACTATTGATTATTTTCCCGTTTTATATACGTCTTTTTCATATATCCCCATTACTTTATCTATATAAATATATTGAATTATATTTGTTATACGAGTTCTACGGTAATCTTCAAATATCTTTAATTCCTTTTTAACATATTTACGTTAAGTTAGGATTTAATAATGTGTGGAATTTTTGGAGTTATAACAAATCAGGAAGATATCTCAATTGGTAAGATTGCACTTGAGGCAATTAAAAGATTAGAATATCGGGGATACGATTCATGTGGCATTGTTACTAATTATAATGGAGAATTATTTATTAAAAAGGATTCTGGGAAAATTGATGAAATTCATAAAAGACTTAAATTGGATGATTTTCCAGAGGGTTCCAAAATAGCTCTTGCACATACACGATGGGCAACTCATGGAGCTCCCACTAAAATCAATAGTCATCCACATTTGGATTGTTCTAATAAAATTGCGGTTGTTCATAATGGTATCATTGAAAACTTTATGGAATTAAGAAATGAATTACGTGCTAAGGGTCATATCTTTCAGTCTGAAACCGATACAGAAATTATCCCACATTTAATTGAAGAATTTATGAGTACTGGATTAGATTTAAAGACTGCTATCTTAGAATCTGTAAGAAAATGTACAGGAGCATATGGGATTGTGGTCTGTCATACAGATTATCCAGATTGCATAATAGTAGTAAGAAAAGAGTCACCTTTAGTCGTAGGTATTGATAATGGAGCAACTTATTGTGCCTCAGATATACCAGCATTTCTTCCCTTGACGAGACAATGTTATATTTTAGATGATGATGAGATGGCAATACTAAGACCAGGAGGCGCTAAATTCTTTGATGTTAAAACTAATGATGAGGTATCCAAAAATTTAATCCAAATTGATTGGAATATTGATGCCGCCGAAAAAGGAGGGTATCCACATTTTATGTTAAAAGAGATTCATGAAGAACCTGATGCGTTAAGGCGTACCCTGAAAGTTCCAGAAGAGGATATAAAAGCATTTGCAGAAGCAATTTTATCTGCGGATAATATTTATATCACAGCAGCAGGTACATCATTTTATGCTTCCCTTGCAGGAAAATTTATAATAACAAAATTTTTGGGGAAATATCTTCAAGCAATTGAATGTTCTGAATTTAAAACCCAATTATCCAACGCATTACCTGATAATTCTGCAATTATCGCAATTTCACAATCAGGAGAAACTGTTGATACGATAGAAGCGATAAGGTGGGCAAAAAATGCTGCCAACGTAAAAATATTGTCAATTACAAATATAGTTGGTTCATCAATGACTAGATATTCTGATCACGTAATAGTAACGAGAGCTGGACCAGAAATTGGCGTAGCAGCTACGAAAACATATGTTACTCAAGTATTAATACTTGCTCTTATTGGGTTAAAAATTGCTACAATGAAAGGTGTCGAGTCCGAAGATGAAATCAATGAATATTGTAGAGCATTAAGAAAAACTCCAGATATAATAGAAAATTTCCTAAGTAAAGATATTGATTTGATACAAAATATTGTAAAGAATTTAGAAAAGAGTCATAATTTCTTCTTCTTAGCACGAGGGATATCCATTGCCACAGCTAAAGAAGGAGGCCTTAAATTAAAAGAAATTGCCTGCCGTTTTATAGAAGGTTATTCCGCAGCACACGCGAAGCATGGGCCTATCTCATTAGTAAGAGATGGATTTCCAATTATATTTATTGCACCTCCTGATGGTACCTATGAACGATTAATTGGTAATGTTATGGAATTCAAAGCAAGAGGGGGCAAAATAATCTCTCTTGTAGTTGAAGAAGATAAGAAAGTAACAGATCTGAGTGATGTTACCATAAGAATCGACCAACCAGCAAATAAATATTATAATCTCTTAAGTCCAATAACTTTTATTCCTGCACTTCAGCTTTTAGCATATTATTACTCCGTAGCTGTTGGATTAGACCCTGACAAACCTCAGAATTTAGCTAAAACTGTTACTGTTCACTAATTCGAAAAACCTATTTATAATAAGCTTTTTTTACAAATCCCTTTATTTGGATCTTGATAATAAAGTGTATTTGGAGGCACATCTTCTATTACTAAAGTCTGTGCTCCTATTCGTGAATTTGCTCCTATTTTTTTCCCTGTCATGATGCTTACATTTATTCCAGTTTTAACATTAGGTCCTATTATCATTCCTAATTTTCTTGTTCCTGAATCAATCAATCGACCCTCTATATTCATTTTGACATTTTTCTCGTCTAACCTTAAATTCGCAACTTTTGTTCCCGCTCCTAGATTCACATTTTCACAAATGATTGAATCTCCAATATAATTAAAGTGGGGTATATTTGTATCTGAAAGTATGATTGAATTTTTCACTTCACTTATCCCAATATGACAATTATTTCCTATTGTTGTATTAGGTCTAATAAACGCATTGGGACCAATGATATTATCTTCTCCTATATAACATGGACCCTGAATATAGGTTCCTGAACGGACTGTAGTTCCCTTACCAATATAAACATTACCTTCAAAAACTACATTATCTTGTATATTTCCTAAGATTTTCTTTTCTATTTTATCTAAAAGATAACTATTTGCGTCTAATAATTGCCAAGGTAATCCAATATCACTCCAGAATTTCTCTTTTATAATATGACCGATAATATTGCCATTAAATTGCTTAATAAGAATTTCCATAGAATCTGTGAACTCAAATTCTTCTCTAATGGATTTTTCTGTTTTTTCTATTGCTTCAAATATTATTGGATTAAAAACATAGATTCCAGCATTCGCTAAATTGCCTAAATTCAGATCTGGAGAAGGTTTTTCTGTTATCTTCTCTACAAAGCCATCAGAATTAAGTGATATTATACCATAGTCTTTAGGATTTCCAACTTCAAGTAATGAGATTAATCCTTCAGGTTTACTTTTGTTAAATTTTTGCAACACTTCTTTAAAGATAATAGGATCAACTAATAAATCCCCGTACATCATTAAAAATGGATCATTCTTGATAAAATCCTTGGCATAATTAGTAGCGTGTGCTGTACCTAAATATTCGTCTTGAGTTTTATATTCAATTTTAATATTAAATTTATCCAACCCGTTGCCAAAATAATCCTTAATAATATCTTGTTTATAGCCAACTATTAATAATATCTCATTAACTCCGGCATCTTTTAATCCCAAAATTGTATGTTCTAATAGCGGTTTGCCAGTAAGTGGGATCATAGGTTTAGGACGAGAGGAGGTTATTGGTTTTAATCTCTTTCCTTCTCCTGCCGCTAATATAACAGCTTTCATTAACCTTAGTAATTGATAATGTTTTTAAAATATAATCTATCATTCTTTTTTTTCCATAGAACAAGAAAAAATTATGCCTTCCCAGGCATCTAAATCAACATATAAGCCGTAATTATCGAGGTCTTCTCCTTTATATGTGTATTTTTTCTGCGTAAGTAAATCTGTAAAAGTCCAATTAGTAGATCCATAATGCAATCCTCCAATTCGAATATGACCTTGAGTCAGATATGGCGAAAAATTAACCACTGTTAGTTGGCGTAGGTTATTAAGTTCCCATATATAAGCAATTAAATTTTCATATGAAGCATCTTTACCTACAGGTTCAACTTTGCATAGCGACCATTGTCCTTTTCCTAACTCCTTTCCGGGGATAACCTTTAATAGTTTATTGTAAAAAACAACGAGTTTTGCATTATCCTCTTCCATAGGTCTCCTTCTTAATTGAACTGGTAATTTTATTGTATGTCCTCGGGTTTGTCCTTCGTGTATTAAACGTGCTCCTGGTAGTGTAAGGATGATAATAGCCGCTGCCATTGATTTTTTTTCTCCAAACATTTTTACTGCTCTTTGTTCGTCGTGATTTTCAATAAAACGTAATAATTTACTTTGATAATCCCAATCTGCCATTAAATGTGCTTGAATAGATCTCGCGTCGTCATGGATCAATCTTTCATATAATCTTTTATCATAACAATAATCAAATCCTTCTTGTTGAAGTTCCCACTCTAAATCCCAATAAACTTCTGCTATAAATTTAAAGTTAGGAAACTTTTCTTTTACCGCTGGAATTACTTCTCGCCAAAATTCTTTCTCAAGAGGTGTTCCCCCCCTTTTACCCCATGTTCGTTTAAAAACTTCATTAAGTAATAGCATTGCCATATCACACCGCACACCATCGCACTGTTCAGCAATTTTTAACAACGTATTTATGGTTTTTTGACGAGCTTCTTTTGAAAATGCATTAATTTGAACGGTGTCTGTCCAAGGTGGAAAATTTGGATCTCTTCCATGAGCATAAACCTGATCACCAACACTAAAAAAATCATAAGGATGAGACATTTGTTCTTCTAAAGTACCTTGAACAAAAATATTTGACTTTTCTAAGGTCCACATATGATCAACCGCAACATGATTAGGTACATAATCTAATAACAAAAGGATTCCACGATTAGCTAATTGCTGGCGAATTCTAATCAAGCCTTCTTGAGCGCCAAGATGAGAATCAACGTGATAATAATGGACAGCGTATGGTGAACCCACTACATCATCCGAACTAAAATATCTTAGAGCATCACGATATTCTTCTTGTAAATCAGGGTGTTGAAGTGCTATTTCTCTCCCTTTCGGACTTCGTTCCCATACTCCCATAAGCCAAACTATATCAAATAAACTTATTTCTTTATCTAATACTTCTTCAGGAACATTTTGTAGTGTAATTGGGTAATTATACATTTCTGATAATCTATAAAGCCAAGGCCATGTATTAATTTGATAGATTTTAGGATTTTCAGGCCATTCGATTTTTTTAATTGACATATTATTATTTCGCTAATTTTCTCTCTATATTTTAATGAATATAGATAAATTAGCTTTATTTATAAAATAATTTGATGCAGATTAATCAATATCTCTAATTTCAAATTGAGCTATTCTTAAGATCCTTAAATCAACATAGCTTTATTCATAGCTAATAGAAGCTGAAAACTCTTTTCCTTGTGCCAAAATAATACATTTTTTCCCTTTTGGTGATAATTGAATAACTGCTTTTTCAATAATATCTAAAGGGATTCCTTCCTTAGGTAGTACTTCATGAAACCATTTATGGATTGACATATAATATCTCTCTACATCGTCCCCTTCCATATCTGGATTCAACTTACCAGTAAGTAAATCAATTTCAATTTCAAACTCTGGAGTATAATGTTCAAAAGGATCTAGCATATATCCTTTTTCAACTCCAGTAGAGGTCCTAATAGCGTTGTATGCTATAGACTTTAAACGATTGAGTTTCATATTAATCCTTCACCTCTATTTGATAGGGAATACCTTTAGCTTTTCCTTCACATACTTTCTCGTTGCTCTCATTAAAACATACCATCGAAAATGTAAGCCTATTTTGTTCTTTTTCAATTTTAGTGATCTCTGCGATAGCTCTAATGGTATCCCCAAAATATACAGGTTTTAAAAATTTAAAGGAGATCTCTTCTGCAAGACAACCTGGACCGGGAAAAAGTTCGCCACCAAAATGACTTATCATTCCGCCAACGAGTAATCCATGTACAATAGGTCGTTTAAATCGTGTATTCCTTATGAATTCACCATCATAATGGAAAGGATTATGATCACTAATTAAATTCGCCATAATTTCTGTCTCTTCTTGAGTAAAAGTATGACTAAATTCAGCCCTCATCCCTACTTTAATCTCTTCAATAGTTCGACCTATTTTCATGGGTTAGAATATGTAATAATTCATAAAAATTCATCTAAAAATGATAAAAAAAAAGATTATAATAATTTGAAAAATAGAAAATAACATTAAATAAATTTTTAATCCATTTTATTAAATCAATATATATATATTTCATTATTCTCATAATTATTGTAGAAAAAAAATAAAAGGAAACTTTTTAAAAATGTCTGAAGATGAGAAAGAAGAATTAAGAAAACTTATTATGTTAATTTCCGATCTTAGGGCAAAAGATGAAGAAAGATACGAGGCTCATGTTAATTTCATGAATGAAACAATAAAGATGATAAGAGCAATTGAAAATCAAATGAACAAACATTGGCAAGCGGTATTAGACTCATTAAAAGAATTAAACGAGGATATAACTACAAATTTAGATTCTCTTCTCACTGGAATCAATCCAAAAGGATTAAAAGAAACTTCCGAGTCTTTAAAAGAAATTATGGATACAATGAATAAGAGTGTTCAGTCAATGAATCTTGAGAAAGTTTTAAGCGAATTTCAAGGGTTACAATCAGGATCATATACGGTTCAATCAACCTCATCTAGTGCTCAACAGAGACCAGAACCTATTACTGCGGGGGCTGGTTTGACTCCTCCGGGTGTGAAAACACCAGGAGTGGCGGCTCCTACTGGTTTAAAGACTCCTGGAGCGGCAGCACCTACTCCGAATTATGCAGAGGCAGGAACCAACGAATGGGTTGATCCACACGAAAAGAAGAAAAAAGAAGAAGAAGAAGAACCACATTTGCTAAAACCTTCCGATTTTTTCGGGAGTTAATTTTACTTTTTAATGTATAAAATGGATTTAAGATTGGAATAAATTAAATAATTCTATTTAAACATCTCCATAAATGCTCCTAAACGAGTTTTAACTTGTTCTACATTTTCGCCTATTTTATTAAAAGTTAATGCAGTTGAGGGTATTTCCTCCCTTCTTAATTTATCTCTAAGAAGTTTATAGCAATTAGAGACGCTATGACATCCAAATAACTGAAAAAAAATAAGACCATCAACATTTAACTTTTTTGCCAAGTTTAAATATGAGTCAGTTAATGTATCATTATCACAACCCATATAATTTGAACTGATGTTCATAATAAAACGAGCGTACTCTTCAATAGGATTAGAATTATTTGAGACATTTATATTTTCAAGGAAGCCTAACAATTCCCAATCAGCGTACAAACTACGCCCGCCTAATTCATATATGATCTCGTGACTTTTAGGTTCCCATCCACCAAATATCGGTGTTATTAGAATTCGTGGCATTTTAGAGCACTCCATTCCAATTTCTTTTCTTATCCGTTCTTTCATTTCATTTACTAAAGATGACATGTTTTCAGCATATCTTTTCACATTCGAGTTGTAATCATGGAAACAAATGGTAAGTAAAGCTAAGATCTCTGCAAATGTTGCAGGATTGCATGGATAAAAATCAGAGGCCGCAATTTCGTGAATTATTGTTTTATAATGCTGACAAATTTGATTTCTTAAAGTGAAATGTTCTCTTAATTTATTATCAGTACAGGTAATACCAGTAATATCTTCAAGTTCGTTAATAGCTTTTGAAAAATTATTCGTGAGGATCTCTAATGAATTCCCTATATTTCTTGGTGGTACATCAATCCATATATTCT
This sequence comes from Promethearchaeota archaeon, assembly GCA_019058295.1. Taxonomy (GTDB): domain Archaea; phylum Asgardarchaeota; class Lokiarchaeia; order Sigyniarchaeales; family SOKP01; genus LW40-45. The sequence continues at coordinate 126,710 of JAHPZI010000001.1, read as the reverse complement.
TAGCAGGATTTTTAATTGTTTTTAGTGATTCTAGATATTTATTCCAAGCGCTGCACCGAATTGTAAAATTCAAATTCGCCTCAACATTTTTACCTTTTGAAACATACATTCCGTATAGACTTTTAATTCCGTAACAAAAATCAGTCGGAATCCCGCTCTCTACGCCCAAATCGTACACTTGATTATACTTTTTATTGATGGTATCAATTACCTCGCCAATAATATTTTCAACTGTTTTGTTGATACTTTGAAATTCTAAGTTTTTTAAAAATCCTAAAAACTTCGTAATATTATTCCATCCAAATATGTTAGTAGCTGACCCTAAAGCTGATAAATATTTATTTATTTCAAAGATCTCCATTCTAATTGGAAGGACCGGTATTGCTCCACACGAAAACGCTAAGTCTGAAAAGGGAAGAGCAACCGCTATTAGTTTTTTCTTCTCTCTGAATTTTTTTCTTTTTAGATAAGAGTTGCCAGATAAAAAATTGTACACTATTTTTAGCATAGAAGTAAAAGTTACAACATCATCCGCAAAAACACTCATTTTTTACATCATCTCAATAAATGCTTCAATTCTAGTTGATAGTTGTCCACGATTAGCACGGGAATAATCGCGCTCTAAATTTAAGATTGGAATTTTTTTTTCCTGCAATTTTTCTTTTAAGAAGGCAGAATTAATAGAAATATGATCGCAAAATTTTATGATGTGGTTAATTACACCTAGAATTTTTCCTGTTTTTTTTTTATAATCTTGGAAGATTTTCTCTAATTTAGTTACCTTGTGTTCAAGATATTCTGGCACCATATGATCTCCACCTTTATTATTTTGATATCTATACAACAAAAGATCATATGGATTTTTTTTTGAATTCAATATCCCATCATCAAAAATTTGTGAAAAATAATTGTCTCCAATCCAAGTGTCAAAAAAAACTATATTTCCTCCACTTTCTTCTATTAAATCAATTAAATAATCATTAATAAAAATTGAACAACCAGTAAGTATGAGCTCCTTTAGATTATTAGATCCTTTGGGTTGTGAATTTTGAATAATTGTATCTAATTCTGGAAGAAAATCAGGACCATATAACATAGCTTTTTGAAAAATCTCTAATTTAGTTTTTCCTTTTATCTCTAAATTGTTAACCTCTAAAAGTTTTTTCTTAAAATTGTTATATCTTTTGATGCTCTCGTTTAAATTTTCTTCTTTTATTTCACTCCCTTTAATTTTTTCTAGTTGATTTTTTAAATCTTTTAATTCCAATTCATAATATTTTAAGGCGTTCTCACTTAGAGTATATGACATATAAAAATTTAATCGAGGGATTGAGAAATATTTTGTAATGATTTCTGAAGCGCAAATATCTGAAACGCAATGATTCGAAACTATAAAATAATCAATTAATTCCAAAAAATCAAAATTATTTGGTTTTTCTGAAAATAATCCTATACAGCTCTGAGCAAAACTACAAGTTGACGGAGGTAAATAATCGTGGCTTGAATTCATTAACTCATCATTTCCCGCAAATATCATATTCAGAGGGATAAAGCCAGCCGCATCAATTAATTCCTCCGGAATATTATCGTGAGCCATATGGGCAATTATTTTTTTCCCATCGGCTTTTTTTTCTTTTAAATAATAATAGTAATTTGATAAAAGTTCTACATCCGTCATTCTCTAATCACAGTATATTATTTTTATTTAAATTTATGAGATTTAAAATAATATGTAGATTCTTATTAGAAGAAGCGTTTTAAATTTTTTTTAATTTAATTGGGCTTTAAAATAAAACAAAGTCTTAATAAAGAAATATGATATTCTTTAAAGTAAATAAATTTAAAATTTTAACAAAAAAATAACAAGTTTATTAAAATGGCGATTCAAACTTTATCTTGGTTAAATGGATTTAGTGCTTTTTTGC
>JAHPZI010000001.1:0-124685 GCA_019058295.1 Promethearchaeota archaeon | reverse complement strand
ATTAAAATGGCGATTCAAACTTTATCTTGGTTAAATGGATTTAGTGCTTTTTTGCTAGTTTGCACGGCTTGGATTCTTGGAATTATAATTCTAAAGTTCTATTTAAAGGAAAAAAGAAAACAGTATCTTGTCCTTTTTATATTTTCAGCTGCTATAGCATTAGGATGGACAGGTATTACTATAACATTTTTCGCTGTTGTGATAAATGGTTCCAATCCAGCGTGGGTTAAGCCCGTAATAAGTTATTTTTCCTATTCTACAGTGCCAGTTGGATCGACGGCTATCATTTTTTTTACATGGGACGTCTTTGGTTACCCGAAATTTAAAAAACCCATACTTATCATCTATTTCTCTTTAATGGCTCTTTATTATATATTCTTATATGCTACTTTTCAGCAAGCAGTTGTATGTCCTGATGTTCCCAAAGGAGTAATTTACGACGATTGGCTTAGTCCTGAATCAGTTGTGTACTATTTATTGTTAATTATGGTTTCGATAACATCCTTGATTACGTTATTTGGATTCTACCAGTTCAGTAAAATGACTGCCGGTGATTTGAAAAAAAGGGCTGGATTTATAATCCTCTCTTCGATTATAATTGGTTCTTGTGTTTTATTGGATACCGTTGTTTTGGGTTCTATAATCACACCACATGAAGATTTACTTTTTATTGTCAGATTCGCGATGATTCCCGGTGTTTTCTGTGCATTTTGGGGTATTAGACCATCCGAATAAGCAAAAAAGAAATATTTTTTTTTTTTCTCATTTTTTTTAAAAGTAATGTGAGAATTAACTAATTATAATTGGAACCAAAATAGATTATTTTTTCATATTCTCTTGTCCAATTAAAGCAGCTCCAATAGCTCCTGTAAGTTGTGGATATTCTGGCGTAACTATTTCGAATCCAAGCTCTATTTCTAGATATTTTTTAACTGCTATATTTTTTGCTACTCCGCCACAAAAAACTAATTTTTGCCCAACACCGATTCGTTTAGCCATTCCTGCAACTCTTCTTGCAATAGATTTGTGAATCCCTGCTGCAATATCTATTTTGGAAGCACCTCTAGCGAAAAGTGAAATTACTTCACTCTCAGCGAAAACTGTACATGTAGAACTAATTGCTGCTGGTTTTTTCGAATTTAACGCTAATTCTCCTATTTCTTCAATTGGTATTTCAAGAGCATGGGCCATGACTTCTAAAAATCTGCCAGTTCCCGCTGCGCATTTATCATTCATTTGAAAATCTATGACATTTCCGGTTTTTTTAGAAATTAAAATTGCCTTACTATCTTGACCCCCAATATCTATAACTGAATGCGCTTCTGGATAAAAATATTGAGCTCCTTTCGCATGAGCAGTAATCTCTGTTATTCGATCATCAGCAATATCTATTGAATTTCGGCCATACCCAGTTGACATAACATATACATCAGCTCTTTTTAAATTATTTTTCTCTAATATATCATCGAATAAATTATGTCCAATTCTCTTAAAATCAAAGGTCGAACGATCAATACGATAATCAATCATATTGCTGTCATCCAAAAGAGCAATTTTAGTTACTAATGAACCAATATCGACTCCAACTGTTTTCAATATAATCTTCCTATTTGTATCAACTAATTATAATTAATTTTCATATGTTCTAAATTCAATAATTTTTTAGAGAAGTAAAATATTTTTATTAAAACTTATCAATCTCAACAGAATATAAATTATATTGTTGTAAAAAAAGAAATTCAACCTCTTAAAAACAAAACTGTAAGAATGATCGTTAAACCAAAAGCTAATAACATTTGAATTATATTTTTTGGGATGGATTCCTTCGAGATAATGCCTAAAAATGTCCCCAGGAAAATTATACAAATAAAAATTATTATAAAGGAAATGATAAAAATCATAAATCCTGCCTCTGCTATAAAGAAAAAAGGGATTATAGCAACTACTCCTCCTAAGAATGGACTTATCCCATTAACTAAAGAAACAACTATTCCTGTAAAAGTTTCAGCTTTCTCGTGAAGAGACTTAGCTTTCTTTTCTCTCGGTTTTCTTCTAATTAAAGCCTTTTTATGCGTCTTATTACTTAAGGTTTTAGGTGGTACAACCATTGCTTTTTGAATCTCTTTCTCATCTAATGTATCTATAACTTTTTCTTCTTCTTTCTCAAGCTTAATTCCCATTGCCTGTTTTAATTCTTTTTGTCCTTTTTTTTGTTCTGCCTTCTCAGAAAGATATGACCCAGAAATTCCTGAAATAAGCATAGAAATTGAAGTACCTAATCCTGTTAAAATAACGTAATTAGATTGGATAGGTTGATTAGGTTTACTAAGAAGAATTACAAAAAATCCTAAGAGGATGCCTAGAATTGTTAACATTCCGTCATAAAAATTATTCACAAAATATCTTCTGGCTATTTTTGCATAACCAGTTATATCGTTATAAGTTTTTAATTTACTCAGTTTTTACCCCCAATAATATCTTTTTTAAACATCATAAAGATTTAATGTATAATTATACTAAATAAATTATGTAATTAACTCCTATAAAAAATATATTATTTTTATTATTTTAAATATAAAATATATTCAAAAGCAGAATTAAAAAAAAATGTAATGATTACTGATGAATAAAATTAAAGAACAAATAATTACAATGCTTATTGAACATTCGAGGATAATATACTCCGTTGTTAGTGATATGGGCGTCTTTTATTCCGGTTGGGCAGAAAATTACGAAAAAAATAAAGATACGCTTGAAAAGAAACGTAATAAACTAATATTATCCGAAGAAGATGCAGACCAGATCAAAATACGAGTAATTCAAGAGTTTGCAGAAGTTGGAGCTGGATTAGGGGATTATATCGCACTTGTTTTAAGGATGGACAATTTAATTAATAATGCACTTGAATTTGTTGACATTTTAACTTATATTGATTATGATATAAGTGATGATATAAAAAAGAAATATGATAAATTAATCAATAAAATAATTAAAATGACTGATGCTCTAAAAAAAACAATTAAATACTTAAGAGACAATCCTAAGGAAGTGTTTAATAATACTACGTCCATTCATGAGATTGAGAACGAAATAGATCTAATCTTCCGAGAATTTTTAAACTATCTCTATGATAATAAAGATTTAGATGTCAGAAAGCTTCTAAGAATTCGTGATAGTATCGTTATATTAGAACAACTAGCAGATCGTATTCACGATATAGCAGATTTAATAAGAGTTCTGATATATGAATAATAATCTTTTTTTTTAAAATTCATGGCTTAAACCACGTAAAAAAATAGTAGTTTATAGTTTGGGGATTTGCAATAACAAATTTTTTTCTAACAGATGTAGCTAATCTTCCAGCTCTGACCATATCGATTGCACTAATTTTAGATTCATGAGGTAATACGTGTACAATAAAGGGAGAGTGCTCTAATCCTGGTCCTTTCTTATATACTACAAAATCAGCTCCAAATTTCAGCCCTGGTCGAGGAACATATCCTTTTTCTCTTAAATCTTTATAAATTACATATTTTTCCTCAAATTTATGGTGTATTTGTTTGGCAATTTCAAAAAATTCCTTAGCACTAAGATCTTTTTCTCTTTTAACATCAAAAATAGTAATCTTATCATTTTCTAATAGGTAATAAGCTTCAATAAGCGATAATTCCGAAGGTTTTGAGAAATACTCAAGGCGCGGTTTACTTATTCCAAGGGGAGAGCCAAAAAACTTTTCCTTCACATACAAGTAAGAGGCATAAAGAGGATTAAAAATGACAACTCTCGAATTAATGAATTTCGTTGGAATTTTATCCGGGATATCATCTTCGTTGATATTATCAAGCGAAATCTGAATGTTTTCCTTTTTTTCCATCAAGTAGAATTATCTTGGATAATTTATTAACCCTTTGAATAACTTAAGAACATTTATTTATTCAAACATATGAATTTTTCAATAAAATAGCCTTTTTGGGTTAAGTATTAATGTCTGATTTAAAATAATGAATCTTCAATCTCTTTATTTAATATGAAATTATTTAAATTACTAAGTGAATAATTTTAATATTATAAACATAAAATAATAGAAAAAAATTGATTGTAAGAAAAGCTGCAGTCGCAGGAAGTTTTTATCCACGATTTAAACCAGATTTACTTAGAATCCTAAATGAATCTTTCTTAAATAAAGATTTTGGTCCTGGAAAGGAATTTAGTACGTTAAACCAAGAACAAAGAACAAGTATTGGTGGAGTATCTCCTCACGCAGGATACATTTATTCAGGATGTGCTTCGGCATTTACTTATTTAAATTTATTTAAAGAAAAAATTCCTGATACAGTTATAGTGTTAGGAACCGATCATGTCGGATATGGAAAAGTTGGTTTGATGGAAGAGGGAATCTGGGAAACGCCATTAGGAAATTTAAGTATAGATTCAGAATTATCAAAGGAAATTGTTAAAAATAGTAAAACAATTATTTCAGACAATTCAGCGTTTATCGGTTTTCCTTTTGGGAGAGAGCACAATATAGAGGTTCAATTACCATTTATTAAATATTGTGCTCAAGATAAAGATATTAAAATAGTTCCAATAAAAATTTCTTCGAAAAATTATGATACAATAGAAAAATTATCAACAGATATCTCAAATGCAATTAAATCTTGTGAAAAAGATTGCGTTATTGTAGCATCTTCTGATATGACACATAAACAACCTAGAAACATTTCAAATCCAAAAAATGAACTAGATGATATGCGTAAAAAAGATCAAGCAGTTATGGATGCATTTGTAGAGGGAGACCCGAAAAAGACTTTTAAAATGGCTCAAAATACCTCAGTATGTGGACCACAAACGATTACTTCCTTAATGCTAATTTGTAATAAATTAACTAATAATCAATGTAAAAATAAAGCCTTAAAGTATTATATGTCTTACGATAAAGGAGGGGGCACTGGACCCTGTGAATATTCGGTGGGATACTTTTCTGGTCTTATTATAAAATAAACAAACAAATTTCACTCATATAGAAAAATATATTAAGGAATTCTAAAACAATAAATTAATTGAGAAATTTTCTGGAATTATAATTCTAAAAAAATAAATTAATTGAGAAAAATGTCAAAGGAAGATTTTATTAGTAAGTTGAAAAAGATGAAATCTGATAGTAAATCTCCAAGCATAATTGGCGATACACTCGAAAAAATTGAAGCACTTGAAAAACAAAACGAGGAATTGATAGAGAAAATAGAAAAAAGAGATGAGGTGCTTCAAGGTTTAGAAAAAACCCTTGAACAATCTATTGGTGAGAAGGATGATTTAAAGAAAGATTTAACAAACAAAATTTCAGATTTAGAAAATAATATAAAAGATCTTCAATCTAAAATTACCACCTTAACAGAAGAAAACGTTTCTTTAAATAAAGATTTAGTAGAAATGAAAGAAAAATCTTCGGGTGATTCTGTGACACCTGTTGAAGAACCTGCAGCACCAGAAGCTACTTTAGAAAGTTCAAAACCATTAGAAATTTTATGTCAAGATCTCCAAGAAAGCTGTAATAAATATAAGAAAACTGTAGCAAAATTAAAAAAAGAGAATGAAACACTTAAACAGACCCAATCAGGTGATACTTCAGGATTGTCTAATGAAATTACGGAATTAAAGAAAGAAAACGAGATGCTTAATAACGAAATTTCAAAATTGAAGGAACAACTCGAAGAAAAAGCCACAGCAACTACCGAAGAACAACCATCCGAGAGTGTAATAGAAGAACTTCAGGAGCAATTGAAAGAAAAGGATAAGATGATCAATGAGTTGAAGATTTCTAAGGTAGCTGAAGAAACAACACCTAGCGGCGGTCCTATGTCCGGATTAGTCGATGAATTACAAGGCAAAATAAATAAGTTAAAGCTAGCAATAAAGGAAAAGAATAAAAAAATTGAAGAATTACAGAAAAAATAAATGAGGAATAAAATAAAAAATCGTCCCTCAATATTTTTTATTGGACACATCGCAATTGATACTATTATAAGATTTCAAAAAAAACACAAACCCTCCCTGGGGGGAAGCGTTTCTTTTGGCTCTTTATCTCTCTCTTCCTATACGAATAATATTAAAATCAAAATTATCTCCAATTTAGGGAGCTTAAATTTCGATAAAAGTCTGTTAAAATTAATTAAAAATACAGATATAGATTTAAAAGGATTAAAATGGTTTGAAGTAAATAATACTAATTTTATCTTAAATTATTTTAATCATTCAAGAACTCTAACCCTTAAATCAAAGAGTCCTAATCTTGAAATTAAGGATATTCCTAAGGAGTATCTTAATAATCCTCCAGATGTAATTGTTTTAGCACCATTATGTAATGAGATTTCTTACGAGTACATTACTGATATTTTAAATTATTTCCCAAATGCTTATATCGCCGTAGAACTTCAAGGATTCATTAGAAATATTGAAGATGGTCATGTTTCTATAATAAGGGATGAAAAAATTATCTCAAATATTGAAAACATAGTAAAATTAATCGGAGATAAACTAATTTTAAAAGGTTCCGAAGAAGAAATGAAGATATTGTCTCAAAAAGACGATATTTATGAAGCCATGGAATATTTTAAATACATGGAATTTAAAGGAATATTTATAATGACCTTGGGAGAAGCAGGGTCGTTAATTGTTAAAAAAGGAAAAAAAATATTAAAGTTACCGGCTTTCAAATCTCGGGGCGTAGTTGACGAAACTGGCGCAGGAGATGTTTATTTTGCCATATTTTTATATGAGTTTATAAAGTCTGATAAAACATGGCACTCTATTGAAAAAGCAGCCTATTTAGCATCCTCTGCAGCTTCTTTTAATGTCGAAAAGACTGGTTCATATGGATTTGAAACAAAAGAAAAGGTTTTAGAAAGAGTAAAAAGTAAAAATTATATTTCACAATAAGGTGAATTTAAATACATATTAATAGTCATTTCGCAATTGGGGTAATAATTGCGTCTGTATTTCATTATTATTTCTGCTTTTCCTTGCTTGAATTCATTATGATTGTTTTAGCTTCTGTTATAAGTGATTTTGATATTTTTTTTTCCAAATATGCAAAAGATGAAAATCATAGAAATTTGATTACTCATTCTGTATTTCCAAGCATCATTATATTTGTACTTGGAATAATATTTTATTGGCCTGCATTAATAATCAGTGGTTTTTCATATTTTATACATGTTTTTATTGATTTATTTGATTGGGGTACAAATTTTTTTTATTTTCCAAAAAAAACCTTCGGTCCAAGACTTTTTATGTCTAAAGAAGAGGAGGAAAAATTGCCCCAATATTTAGATCAATATAAAAATCCAACAAGCTTTTTTGATTTTAAATATTATAATAGTAAAGTAGCATTGACAATAGAAGCATTACTTTTTATTCTAATGATGTTTTTTATAATTTTCTTTGCTTTTGAATACATTTTAATTGTTATAATATACTTCCTAGGATTATATTTTCATTTATCTCGACATTTTCACTTAAAAAAAATTGAAAACAATTAAAGGGATTATAGAGGAAAACTTAAAATTCTAAAGTCTTACCAACAATTCCTAGAGTACATCTTTTTCCAAATTGTCTTCTATAATCGCTTGCATAAGATGTACAATGACATAAGATGACTGATTTCGCTATTGGATCCAATTCTTCAGCCTCACTATCAGAAAACCTAAACCCATGCATCCCACCAATTAGATGTAAATTTGCATCTAAGGGAATTCCGAGTTGAGTTCGGTCTTGTAAAAATGTGGTTAATCCAGGATGGCAACACCCACATATTAATAGATAAGAGTTTCCGGTATCAATATAGCAGGCATGCTCATATATCCGTCCATAATCGGAAGAATAATGAGAATTAGTCAAATAAATTCCGGATGTTATATCCTTACATTCACGAGCTTCATTATTTACGACTAAATTCTTCTTAGGAATTCGCTTCCCTTGAAAACTGACTGGAATGTCCCAATATTTATTCACATATACTGGGATATCATCATTTTCTTTCAAAATACCTGGAAGTCCATCAGTATGATCATTATGATTATGTGATAAAATGATTGCATCCAAAGATAATGGTGAAATTCCGTATGTTTTCAGATTTGCTAATAATGGTTCTGAATATGTTCCCGTATCAAACAATATTTTTTTGTTCTCTTTTTCAATCAGCGCGGCAAAACCAAATGATTTTTTATACCCTACTTCTGAATGATCTATATCATCAATAAGAATTGTTAATTTTACCAAGATTATACACTCTCTCTATATCTTAATAAGAACTAATTTAGATAAATCTAAAAGATTAATTAATATAATATAATCCTTAAGTAAAAATACTAAAAAATTTTTAAATCTATTAAGAAAATTCCTAAATAAAATTAGTTGAGATTCAATATGCGAAACCCCAAAGAAGTTGCCCGAAGAATAAAGGTTTTAATTGGAGTATTCCAAGCTGCAACTGGAAGAAAAAAAGAAGAAGTTATAAAAATTCTCAAAGATAAGGACCTTTGGTCTGAAGTTTCTGAAAATGAAAAAAACTTTCTCCTCAGTCCGGAAGAGGATTCAAGATTTATTGCTCTGCAATTAGGTTGGCGAGCAGAAGCAGTGTATATTTTGTTATGGGCTTTGAATCATTTTAATTTCTCGGAGATTCCTAAAGATGAAATTAATTTAGAGCAGATCAAAGAGGTATTAAAAGCTGATGATTTTTATTCTAAAATTGATGCACAAAATGTTCAGTTAAGAGATCCAGAGGAGATTATAGATATGTTTGAACGTATTTATAGAATCAACTGGGAATTAAGAGATGCCCAAATTAATGATAAGGAACTCCCAGATGGCTATGATCCTTCTATTATTTATGAATGGCATTATGCATTAGAATGGTTAATTAAAGAGAATGAAGAATGGGATTATATCGCAGTGGACACATAATAACTTAATCTTTAATCTCCAATACCATCTTCAGTTATAGAAAAAACAGCATCTTCTTCTGGTAAATGAGGAGCATCAACAACTTTAGCAACTCTCTGCTCTCCTTTTCCTTTTCTCAAATAAATTCTAATAGTAGCACCATGGGCGACTATATGACCTCCGGTATGGGTTATAGGATTCCCATAAAAAACATCTGGTCTAGATGAGACTTGATTTGTAAAAACGGCGGCTAATTCATAAGTTTCGGTTAATCTTAATAAATCATGAATATGGCTATTTAATATTTGCTGTCTAGAGGCAAGTGTACCCCTTCCAATATATTCGGCGCGAAAATGACTAATTAGCGAATCAACAATAATTACCTTAATATTCTTTTCTTCTATGATTTTTGGAGCATCCTTTATTAAGAGAATCTGGTGGTCACTATTATACGCTCGTCCAATTGTAATATTTTTTAATACTTTATTATGATCCAAATCCTTTGCTTCTGCCATTTGAAGTATTCTTTCAGGTCTAAATGTTCCTTCACTATCTATATATAAAGCGCTACCTTCAAGGCCTCCTTCCTCTTCTTTTAATTGTACATTAACGCAAAGTTGATGAGCAAGCTGAGTCTTACCTGTTCTATATTCCCCAAAAATCTCTGTTACTGCCCCTGTTTCTATACCCCCGGCTAACAATTCGTCCAAATTTTGACTTCCCGTAGTCAATTTTTTCAATCCTTTTCTTTTTTCCCAAATCTCATTGGCTGATTTAAATCCCATTTTTTCAATATCTTGGGCAAGTTTAATTAATTTTTCAGCTGTCTTTTCGCCAATGGACGCATCATCCATTAATGATTGTTTGGGGACCATCGCAAGGGATCTAATAGATGTAATTCCAGCCTCTTTTAATTTTTTTAAAGTCGCTTCTCCTACTCCCGGTAAATCTTTTAAAGAGTAGGTTTTATTAAGATTTGACTCATTGACCTCATCATCCGTATCTAATTGACCTTTTTTTTTTGCCATTATAAAATCTCTTTTTTAATTAAAATTTAGATTATCACTCTTTAACCTATAATTATATATAAAAATAAGCATAAAAAATTTAATAACAAACAAAAAAAAAATAAAAAAAAGATATTTAATTATCTCTCTCTTGTTAATAGTAATAAAACTATAAATAAAAGCACCGCAAATAAGAAAGTCAATGGCCAACCGATGCCTCCCATCCAAACGTATGCCAGCCAGAGAAAAGGGGCCACAAAAACACAATCTATAATAATTATTGCTAAAAGATTAACATGTTCTTCCGTGTAGTATAAATCTAAGATCATTGGTAAAATAGCTAATATTACCATGCCTGTTGCTGCTACTCTAAATCCTAATAGATAGTTAGCATTAACCCAACTTTGTATAGCATTTGTATTTGGATTATAAACATCAGGAAACCAAAAGACCCAGGCTGCCACACAATTAGTTTGCATACTTTCATTCATATATGGCAGTATTCCTGTTAAAATTACTTGAATTAGAATTCCAATTCCTAAAAATAGCAATATATCATCATATTCTTTTGTTTTGCCATATACTAAGATTAAATCACGAAAAAGACAAATTATCCATAATACAAAAAGGACAATATAAACACCTAAAATATTGAAACCGAACCCCCATAACATATTAACTGGAATTACAGCTAATATGTAAGCTAGGAAGCCATATTTTTCTCCTTTGCGTACTTCATGAGAGATTCATGAAATTCTACGAAAGAAATCCCAGATCAGGAAGACTCCCCATATTATAAAAAATGATACCAAAAAGATCATTCCAGCTGCATCTACTGCCATGATTCACATCTTTTTATTTTTTAGTTTAATATAATTTATATTATTATTATTAAATCTCAAGTATTTTTAAACTTTTAATTCTTATTTAAAGAAATTAAAATAGTAGAAATCTTTTTTATAAAAATTGATTTATAAATTAACAATCATTTTCTCAAGCTCGGTTATCATAGTTTTCGCTGCGTTAACATTCTCAGATTCTGCAGAAAGAAGTATCGCATTTCTGTATAAAGAAATTTTTACCTGCGTACAAACTTTTTGCTCCTCGTCAATAATCTTTAATTCATTTATGATATCATGATATTTAAAACCATTTTCCTCAACAGCTTTTCTTAATTGATTGTGAAAAGTTTCAATTATATCTTGAGAGACTGTAATTGATTTATTTACCTTTATACCTTTCGGGAACCCTCTAGTCAATGAACTTAATAAATCCTCCTGAATAGTCATTATTTCAAGGAGCTTTAAAAGAATGAAGTTTCCATCGCTAAACGGAGCAAATTCAGGAAAATAAAATTTTAATGTATCCGCCGCGGCAAAACAAGCCCGTTCTTGTCTAATGTTTCTAGAAATCTCTCCAGGATAATTTTCAACTTCCTTTAATGGATATCCAGATTCTTTGATAAAATCTTTTGCGGTTGAAGAAATTGTAGGAGTAGTTATAATGGTGTTTGCTTTAGATTTTGTTATCCTTTCGTCATAAGATATAAAAAGCATTAGTAAATCTTCAAAATTTATTTCTAATCCACTTTCATCTAACACCAGAATTCTGGAACCATCGACATCAAAACATACACCAAGATGACTATTGGACGCTTTCACAATATCTGCACAGTTTCTAATAGTATGAATGTTGGGAACTGGATTCCTCGATCTCTGACGGTAATGTGTATTTAATGCAATGACCTCTACCCCAATCTCATTTAATAACAATGGCGTAATCTTACCGCTAGGACCATAAGAACAATCAACTACAATCTTAAGATCCGCTTTTCTTATTCTTTTCTTGTTCATAAATTGCTGTAAAGATTTAATATAAATCTCTTTAGTCTGAGGGATTGAAGTAATTTGACCAATTTCGTTTGGCTCAACTCTACGTATTTGCTCAGGATAATTATTATAAGCATTGATTATTTTTTGAATTTCTAAAGAAGATAATTCAATTCCCCCTGCATCAACAAATCTTACTCCAACATCTTCACTATATAAATGCCCTGCCGAAAAATAAGCACCCCCACTCGCTCCAAATCTTCGAATCGTGAATTGTAATAAAGGATATGCACAATCCGATAAATTTAACAGATTCACTCCAGTACTCATGCAACCTGAGGTATATCCTCGCTTAAGCATTCTAGAATCATTATGATAATCCCTCCCCATCACTATAGATTCATTTTGCTTGAATAAACTACCATGAATTGAACCTATGCTACTTGCTATCTCTGGCGTGAACACAAAATTAGCCCTTCCGATGATCCGTCCGTTCTTTGCAAGTTCCTTAAGATTTTCAACCATTTAATCAAATATTTATATTTTCTTTTCAATTTCAATTGGATATATATTATTAATTGCATATGGTTTAAGTTCTTAAATTTTTCTGTTTTTTAAAAAAAAAGAAAATCTCACAGTATTTAAGAAATGAAAAGTAAAATAAAAAAACTGATTTTAAATTAATTAAATCGATTAATTGTGCTTTTTTTAGAGATTTTTAGCATTTATTGAATGTGGCAAAATTATTAAGAAATTGCGTATTTTTGTTTTTATGCCAGAGAAATTGGGAAGTTTTTGTTTAGTTCTTCACTCTCACCTTCCGTGGGTCTTAAATCATGGAAAATTATGTGTTTTTCTCACATAATCCAGAATATGGCCACACGGAACTAGCTGGGTAAATGAAGCTACTGCAGAGACATATATCCCATTGCTTCAAGAACTTTACAAATTGATTGATGATGGATATCATCCTAAATTAACTATTGGACTCACACCAGTATTATGCGAAATGCTTAGACATCCATCTTTCATTAATGGGTTCCTCGGTTACTTAGACGAGAAAGTAAGTGCAGCATTTCATGATCACGACGATTTTACGAGAAATAAATTTGAAGAAGGTAGAATCAGATTAACAAAATGGTGGGAGGAATTTTACGAACGAGTAAGAGACGATTTTCTTCATAGATTTAATAGAGATATCATTGGTGCTTTTAAAAAACTCCAAGATATGGATTTGATCGATATTATCACATGTGGTGCTACTCATGGATATTGCCCGTTATTATCTAAAGATACTTCAATTGATGCTCAATTTAAAACAGCAGTTGATAATTATAAACATCATTTTGGGAGAGCCCCTACAGGAGTTTGGCTTCCAGAATGTGGCTATCGTCCTGGGTATCGATGGAAAAACCCTATTTCAAGAGAAGAATATGAACGACCTGGGGTTGAATATTTTGTCGCTAAGAATGGTCTTAAATATTTTTTTATTGATACTACCCTTTTATTAGGTGGAAAGTCCCAAGGTGTTTATGCTGCGAGGTTTCCTTTACTTAAAGAACTCTGGAAACAATTTGAATCGCAATATGAAGAAATTCCCACTTCTTTTGAAAAATCACAATATGAAGCTTATTTAGTATCTACAGATCCATCTACCCCAGCCCCTGTTGGATTCTTTACAAGGGATGAAAAGACAGGGATTGTGGTATGGTCAGGTGAACATGGTTATCCTGGCTGTGCTGAATATTTAGATTTCCATAAAAAGCACTATCCTGGGGGTTTACGATATTGGAAGGTAACTGGTGCAAAAGTAGACCTTGGTGCAAAAATGTTATATTGGCCAGATGATGTTCCAAGAAAATTAGATGAAAATGGAAGTCATTATGTTAATCTCATTAAGGATATCTTGAGAGATTATAAAAATAATTTTGGGAACAACGGAATTATTGTTGCTCCTTATGATTGTGAATTATTTGGGCATTGGTGGTTTGAAGGAAATTGGTGGTTAGCGAGAGTATTAAGATGGATAGAAGATGATCCTGAAATAGAATTAACTAACACAAGGCTTTATCTCGAAGAAAATCCGCCAAATAAAGTTGTACAGATCATTGAAGGCTCGTGGGGACAAGCAAGTTCTCACTGGGTGTGGTTGAATGAATGGACAACTTGGACATGGGAGAAGATTTATGAGTGTGAAGGTAAGAGTGAAGAGATCATTGCGAAATATAAAGATAATGCTGATGAACATTTATTGAAAATATTAAAACAAATGGCGCGAGAGCTTTTACTTTTGGAAAGTAGTGATTGGCAATTTTTAATGACGACTTGGTCAGCAAGAGATTATGCTGAAAATAGAGTTGCTTTACACTATGAAAATTTTGATAGGTTATATAAAATGGCCGAACTCTATGGTAAAGGCGCTCACGTTGATGAGGGGGAATGGCACTTTTTAGGAACACTCGAATCTAACGATGGTATTTTTATGGATTTGGATCTTGAACCGTTTGCTAAGAAATAACTTTTTTAAGGGTAGTTCGGAAAAAATCAGATTATATATTTTTTCCTACTTCTAGGGTTATATCTCTCAATTGGTTATTACTTGAAATTTTACAATAGGGAGGTACAATTACTCTTTCTAAAACAACATTATTCCCTATTGTACAGTCGTTACAGATTATTGATTCGTTAATATAACATCCAGCCCCTATTTTCACGTCATCCCATATAACACTTTTTTCTATTATAGCGTCCTCTCCAATAGTTACCTTGTTTCCAATCGTAGTTAATTCGCGTATTTTCACATTATCGTCAATTTTAACATATTCTCCAAAACAAGTTGGTTTCTCAATAGTTATATCTTTACCCGAATTAATTGTTCCCATGACATAAACTCCATCGTATTCCTCTCCATTTGGTGAAATTGGCCATGCATATCTCCTCAATAAATCCCAATTCGCCCACATATAGGTTTGATAATTACCAGCATCCATCCAGTAATAATCTCTGACAAAACCATACAATTCATATTTACTTTCAAGAAGATATGGAAATACTTCACCGCCAAAATCCATTAATCCTGTTTCATGAAGAATTTCTCCAATGTCTTTTTTAAAACAGTAAATTCCTGTGTTGATTATATTCGTATGTAGGAACAAATCAGTTCTTTGTGCCATACTGCTTAAATATAGTTCCATAGGCATTGGTTTTTCTAAAAATAAATAAATTTTTCTATTTTTATCTAATAAAACAACCCCATATTGAGAAGTATGGCTTTCAACCATCTTCATTGAAATAGTGGCCATACCGTCCTTTTCTTTATGAAAGCCCATAAAATCTTTCATTGGAAGAGAAGTAACTATATCTGCCATACTGACAACAACATTTTCTGAGTCAAGATTATCTGTGAGTAATCTATAGGCGTCAGCAGTACCTTTGCTATCATGAATTTCACATTCTAATTCTACATCACCGAGTTTATCGGGAGTCCATGTATTTTTTATATGCTTTTTAATATCTTCGCCCATATATGCTAATGCGAGAATGATATGCTTAATATCTGCATATATCAAGTGTGCTATAGAATAATCAATCATTGGTTTATTAGTGACTTTCACTAATGGTTTTGGAATTTCCGATGTTAAAGGCATTAAACGCTTACCTTTACCACCCGCAAGGATTATCCCAGACCATTCTCTTGTCATCGTTGAAACCATCCTCTATTCTATATTAATAATAAGAAAATTTATAGATTTAAAACTAAGGATTTTATTTAAGTCTCTATTACTTTTTAATCTATTACTTTTTAATATTATTCTTTCATAAATTCCTCATCCAGAAATTGCTCTCCTTATTTCATCTGCCGCTTCATTAGGTAATTTTCTTGCAACACGCATATCATCTGCCATCTCAGCACCACCAATTATCTCGTGCGGGATAATATCGCCAAATAAGTGAAAATTTGCGTCGTATCCATAAGGACAACAATTGAATAGAATATTTCGATTTTTATCAATTTCAATATCGTCTAACGCTACAAATATGATCTTTAAAGATTTTGCCAAATCAAGTAATTGGTTAACATTTAATTGGGTATATCTTCTAATATGTTCTTTTGGATGAAATCTGATGTGATAATTTCTTACGGGACTCCCCGTAGTATAAAACGTCCAATATTTTGTTTTTAAAATAATTCGATCGCTATCTCCATGAGTAGTTTCACATAGATGACAATTATCACCCATTTCTTTAAATGCTCTAAGATGTCCCTCTAATCGTGACCCATGACCATCCATATTCAAATCTATATAAACTTGACTATGGATTCTGGGTTGTGAACCCCCTGCTTTTATCCCTATATTGAAAAAAGGTGAAACAAGAATATCATAATAATCTCTTTCTATAGCCTCTTCAACAGAATAAAGTATTGCGGCTTTCATTGAGAGTAAAATGCCCAACAAAACATTTTCCGGAATTAACTTAAAACATAACGAAGGATAAAAATGTCTTGAGATGGTAAGCAAATTTATTCCCTGTGCAAGTTTTAAATGGTGGGGTAAAATCTTTTCCATTGAAGTTTTAATCTCATCATCTACAATGCGAGCCATTGAAGGATATCGATTTATCAATGTAATTGCTTTACAAGAATCAGGAATCCTTTCAATCTTATGAGGTGTATTTAAAAAAGGAGAATCCTTTTTTTTCTCATCCTCAGTTACAATAATCGTAAATCCATCTCCAATCTGGGTTCCATCACCATAATACACTTTTTTTCCCTCAGTAATACTCATAAATATGTCTTTAACTTCATCAATTGGATAGTCTGTGCAATCTTGAAACTCATCGCTCTTTTCTCCACTATTATAAGCCTTTGGTCTTTCACCCCTGATAGGAGATAAATAAGAATAATGGCCATAGTATCTAACACGCTCCTTTCGAAGGCCAAAATCTGCTGTACTAATAGAAACTGTAGATAAAGGATCCCATCTTTTTATCGGAACATCGTAAGCTGACTTGAAATTTTCTTTAGTAATAATTCCCCATTCCATAAACTTAGGAGTATACCTTCCTTTAGTGGATTTTTCGTTTTTAGCCGAAATAAAAAAAACCTCCTTATATGGACATCTGTAATTATATCTTTTTATAAATTAAATCTATAAGATTTGTTCTGTTTTTATTTTATTATCAGAATTAATTTAGCAATTGTATTTAATAAATTTTAGCTTCTAATCTCTTTTAACTTAACTCAAATTTTATGAAAAAACAACAATAGTACAAACAAAAAAATGAAAAAATTTTATATTGAAGTAAAAAAAAAAATTTTTTTTGAACAAAAGATTTGAGGGGTCAGTTTCAAAAAAAATAAAAAAAGAAGGAAAATAATTCCCTAATAGATGCCATTCCCTATATATTTTTATGCAAATCCTTAATTTTGAGAATTTTAAATTTCAAGCCTTCTGAGAATTTTATAGGTTTTAAATGAACGCACGGGTTCCTCTTTATCTTTACTTTCTATTGGAACCCTTACGAAATGTTCGCTGTCAAAATCGTCAATTTCAGTCTCATCATATTTGGTTATGTTTTTTGCCATTCTTAACTCTTTTAACAGGAATTCGCGCACGGCACATCTTATTAATTCTGACCTAGATGGGTAGAGACCATTTTCTCCAACTAATTTTTCGATTGCGTCTATATAAGATTCTGGAACGTTTACAGTTACAATTTTCATTCTATAACACCATTTTTTTATTGCTACAACCAATGAAAATAGTCCATTTACACCTGCCTAATTGAAACTGATATGAAAATAGACTAAAAAGCATTATTTGTTGCAAAAAGGGTTCTTACAACCGCCTTCTTGATAAATTTTATTATAATATAATTTATTATAATTTGATATTTAAATGTTTTTTTTTTGTGGTTAATATATGAATTTTTATTTTTCTCCTATAAATGTTTTCTCTTATTAATGTTTTATATTATTGGATTAATTTTTTTTAAAAGATTCTCTTCTCCTTAAATTTAAAGCGAATTTCAATTTTTAAATTTTTTTTTAATTATTTTTATTATTCTCAATAATTTATTAAAAATATTAGGGATCCTCTCTAATATATCGTTGAACATCTTTTTTATGATATTTAAATACGATTGAACACTACTTTTAGAAAAGTTTGTTAGATGGAATCCCTAAATGAATCAAAAAATCGTTTATTTAAATCAACCACTACTTATCAAAACATTATTACTCATCAATTTTAATTAAATTTTTATATACTTCTCGTTGATATAATTATGAACAAGTAGAAATAAAAATGAACTATTTAAAATTGGTAATATAATTGGCAGAACAAAAATTATTTGAAAAATTTATAAATAGTCTTCAGATTGATGTTTCTGAGTATTTAGATTCAAAACTTACTGAATTTCAAAATAATTTGATTGAAGACGCTACTTTCATTTTTAAAGATAATATTATTGATGAAATTAAGAAATTAGGTGGAAATCTCAAAAAAAATAAAGAAAAATTTGAAAGCTTCTTAGAAAAAGCAGAAAAAGAATTAGAGGGAGAACAATACAAGGATTTTCAAAAGGAATTAAAACAGATGTTTAAGGATTATGCAAATGCGTTACGTAAATTAATTGAAAAAACTTGTGTAGCAATAATACCTGTAAAGGAAATGCCTTGGGTGGACGTTATTTTTCGGAGCGTGCCTCGCATAGTAATAGATAAAAAAAAAGTTAATTTACTTGATAATGCAATAGCTTATTATGGAGAAATCAAGTGTTTAATTTCTAAAATAATTATTTACGGTAAAATGAAGGATGCTGAGCCATTATTCGCGCCTTTTATGGGTGATCTTGATTTAGAAGGATATAAATTAGATGATTCTCAAAAAGAGCCAAAATCTCAAATCTATTCTTACGTGAGTGCGATAATTAAAGCATTGGATTCTATAAGGACAAGTACCCAATTAGAAAAATATCATGCCGGGTATCAACGCCATGGCGATCCGATATGTGATTTTTTAATGAATAAAAGTGATTTATTAACATCAATGGGGAAAATTCGCAGTGGATTAGAATCTAATCGCATATCTAATGTATCAGTATGCGGGATAGCAATTCCTTTTATTAACGATAATACTTCATTAATTTTAGTTTTAGACGAGGGAAATGATTCAGATAGATTTGGAAAATGTTTTGAAGCATTGATAAAGTTCTCAGCTGCGTGTTGTGGGGTCCCATCTTCTCAAAAAGCGGGTCAAATACAAACTCAAACTCCTTCACAGCCAACAGGAACTGTAAGAACCCCAGGAGGCCAAGAATTGCAAGCCTGGACTGCAGAAGAGCTTGCTCAAGCATCCCAACAAAGGGGTGGAGCACCCCCTCCAGGAATGGAATATTGGACTGAAGAAAATTTAAGAATGATGGCCGAAAAAAGAACCGGCGGGATACCCCAGGGTATGGAGGTCTGGACCGAGGAAGATTTACAGGAATTAGCTCGTAAAAGAAAAGGAGGAAGTTTAGATATTCCTCAATGGGAAGAAGATAAAGATCTAACAGAATGCGTAAAATGTGGGTATAGTCTTAGGAAAGGTTGGGCGGAATGTCCTATCTGCGAAACTCCTGTAGGGGCTAAAATATCTCCAACACCAAGTTCCCTTCCAGAAGATAAACCAGACAAAGATAAAGCTACACAAGAACAGATAGCTGATAAAAAAGAGCCTTCAGAATCCTCAGAATCTTCAAAAAATAGGGCATCAAAAAAAAAAGAAAATTCCTCCTCTTAAAATTAAAGCGAAACCTTCAAATTGAAAGAATTCTACGATGATTTTCTTAATTAAGATTTAACATATTATAAGAAATCTTATTCAAAACATTTTTTAAACATTTTTTATTTACACACTTAAAGAAATTACTATTTTTGAAATAATATTTGTTATCTAACATTTTTCTTCTTAAGGGTAAAAATTTCCAAGATTTGGATCAACTCAATATTTACAGTTATCCAAATGACATTATTACGATAGATGATAAAGATCAACTCAGCAAAATAATTTATGGACATGATCATGGCGATCTTATCCATAGATATAGAACGCGTAAATCAATTAGCAAGTCCAACAACACTAATTATCTTTATTTAATTGATACTCCAGTCCCTCAAATAATGGATGGTTTTAATATTTATACAACTTGTATTAACGGTAAGATCATTATTGGATTAAATCTTGATAAAGAAGATAATCCCTACGATTATAAAGAGATATTTGAAGAACTATTAAACGAATTGCTAAATATCGAAAAAATATGTACATTTAAAGATGAAATTGAAATCGAAAATTTCTTAATTACAGTTTTTATTGATATTCGTAGATATGGAGATGAATATGTGGAAAGACATCCTGAAATTCAATTTCATTACCATGATTCGTTTTCAAAATGTTTTTTATTTGGTTTGGATGAAGTTGGAAAGACCTCTTTACTAAGAAGGATAAAAACGGGGCAATATGATGAAAACTATTTTGTTCCGACGAGAAAGTTTAATATAGAATACATTCAAGATGAATCTAAGGGACTTTTAGCTATTTGGGATATGCCCGGTCAAACCATTTTTAGAAAAAAATGGTTAATAGGACTTCAAGAATCTAATGTTATAATATTTATGATTGATGTAGCAAATCAAATAAGATTCGAAGAGTCAAAAAGAGAATTTTGGAAAATTATAAATAGATACGAGATTTTTGGAATTCCATTATTGATTTTAGCTAATAAAATTGATTTACTTGATCACTCCGTTCAAAATAACAAAGAACAAATTGGTAGACTTAACAAGGAAATTATTGAATATTTTGAATTCGAAAAAATCGACAATAGAGAATGGAAGTTACTATTTACATCAGTTAAGACTAATTTCAATATTAATCATGTAATTGAAATGATATTTGACCTAATTTAATCTTTTTATAAAATTTTTATAAATTATTTTTTTAAAAAAAAGTTAAATTCTTAAAGAAATAAATAATAATTATTGAATAAAATAGTATAAAAGAGAGTAATTATGTCTAAAAGATTTAAAAAATCTAAGAAAGAAGAGCAAATAACAATCGAGGAAAGTCGTGGACATCTTTTCTTTAGAGATTTAGATTTAAGGTTATTAATGTTAAGACCAATTGATTTAATTGAATTTTCAGAGTTTGCAGGAGCAAATTCAGAAGATATAGTTATTTGGGTTGGAAAAACGGTGGCAAAATACTTTATTGAAAAATTATATGGTGACGCAAATTGGAGTGAAGAAACTTTATCTAATAAAAAGGAAGTAATTGTCAATGTCTTAGACGCATTCGAGCATTTAGGTTATGGTGTTTTAACATCTGCCTTTTTAAAAGATAAAATATTTATTTCTGTAGAAAATCCCATCTCAAAAGAAGAAAAAGATAATATCATGGCAAAAAATATATGTATTCTTTATCAAGGCATTTTTAATGGGGTTTTAGAACAAATAGGAATAGATGCTGATGGTGATGAAGTTCAGTGTTTTTTAAAAGACGACGAAGCAGATATATTCAAATATGACTTGTTAATAGATGAGTTTGACGCAAAGGATATTGATACAGAGATAAAATCAGGTCCAATTTCCAATTATATGGAAAAATATAACGTATAAGTTAGCTTAATCGAATCTTACGCAATTTCTTTTTCCTAATTAATTGGTTCTTTTTACTTTTTGTGTTTAATTTGACTAAATATAATTTCGCATTGAGTGAAATTTCACACTTTTTTTCTCTAATCAAATTTGTAATTTCAATTTTGGAATATAAGCATTAAATATTAAATTCCAGCAAGTTATAGATACCATAGATTATAAAATTTAAAATAAAAACGAAGATAAAATTAATTATTGTTATCTTTCTTAAAAAAAAATCTGAAAAAAATGATGTAAAAATGAGTAAAAAAGGCGCAAAATTAAAAATAGATTCTTACTCTGGGCCACTAGGAAGTATTAAGGGTTTCGAATTAACGACAGGAAAAGTAAGCTTCGGAGACGAGACGGAATGGGAGCCAATGGGTCCAACTCCAATGCCCCATATTCCAACATTGCGAACTTGGTTTTTCAAATTAATGGAACGCTATAAACCATACTATATGCCTATATGTGATATGTGTTGCCTTTGTACCTTCGGTAAATGCAACCTTTCAAAGGGTAGGACCGGCGCATGCGGAATAAATATGGAAACCCAACAAGCTCGAATTGTAGAAATAGCTTGTTGTATTGGTGCGTCCTGTCATAGCGCTCATGGAGATCATCTAATTCACTGGCTAAAACATAAATTTGGTAATGTCCCAATCAATTTTGGAAACAATATTGCTGTAGAAATGCCATGTACACGATTGATTGTAGGGATGAAACCAGAAACTTTAGAAGATTTGGAAGAAGCAATGAAATGGGTTCAATTCAATATTACTCATCTTCTTGCGGCGGGTCATACTGGTCAAGAATCAAGTTATTTAGATTATGAATCAAAAAGTTTCTTAGCGGGATTATGTGATGCTGTTGGAATGGAAATAGCTGATGCCGTTCAAATTGCTGCATATGGTTTTCCTGTAGGAGATCCTGATGTACCTATTGTAGAATTGGGAATGGGTACTTTAGATACGGAAAATAAGGCTACAATTTTAATGGTTGGCCATAACGTAGCACCTGGAATTGAATTAGTTGATTATATGCGGGAAAAAGGATTAGAAAACAAAGTTGATGTAGGGGCAATCTGTTGTACTGCCTTAGATTTAACAAGATATTACAGTGGAGCTAAAGTTGTTGGTTCTCTCGCCCGTCAAATGCATTTCATTCGTTCTGGTTTAGCAGATGTAGTAATGGTGGATGAGCAATGCGTTAACTTGAGATGTTATGAACAAGCGCAACTAGTAAATGCACCATTTATCGCTACAAATGAGAAAAATATGAATGGATTACCAGATAGATCTGATGACCCGGTTGATCAAATTATAGACGATTTAGTTAGTGGAAAAGCTAAAGGTGTATTAATTTTAGATCCAATAAAAGCAGGGCAGGTTGCAGTAGAAACGGCAATAAAGGTAAAGCCAATTAGGAAAGCAAAAAGCGCAGTTCCAGACGAACAAGGGTGTATAGATATGGCAATGAGATGTAATGGTTGCGGAAATTGCCAGAGAAATTGTCCCAATGATCTTCCACTAGTTGCAGGTGTAAATGCTGCAAAGGACGGAGATTTTTCCATATTATCAGACGCATTTGATCACTGCTTAGATTGTGGTAGATGTGAAGCCGAATGCATGAAAGATGTTTCACCTCTTACTCTAATTATGTATGCAGGGCGTGAAAAGATTAGAAACGAAAAATTCGACCTAAGAGTAGGGCGAGGGCCCATTCAGGATACTGAAATTCGAAATGTAGGTGCCCCGATCGTCTTAGGAGAAATTCCTGGTATTGTAGCCATTATTGGTTGTGCCAACTATGGAAAAGAAATCCAAGAATTATATACGATGGCTGAAGAATTCTGCAAAAGAAATTATATTGTTGTAGTTTCTGGCTGTGGTGCTATGGATATAGGTCTTGTAAAAGACGAAGAAGGCAAGACATTATATGATAGATATCCTGGTGATTTCGACCGAGGAGGTTTAGTTAATGTGGGTTCATGTGTTTCAAATCCACATATAAATGGTGCAGCAATTAAAGTTGCAAATATATTTGCTCGACGTCCTTTAAGAGGTAATTATGAAGAAATAGCGGATTATATCTTAAATCGAGTTGGAGCTTGTGGAGTAGCCTGGGGTGCAATGTCGCAAAAAGCAGCAAGCATAGCAAGTAGTTGTAATGGAATGGGTATTCCAGCAGTATGTGGGCCCCATTCAGCTGAATACAGACGTATGTATATTGGTAGATCAGATGATGAGGACACATGGAAAGTATGGAATGCACGAGACGGCACAGGTGATCATTTAGTTGGACCTGGTCCAGAACATCTTTTAACCACCGCCGAATCTATTGAACAGGCTATTTGTTTGGTTGCTAAAATGTGTTTAAGGCCAGCAGATAATTCCAAAGGACGTATGATAAAATTATCTCATTGGATTGACTTAGAACGAAAATATAAAGGCGTTGACTTTCCAAACGATTTAGAAAAATACATTCGCGTTGAAGCCGATATTCCAATCAATTTAAAATCTGAAATACAGGAATATTTGAAAAGTAAAAATTGGGAGCCAAAAGAGATAATTGATCCTACCTTACTGAAAAGATTGTGCCGAGAAGGCTAAATTTTATTTTTTTTATTTTTTTTTTTTAAATTAATTTACGAGTTTTAATATTTACAAAAGATAAAGTGATGAATTTTAGATAAAAAAGATAAAGATATTTTAAAATTATCGAAATTATGCCAACATTGGGCGAATCATAACGATTCGCATAAAGAGAATTTTCTAAAATGGCGGAATATCGCAGAAGCTAAAGGATTAAAGAACGTCGTTGAAAATTTAGATAAGGCAATAGAAACGATGGAGCAATGTAGTAAATATTTGCTCGATGCTCAAAAGGAATTAGAATAAAATAATGTTGGAAATAAAAGAAATAATAACTTAAAATTTAGATGAACAAATTAATTAAGGGTAGCAATTGCGATCTAAAAAAATCTAGTTTTTCATCTAATTTTTCTGGTTTATCTGATAGGGACCATAGATAAACTGGAATCTCTAACTCAGAATATTCAAATAACTTTTCTCCGCGAATAGTTAAATTATTTAAAGGAAGTTCTAAAGATATACTCTTTTCCCTGAGTAAACCAAGAGAATTATGAAAGTTTGAGAGCGTTTGTAATAACAAAGCTGAATTATTAACTAATATCTCATCTGTTTTTATTTTAAAATAACTTCCAAAAATTAATCCATCCATTGAGATCAAACTTAAAGCTCTCCCTTCAATTTGAGTTGTGAAATCCTCAAGAATGTTTTCTACGATTTCAGAAGTTTCGGAAACTTTCATTAATGCATTACTGAACATTTGCATTATTGTTTCTTTTTGAAAAATTGAAGCATCGCAATATTCAGCTTTGAACTTTTCATGTCTGTCAAGAATAACATCGAATTTACTTTTAATTACATCTACACTTTTCTGCCACGTCAAGGTTCGCCTAACATCTTGATCTGATTTATTTAAAATTATTAAAATTGGGGGATACTCCTTTAAATCCAATAAAATGTCTAATACTTGACTAAAGTAATTAGCTGCTTCTTCGAATCTTGCTGTATCTTGTATGTCAATAACGTATAGAATAAGATCTGCTTCTCCAAAAAATAATTCTGGTTTATTAAAGTAAAGCTTTTCACGGTACTGTGCTTGTCCTCCAAGATCCCACGATATAATCGGGTATCCGAAGAAGTCAAGTTTCTCTCTTGAAACACCTCTAGTAGGTAATAGATCTTTAATAATTGAGAATTTATCTTGAAGAACGGCTAAAATTGATGTTTTACCCCCATTATCCAATCCTATGAGTAAAAGTTTCTTTTGTGCCTTTAATTGTTCTTTAACTGCTTTTTCAAGAACTTTAGCGACCTTGATCCATTTAATTAAAATTTGAGGTAGTACATCTACTTTAGGAGGATCATCGATGTTAATATTTGCTAAATCCGAAATAGTTTTAATATTTGAATCTTTAAGCTTTTCGGCATTAACTTTATCAATACCAAATAAAGTATCCGGTGTAAAATTTAAAACTTCTTTAATTTCATTAATTGTAACATTTGATTTGAAAAAATCTTTAATCTTCTGAATATTATTAATTTTTGACATTGGAACTCAGGCTATTTTATTTTCTTTATTAATTATATGAGGATTTATATTTCTTCTTTAAGAAATTGTTTATTTATTATTCTTTAATTAGTAATTGTTTATCTTATAAATAAAAATTTCGCAAAAAATTTTTTATAATAAAAGAATTATAATTAAAAGCATTATTTTACCTTAAAAGATATATCTTTATAAATTAAGATATATAAAAAAGATAGTTTACCAAAAGTTTCTGAGAACATGCCAAGTAGAGTCTCTGAAAATATTGTTATTTGCTTAGATACAAGCAGAAGTATGTTTAGAACTGATTATGAACCCAATAGGTTCTCCTGTTGCATAAGTGCCATAAAAGAACTAATTAAGAAAAGATTTGAAAAAGATAGTAAAAGTGCTTTTGCAATTGTAACATTTTCAGATAGCGCTCAGAAGGTTTTAGATTTTACCAATTTTGAAGATCAAATCATTGATATGTTAGACTCGCTTACTATTGGAGGAAAGTCTAATATGGCTGATGGTTTAGGAATTTCGATTAAAGTTTTAATCGCAGAATTACGAAAAGTTATGGCTAATATTCCTAGAATTCTTATAATTTCTGATGGAAATTATACTCAATCCGCTATTGATCCTATGAAAATGGCTCAACTTGCGAGAGGGCTTAGTATAAAAATTGACGCTTTCAGAATAGGCGTGATAGGTCAACTTAATATTTTGAAAAAATTAACTGATCTTACCAAAGGAAGATATTATTACGGAAATAATTATAAATCATTAATAGATTCTGCTCAAGATTTTGCTGCCTCAAATATTAAAATTTCAGGATTAGGAATGGAATCTCTTTCTGAAAATCCAACTTTTCTTAGAAAAATCGCTGCTAATCTATTAAGAGTTCAAGATTTAACTGAATCACAAGAACTAAGAATAAAACAACTAAGAGGTGAGGCGGATTTTAAAAAGTGTTCTATCTGTTTTCAAGAAGAGGATCCCACAACCAAAGGTAATTTCTTTCTTACTGGGCGATATTGCCCAAATTGTCAAACACCATATCATATTCATTGTCTAGGCGCATGGGCAATGTCTCAATCAGATAATTCGCTGATAGAATCAGGAACATGTAGATGTCCTCACTGCTTTTATTTATTAAAAATTCCCTCAGAGGTAACTCAAGCACAAAAATTACGTTCCTTATCTGGATCTAGGTATCAAAAGCAAGAAGGTTCTCAAAAATCTGAAGTTCTTCCCGCAAGTCTAGAGAATATTTCAGAACTAGGAGCTGATGCTATTTATAAATCTTGTCCAGTTTGTTCTTATATCTTTGAAGAAAATCAACAAGTTGTTAAATGCGGTAATCCTGAATGTGAAACGCTATACCATGTAGAATGCTTTCAAAACTTAGAGAATGGACAATGCAAGAGCTGTGGAGTTAAATTGCACCTTTATTAAGCTTATATAATAAAAAATTTTAATTATTTTTGTATGTAATTATAAATTCTTAAACATTACTTCATAATTTTAATGATACAAATCAAAATTAAAAATTATTAAAAAATAGTTGGAAAATGACAGATTGTAGTCCATATGTATATGGTAATATAAAATTGGGTCGAGGAAATTTTGAATTACGCCCCATAATGATAGGAACTCTTTTTTATCAAGGACAAACTTTGATAGATCGCAAAAATGAAGAAATTTTTAATGAAGAGAAAGCAAAAAAACGAATTTTAACACATAAATCTTTAGCCAAAAAATATAATTTGCCAGATTTAATAGAAATCTCGGGAACCACACCAAAAGCGATGATAAAATATCTGGAATTTTATTTAGATCATTTTGAAACTCCATTCGTTTTAGGGGGAACATTTGACGCCCGGGTTACAGGAATTGAATACCTTAAAGAGAGGGGGATAAAACCAGAAGAATACATATATAATGCGATTTCAAACCTTAAAAATAAAAAAGAAATTGAAATTCTTCAAAAATATAAAATTAACTCTATTGTAGTATTGATCCTTGGCTCAGAAAATATGACTTCCACTCAAAGATATGCGTATTTAACTAAGAAAAACGAATCTACTAATATTAATTTATTAGAAGGATTAAATAATTTAGGTATTGAGAGAATATGGATTGATGGAGGGGTTATCACTCTAGAGAGTTTAGCTCACATATTAGAGACTCAACTGTTAATCTGTACATCATTAAAACTACCGGTTGGTACAGCACCAAATCTTTTTCTATTCAAATATTCTTCACCTCGATTAAATGTAAAATTCCACACTCGCTATAGAAGAGCAAGTATAATGTTTATAGCTTCATGGTTTTCCAATTTTATTTTTTATGGGGCCATTGAAGACGCCAAAGAGAGTTTTGCTTCAACTTATCAAGCTTTAGAGTTTAAAAATATACTGAAAAATAAAAATATTAAACTACTTGATAAAATATAAAAAAACTAAATTTAACTATATAATATAATAATAAATTTTTTGAAAACAATTATTTGAAACATTCTAAATAGAGCAAATGATCGATAACTACGACAGAGAACAAAAAGAACTCGAAGCAATACAATTAATAGACCAAGCAGAAGATTTAGTCGATAAAGGCGAAGGAGAAAAAGCTATAAAACTTTATGAAAAAGCTGCTCAAATTTATCTTGATTTTGGGAGTTATATCAAATTAGATGAGCTTTATATTCGAATCGCTAAAATAATTATGCAATATAAAAATAATATTCAGGCCACTCACCGATTAGATTTAATTATTCGAAAGACAGAACAATTGAAGTTGTATGAAGTTTCAGCGAAATTACTAATGCAATTAGCAAATATATTATATAAAATGAATGATTGGGAGGGTGCTGGAGAAAGTTGGGAAAAAGCGTCCTCTTATTTATACGAGATTGATCCCGAAGATTATCTTAATCTTTCTTCGGTTTTATTGCTAAAAGCTGGACAAACTTACGAGCGTTCTAGACTAACAATTGATAAGGGGAAAAGATTGATTTTACAGGCTGTAATGAAAATCAATAAATTTGACGAGCTTTATGAATTAGAAGAGAAAAGAGCGCTTAATTTATTAGTTATGAAGGAATATGAAGCTGCAGCAAACAAATTTAACGATATTGCGACTTATTTCAGAAAATCTCTTGATAATTTAGGAGAATTAATAGACGAGGAAAAATCAAAAGATACGATGCTTAATGCTAAAGCTCGATTTATTCATTTTGTAGCGGAATATCAAACATTTGCGGCAGTATGCTTAAGAGTTACAGAAAATCGAGCCTTCAACGAAAAAATTAAAGAACTTGGTTTTGACTCAATAGAAATGTTTAAACAGTCAATTTCCCTTCTTAAGAATTATTTATTCTCTAAAAAAGCCGATTTCGATAAAGAAGTGATAATGAGATTAACATTTGATACAATGTTGTTGTCATTCATTCAAAAAATGTTAGGGGTTGAAGAAATAAATCCGATTGAATTCCTTTTAGAAGGGAGTGAAAAACACAAATTATTAGTCAAAAAATTAAAAGAAACACCATATTTTAAGATTACAGAAAGAATGGAAAAAGTAGGTCTTCGTGAATCTTTAGCTGATCTTTTAAAGGTACATTTAGGTCATTTCGAAGAAATTAAAAATATTTTAGTATCTTATTTCTTGGAAAAATAAAGATTTATTATGTGTAAGTTTATAAATCAATTTAAATTCAATAAACTTAACAATGAAAATAAGAGATTTCTTAATTTTTTATCAATTAATTCCTCCGATAAATAAAATTAATCCTAAAAATTTTTCATTGATTGAATGAGTATTTAAATGAAAATTTTATATGTTAATCCGGCGAAATTAGAATCTGGACTTGATTCAATAATTAAAGGAGCCCCATTAAGTCTTATTTCAATTGCGGCTATGGTTCCTGAACATGACGCAAAATTATTTGATTTCAAAGTTGATAAATACCGAGAAAAACGATTCCGTCGCGAATTAAATCGATATGATGTAGTTGCTATAACTAGTATGACTCCTCAAATTTATCATGCTTTTGAGGTAGCTGAAATGGCTAAAGAACATGGCTGTACTACAATTCTTGGAGGATATCACCCAACATTAGTTCCAGAGTATGTAGCTCAACATCCTGCTGTAGATTATACCGTTAGAGGAGAAGGAGAGCATACATTTAAAGAAATTATAGATTATATTGATGGCAATAGAAATAATATTTCCTTAAAAGATATTGATGGTCTCTCTTATAAAAATAAAGAAGGGAATGTAATTCATAACAACGAGAGAAAATTAGAATGTGATTTAGACAATTTTCCCTTACCACGCCGAGATCTTCTAAAGGGTAAAGTTTACTCTTATATAGGTACAACTACTCAACAAGTAGAAACTTCAAGGGGTTGTCCGCATAACTGTAAGTTTTGCTGTATTATTAAAATGTGGAAGGATCCAACTCAACATATTGTATATCGAACTAAAAGCTTACTAAGAATTATGAGAGAAGTCTACGATGTGGATTGGCGAAATAATTTTATATTCTTCTGTGAGGATAATTTTACTATTAATGTTAAACGTACCAAAAAAATATTAGATGCGATCATACGGTCAGGAGTTAATAATAAAATGCAATTTAGTTGTCAATCTCGCGTCGACACCTTATATCACAACCAATGGTTAATAGATCTTTTAGATAAAGCAAATTTTGGGCAAGTTTTCCTTGGAGTTGAATCTGTTCATCAAAAAAGTCTTAATGCGATGAATAAGAAAAACTTAACTCCTACCATGGTAAGAAAAGTAATAAAAATGCTAAGAGATAGAGGTATATCGATTTTTGGAGGAGTAATAATTGGCTTTCCAGGTGAAACTAAGACAATGGTACGACAAAATATCCAATATGCTAAATCACTTGATATGGATTGCGTGCAATTTACTCCAATAACTGCCTTCCCCGGAACTCCTTTTTACGACGAGATGAAATTAAAAGGAATGATTACTACCCATAATTATAAAAACTACGACCTATTTCATCCTATGATGCGTACTGAACAACTAACAAATATAGAAATGTATCGTTTAGTTGCAGAAGCCTATTCTTATTATTATTTAGACGGAGCTTGGATGAAAAGAAGAGCAAAGGAGTATCTCAATCCATTCGGTAAGTTCAATTGGATGCTTAAATGTATATTTCGATTGGGTACACAAGGAATTAAAGGGGGTCTTTCGATGCTCCATACTATGGGAATGTCACACCACGTCATTTCTGACGAATTAAAACAAATGGATGGACAAAAAAATATCGAAAAAGTTGTTAATGGTACTCCAATATTCACCCCACCTCAGGAAGATCTTATTGTGACTTCAGAAAAATAATATTTGAATTGTATATATATTATCTTTTTCTTTTCGTTATATTAGATTAAGCCTATTTTGCTCAGAAAAATACTAAACCAAAAGCCCCCTCTTTTTTTAATAAATTCCTATGTATTATTTTATAAAAAAAAAAGCTTAAAAGTTTTTATGAGTTCAGGCGTACTTAAGGAAAATTATACCGCTATTTTAGAGAGCAATCCACAATCAACCTTAACTCCCAGTTTTTTTAAGAAGGAGTATAAAAACTTCATCAATGAACAACTTAAAAAAGATAAAAATACTTATCTTGAATTACTCAATAAAAATCGTTTTATCTACTTAAACTCCAATAATTTGTCCAATAAGCTTAAAATAGAATTTTGTTCTAATGAAAGGCACTTGATGAAACTATATTTGAAAGAAATTACCTCAAAATTAAGTAAAGATTAAACAAAATTTTAACTAATTTTGCCTTTTGAGTATTCTTAGGAAGTTAAATTTAATTAATATTTGTTAATTTATTATAATCGAGAATATTGATAGATTAAAATCTAATTTTAATTTCATCATATTGTAATTGACTAATTTTTCTTACTCCGTGCTGCCCTGATTTGTATTCACATGAAACTAATTTTGCTTTCTCCAATTTTTTTATTTGGGCAGATATATTTGCCTCAGTCATCTCTAAGTTCGCCGCAATTTTACTTACATCCATAGGCTCAGTTTGAATCTGTCGTAAAATTTTGCGCCTAGTTTGACTAGATAACGCTTTTACAATTTCTTCTATTTGGTCATCGGATTCAACTACAACAGAATGACTCTTGTTTATTAATTCGACTGCCAAAATTTGATTTTCTGAAATTTCCATAATATTTTTTTCCCTTCTTTCGTTTTTCTTTACAAATATAAGAAAGAAAAATAAATATAAAAAACAAATATATATATTCGTTTGTAAATATAGTTATTATAAAATTACTTTGTATGCATTTGTAGTATAAATTCCTTGATATTTTTTTAAATTTTTGTTTCTCTTAGAAGATCATTTATATTTATGAAACATTATTTATATTAAAAATGCCCCGATTTTTGAAAATATTAAAAATTATGTAATATCTAAGAAGATTTCAATATATATTTAGTTAAAAACCTAAATTGAGAATCAATTCTTATTACAAATAATTGTAGCATTATTAATTTTTATTCAAGAATTATATTTAATCATTAATAAGAAGGAAGGTTAATTAACTCTTTTTTAAAATTTAAGAGTATGAAGCTAATTACTATAAAATAATAAAAAAAATACCAAAACATAATAAAACAAATGGAGAATTTAAATTCTTTTGTCACTATTATATTTATATAAATAAAAATGTATACAATTATTACTTTAAAAATTTGAGTTATTTAAATTAAAATCTTAAAATTTTTAATATTAAATTTAATTATAGAGGTTATTAAATGAGTGATAGTAAAACTGGATTAATAGATCGAAAAAAAGAAGAAACGAGCGTTTTAACAGTTAGAATCAGTAAAGAATTAGATCAAATTTTAGAAGATATTAAAAATACTAAGGGTATTACTAAAGCTAATGTGATTAGAAACTATTTAGAGATCGCAAAATACATAATCATTGACCAAGACTCGAATAGATCGATAGATGATAGGGATTTAATTTGTATAAAGAAGTCTACATTTAGAAAATTACTCCATACTCTTGAAGAAGAAACGCAAATAGAATATGGGCTAAAATTTGCTCGATTTATTAACGATTTAGCAAGGTTGCAAGGTCAATTGGAAAATATTGATTATAAACTTGATCTATGCATGCATCTAGGCTTTTTCAATAAATTTATAGATAAAGAGAATTATATTTTATTTTCAAATAAATTCGGTCCAGAAAAGTTTATTGAGGCTTTTGTCTATAAAATCTTTAATTATTCCCCTGAAGATGAATTCGAGATGGATTTTACTACAGCTGTGATTGAAAAAGACAGTAAGAAAAAAAAAGATTACATTAAAAAAATTGGCCCTATTGAGAGAGCTAAATCCTATTATGCGTACGAGTTTGCGAGATTAGAAGAAGAATAATCTTTTTTATTTACATGATTTTCAATATTTTTCGATAATTTCTTTTAACCCTAAAATTGGTACAATTGTCTTATTTGGTCTAAATAAGAGTTCGTAGTTAAGCTCATGTAAAGCGCGCTCTATAGTGAAATAATTTGTTAAAGTGATGTTTGGGTTAAGAGTTTTTATGAATTTTCTCATTATTTTTTCTTCCCAAACGTTAAGTACTTTTAAGACAGTCTCTAAGACTTTTCCTTTACCTATTACAGCTTTTCGGAAGTAGAGGCTATATAGAATTTCTTCAGGCACTTCTATAAGGTATTTTTGGATTATTTTTTTCTCAATAAAATTAAGTAAAGTGTTGAATTTAATATAACTAAGAGACCTTAAAAGAGACGCTAAATCTTTTTCAACTGGATATTTTTTTTTCTTTTCTTCTGTTGTAAGTTGAGGATCCCCCTCAAAATCGATAAAACAGAAATCAAAATCCCCTTCATTGCTTTTATTATAGAGGATTTGTTCCATATGTAGATCTTGATGGACAGGTTGGATTTTTATTTGGGAGTCTTCGAACTGTGAACGGAATTTCTCAATAATAATAGATATGTCAAGTAAGATAGATTTTATTTTTGGTAAATTATAAAAGGTTTTTTCCGATTTCTGACTGATATTATTCTGTAATTCGGAGATTACAGAATTCAGCTTTTCCGTGTAATTTCTCAAATAATTTTCGCTATCAACTATCTCTACATTAAAATCTTTTTCGTCTGGCAATATCAGTGATTCATGCAGTTTATTAATATATATACCCATTTGTTCTGAAATTTTTAGAGTCTCAACGAAATATTTTTTGATAAAATTAGAAATATCGCTTTTTTCGGAAAGATGAGAATAGTCTGCATCTATCTTTTTGAAAACATCATAGATCATATCGTTGAGTTCATTCCAGACTATAGCTCCTATATTCCCAACATTTTGGACACTTTCAATTATTCCAAGGGTTTCGATTCCTTTTATTTTTATCGTTCCATAGATTTTAGGCGCATTTGGAAAGTTATTTCTCACTAAAACATATAATATAGAAGGTTCTAAACTTTCCGCATATACCTTGTACGATTTTAAAACAAAGGAAACTGGATTTTGGTCAGGGGTTTTTTTGTCTAGAATTAGTAAGAATAGGGTATTAGTAGTATTCCCAGCTCCTAGCTGCTGAAGTGAGTAATTATATCGATTAGGAAATAAACTTGCCTCTATTAAGTTTTGCACTTCTTTCTTACTGATATCATCTTGAAATTGTTCAGTGTAGAGGGAAAGATCCAAAGAAAGTGAAGGAAATTCCTCAATAATATCTTTGTCAAATAAAATCTTTTTCCAGAAAAAAATACAATATTCTGCTTCCAACAAATTGAGTGTAAAAATTTTATGCTCATTTCCTATAGTAAGCGCAAGTTTCTTACTAAATGTAATTTCAGTTAGTCTTACAATATTATCCTTGTTATTTTCACTTTGTTCAAGAATCTCTTGAATTTTTTTATAATAAATGACAGGCAGAAAATATGATTTTGAGTAAACAGGAGTTTCAATTTTTATAATATTAAGAAAAATCCTTTCTGAAAGAATGGTAAAATATTCAATATTCACGTTGAACTCTAAGTTAGATAAGGCAGACTTATCTCCGAACCATCTCCTCGAAAGAAGCCATCCTTTAAATTCATTAGAGTTGTAAATATTCTGCAACATACTTCTATCTAAATTTTTTAACATTTTAACCATTCATTACTGCGTATTATTAATAATTAGTAAATTTATCCTAATAATTATAGGTTATCTCTATTATAGAACTTTTTTAAAAAAAAAATGGAAAAAAAGAGAACATAAGATTATACTTTTTGTTTTTCTTGATACTTCTTTTTCATTTCTTCGTTAATTTTAGCTAATTCCGTTTTCATCTCGATTACGAGATCTTTTTTTAAGGGATAAAACAGCACCCAAATAATTAAACCGATGAGAGCAACAATACCGGGTATTAACCCCATCGAAATAATCAAGGCTAATTGTGCCATTTCGAGCCCCATTGTCGGTTGTAAGCTATCCTTAACATAAATCAGACCGTATGCTGTCATTATAATGGGAGGAACTGCTAGAGCAACGCTAATCATTGGTTTTGAAAGTATAGCCCCGATACCCGCATAAAGACCCTCCCGTCTTTCGCCGGAAACTTTCCATTGATCATAATCAATTGTATCAGCCCGCATAGGATTATGATGTATAAAATCCCCGGGATATCCTAAAAAGATGATACAAAATCCTATAGAAATTAGAATCCAATTACCTGTTAATGCCAACAAGAACACAAGCAAAAATCCAATTGAAATTATAGAAAGATAGAATGTTATAGCAAATTTTGTGGATGTCTTTTCCGCAATTTTTAAGGATAATACTATACCGATAACTAGACAGATTATAGGACCAATCCAAAATAGAAGTGCATTAAATCCAGGTGAGTTTCCGAGCACCCAATAAAGAAAAAATGGAAGCGCAACCATGTTAATGTTGATTATAAAAACGGAAATCCCATCATAAATAACATAAACGAGATAGGATCGATTTTTAAAAGCCAATTTAAAGGATTTAAAGATCCCAACCGATTTTTCTGGATTAAATTCAGGGCGTTCATATACATATTTTGCAATGATCAAATAAGGAATAACTCCGAACATAGCAATAATTACTACAAGTACTTGAAATATAAAAATGGAATTAGGCGTTGGATTCGATAATAGAGCAACTGGAACCGCAAATCCAATTATTATTGCGGGGAATCCAAATATGGAACATAAAAGCTGGACTTTTTCACGCTCTCTCTGATTTAAGCTCATTTGTGGTAACAATGCAACCCACGCACAGAGCACTATGGTAAACATCGTATCATAAGCTAATTGTGACACTAAATACCAAACAAAAAGCCAAAACTGAAAAGAAAAATCGGATTTACCCCGAAGCGTATCGGGTGGAAAAAACACTAACGCAAAAGCAAGACTAAAAATCGGAGCCCCAAACTTTATGTAGGGAATGTATCTTTGAAGTTCTCCCTTTTTATTCACATATTTTGTGTTGTTAATACGGTTGCCAAAGAGAGGATCATTTACGACGTTCCAAATAGCGTAAATGATTTGAGCAATGGTAATCCATATCCATTGCAAACCCATCCAAGCGTAATAAAACGACTGAATCACGCCCATCATGGCCCCGAAAAAGATACCCGGCATGTTCGCAAAGGAATAGGATAGCTTTTCCTTGAGCGGTATTAAATCGTTTTCGTTATTAAAACTTTGATTTTCTACTATAATGTATCCCCTAATTATAGTATTCTTTATTTAATATATGGTGTTGTTATTAAAAATACTTAAATTTTGTTAAACTATATATTTGTAAACTTTATTAGAATTATAAAAAAAAAGGTGATATAAAATTCCACGTCGAATGTATGTAAAAGGTAAAAAAACTCATGCAACAGATGAAAGCTTCAGTCAAGATAATGTGGGAAAGGAAAAGGAGAGGTTTCAAGTTAGCTTAGATTTACTTTCATTAAAGACTAGAAAAGATTATGATGCACTTGGTCGAGTAGGAGAGTTTTATCTTAGAGTCGATGGCGATAAGATGCTCAAGTCCAGATACCCTCATAAAGGAGTTATAAAATTAGCTAAAAATCAGGTCTTCACAAGTAAGGCAGATATGACTATTTGGAGTGAATTTAAAACAGTGAGAAAGGGAAAATCTCTTACTATTAATTTAGATGTCATTTTGCGAGAAAAAGACCATTTAAAGAAAGATCAAGAAATAGCTAAAGAAACAATTGAAATCCAACTACCCGAGAAAACAAGATATGTAATTGTACAAGACAAAGATGAAGACACTAAGGCCAAGATACGTATACAAGCTACAAGAACAAGATATTAAGTAATCTAAAGAATTAGATTATTTTTTATATTTTTAATCCATATTATTTTTTATTTTTCCAATTCTTAAAATAAATTTTAAGATCAAGAATAATTTATAATCTTAAATTCTACCAAATCTTAATGATGTTTATACACTTAAATAATTGGTGTCCTATCTAATGGTTGAAAAAACTATATACTTACCCATGGTTTTTCATTTTCATCAACCCGTCGATAATTTTCAATGGGTGTTTGAAGATTGTTTTAAAAAAGCATATGGACCTTTAATAAATAATATATATAAGTTTCCAGAAGTTAAAGTTACACTTCATTTTTCCGGAAATTTACTTGAGTGGTTTTTAGAAAATAAACCAGAATTCATTGAAAAACTAAAAACCATGGCAAAACGAGGTCAAATTGAGATAATCGGTGGTGGATATTACGAACCTATGTTTGCGATTATTCCACATAGAGATCGAATCGCTCAAATGAAAAAATTATCTAACCTAATCAATAAGGAATTCGGCTTAGAAGTAAAAGGTGCTTGGTTATCTGAAAGAGTATGGGAACCGAGTTATCCATCATTTTTGAATGAGGTTGGATTAAAATACATTATTGTTGATGATAATCATCTAAGATCTTGCGGTCTTGCTGAAGATGATACGTTCTATACTTATGTTACCGAAGATGAAGGAAAGACTTTGAGAATATTTCCAATAAATGAAGAACTGCGATATTTAACACCATGGAAACCAACCTATTTATCAATTGATTACTTAAGAAAAGCGGCTGATGAAAATGGAGATAGAATTGCTCTTTTAATATCTGATGCGGAAAAAATGGGTGTATGGGGGACCACACATGAAATCTGTTATGTGGACGGATTTGGTCATCATGATGGAGATGGAAAAAAACCATTTATTCCAGCTTTTTTTGAACAAATCGTAAATAACAACTGGATTAAATCAATAACCTTATCAGAATATATGAGGCAACATCCTGCGAAAAGTTTATTGTATATTCCTACAGCAAGCTATGATAAGATGGAAGAATGGGTATTGCCAACGCATATCAGGAAGAAGTATAAAAAAATTAGAAAAAATATTAAAAAAGATGAAGATTGGAAGGAAGCATATCAATTTTTATCGGGGGGATTTTGGCGATATTTTCTCGTAAAATATCCAGAATCAAATAATATGCACAAAAAAATGCTTTATGTAAGAGAAAAATTAATTCAAATTGAAGAACGGTTAAAAGAAAACTCAGATAAAGCACTTGACTCAGAAATTAAAGGAAAAATAGACAAGGCATGGGATGAAATTTATAAAGCACAATGCAACGATTGTTATTGGCACGGAATGTTTGGAGGAATTTATTTACAGTTCCTAAGATTTTCTGTATATACGCATTTAATAAATGCTGAAAAAATAATCGATGAGGTAATGCCCGTGATTTATCCAAACATAAGTTCTTCTTATATCTCAATAACTCCTCTAGATTTTAATAAGAATAGTAAATTAGACATCCTAATTGAATCAGATGTTCTTAACGCATATTTTGACCCTTCTGATGGGGGAACATTGTTTGAATTAGATTTCAAACCAAAATCTTATAATTTGTTGAGTACGTTAACGCGATGGTATGAAGCTTATCATAAAGACGAGAAGATTGAGTCAAATGAGATTATGGTAGATAGATATAGAAAAACTATG
This sequence comes from Promethearchaeota archaeon, assembly GCA_019058295.1. Taxonomy (GTDB): domain Archaea; phylum Asgardarchaeota; class Lokiarchaeia; order Sigyniarchaeales; family SOKP01; genus LW40-45. The sequence continues at coordinate 86,024 of JAHPZI010000001.1, read as the reverse complement.
TTCCGCTTAAGATTTTTACACGATGACGTGACTTTTGAACAACTTCAAGAGGATAAGTTTTATGAATTTGGTGATTTTGTTAACGGTGAATTTAGAGTTACCAAAAACGAAAAAATTAAAACTTCAGCTCATATTGAGCTTGAAAAGGTTGGAAGCATAAAGGATCCTAATTCTGATGAAAGAATTCCCTGTATCATCACTAAAAAAATTGGTATCGAAGAAAATAAAATTTTAATAGCTATTAAGGGTAAATTTGAGGAGATTCCTGGTAAGGGTGAAATATTGGAAAATATCATAAATTACATACGAATTGCGTTCGATCTTCCAATTTTCTTTAATGGTAATACAGAGAATTTCCAATGGGAAAGCATGGAATTAAATCTTAAAAGTGAAAAAGAAAAAGAACTATTAGAACCATATCAATTTAAATGTTCACATTTTAAAGCATACGATGAAACCTATGATTTAAACTTTGAAATATTACTTTCAGGTAGTAAAGATTTAATCAATATTAATAAATTCCCAATTATAGCTTACGTTCACACTGATGAAGGATATCAAAGCATATATCAAGGAATAAATATAGCTCCTATTTTTAAACTTGATAAAGAATTTGCAATTAATCTTATACTTAAAATTGGATAATTTTCTCAGTTTTTACTAATATATTTTTTCACAATAATGTAATTTTGTCGGATTTAACTATCTTTATAAATACTGAATCTAAAATATTATTAAAGTAATAATAAAACATGAAAATATTAAATCTCATGAGAAACAATAATTTCGAAAAACGCGTTTCCTGGCCTATTGCAAATAAAAATGTCCGTGAAACCATTCAAAAAAACGAAACCATAAGGAATCTGCGAGCGAAATTAATTAAACGAAAAAATAACAAACCTTCTGATTTATAAACTTTCTGATTTCGATTCAATAGATTAGAAAAATTTATTCTTTAAATCCATGTCGGCCTAGTAAAGGGACAAACCGAACACCTGTAATCTTTTTGCTTTTAAATTGTTCTCCTTTCCTTCTTACTATATATAAATTTTGACCAAAACTTTTAGAACCTGCAGGTATACAAAGAATGCCCCCATCTTTTAATTGCTTTTTCAAAGGGGGAGGTACTTTTTCTGGTGACGCAGCAGTAACTAATATCTTATCATAAGGAGCAGCTTCCCCGTATCCTAAAGTCCCATCTCCGTGGATAACTGTAACAGAGCTATTGTAGCCAGTTTCCTTAAGACTTATTTTTGCTCTTTCTACTAATTCTTTGTGCCTTTCAATAGTAAAAACGTGACCCGGATTTTGAGAATTCTCTGGAGCTACTAATTCAGCACATAGAGCAGCATGATATCCTGAACCCGTTCCTATTTCTAAAACTTTATCTCCTTCTTTAAGCTCAAGATATTCACACATCATGGCGTTCATATGAGGGGCGCTAATTGTTTGTCCTAATCCGATTGATAAGGGAGTGTCCAAATAAGCTGAAGATTGCGCTTTTTCAGCTAAAAATTTCTCTCTTGGTACCTTTAGCATTGCATCAATTACTTTTGTTTTAGTTAAAATTTTCCTTTTAATTAGGCTTTCAACTAATTCCTTTCGTTTTTCCTTAAAACTCATGGTTGATCTTTAATTATACCTAATTAAAACATTCTAGTTTAAAATTTTTAGACTTAAACCTTGGAAACGATATAAATTTTATCGTTTGTTGAATACTCCTTATTTAGAGGGAGATTAATTCTAATAGGATTATCTTTTTCTCTCCTGATCACTTTTTTAACTTTTTCTCCTCTAAAAATTATTTTTTTTACGTTTTCAATATTATATGATTCTTTTCCACTAATTATAATTTGGTCGCCTACTTTTAAAAAGAATTCCCTTTTTTCAACCAGAATATTGGCTGACATGCTTTTTTTATGAAAAGATAAAATCTTCCCAATATAATTTTTTTTATAAGGAGAAATATTGCCTCTTTTCTCTAATTCAATATCTTCCACGTTAGGTCTGTGAAAAAAGAAACCAGTATGAAACCCTCGATTAAAAACTTTTGATAAACGTTCTAACCACTTTTTAACTTTGTCTTTAGAGTAGGTTCCATTAAAATAACAATCTATCGCTTCCCGATAACATTCTGTCACAGTCTTAACATATAAAGGATCTTTCATCCGACCTTCGATTTTAAATGAGTCGATATTGGCATTAATTAACTCCGGAATATATTCAATCATACAGAGATCCTTTGCGTTTAAAAATAGCTGTCCGTTGTAAATAAATTCATTATCTTCTTCATCAACTAGCCTCCATTCTCTTCTACATGGCTGAACACAATTCCCTCGATTAGCAGAATATTCCTCAGAATCGGTAATTGTGGCCGAAAAATAACATCTTCCGGAAATGGAGGTACACATTGAACCGTGGACAAAACATTCAATCTTTATTTTTTTTAAGTGCGCCTTTATTTCGGCAATTTGTTTGAGAGATAACTCCCGAGCAAGAACTATTCTTTCAGCTCCTAAATCTTCGTAAAATTTAGCAGATTCAATATTAGAGATATTTGCTTGCGTAGATACGTGAAAGTTCATATTATTTCTTTTTGCAATTTTAATCGATGCAAGATCGTGGGTAATAATAGCATCGATATTAGCATCTTTAGCATCTGCGATTAAAGATTCTAAATCTTGTAATTCTGAGTCATAAATTAAAATATTAGTACATAAATAAGCATTAATTCTTGGTTTTGAGTCATGACAATATTCAGAAATTTCAAATAATTCTTCTTGTTTAAAATTTCTAGCCTTTGCTCGCATATTATAATTTTCTACTCCAAAATAAACCGCGTCCGTTAAACCTCTTACAATTTTTAAAGTATTCCAATCTTGCGCTGGAGCAAGTAGTTCTGGTTGATTTTTGCTATTATTTCCCATAAATCTTGATTAAAATCTTTATATATAAAAAAAAAGCTTATAAACAATAAAATTGTTTTTATAAATTAAACCCTAAAACAATGGAGAGAATATTAGAAATGAATGTTGTTGTATTTAATGGAAGTCCTAGGAAGGAAGGTGTTACCTACCAATGTTTAAATATTGTAATGGATGAATTGAAGGCTGCTGGAGTTGAAGTGGATTATAATTGGATTGGTATGGATAAACTCCAAGGATGTAACTCTTGTTATCAATGTTTACAAAATAAAAACAAGAGATGTGCCGTCAAAACTGATAAAATGAATGACTATATTGAAAAAATACTTGAAGCGGATGGTATAATACTAGGCTCTCCCACATTTTTTGCAGATACGTGTACTACAATAAAAGCATTAATTGAAAGAGCGGGGCTTGTAAGTAAAGTTAATGGGGACCTTCTCAAACATAAAGTTGGCGCAGCAGTAGTCGCTGTAAGGCGAGCAGGAGCAACTCATGTTTTCTCGAGTATAAATTACTTCTTCTTAATTAATGAAATGTTTGTTGTCGGTTCTAGCTATTGGAATTTAGGCGTAAATCCGAATGTAATGGTTCCAGATGCTTTCAAGAAAGACAAGGAAGGAATTGAAACTTTTAAAAATTTAGGAAAAAATTTTGCTTTCTTGCTCCAAAAACTTAAGAGCTAAATTATTTTTTTCTTTTTTTATTCAAAATCAATCATCAATCAGAGTGATTTTTCATTTTCTTAATAATTATAATGAGATAATTTTTGAATTATTAAATTAACATTTAAATAATTATGATTATTAGTTTGACTAGTTATCAATTAATAGATATTTGAAGAGTTCAATGAATAAAAGAATTATTTTTTTAAGTGTTTTAATTTATTCAATAATCGCTTCAGCTTTTTATAGTAATGTTAATAGTTCTTACGCTCGAGATAGTGAGGAAAGTTTAAAAGCATCTAGCTATGAATATTATGATAAAACTTTGACAGTTTATCAAAATTTCACGATGCTTGAAACTGCTGAAAATAAAGGTACAATGACAAATATCAGTTCAATCGATATAAATTTAGGTACATCAAGATGGAATGCCACTAATATTGAGTTTAATATAACTGACATAGATTTTGAAAATGAGACAAAAACAGTTATAGATTTCGAACAACTCGATCCTTCACATACATTGGATAAAAATTTTCCCATGTTAGGTGCTCAATTCAAAATCGACGTTCCTACTATTCTTTATGGTGTAGATATTTATGGTTTTAATAGTTCTCTACAACCGACAGATATGTATTTCCATGTATTCGGTTCTGATCCAGTGGGAGCACCTGATGAAAATACTGAATATGGAAATCCAATATTACTCAATATGTCAAAAGCCGCTGGAATAGGCTGGCATAGACAAACATTTTCCACTCCGATTGACCTCTCTAATGGATATTATTATTTTGTAATGAATGGAACATCAATAGCTTTAACCCCCCCCACCCAAATGAGTTATCAATGGTATTATAAGAGTTATGATGCTAATAATCCTAATTTAAATAGCTCTAGATATTCTAGGACTTTAGGATGGTCGAGTGATTATAGATCTCCAGGTCAACCCTTTACTTATAGATTAATCCGGCAAATAAATACAACATTCTATCCAAGTGAAATCGATTTGACTGCTGAAATTAATGGAATTGATCATTCAATTATTGATGGAAATGAAGCTGGAAAAGGTAACTTGAGTGTGTCATTAGATCAATATTTCCCAAATACATCAATTTTGAATATTCCAGTTAAGAATAATATTTCTAATGCTCTTTATTTCAATATAAGTTATTACATAAGGTTAAACAATACTCTAACTTCTGGGGGTTCCATATTAATTAAGAAGAACATAGATAATCTTTGGACTGTAGATCCAACTCTTGATAGATTTGGATATAACTATTCAATTAAATATAAATATCCTGATAATTGGAAATATGTAAGTGTTTTCAACGGAACTAATAACATAACGGATAGTTTAGATGTTAATATAAATGGAAATTCTGTATACATCTTAAACAATACTATAAACCCAAATACTGATTTGAATATTATCGCAAATTCAACAAATTTGGATGTTGAATTACGCGTTCCATTAACCACTTTTAAAGTTGGGGAAAACTTGGAATTTTTTGTTCATGATCCCGCAAAATTGGGTAATTACACTTTTATTCTATTGAATACAATAGGATCGAAACAAGCAGAAAAATTAGTTGTTGTTACATCATCAAACGAGTTTCCCTTAAATCATACTATCCTCCCAAGTGCGATATCTGGTGAATGGACTGCGTTGGTATTTTGGAATAATGAGACAGATGCAGGTGTTCAAACTCAGAAGTTTGAAATTACAGGTGGAGGGGGTGTTACAACACTCTTACCTCCTAGTGGCGATGATGACGATTCTAAAACTACAACAGAAGTAGATTATTCGTTAGTCATAATTGCTGTTATAATAACAGGTTTAGTTATAGCAGGGGGCTTTGCATCTTTAACAGCTTATAAAAAGGTTATGAAAAGTCGAGAATTAAAGAAAGAAAGGCTTTATAATAAATTTTTAGATGCTTTTAATCTCAATTACGTAATAGTGATTAACAAAAAATCAGCATTAAATGTGTATGAACAATTTTTTGCGGGGAAAAAATTGGATGCAACTCTAATTTCGGGATTTTTAGATGCAATTCGGGCGTTTGGAATTGAACTTACAAGTTCCTATGAACAATCCCAATCAATATCTTTAGAGTATAAAGATTCAAAGATTTTAATGTCTGAATTTAAAGACTTCAGGCTAATCTTTATTTTAAAAGATCGTCCCTCAGAAGAGTTCTTAAAATCAGTTACGGCATTATCATACGATATCGACCGCGAATATGGTGAATTACTCGAAAAATTTGCTGGAAACCTTGAACCTTTTGCGGGAATAAAGGGATTAATTGAGCGTCATTTAAATACTTCTTTTATATCTCCTTTAAAGATTGTAGACATCGAAGGTATAGAACTGAGTGCCGCTGAGATATCTTTAATTCAGAAGACAAAATCAATCATGAAGCAAAATAAGTTAGACTACTTTTTCACAACTTTTCTAATGCCGGAACAAGCATATGATCCAAAAAGAACCCAGTTAATTTTCGACTTGATAGAGAAAAAAGTCTTCCAACCAACTGATATTTAATTTTCTTAACATTAAATTTTAAATAAGAAGTAATTAAATGAGTTAATAACAAATAATTTATCAGCATATATTATCTAAAAAAATAAGAGGAATTCAAAAATGAGTAGCGTATCTCCTAAACCGAAACAATATAAAATTTTAATAATGGGGCTCGATAATAGTGGTAAAACTTCTATTCTTATTAGTTTAAGTAAAGATAGCAATATTTTATCCTATTGCTCACTTAAGCCAACTATTGGTTGTGATATTAAAACATTCGAAACGGAGGAGTCCTTAATGAGTATTTGGGATTTTGGAGGCCAGGAAAAGTTCCGAGAAGAGTATTTAACTAATTTTAAGAACTATTTAGAAGGCGCGAAAAAAATAATTTTTGTGATTGATGTCCAGGACATTAAAAGATATGAATTAGCATTGGAATATTGTGAAAAGATCATCAATTTACTTAAAGAATGGGGACATCCCATAGAATTATCGATTTTCCTTCATAAGTATGATCCTAATTTAAACAAGAAGGAAAAATTTGAAAAAATTGATGAAATCGTTGAATCAAAATTAATTGACGAATTGATAGGTATTATTCCTCCTGAATTTGATTATAAATTGTTTAAAACTTCAATTTATACCGTGTTTGATAAATATCTAATCCAAATGAAGTAGGTGTAAAATTTCAACGAAATTAACATATTTATCGAATCAGATTAATTGGATTTACATTATTGACGATAATGGAGTGCCCATTTTCATCTTTGAAAGCTATATTCAAGGTGCTAAACAAAACAATGTTGCTCTGTTATCCCATTTCCTTCAAGGTTTAAAAACCATTGCGACTCAAGTCCAGGACAATGAAGTGAAAGAAGTAATGTTAGGTTCTGGTAGATTTTTTATTAAAAGAATTGAAAAAATAAATTATCTCATTATTATAAAATGTGATATTGAAGCAAGTTCTGATGAAATAATTCAATTCTCAACTAAAATTACAAATAGATTCACGAGTAATTATGCTGATAAAATGAAATTACCGGTTGAAGATAAGAGAGTGTATTTTGAGAGATTCAAAAGTGATATAAAGGCAATGCTACACCTTGGTATAGATTATGATAAATTATTGGAAGAAGAATTAGAATAATTATAAAAGATCTAAAAATTTTGGGGAAAAGATATTCATTACAAGGAGAGTATGGAAGGGAAAAAAATGATATAGGATTTACATAATCCTATTGCCTAATTCTTTTAATAGATGGTCTCTTGTAGATAATCCAGATTCAACGAGTCCCTTTTCAATGGCAGAAATATCCTCTTCACTTAGTTTTCTTAAAACAGCTTTATACACATGTTTAAGACCCACAGCTTTAATAAACATAGCCAATCTAACACGTCGTTTATCAAAAATATATAACTTGTTTTTTTTTATCCCTTTTATATACTTTTTAGCCGCATACTCTGGTTCTATCGCCATAGAAAAATAATCCTCCCACCAGATCTCCCTAAAAGTCTGAAATTTCTTTTTAATTTCTTCTGGATCTGTTTCTGTTAATAAACTAGGATCTATAGTTATTGGACTTGTCATACCTATGTTTGTATTCACACGAATTGGACAGATTACAGAAAAATTGATCCCAGAATTATACAATTCGCTATATAAAGCTTCAGTAAGCCCAACAACGGCAAATTTCGATGCTACGTAATGAGGATGTGCTGGTAATCCCACAATCCCAGCACCAGAACCTGTACTCACAAAATGACCTGAACCTCTTTCAAGCATTTTTGGTAAAAAGATCTTAATTGCATAAACAATAGACCAAAAATTCACCTCAAAAACCCTTTTCCATTCGCTTAATTCAATTGCTTCAATAAATCCACCACCTGCAATGCCAACATTATTAATTAATAAGTCTAAGTCTTCATATTTCTTGAAAAATACATCAGCTAAGTGTTGCATCTCATCGAACTTAGAAACATCACATTTACAAATAAATACCTTATTTCCCATTTTTTCAATTTCTTCCTTGACTTCTTCTAACTTATCCATAACAATATCAGAAAGAAAAAGATTCATTCCCTCTTTTGCCAATTGGAGTGCTAATTGACGCCCTATTCCAGAGGCAGCACCCGTAATAAGACAATTCTTACCCTTTAATTTCTTCATAATAATCAGTCGTAAAATCAATAATTAATATAAATAATAAGGAGAAGAAATATAAATAATTAAATAATTAAATATAAAAAATAAGATATCCAAAATCCATCATACATTACAATTTTAATTTAAGGAATATTTAGAAAATCAAATTTAAATAAATTTTATTAGAAAAAATGATGTGTTAAAATGGGTAGACTTGATGATAAGGTAGTTATAATAACAGGTGGAGCAAGTGGTATAGGTAAGGCCTCTGTTCGTCTATTTATTGAAGAGGGAGCTCGTGTTATATTTGGCGATATACAAGATGAGAGAGGTAAAGCCCTTGCCGAAGAGCTCGGATCAAATGCGATATATCTTCATACGAATGTACGTAATGAATCTGAAATCAAGGCTGCCATCGATTTTGCTGTGGAAAAATTCGGACGCCTTGATGTTATGTTTAATAACGCAGGTTTTGGAGGTGCTGGAGGGCCGATTGAAGATATACCTACAGATGCATTCGATGTGACTATGGAAGTAATGTTCCGCAGCGTATTTCTCGGAATGAAAAATGCAATTCCAGTGATGAAAAAACAAGGATCGGGTTGTATAATTAGCACTGCCAGTGTGGCAGGACTCAGAACTGGCATGGCACCTCATGTTTACAGCGCTGCCAAGGCAGCAATCATCCATCTAACTCGTACAGTTGCTGAGGAAGTAGGTGAACATAATATTCGTGTGAATTCTATTTGTCCTGGAGGAATTGCAACACCAATCTTTGGAAAAGGAATCGGATTGCCACAAGATAAGGCAGAACGGTTAGCAGTATTGGCAAAAATCCTTTTAAATGAGATACAACCAATTAAACGAGCTGGTCTCCCGGAAGACATCGCCAAAGCTGCTCTCTGGTTAGCTAGTGAGGATTCTAATTTTGTTTCTGGGCATGCTCTCGTCGTTGATGGCGGGTTAATATGGAGAAGAATTTTAGACCAAGATACAGAAAAACTTGAAGAATTTGCGCAAAAATTGGGTATTGAAAGTATAGAGGAGCGTATGCGACAAATAAACGAAGAAATCGCTAAAATGAAATAAATAAATCATTTAATACTTTTTTAGAATAAATTTGAATTATTTATAGAACTTTTTCTAACTATGGGTGATTAAAATAGAATTAAAATACCTTTTTAGTTCTGGAAAAATTAGAAACGTCCAAATTAAAAATAGAATTGTCCGATCTGGGACCTATGAAAGAAGGGCAACCAAAGATGGGTATGTAACTGACCGACTTATAAAATTATACACAGATTTAGCCCAAGGGGGAACAGGATTAATAATCACAGGGGCTATTGCTGTTGATCCTAAAAGTTCTGGATCCCCAGACCAAACCAATTTATACGACGATTCTTTTATACCAGGACAAAAAAAATTAGTTAAAGCGGTTCACGATTATTCTGAGGTTAGAATTGCTCCACAATTTGTTCATATTGGTCGTCAATTGATTGATCCAAGATATCCCCCTGTTGGACCTTCCCCAATTCCTAATAAATATACAAAGTTAATACCTCGAGAATTAACTGTAGAAGAAATTAGAGCTATTATTGAAAGATTTGTAGATGCAGGTCGTAGAGCCTATGAGATCGGTTATGATATGGTACAAGTGCATGCTGCTCATGGTTATTTACTTAGCGATTTTATTTCTACCTTCGCAAATAAGCGTAATGATGAGTATGGAGGTGATACTCAAAAACGGACTAAAATTTTAGTCGATATTTACAATCAACTTAGGGATGAGATTGGGAAAAATTTTCCGATAATTATTAAATTACAAACACAAGATTTTATTTCAGGGGGTCTCACCGTAAATGAAGCAAAAGAAATTACGAAAATTCTTGTAGATGTGGGATATGACGCAATTGAAACTAGCGGAGGTGGTGGAGAGTCAATGCTAGAATCAATGAGAGAATTAAAAAAGGCGTACCCCAGCAATGTGATTAAAACTCCGGAGGATGAGAATTATTTTTTATCTACTGCTAAAAAATTAAAACCAATCATGAATAATTGTCAATTAATTCTTGTAGGCGGTATTAAAAATCCCATATCTGCAGAAAAAATTCTAAAAGAGAATCACGCTGATTTTATATCTATGTGTAGAGCATTGCTTTATGAACCAGACCTACCAAATCGTTGGAAGAGTGGTGATTTATCTCCCGCACTTTGTAAAAGCTGTAATTCTTGTTTTACCACAATGATGAGAGGCGAAGTATTTTGCGTTGTCAAAAAAAGAATAGAGAAAAGAAAATTCAGAAAAGAGAAAGAAATGCTAAAAAAATAACATAGTTTTTAAAATCCTACGTTTATTCTTTAAAATATCTAAATTCATAATTTATCATTACTATTTCCTTAAATTTTTTAATAATGATTTTCTTATTTTTTATTAAATTAATCTTTTTTTTGTAAAAAAAATCAAGAGTTTTATAAAATGAGTAAAGAGGTAAAAGATTTTATTGAATCAGCAGAACGAGAACTGAAACATCGTTTAGAATTAGAAAACACTATTAAACAATTACAAGACGAGATTATAAGTTTGGGGGGGCAAATACCGGAGCAGAAATCATTAATTATAGAAAACGATATTAGTTCTAAAAGTATGAGCGTTGATGCGGAAGACGTCAAAATCTTAAAGGATATGGTTACGTCGCAAAGAGATGAAATAGGCAAAAAAGAGAGTAATATTAAAGCGTTGGAATCTAAAATTGATGAATTAAAATCGGAACTTGAAAAATCTAGAAAAATCATTGATGAGTTAAAAGAAAATTCAAATTTTGAGAATGCCCTGAATTTAATCGACGCCCTAAAGGAAGAAAAATCAAATTTTGAAAATGAAATTGCTGGCTTAAATAAAAAAATTGCTGATTTGGAGGAGAAAAATGAAATACTTCTACAAAATATGGATACGGCAAAAGATACTTCAGTAGTAGAAAATGACTTGGATTCAGTGGACGCCCTAAAGGAAGAAAAATCAAATTTTGAAAATGAAATTGCTGGCTTAAATAAAAAAATTGCTGATTTAGAAGAGGAAAAAGAAAAACTTCAAGAAGTTATCGATAGTGTAGAAATCAACCAAGAAGTTATTGATAATATGAATCTTAAAATTATTGAATATGTGGATCAAATTTCCTCCTTAGAAGAAGTCAATGAAACACATAGCAAAAATATAGAAAAAATGAAATCTGAACGAGAGGCAATCGTTGCTGACCTGCAGGATAAAATTGATGGATTACTTGAAACAATTTCCGATTTAGAAGAGAAAAACAAAGCTTTACGTGAAATCGAACAAACTCCTGCAATTGACCAATCAACTATTACTAATTATGAAAATAATATTATTGAATTGGAAAAAAAAGTTGCTGAATTAGAGAATGAAAACAAAAATCTAGATGAAAAAAATAAGATGTTAAAAGCAGCACTTTTATTACATGTTGATGTAGAATCGAAACATGTGGCTCCCGAAACTAATGTAATGGAGGATCAAAATGTTATCTCAATTCCTAAAGGAATTGTACAAGAGAGAATAAAAGCACGAGATCAAGTTATAGATTCAATTGAAGAATCTGGCCAAATTCCACAGCAAGAAGTAAGTGAAAAAAGCGAAGAAACTGAAATAAGCGAATGGATTGAAGAGCAAGCGATTGAGCCCGAAACCTTACCTCTTTCCTATGATGAAGCAAGTGAACTAAGCGAAGAGCCTGAAAAAAGCGAAGAAACTGAAATAAGCGAATGGATTGAAGAGCCAACAAGTGAGCCCGAAATCTCACCTCCGCCCAAATTTGAACCAAGTGAACCAAGTGAAATAAGCGAACCAAGTGAAATAAGCGAACCAAGTGAAATAAGCGAACCAAGCGAACTTTTGGAACCTGTGGAACTTGTGGAATCAGAAAAATTATCAGAAACGAGTGAACCTACCTCAACTCAAGAACAAGAAGAAGTAATTCTTGAATCGTCTACTGGGAGAAGATTATGTCCGAAATGCGGAAATACTAATAAACTGCTCATTCGAGAAATGCCTGACAAGACCAAAATTATTTCAGCTGTGGCAGGATTATACGGTAAGAAATATAAATGTGGCATGTGTGGAGCTGAATGGCGATAAATTTCGTTTTTCGCCATATTAAATACTTATCACAAAATAGTATAATTTATATTAAAAAGTAACATAAATAATAATTAATCCTTGCGAACTTAGTTATATTTCAATGTTGTTGTGAAAATGGACCAATCAACTCAACTTGCTGGGTTACTTATTTTAATTTCAATATGCTTTACACTCATTTTAGCTATTTTCGTTTTAAGTATTGCGATAAGGCGAAAAAATAAGCTACTTTATGCATTCTGTTTATTTATGTTATTTATAAATACACCTTGGATGCCAAGCGGATTTGGATATTTATATTGGCTCATCACTGGAAAAATAATTGCTTATGAAATTTATATATTATTAGGCACAATGGGCATCCCTATTGCATTTTTAATGTGGTTCTATATTTACACTTCTTTATTATATCCAAATTGGAAAAAATATGTTTTAATCATTACTGGGATAGCTTCAATAATCTTTTATGTATATGTGTTTTATTTTTTGTTTTTTGCCCCAGGTGCACCAATAGATTATATGATTGGAATTAAAAAAACAGAGTTAGATATTGAATATAGAGGTTTTGTCCTAATTTTTATAGCAGTTCTTCTGCTTATTGGCGCTCCTACATTTTTACATTTTGCTATCGCGTCAATAAGAACAAAGGATGATCCAAAGATTCAATGGAGAGGTAGATTTATATTAATATCATTAATATGTTTTATGATTGGGGCTCCTATAGATGCTTTATTTACACCTGATCCAATATTTTTAGTGCTAATTAGAATAATTTTATTATTGACAGCTCTCTTTTTCTACATGGGATTTGTAATGCCCGATTGGGTACAAAAAATGCTAAAACTAGAGATAAAAGAAAAACCAACACCAACAAGTTGAAATTCAATCTCGATTTTATGCAAAAGCGCATTAAAATATTTTATTATATAAGTATCGATGGTTTTATATTTTAATTGAAATAATAAGGTATTATTATGGTTAATAAAATTCTCTATGAAATCATCGTCCATGAGGAAAAATGTACTGGATGCCTTATTTGCCAACTAAATTGTTCCTATGTTCATAAACAAATATTTTCTCCCTCAGAAGCGTTTATTCAGATTTCGAATCAATATAGCTTAACGCCAAAAATTTTATTTTTAGAGGGGTGCACTCACTGTAATCAATGTGCTCAACACTGCCTTTATGGAGCGTTAGAACTAAAGGAGGTGGAGCAATAATGGAATGGCACGGCTACACAGGCAATATTCTTAATGTAAATTTAACGGACAACAAAATTTCGCTTACTAAAGAAAATCTAGAGGACCTAAAACAATTTATAGGTGGAATAGGAATAAATTGCAAACTTTTTGCTGAACGGTTTAAGCCTAATATCGACCCTTTATCTGCTGAAAACCTAATTATTATTGGCACTGGACCTTTAGTCGGGACTGCTACGCCAGGTGCCTCGCGGACTGTTGCTATCTCGAGATTTCCCGCAACCGGCGCAATTGCTAATTCCTGCGGAAGTATGAGCTTTGGTTTTCAATTGAAACACGCTGGATTTGACCATGTTATAATCTCTGGAAAGTCGGATAAACCTGTATATTTACTAATTTGGGACGACCATGTCGAAATTTGCGATGCCAGACAATTGTGGGGTAATGATATCGTAGAAACGCACGATGCTCTTATAAAAAAATATGAATCCTGCGGCACTATCGCAATCGGTCAAGCGGGCGAAAATTTAGTTTTTTCCTCATTGACTTTAATCGATAGAACTTCTACTTTCGGTCGTGGAGGGTTGGCTGCGATTATGGGATCCAAAAACCTAAAAGCAATCGTAGCAAAAGGATCTAAAGGCATTTCTATCGCACAACCCAAAGAATTCAACAAACTATATAAAAATCTTTTTGAGCGCATCCGAACCTATCCTCATCGAGAATCTTGGCACGAGCTAGGAATGTTAAGAAGTCTGCCTGTCGGAATGATGTTAAAAGCGTCTGGGCAAAACAAAAAGGCTCGACAATGTACAGATAGATTCTATCTTAAAAAATTAAAAAAGCGACGTATCGCATGTCCTTCATGTCCAATGGGTGATAAAGATATTCTTGAACTTAAAGAGGGCGACTTTGCAGGGCTAATTAATTATACTTCTTCGGTTATTAATCCATTTTTGATGTTTATGTTCGAAGGATTAAAATCTTATACTGAAGCAATTAAAACGTTTGATTTGATAAATAGATATGGTTTGGATTCGTTAACCATGGTTTCACTTTTAGAATTTTGTAATAAATTGTATAAGGAAGGAATTTTTACTAAGGAAAACACGAAAATAGAGTGGAGTGCGGATTACAATACATTTATTCAATTAATTGAAATGATTACACATAGAAAAGGATTTGGAGACATCTTGGCGGATGGATGGAATAAATTAGCTGAAACTTACGATGATATTGGTGAGGAAATGCTGGTTGTTAAAGGTCTAGATGTAATTTTCGAGCCTCGATTTTTACATCTTGGCACAATGGAATTTGAACAGGTTGTAAACCCTAAAGGTGCTCATGTAGCTTCTGGAGGGTCTCCCACTTATGTTGGTGCTGGTTCTTCCAAGGATAAATTTATAGCTCATTTCAAGCGAATGGGCATCCCTGAATCTGCTATAAAAAGGCTTTTTTCTCCGCCTTTTCCTGAAATGATTGTAAATGTGGGCAGATTAACGCGCTATTCTGAAGATTGGTATACTGTGTTAACATCTTTAGGGCTGTGTGCGAGAGCTCAAATGAATCGCTTTTGGGGGCTGGAATCTGCATCAGAATTCTATAACGCTGTAACGGGGTTCGAGAGGAGTTCGGAGGATTTGAGAATGGCTGCTGAACGTACGTGGAATTTAATGAAAATAATGAATATGAAGGAAGGATTTTCACGAAAAGACGACAAGTTTCCTAAAGGATGGTTCAAACCATTAAAATTTGGGGTTAATGAGCTAGAGTTTATAGATTTTTTTGGTGAAACTAAGATTACTCATGACATCGCAAACCAACTACTCGACGATTATTATGACGAACGAGGTTGGGATAAAGAGAATGGTCTACCTACTCAAGATAAAGTAAAAGAACTTGGGTTAGAAAAATATCTATAATTTCTAATTTAACTCATTTCTTTTTAGCTACTGGTTTCTTTTTAGCAACGGGTTTCTTTTTAGCAGGCTTTTTTACCGTTATTTTTTTAGCAACAGGTTTCTTTTTTGCTACTGGTTTCTTTTTAGCAGGCTTTTTTATTGTTGATTTTTCAGCTTTAGGTTTTTTAACAAGACTATTTAAGTATAGTTTATATTTTTGAGTAATTTTTCCTTTATAAGAAGTAAGCCCCCCAGTTTCCTCCCTAAATCTTTTTTGGATTCTCATTTTCCACTTTTGAAAAGCATTCGTTTCATGATCGCTCCATATAGCATTTTTCTCAGTTAATCTCTCATAGGTATCAATTTCAGGTTTGAAGGTTACTGTTTTTTTAGGCTTCTCTCGTTTTTTTACTTTTTTCATCACAGCTGGTTTTTTTACCGTTCTTTCTTTAGTAACGGATTTCTTTTTTACTGGCTTTTTTCCTTTTGGTTTTTTAACGAGATTATTTAAGTATAGTTTATATTTTTGAGTAATTTTTCCTTTAAAATAAGGAACTCCCCCTGTTTCCTCCCTAAATCTTTTTTGGATTCTCATTTTCCACTTTTGAAAAGATTTCGTTTCATGATCGCTCCATATAGCATTTTTCTCAGTTAATCTCTCATAGGTATCAATTTCAGATTTGGAGGTTACTGGTTTTTTAGGCTTCTCTCGTTTTATTACTTTTTTTCTCGCACCAGGTTTGAATTTACTAATGATTTCCATTAACTCGTGGCAATCAAAGATATTTCCTTTATTATCGCTGAAATAGGGAAGATCAAAACTATCTAAATAGATGGTAAAATCGAAATAGTTAGTGTGATCAATCTCAGGTCCCATATATTGAGCAGTAAGAACTATTACTTGCTTATCTTTGGAGAGGTTAATGATATTTCTTTTATACTCAGAATATTGATATAATGAAATTTTTTCAAAATCAGTAATAGATGTTAGTAATTCAATTTGATCTTTATTTTTAATTTGAGCATCATATTCTTCATGCTTTTTATTATTAATTGAGGCATTGAGGGCAAGAAAGGAATATTCTTCTTTGGTATCAAGCGTCAATTCTAAGAGAGCTTTTATAAATTGTTTTATATGAATCCATTCTGACGCTTTAGCGATTCCAATGATTTCTTTGGGTATATTTTCAGACATAGGTCTGTAACCTAAAAAAAAGAAGCTCTCTAAAATATTATCAATAGTTAGCCTTTATTTTACTAATAAAAAATAAATTAATGCTAATTATATATTTGTATGTTTCCAATGATTAATAAATAGGAAAATTATTGTAAAAAAATATTGTTTCTAATTTAAATAGAAGTCGTTTAAAGTTATTATTTTTATTCAGAATCTTTTTCAAAATCCTTTTTTAATATTTCTATTAGATTATCAACAAATAAGTCGCTAGGACATTTACCATCTATGTGATGGGAGGCATGATCCTCATGCGAATGATGTTCGCAACCGCAATTGTCAGCGTGGTTTTTTCTATCATTCATCTTTTCTTTTACTAATTTTCATGAATAATTAATAGATATAATATTTGAATGTATAAGAATTAGATAGAAATCATTATTTTTATAAGATCTAATATTCATTCACACAGTACTATATGTAAATATTTTAAATAAAAAAGGATGATCCATAAAAAATGAATGATAAACATAATAATCACGATAGTCGAGAAATCCCGCACTCGCATTTATTACAAATATCATTACCAATTATTTTTATTGTAATTTGGGTCTTAGATTCTTGGATTTTTCTGATTTCAGTTTGCTTAAATAATTTTGTTCCACTAATACTCAGAATAATCTTATTCATAACTGTATTGGGTTTAGCATTAATAATAATGTATTTATCACACAAAACTTTATTTGATCATAATGAACCTTCAGATACTCTTATAACTAGTGGAATAATGGGTCGTGTTAGAAATCCATTATATCTTAGTATTCTTTTAATTTACGTTGCAGTTCTCTTATTATCAATTTCTATAATTAGCATTGTTTTCTTCATAATCATTTTCTTTGTTTATAATAGGATGGTTAATTACGAGGAAAAAAAGCTTGAAAAAATGTTTGGCAATGAGTTTCTAGAATACAAGAAAAAAGTACCAAAATGGATTCCTAAATTATTTTGAAACATAAAATAGCTTTAATATAGTTTAATAAAAAAAAATCAGGAATAAGAAAAAAATGTCAGAAAAATTATGGTATAAAGTTGCGAGAAGATTTATAAAAGCTGGTACTTTTCCGATGCCGGTAAATGACACTGTTATTGAAATTTTAAAAATGGTTATCACTGAAGAACAAGCTAAATTTCTTCTTTTATTAAAAAAACCATCTTATAACATCGATCAAATCAAAGAAATAACAGATTTGGATGATGAGACCTTAAACAATATAATTAAAGATCTTAATCACAGCGGAGGACTCACTGCAATCCCCAGTAGAAGCACGGGTGTTATGGTTTATCGTATCCCGCCATTTTTCCCGGGGATGTTAGAATTTACTCTTATGCGTGGAGAAACAAATGACACTACTAAAAAAATCGCAAGCTTATGGCAAAAATTCTTCGGTGAGATGGTAAAAGGAACTCAAGAGAATTATGATTTTATGATGAAAACTCTTAAAGATGCTGGTGTAACAATTGATAGAGTTGTACCTGTCGAGGAAGAGATTGATATTAAACAAGAGAAAATTATCCCCACAGAGGAAGTTTCAAAGATTTTAGAAGAAACGGAAAAAATTGCTTTAATGACTTGTTATTGCCGACATCGTAAGGATCTGATTGATGACCCGTGCAAAACTACTGATCTACGTAAAAATTGCTTTGGTTTTGGTAAGGGTGCTGAATATCTCATAAGAGAAAATTTTGCAGAAGAAATATCTAAAGAAGATGCTTTAAAAATTATGAAAGAGAGTGAAGAAGCGGGATTAGTCCATAAAGCTTTTCATAATGCATTAGATCCTATGAGAGAAATCGAAGGCATGTGCCAATGTTGTAAGTGTTGTTGTGGTACCTTCGATAATCACTATGCCGGAGGTATTCCTTTAATGAGCAGGTCGACTCATTTAGCAAAAATTAGTGAAGAAGATTGCGTTGGATGCGGTACATGTGTGGAAAAATGTAATGCAGAAGCAATTGAATTAAATGATGATGATAAAGCAGAGGTGGACGTGGATAGGTGCATAGGATGTGGCGTTTGTGCTTATCATTGCCCTGAAGAGGCAATAACATTAGAAAGAACTGACCCTAGAAATGTCTTTGTACCACCTCCAAGATTAAAAACGCTCTAAATCTCTTTTTTTATACCTCTCTTTTTTTATATAATTTCTTGATTTTAATTCTAAATCACCTATTACAAAAATATTAAATACATCTTTGTCAATTTATATTTAATCTATAAAATTTATAGGTGAAATTAAAAATGAAATCTAAACAAAAAGCAATGAAAACTCTATTAGTTTTAGGAATAATTTTTGCCATATCAACTATTAGCACTATTAATTTGACGCTTAGTACTCATAATTTAAGCAATTACCAAGAGAATATTGACAATAAGGTGGAAATTAGAGACGAGATTAGTGAAAAAAGACCGAAAAACTCGGGTTCTTGGACGGAAACCTTTATTCATATTGACGGGAGCATCCCTAATAACTGGTCGCTAACAAATAGTACTTATGATTGGTGTTATTTTGAAGATGGATATTATATAATCGAGAATGTAACCGTTGACGCAACGGGACGGGATTCAGGAATTTTTATAAATAATTCTAAAAATATCTTATTTAAGATTAGAAATTGTACGGTGTACAATGCGGGTAGGGGTGGTGGTTATAGTGGTTATGATGGGGGTATTAAACTGGAAAATACATGTAATGGTACGATTATTGGGAATAATGTCTCAAACAACATCAATAATGGAATTTGTTTGAGCGTTGGATGCCGTAATAATACCATAACAAAAAATAATGGAACGGGTAATTTGGATTCTGGATTAAGATTACAAGATGATTGTGATTTTAATATCATTACAAAAAATAATTTTAGCTATTCTGATGCTGCTGTAGGCAATGATGGAATTCAAATAGAGAGTGGATGTGATAACAACACAATTGCTAATAATACCGTAAATAATAACAAGCGATATGGAATCGTATTATATGATTATTGCGACAACAACACAATTTCGGGAAACACCGCAAACTATAATGTTCAATACGGAATCTATCTCTATTATTGCGACAACAACACAATTTCGGGGAACACAGCTAATAATAATCTTTTAGATGGGATATTTTTAGATGATTATTGCGACAACAACACAATTTCAGAAAATTCTGCAAACGATAATGGGGAAAACGGGATAGAAACGGTAAGCACTTGCGACAACAACATAATTTCGGGAAACACCGCAAGTAATACCAATACAAATGACCAAAATTTTGGGATGGTAATTGGAGGAGATAATAATAAAATTTTGGGAAACATCATTAACAATAATCTTCAAGATGGGATAGTGATAGGTCATGATGACAATGAAATTACGGGAAATTATTTATATTTTAATGATTGGTATGGAATAGAACTAGTTTTTTCCGCTGACAATAATATAGTTGAAAGAAATATAATAGTAAGGGGTGGAGATTTTATGAATGACGATGGAACTCTTAATACTTTTGATCTTAACCTTAAACTGACTTCAGCACCTAGCATTTGTGTAGAAGTTGTTAACCAATCGTTTTCGACAACAGAATTTGTTATTTATATCAAGATTAGTAGTGGGTTTGATATTTTTTATGATTGGGATATTGATTTTAACATCGACTCTATGCAAATGTGGTGGAACGGAGAGGATGTACCTTCAAATGACATCGAGAAACTTGGAATTGGTTTATATAAGGTATCGCTAACACCGGAACTTGTTGCCCCTGGCGAAGATCCAATCTTATTTAATATGACAGTCACCGCAAAATATTATGGAGATAAATATTTCGAAATGGAACTAGCAGTAGAAGCAGAAGTTTCCAAATTATGTATGGATATTGTAGACCAATTTTATTCGGATAATTATTTTAATATGACATTTTACGTGTTTGATGCGAGTGACCCTACTCAAGGAATTGAGGGTGCAGTTTGGTCGCTTAATTGGAACGGAACTGATGTTTCGGGAGACATTGTTCCCATTGGAGATGGAAATTATAGTATATCTTTAATCCCTATAACTGTCGAACCTGGCGAAGATCATATAATATTAATGGGGAACATCACTGCACTTGGTTTTGACCAAAAAGATTTCGAAATTTTTATCACAGTAGATCCTGAAACTGTGGATAAAACTAAGCCTCAACCTCAGCCCTCACCTCAACCGGGTATTGGTGATGACGATGATGATGATGGAAAACCTGAAGAAAATTTACTATTAGTTGTAGGTCTTATCTCTGCGATATCTGCAATCGGTGCAGTTTCTGTGATTTCCGCTATATTGATTAAAAGACGGTTAAAAATCAAACGGTAAAATAAAATTAAAATTAAATCAAATTTTTTTCTTTTTAATTATTTATTATTTTGAGATGGGTAGCAATCGAAGCATTAACTCCCCAAAACAAAGTTAGATAAATACCTATTGGATTTATATGATAATATAGTATTTTAATAACTTAACATATAAAGAAAAAGTTAATAATCAAATAGAGAAGAAAAAAAATGAAATTATTACGAACACCCGACGAAAGGTTTGAAAATCTCCCCGATTTTCCCTATGAACCCCGCTATTTAGAAGTGGATGATATCCGAATTCACTATGTGGATGAAGGACCGAAAGACGCCGAAGTTGTTTTACTAATGCATGGTGAGCCTTCGTGGTCCTTCTTATACAGACATATGATACCTATTTTCGTGAAAGCTGGCTATAGAACCGTGGCACCAGATTTGGTAGGATTCGGTCGTTCTGATAAACCTAGTGAACAAAGCGACCATACTTACCGCAAACATGTAGAATGGATGACAAAATTAGTAAAATCTCTTGATCTTCAAAATATTACGTTATTTTGTCAAGATTGGGGATCTTTAATAGGATTAAGAGTTGCTATTGAAAATCAGGAACGATTTAATAGAATTGTATTATCAAATGGAGGATTACCCACAGGTGCGCAAAGCATGCCTAAGCCATTTCTTCGATGGCGGGAATTTTCTAGGGTGGTTACTAAACTTGACATTAAACGTATCATCCAAGGGGGGACATTCACCAAATTATCAAAGGATATTTTAAAAGGATACGATGCTCCATTTCCTGATGATACTTACAAAGCAGGCGCACGAATCATGCCATCTTTAGTCCCAATTAGTAAGGATGATCCAGAGTTCGAAGCAAATACAAGCGCATGGGAACAATTTAAAAAATGGGAAAAACCGTTTTTAACAGCGTTTTCAGATAAAGATCCGATCACTGCAGGGGGGTATATACTTTGGCAAAAACTTGTTCCAGGTACTCAAGGACTAAAACACCCAACGATTAAAGACGCCTCCCATTTTGTACAGGAGGATAAAGGTCCTGAGCTGGCGAAGGTTATCATAGAGTTTATGAAAAATAATCCATAATTAATTCTATTATTCAAGCTTCCCTAAGGATTCTTAAATTATTATCTTTTAGATACTTCACTACTTCGTCTGATTCATCCTCTATTCCTTCCATATCAAAAATAGATTCAACTTTTTGGTTAACCCAATTACCAGTGCTATTTTTATCAGGCTTTATATTGGGTCTATTAAAAATCCAATTTAATTTGCAATCTTGGTTACAGAAGTGAGTAATAGGTGTTTTTTGGCAAATATTAACATGGACAATTCTCCTTCTTTTCCAGGTGATCTCTGAACCACAATAATAACAATATAAAGCCATTCTATCACAATCCCTCAAAACCAAATATACTAATGTTTTTTAATTGGTTTTTTAATAGTAATTAATTGTTTATATCTACATTTTACTCTTAAGATATAAAGATATTTATATATTTGGTTATTTCTCCTTTTTTTCCCCCTTTTCATTCTTTTATTAAAGCATTTACTATCGATTTTTTATTAATTTTACGGAATTAATTCATAATTATTTCTAATGAGATTTATAGCTTGATATAATTTGTTCAAGAATATAATATTTAAGAAGAATTCAATAAATTTTTTGAGCATAATAATTAATTTAATTTGGATTTAACCCTTTCTTTTATTATATGTTGATTTATGAAAAACTAGTCGATGATATATTTCTTGTGTATTCAAATACTCCATTTTGGTTTAAATGTCAAGGCATTTTAATTAAAAATAAGAATTTGGGAAGCATATTAATTGATTGCAATTGCTTTTATGAAAAGGAAATTAAAAAATTACTAAAAGATCCAATAGAAGCATATTTTGTCTCTCATGTACATCTAGATCATGTTTATAATTTGCATTTTTATGAAGAAAATAATCCTAACATTAAGTTTTATTGTCCAATTCCAGAAGATAAGTATTTATTAGATTTTAATAACTTTGTTAGGGATAATGGGACATTCGATTATGGAATTGGAGAGGATTTTAAGAAGTTTGCCTTTAAAGAATTAAATTTTAAAGAATTAAACTCTGTAATAGGGTTTAACCCTGGAACGGAATATGAATTTGATAGTATACATCTGAAAACAATACATACTCCAGGACATTCCCCCGGTCACACAGCGTTCTCCATAGAGGATAAACGTGAAAAAAAAAGAAAAATCTTATTCGTTGCTGATATTGGCCTAACAAAAATGGGTGCTTGGTATGGCTTTAAATATAGTGATATAAAAACTGTAAGAGAATCCATTAAAAAGATCGAGAATATTTATCTAAATGATGATTATATCATCGCAAGCGGACACGGCCCTACTATTTTCGAAAAACAACCCGAAATCTTTAACAAGCTTCTAATAAAAATAAATGAATATGAAAATAAACTACTTAATATGTTTGATACGAACACCCCTAAAGGATTAGATGATTTGATTTTTAAAGGGTTGTTTTTTAGTGAAAATTATATTAAACCCTTTAAAGATAACCGTAGAAGTATAATTTATTTTTTCGAACATAATATGATTATGAGTCATATTGCTGAACTTGTAAAAAAAGAAAAAATTGTTGAAGTTGGCACTAATCAATGGATTTTGAATAATTAATATTTAATTTACTTTCGAACGGGAATCTTGACTAGTGCTTTATTAATTCTCATCAAAGTCTCCAAGATCTTTAAATTTTCCAACTGTTCCTGGTTCCACACTAAAGGCTTCTATTAAAAGATTGGATGCTCGTTCCCACAGATTTTTCATAGCAGTACTTATTGTTTCAAAATCTTCATTATTTTGCAATTTTATAGTAATGATATTGGCTTTTTCATCAACGGCAACGTCCATCGATATATCTTCTTTAACTCCACCAAACTTTCTTATCATTTCTTTTACCTCATTAGGTTTCCCTAAATCTCCAGGAATAAGATCTTCTTTATTTATTTTCAATTCAATTAATAATTGTTCTTTATTTTCTCTGATTTCTATTTTTTCATTGAATATATCACTCAATTTTGGAAAAAACTCTTCCATTTTAATCATCTCTTCTTTTTAATTATTAAATTTTTATTTTTTACTCTCTATTTATAATTGGAATATCAATAAAAGACGGATTTTTTTTATTCCGTTCAATGGTAATTATGGGTTTTCCTTTAGCAGGATAGCGTTTAAAAACCTCTTTATCTGCCCCTGCAATTGCTAAACGAATTCTATGACCTTTCTTAACTAAAACAGAAGTTGCATGTAAGCCAAATTTTATTTCTGAAACCTCATTCGGAACTAGTGGAAGAGCATCTTTTTTCAAAAATGTATGATAGGGGATAAGTGTTTTATAGGGGGGTTTCTCTGATGATATTTTTCTATGGATTAATCGCAAGTTTCCATCAGTAAAATAAGTTACATTACCCTCTTCATCAACATCTTCTAAGTAGACGAATACTGCTCCATCTTCATGTGTTGAAGAAAGATATAAAGTAATTATTGGATTTCCGGTTATTTCTAAATCATTTTCTAAAGGAAGGCTCGTATATAAAAGTAATTTTTCATCGTCTTTTGTTCTAGTGGTATATCTAATAGGCGTACCAGCAGGTCCCATCCAACGATTAAAAAAACCGGTGGTTGCTCTATAATTGACCTTATAATCGTCTGCTCCTTCATTTGCTTCAGGTTCCTCTTTAGAAAAACCATTATTCTCTTGTAAATACCATCTCTGCAAAGTCTGACCTAATGGAGGCCAAATTTCTGATTTTTTCCACCTCTCTTCACCCATCGTATAGTAGTATAAGGTTTTTTCGGAAAAATTTCCTTTTAGAACTTTATTGAAAAAGCTAATTTCAGTTTTAATACGCTCATGCGGAGAAGGGACTACCGCTGCTCGTGATGGATCAAATGGATTAGCTGGAAGATGGGCGCCATGATTCCAATCACCAATAATAGCAATCTGGGGATTTGTCAAATTCAAAAAACGTTCGATAACAACATCCGCAAAATTCGCATCTAACCATGAAGCCCAGCTATAGATCGGGATATTTAATTTTTGTAAATCCTGCTGATGTGTGAAAATACTTCGGTCTCCAAACGAACTCACTACATCTCCAATTTTAACCACATCATCGCGATAATTTACCTCATAAATATTGTCAAAAACAGCTTCATTAATATTATGATCCTGTATAGCTTTTTTTAATTCAGTAAAATTGATATCTGAATGGACATGTTTTACCCCCCTCATTAGCAGCCAACGAAATGGGACGAGGATCTTCATTTGTTTTTGTGTGTTTTGATCTAGTTGTTTCCCATAAAACGACCATAATTGGATAAATGCCGTGTTAAAACACCCTCCAGGTAAAATCATATCAACAAACGGATCCCAACCACTATGACCAGGCATTACACTTTTCACTGAGGGGTGATTATTAGTTGCTAACCATTCTGCTGTAAATCCTGTATAAGAAATGCCATTAGATATCACATTGCCATCTGACCATGGTTGCTTGATAATCCAATCAGCAACATCACACCCGTCTTTAACTTCTTCTTCAGAAAAAGGCCCTATCCTATAGCCATATGAAGCACCACAACCTCTTACATCAACATATATAACTGCATATCCACCGGCAGTAAATAACTCCGTTTTTGGATAATAATCCACAATCTCATTCCATATCCATCTAAAAGGTAATCGAAGATGGTGAGCCCTATGATAGCGGGTCTGATAAAGTAATGCGGGTATCTTTTCTCCCAGTGATAAACCTTTTGGTAAACAAATAGTTACGGCAATTTTCACACCATCTCGCATTGGTATATAAGTAGAACTGACTGAATAATCTTCAAACCGCTGTTGAAAATAATACTCATCTCTCTGCTTAAATGGATTTGCATCTTGATTTTGATTCATTGTCATGTTTTTCTTCTCAAATCATAAATGATGTTATTAAATAAAGTATAATTTATCTCTTAATTGTTTTAAATAAAAATCTTACCGACAAATATGAGAAAAGGAAAAATGTTTGACTTTTTTTTCCAAATATTTATATTAATTAAATAATTAAAAAAATTTCTAAATTTTTATTCAAAAAATTATCAGAAAAGGTGAAAAATAAATGTTGGAAAAAATTGATCTTGAGCTGAAATTGAAAATCATGTACATATATACAATTATTATTACCGTAATCTTTGGATTAGGAATTCTAATTGCTCCCTACATGATGATATCTATGTTTGGATGGCCTAAACAAGATCCAATAGTATTGGGTATTACTGGCAGTATTTATCTATCATTCACACTTTTATCCATATTGGGCTTACGAAACCCTATTAAGTTTATGCCTATTTTGTTAATGCAACTCTGCTACAAGGTGATATGGTTCATTGCTGTTTTTCTACCTCTTTTAATTATAGGACAATTTCCTTTGTACGCAATATTGCACGTCGTAATCTTTGGAACCTTTATTATTGGAGATATAATTGTATTGCCTTTTTCAGATCTCATTGCAAAAAAATCAGATTAATGAAATCTAATTGAATTAATAGGTGATTTATTAAATCTCCTATAAATTAATTTTTTAAAAAAAGATTTTAAATGTATTATTATTAAAGAAATTCATTTAGCTTCTTGTTTCGAGAGAAATACCGTTTTTCTATACCGTTTCTCATCCCTGGTAATTCATAACATTTGTCAGGGATCATTTGCTTGAAGTAGCGAGGATTCTCTCGTTCAACAATATTTTGAGACTGGTAAAGGGTTTCGAATATTTCCTTTCCAGAAAATTGGATATCATCAAAGTATGGGATAAGGGGGCGATTTTTACTAATTTTTTTAACCGCATCTTTAAGAGGTAATTTCAATTCTTTAATGGTCGCTTTTTCATTAATAATCCCCGTTTTACGAGTATGTTCATTATACAAGCAGATGACACATTGTGGCCATCTTTTATGAAAATACCTCAAGACAAGATCAATTACATGATGTTTGAGTAAGACGACTCCGTATAATACACCTCGATTATTTATTTCTGTCCGTGTAAATTGTATTGCTCTATATACTTCAGTATTAACTTCTCGCATCATTCGGATCAATTTCTTGGCCATTGGAGAACCCGAATTGCGTAGGAGAACCTCTGGTAGCTTTTCAATTTGTTGTATAATATTTGGAGTAAATTTGCTATGGCGGGGTAGCTTACGGATCAATTCCATTCGTGAAAATCCTTTAGCACGACCAATAACTTTTAATGGATCGTGGCAATGGTTTTTCTTGTTCATATAATACCCCCAATATTCTTCTGTGGACTTTTGCCTTCATCAAGATCGAAAAAAGTAGAAAGAGTTGTTTGATTTCGACCATTTATTTTTAAGAAAGGATCAGCCCTTTTTAACACGACACCGACAGATTTTAGATCCTCTCGACGGTTAAACTTAATTTTTTGTGATTGCAAATTAATTATTCGTTTAGCTGAAATAGGACCAATGCCAGGAACTCTGATTAATTCTTGGTAAGATGCATGTTTAGGATCAACAAGGCCATGCTCTTTAAAATAATGTCTGGCAAAATGGATCTTCGGGTCTCCCATGGGCAAATTGCCTTCCTCTGTTAAGACTTCTTTTAAATCTCTTAATTTATAATGATAAATTCGCAATAGCCAATCACTTTGATATAACCGATGTTCTCTTGCCAATGATTCTGCCTTTTTATTTGCAAATGGTGTTCCTTCGATTGGAGTGAAAGAAGAAAAATATGCGCGGCGTAAATCGACTGCTTTATATTGCCAATCGATTCTATTAAGAAGATCCCAATCAGTTTCATTTTCAGCAGCGCCTACTACAAATTGGGTGGTTTGACCACTATTGAGAATTGGAGCCCCATCCCATCGAAATTTTTTATATCCATTCTCTCTTCGATCCTTTATCATTTTTTCTCGGAATTCCAACTGATTATCTTGTCTCAAATCTTTCATGATTTTCAGGACTTCTTCATTGTGGTTAAGGCGAATCTGCTTTAACCAACGTTGACGTGTAATAATATCATTTTTAAAATCTTTCTGTTCTGCGATTTCAGCGAGATATCCTTTAGTGGAAGCTTCTGTATTAACTGAGATACGATCGGAAAGAGCTATCGCCTCTTTAAGGAGATGCTGACTTACTCCAGGTAAACACTTAAAATGAATATACCCTTGAAAATGATATTTATATCGAAGTAATCTAACCGCTTCCAGCATTTCCTCGGTTGTTTCATCAGCACTACCACAAACTCCCGAACTTATGAATATTCCTTCCACTACATTCATCGAATAGAGTTTCATAAAGGTGCGTGCATATTCTTCAGGCGTGAAACTCACCTTTTGCTTACAAATACGAGAAAAACAATAGCTACAATTGTATATGCACTTATTAGTATATAGAGTTTTAAAAAGACTCATGCAGCGACCATCAGGCGTATAACTATGGCATATCCCAGCACTAGCTGTAGCTCCAACCCAATCTTTCGAATCTCCAAAAAGCGTTGGATATTTTTTCGTACGACTGGACGCAGTACTAGCACAAATATCATATTTTGAATTCCTTCCTAAGATCCGTATCTTTTCTAAAGTAGACGGCAATTTATTAATCAACTCTAGTAAATAGTTTTCCTTTAGACGCTGTATAAGTCAATAATTAGATATGCACCTTATAAAGAGTGGGGGATTATGAATTTATAATAATTAGAGATTATTATTTCTGATAAAGAAAGAAAAAAAATGGGATCTAAAAGAAAAACTCATAAAACCACAATAGAAAAAATAAAAAGTACTCAAGGAGCATTAGAAAAAGACCGGCGAGAGGTATACTCTGGCAAGAGAGCACATGAGAGAATGCTAACTACTCATGCTCGTTTTAGTATTTTCGGACGCAGAAAACCTAGAAAAAAGATAAAATTTAAGAGGAGATATAAAAAAAGTTAGAGATTTAAATCTGTTAGTTTAAATTATTCTTGCCTTAAAGTTTTTTGAATAAACTTGCCGACATTTTCAATTGCTTGTCGACTATGTGTTAAAGAATCGCCATAATTCTGGAATACATGAGTCATACCATCCCATACTTCTAAGTTTACCTCAACTCCAGACGCTTTAGCATGCTCAGCTAGCCTAACTGAATCATCCAATAGCACTTCAATGCCCCCTGCTTGAATCAGCATCGGAGGGAGCCCTTTCAAATCTGCATAAAGAGGAGATGCTAAAGGATTTTTTGGATCTTTCCCCCGTAAATACGCCATTGCCAATCCTCTAAGCATCGGCACCGTTATATTTGGTTCAAATTTAGCATTTATTTTTAATAAATCTCCAGTTAGCGCTAAATCAACCCATGGTGAAAGTAGGACCGTTGCTGCAGGCAAAGCAACTCCTAATTCTCGTAATCTCAAAAGCGTAGCAATGACTAAACCTCCACCCGCAGAGGCCCCCGAGAACACAATATTTTCCGGGGCAATTCCAGTAGAAAGTAACCAACGATAAGCTTTAATGGAATCCTCCAATGCCGCTGGAAAAGGATGTTCCGGAGCGAGACGATATCCGATATTTAAAGAGCGTAATTTTGATATTCGCCCTAGAAGAAAAGGGATCCTCCTTCTGGTTTCAAGACTTCCCATAACATAGCCACCTCCAAATAAATGAAAAAGTATTTGGTTATTTATGATATTAGGGTTACTAATCCACTCTGCTGCTACTCCATCGGCATCAATCAATTCGCACTTAACATCTTCGGGAAGGGGTTCATACATATTTAAAGCAATATATTGATTTTGATAACGTGCAAGTTCCATTATTAGATTAAAATCGTTATTTTTCAGAGCTTCACTCACAGATATGCCTTCACTCCTTTTCTTCTCTGTAAACTCCTCTAATGCTTTCTCGTTCATTGAGTTTTTTATTGCTATTAACTTCGCCAATTCGGGAGGAATTCTCAATTGTGCTTCTTTTTCTAACATGTTATCTATTCACCTTCATATTTTATAATTATGAAAAGCTTTTTAAACCTAATACTTTATTTGAATATTAAAAATGAAGTAGTAAAGAAAAATGAACGAATTCAATCAAAATAATGGAAAGGAATCCGATGATCCACAAGAATTTATACAAACATTAACAAACACTATTAAGACTCTGGAAAAAACAATTTCCGCCTTAACTAAGAAATTAAAAGATGCTGAAGAAGAAATTAAAACGCTAAGAGAAGAAAATAAAAAGTTAAGAGAAGAAAATAGGGATATGGAAACTAGAGGAATTAATGTAAGTGAATTAACAAAAGATAAAGAAATGTATAAAATGAAAATTGCTGAATTAGAAAGAGAAATCGAAGACTACAAGAAAAATCAAGATAGATATGTTGCTGAAAAGGCAAAATCAGAAAAGGTTGCCTCAGTTCCTAAAGCTTCTGATATTGCGCCAAAAAAACCGTCTGAAGTAATCAAAGAGCAAGTGTTAGGAGTCTCAGAACCCTCCGCCGGAATCAGGAGAAAATGCCCTAATTGTGGCAATTCTAATCCTGCCTCAATTCATGAAAAAGTTGATAAAACAAGAATTATCATGGAATCCCCAAGAATGTATGGTAAGAAATATATATGCGGCGAATGCGGGTTGGAATGGAAATAAATAAGATAATATATATTAGAAAATCAATCTGAACCCTTAGAAATATGAGAAACGCAGCAAAACTCCCGAGACATAAATAAAAAACAAAACTAATTTTTTATAAAAGTAAATTTTAATAATCAGATTGAACTGCACAAGTTTAATGATTCAACCTAGTTTAATCTTTAAAATCATTATTGGTGGGGATGGTGGTGTAGGAAAAACTACTATGCTACACCGCTATGTTAATGGTACATTCTTGTTTGATTCGAAGATGACGATCGGTGCTGATATTTTTCACAAAGTAATCACATTAAAAGAGGGGGCAGTCTGCTCATTACAATTATGGGACTTTGGCGGACAAGATAGGTTCCGATTCATCCTCGATAGTTTTGTAAAGGGTGCTGCGGGGGCATTTTTAATGTTTGATTTAACAAACTATATGAGTTTTCATAATTTACCTAATTGGATAAAGATTGTCCGTAAAGATGATCCCACACTCCCTATTCTACTTCTAGGATCTAAATATGATTTAGTAGATTCTATCACAGTTGATGATGAATACGTTCGTGAGTTTATCGAAGACAATAATATAAGCGGATATTGTAAAGTCTCCTCGAAAACGGGATATAACATCAACGTGGTATTTGAGTCATTAATAAGCAAAATCATAAATTATAGAGACTTAACCATTGTGGATCAATCAATGGAAGTTTGAACCACTCCTCCCTAAAGGAAGGTTTTTCCTTGAGCAGTTATTTTAACATCAAAAGTAAAACTTTTAATTATCAGAGAAGGCGTCTCTCACGGAAATGGGCTTCTCTAACATATTTTTATTTATCTCTTTTGCCCTTCGCTCGATGTCACTCTTTTTTTGAAACACTTTTCTCTGATCCTTTTTATATCGCTTGATTGCGATATTTCTCCATTTCTTTTTCCATGCGGGAAATCCTGTCTTAACAAACCTCTCACGATTTGGAAAGTCTCGGCACACCCAATCAAACAAGACGAAATATCTTTGTATACCTGCCTCTTTGGTCAGATTCTTTGAAGATACTCCTAATTTTCTGAGATGCTGAATCAATTTACCTTCCACCGCATCCTGAAGTTTCCCTTCTACAATTGCGGGTTCGTAATATATATCGTTCTCGTTAAAATATTCCCTCACAGGATCGAAACAATTACCCCTACATAGAAGGATACGATCTCCTTTAGTATGTTTAAGTGCTCTAAGAGCGTCGATAGTTATCTTTACAATGTGCTTTTTTACCTTATCCTCGCCCTTATTCTCTTCATTATAGAGCCCTACGGGAATTGATCTAAAGATTATCTTCTCGCTCTCTGTGTCTCGAAAGCCGATGAAGGCATCTCCGACTAAATCCCCCGTCCCAGCATCGTCAATTTCTATTGTTCTTCCCTTCCACTCGCTGGGATTATTAGTGGATTGGCACGACTCACCGTCGTGATTCTTTTTTTCTGTCTTCATTATATATTTAAACGTTTATTCTCATAAATAGATTACGATTTTACTGAATAGGTTAACTAAAAATTAAAATAATCTAGTGGAGTCTGAAAATTAATAAGAAAGATACATTATATAACTTATAAGACCGATATATAAATTTTAATGAGAAATTTAAATGGATGAGCTGAGACTAAAGCGTTATCATGATAAAATAAATTACATTGTTGACAATATCGAGGATTTGCCAATAGATATAAAAAATAAATTTGAAAAGCGTGGCATTTTTTATTCGATTCAGACGGCAATTGAATCTATCGTTGATTTAATAGCAATGCTAATTAAAGATTTAGGTATTCAAGTAAAAGATGATGAGATAAATATTACCACTATAGTAAAAAAAAGAAATTTAAATCCTGAATTAGGAGTTAAGTTAAAAAAAGCCAATGGATTACGGAATATCTTAGTCCATCGTTATAATGAGATTGATGAACAAATTATATTAGACTCTGTTGATGAAATTAAAGAGTTATTGTATCAATGGTTAGATGTTGTGGAGGTAACATTAAATGAAATTACCAAAGATTGAAGAAATGAAAGAGATTTTAGAGCCTTTAAAAGAAAAATATGAAATAATTTTATTTGGGTCGGTTGTAGAAGGTGGTATGCGTCCTGAATCTGATATTGATATTGCCATTATTACCCGAAATAAAAATGAGAAGCAGAATATTGAATTACAGAAATCACTTTTAGGTAAATTTCCCCTAAAATTTGATATCCGAGTTTTTGAATTGTTTCCAATTGACATACAAATTTCAATTATTAGAAACTATAAAGTTATTTTTGGCGATCCACTGGAAATTTCAGAATATTTTTATTATTTTAGAAAAAAATGGGACGATTGTAAATATCGTATATTATCAAATCAATTTACTAGTTATCATGAACGTCTGTTTATTATGAAATAAATTAGTTATATTCAAAGTTTCCTACCATTTTTTTATTTGTGAAAAGTCGTAATCATGGCAAAAACGCCAATATCTCTCGTGTTAAATCTCCAATAAGAACTTTAGCTTTTTTTAAAGAATAACCTCGAACTTTATAACTCTCAATAAGGGGATTTAATTGGCCTTCACTTAATCTCGATATCAATAACACTGCTCCAAGACATTCGCCACCCTCCTTTTGAACCAATTCGCAAGTAAAACTTCTATCTTCTTTTTTCCATTTACGAGAATACCCCTTAATTAAAGCAGGAGACCATGGCACAGGTGTCCCTAAAAGATCACTTAATATATCTGCCTTCATATATTTATCCCAAATAAACACTAGATCTTTCTTATCCACCTCATCAGGGCTAATTTCCTGTTCAGGAACATGAACTATTGAAGTTGCATAAGGTTGGTACATACCAAACCAACACATCGTTAAAGACTGTTCTTCCTCCTCACTCAATTTATCCACACCTTTAAATTATCCTCATTTTTATATCATTGTTATCATAAATATTAAATCCAAAAAGATTTAATTAATTTTATTTAATGTTTCTTTAAGAATTTCTGCCATTCGATCTACTTGTAACGAGATTATTTTCTTTCCCTCCTCAGAGCTTGCGAATTTGCGGGGATCTTTGCCCAGAAGCCCAAGTGGCTTTTTATCCTTATCTTTTGGAAGATTTTCTATTTTGACGAGATCTGGTCTCAAAGCCATCATAAGGGATGTTTCATTTGCCGCAGCATGATCCGTTTGTATTCCAAGACCATCTGATTCTTTATCTCGCCAGCATGTAAACAGCTCAAGACCTAATTCACTTCTCCACTTCGTAATACCCGAATAAAAAGCCATGGTAGAGGGACCATGACCATGTGCTACAACAATTTTAAACCCTGCTCTTTTAAGCTGTTTTAAGATTTCTTCAAGAACATCCCTAAAAAGCTTTTTTTTTATCCAATAAGCGCTACCCAAAAGTTTTTGAGGGTGTTGATTAGGATAACTATGAATATCCATCCCATAATATTCTTTTCCATCCACATCTCTCGATTTGTCAGGGCCTAAAAATAGCATTGGAAGAACAATGCCCCCCACTTTTTTCGCAAGCTCCCTAAAAAAGCCAGAAGATATCAATCCATCTGCTCCCAATGGCATATGCCGACCATGCCATTCAAGAGTTCCTAAAGGTAAATAGGCAATCGGAGCCTTTGATAACCGTTCTTTAAATTCCTCAGGTGTTAATTCTATATATAATACTTTTTCTGACATTTTCATACTCTAGCGTCAAGATCTTCTAAATATTGAATAATTGCTTTTAACGTGTTTTCGAGAAGCTTCTCATCAATGATTTCAGGGGTATCTCCCATTTCATGCCATGTACTCGGATGATCTTGTGAAGTCAAGCCGAAAATAGAAATGGCCTCGAGCTTCTTTTTTGAAAAGTTTGCAGCATCACTTCCCCCAAATTTTAAGACTTTAATCGGCATTTCGACATTCGCCCGTTTTGTGGATTCTTGAAAGTCCTTTGCTAATTCCTTAGAATGCCTCGCCGTGAAATAAGGTTCTGAAGAAATAATAGAAAGCGTTCCCTCACCAATCATATCCATATTAATCGTCTTAGAATCCTTTAATTCGTCCAGATGCCTCTTAACGAATCGCTTCGAGCCTCTCATGCATTCCTCACACGAGAATGAAATACACCAAAGTTCAATATTTTGGAGCTTTCGGGTTGAGAAATGCTCAGCAAGGGCTAAAACAACCGCAACAGCCGATAAATTGTCGTTTGCGCCAAGAATTACATTCTTAGAATGAATTTTGAGAGCTAAATAAGCCATCATAATAAGCGCCAGAATAGGAATAATTAGCAAGATTAATGTCATCATTAACGTCGTGGTGCCTAAGATATCAAAAATGAACTTTACCAGCGATATTATTGCCGCTAAGAAGATTAAGCCAGCCGTTGAAAATGCAATATAACGAAAATTTGATTTGAACTTCTCGAATAGCGGAAATTCCCAAGCGCTATCGTGGTGACCACTAACAATAACTATTTGCTTCGACTCTTTTACAGGCTTTAACTTGCCAATCACGTTTGAACCCGTCCTTTTTGGAAAGAAAAAATCGACATACTCCTTCAGAAACATTTGCTCCAAAGCATATATGGATAACGCGTAAAGATACAACAGAAAACTGATTAGAGGAAACCAGATAAATAGTATTGTGCCAATCAGCGCAACGACAAACGCAACGCGGGTAAAATCTAAAAATGCTCTTGGATGACACTCGAAATCCTCCATGACCACCTCGTCGGTCTTGCTTTCCAGGATGCCTTTAATCTTCAAACCGGCCTTTAGCTCTAACTCGGTCGTGCCAAATCGAGGGCCAATCTCGTCACACACCTCCTTAATGAAATTTAACATCGAAAATTTTCCTTGGTTTGTTACCATAATTTCATCATTCAATTTATTATTTAATTGTTAATTTATTTTCGATACGAAAATATTTAAAAATTACAATAATTATGTTTAGTTCTCAATTTTTATAAAAGATAAGATTACTCATGCGGTAATATAATGACTAATAAGATGATAAGTACTAAACCGATCAAGAAGATTAGGGCTTGAATTATGGATTTCTTTAAGTCTTTTTGCTTAGTGAATTCCGGCATGAGTTCTGTACAGGCAATATATAAAAAGCCTCCCCCTGAAAACGCTAAGATGAATATGTTAAATATCTTCACTTGACCGGATAAAATAAATCCTATTATCCCACCGAGCATGGCAACCATTGCGCTTAAAAAGTTGTATTCAATTGCTCTCTTTTTAGTAAACCCGCCATATACTAATATTCCGTAATCTCCGACCTCCTGAGGTAATTCATGGAATAATACTGCAAGTGATACAATTATCCCATACCCAATACCGGTTAAAAAAGAAACCATGATTACCACTCCATCTAAAAAATTATGAAGCCCATCCCCTAAGAGATTTAGATATACATAACTTTTAATTTTCCCCCCCTTTTCCATAAGTTCATCAGCCATACCACTTTTATTAGAATAACATACCATCTTATCTTCTGTCTCGTGCCCATGCCCATGAAACCAATAAATAAAACGCTCTATAAAAAAGAATATGATAAATCCCGAAATAATATATAAATAAAGGAAATTCTCATTGAAATTTACTCCTTCAGACCTTAATTCTTCCATATGATG
Source organism: Promethearchaeota archaeon (assembly GCA_019058295.1). GTDB lineage: Archaea > Asgardarchaeota > Lokiarchaeia > Sigyniarchaeales > SOKP01 > LW40-45. The sequence continues at coordinate 49,625 of JAHPZI010000001.1, read as the reverse complement.
TATAGCCTCTGGAATAAGGCTAAATAATGCGGTTGCCAAAATCGCTCCAGTCCCAAATGCAACAAGAATTAATAATATCTTATCTAAGGTTTTTTCTCTTAGCGAAATCATCACAATACCAATTAAACTCATACATCCGATTAAAAATATCATTAAAAAACCTATATATACTTCAATCATACTTATATTCCCTCATGATTTATCAAATTCTATTTATATAAGAATTGGAGCTCAAATAAGAACTTTAGCTCTTTTTAAAAATATAACCGAAACTTTAAAATATGTAGTTTACTCTAATTATTGTTAGTATAATTCTAATGTTGTGTAAATGGAAATTTAAAAAATTAAATTATATTGTTGAAATGTAATGATTAATCCTAGTCTTATCTTTAAAATTATTATTGGTGGGGATGGTGGTGTAGGAAAAACTACTATGCTCCACCGCTATGTTAATGGTACATTCTTATTTGATTCGAAGATGACCATCGGTGCTGATATTTTTCATAAAGTCCTTAGCTTAAAAGAAGGACCCATCTGCTCATTACAATTATGGGACTTTGGTGGACAAGAAAGGTTCAGATTCATGTTCGATAGTTTTGTAAACGGCGCTGCGGGGGCATTTTTAATGTTTGATTTAACTAACCCTGTAAGTTTTTTTAATTTACCTAAATGGATAAAAATTGTCCGTAAGGATGATCCAACCCTCCCTATTCTTCTTCTAGGTTCTAAATATGATTTATTAGATTCTATCTGTGTGGATGATGAAGAAGTTCTCGAGTTTGTCGAAAACAATCATATTAGCGGATATTTGAAAGTCTCCTCGAAAACGGGATATAACGTCAATGAAGTATTTGAATCTTTAGTAAACACTATCATAGAATATAGACATTTAATCACAGCAGATCAATCAATGGAAGTTTGAACTACTCCTCCCTAAAGGAAGCTATAAGATCTTTAATAAGAACTTTAGCTTTTTTTAATAAATAAACAAATCTAAAACTTATTTAAATTATTCATAATTTTTATACATATAATTCTAATGTTGTATAAATGGAAATTTTAAAAATCAAATTAAATTATTGAAATTTAATGATTAATCCCAGTCTAGTCTTTAAAATTATTATTGCTGGTGATGGTGGTGTAGGGAAAACTACTATTCTACACCGCTATATTGAAGGGGAATTCTTATATGAAGCGAAGATGACCATCGGTACTGATATTCTTCATAAAGTCCTTACTTTAAAAGAGGGTCCCGTCTGCTCATTACAATTATGGGACTTTGGCGGACAAGAAAGGTTCAGATTCATGCTCGATGATTTTGTAAAAGGTGCCGCAGGTGCATTTTTAATGTTTGATTTAACAATCTTCAAAAGTTTTATGAATTTACCTAAATGGATAAATCTTATCCGTAAAGATGATCCCACACTCCCTATTCTTCTTCTGGGATCTAAATATGATTTAATAGAGTCTATCATGGTTGATGATGAATACGTTCGTCAGTTTGTCGAAAACAATAATATAAGCGGATATTTAAAAGTCTCCTCGAAAACAGGATATAACGTCAATGAAGTATTTGAATCATTAGTAAGCACCATCATAGATTATAGAAAAATAACCACAGCAAATCAATCAATGGAAGTATAAATTTAACTACTGTAAGTTGGCCAGATTCTTCTTAAGAATTAAGCTGGTCTAATATTTCCCTACTTAATTTCTTTATAACTGGAACATGGCCTTCTAAGTATATCGAATCATTCATTATAATGACAGGAGGAGTAAGCGAGCCGTATTTCTCTTTAATTCCTTGTGTCGCAATATCTTCAAATATAACTTCAATTCTTTCCTTTATTCTAGGGACTTCTTCAAGCATCCTTTCAATAATATTTCTCGTTCTACAGCATTTTGCGCAGTAAGTCTCATCGACGTTCAGTAAAACCTGAAGTTTGAAGTGCTTTATTTCCTTTTACCTCGATAACTTTAGAATCGTTTGAAAGAGATTTTCAATTAAAAATTCCATATGATCTTACGTAATTAATATTAATTTAAGGTTTTAAATTTACCATTTAAAAACAAAAAGTTTTTTCTATCATGGTAAATATGCGTTTTAATTTTATCTACTTGACAGAACGATATCATAAAATTAAAATGTGACCCTAAAAATTAATTATATTTTCATTTTATTATGATAAATTTATAATCAATTTTTTAAACGATTAAATTACTACTTTAAAGAAAATATTAAAAATACTTAAATCGTTCCAAGAGTTTATTTTAAATTATGGAATTAAAAATTTCAAATAAGAAAGCCTATATGATTGAGATTATAGGAATTGTAATATATGTAGTTTTTATCACCTTGGCTATGTTATTTTATCCAGGAGGGACTCAAGATAATCCTAACGCTCCGGGATATACTTTCTGGTTCAATACATTTAGCGATTCAGGTAGAGTATACGCACATAATGGAGAACTTAATCTAATCTCTATGGTGTTTTTTTCTATTGCCTATTGTACCTTTGGGTTAGCAATGATACCTTTTTATTTAGTGGTTCCACGCTTATTTGACGACGATTCGCTTGAAAGGAAGCTAGCAAAATTTGGGGGTTGTTTTGGCGCTATTTCGTCTATTGGTTTTATTGGAGCAGTCGCTACACCTGCAGACATTCTTTATATCCCCCATATGATATTTGCTTTAGTAGCCTATATTGCGATCTTTTCTACAATGTTTTTCTATAGTATTATACTATATCGGAGTGAGAAGTTTTCTAAGGGGGTAACATATCTTTTTATGCTCTTTACAGTGCTTTTCTTTATATTCTTGATGATGGCACTTGCCTCACTGACTTTAGGTATTCGTGCATTACTTACAATAGGACAAAAAATCGGCAGATTTTCTATATTAGTTAGCTTTTCTGTCTTAACATATGGTGCATGGAAGCTTTCTTAAAATTCTTGAGCACTTTTATTTTTGAAATTACTCAAATCTCAAGATAAAATTAAATTTTAAATAATCGAATGGAGGTTGATCTATGAGCGGAAGAGGTGATGGCAGAGGGAGTGGCAGAAGTGGTGGTAAAGGAAGGATGGGCGGACCATACGCCGCAGGACTTGGAGGAGATTGTGTATGCCCTAATTGTGGATATAGAGTGTCCCATCAGAGAGGAGTTCCTTGTTATAATCAAACATGCCCAAAATGTGGCTCTAAAATGGTTAGAGCTTAATTTGTATATTTACTAAAAAAAGAAATTATTAATACTGTGAGTGAAACATGAACCCATCTATTTCAAAAATTGAGCTGAAACCAATTGGAGTTATTCATTCCTCTCTAAAAAAATACGTTAAAGTCCCTGTTCAGCCCAAATTCTCAAAGGTCGAGGGAATTATTGAACTCTTCCCCGAATATAAAGACGGCTTAAAAGATTTAGAGGGATTTGAATACATCCTATGCATCGTCTATCTACATCTTGTAAAACAACCCGTACCACTCCAATCCCCTACTCATTGGGATTCTGATCTCTACGGAGTATTCGCTATTAGATCCCCGAGACGCCCCAATCCAATAGGTTTATCTGTCCTAAAATTACTGAAAATTGAAGATAACAAATTATATGTGAAAAATTTGGACTTTGTCGAGGGAACTCCTGTATTAGATATAAAACCCTTTATTCCCTCAATCGACAATCGAGATACTGAAAAGATCGGCTGGATAAAAGGTAAATTTTAACCTATTTGTTTTCCATAATTAAAGACTAAGCCCTCCGCAATCCATCTCCAATGAAACATAGGTCTCCGAAACTCTTCCTTTAATCGAAATCCGTGCAGTTTAATTTGCTGTTGCACGTCTTCTAAATTCGTATCATAGCTGCCTATATGCGTTGCGTGATACGATAATATCCCCTCTCTTTTCAACACTCGATATGCCTCTCTTAACACAGTATCCCGATTATCCTTGTCTAATAAATGAAATACATCATATAATAAAAAAAAGTCAAAATATTCCTTCTCAAATGGAAGGGCAATCTGCTTGGGACCCTTGATAATCTTTACATTTTTAATTTTTGAGGCTTCGAGCTCGTTGCTTAGTTTGTTCAAGGACGCCTTATCACTATCAAGCGCATAGACCTCTCCCTTTATCCCTACTATTTTTGAACTTATCATCGTATAAACCCCCGAACCACTTCCAAAATCTAATACTGTCATCCCTTCTTTAATTCCAATTTCTCTAAGTACTAACTTGCCCTCTGTTTCAAGCCATTCTTCCATTCTTCTGCTTTTTTGGTCCCGAAATTAATGTTTTTTTCTCTTAATTTATAAAATCTTGCGCACTATTTCTTTATTTCATAAATAAGATTCCATCAAATTAAATAGAAAAGATAAACTTATCATAGAATTTATTAGTAATAATCCGTAATCTAATTATTCTAAAAAAAATTTACCTTTGATAAATTATGGATATATAAATAAATTCAGCTCTTAAAGAACACTTGTTTTGTAGAACTAAATATATCTACGAAATATTAAATTACAAATATGTATATTTTAATTTATCAATGAAAAAAATTCAATAATTTATCCCTTTTTTGTTGATTGAAATGGATATAAATAAAGAATTTGATAAGTGTACAAAAACAGCAGAAAAAAAGTATTTTGATGGAGAAATTTCTGATGCATATAAAATCTTTTTAAAATGCGAACAGTTGGCAATTAAAATCAATGATCCTGAATTGATAGCTGAATCAACTAAAAATATAGGAAGAATACTTCATAGAATGGGTAAATATGAAGAAGCAAAGGAAAAATATATTAATGCTCTAAAAATGATTAAGAAATTAAAGCTATATAATAAGATGCCTCGATATTTAAATCATTTAGCAAATGTACACCAATATTTATTAGAGTTTGATGAGTATTATGAATGTTTAATGAGTGCATTGGATATAGCTGAAAAATTAAAAGATCAATATTTAATTGCTAAAATTAAGAATTCTACTGGAGTTTATTATGAAGTTTTAGGAGATTATGATAGGTCATTAAGTTATTTGGAAACTGCTCTCAAATTATATGAAGAAGTTGGAGCACCAAATTATATATTTTCAGGAATTTATAATATGATTTCTTCAGTTTTAACAAAGAAAAATATATTTAAGAAAGCAATTGAATATAGTGAAAAGGCTTATAATTTATCTATAAAAAATAGAGATTTAAGTAATAAGGCTTATGCCTTGAGAAATAAAATCAGAGCATTATATCTTCAAGAGAAATATGAAGAATCTTATAAACATCTTGAAGAGCTTCTAAAAATAAAAGATAAAATTGAGAATTTAAAAATGAAATCTGAAATTTTAAGATTAATTGGTCAAATATATCAAAAAATTAATCAACTTAATAAATCTTATAAAAATTTTGACGAATCATTAAAAATCGCCATCAAAATCAAATATTATCATGGAATGGCTGAAACTTATAAAGCTCTAGGCGAACTATACCATGATGCTGAATCATATTCAGAAGCCTTTCGTAATTATTCAAATTCTTTAACCGCTTATGAATTAATTCTGAATTCAATTAAAAATCCCAAAATGAAAGAATATTATAAAAAAAAGTTCATCGATTTACCAGAGACAATAAGAAGAATCAATGATATTTTAGAAAATAGACCTTTTGAAATTAAACTTAAGGAAGTTGAAAAAACTTCTGAAAATGTTGTAGAAATTTGTAAAAAACTACATAATTCAGATATAAGTGAAAATATTGCTAATGCTACTTTAGAATCTACAAAACAAGAAAAAAAAACAGGAGAAGAAATAAAAAAAGAGAGAGAATATTATAGAGGAGTATGGTTAAAAACTCTAAATGACGAATGCTTTACTAATTTTGATGAAGAAACGCAAGATCATTTAATTATGTTTAAAGAAACATTAGATAAAATGCCTAATGATTATCGATCCTGTATTAATAAAATTTCTGATGCCATTGAATGCGAATTACGTATTAAATTTTTTGTTAACTACCATGAAAAAATATTAAATGAGCTTAATGATGATATAAATACTTATGGTTTATGGAAAATTGACAGGGAATTTAATAAAACACTCAAACACCTAAAAAGATATATTAAATTTAGAGTATTACCTACATTAGGTAAAATTTATTATATCCTTTCGTCAATATATAACATTAATTCGTTTCATCATATTCCTGAAACATATCTCAAACCATTTAAATTATTCAGAGTCTTAATTGGAAAAAAAAATCTAAAACATATTAAAGAAATTTTAAATTTCTTAGAGTGTAGATTTAAATGTGGGGCAAAATCATATAATTTTGTTGCAATTAGAAATAGCTGTTCTCATGGAGGTAAGAATAAAATACAAGATATAATAAGAGGAAATAAAATAGATCTAAGTGAAGAAACAATAAAGAGTATTGAGAATAAATTAATTAATGAAGATACCAATCTGTTATTAAATCTTTGTACTTTAGAACCTTAGTTTTTTTATAAAATATTAATCATATTCATTTATATTATTACATTAAGATTATAAATCCTTCCTAGTTCTGTTAATCTAAAAAATTTAAATCTCTCAACTTTAGATTCTTGAATTAATTTCTTTTCTTTTAATTTTGTTAAATATTTTGAAATTAATCCAACTGATACTTCCTTTTTTTTAAAATTCTCATATTCTGTTTTTAAATCTTCTATATTTAGAGTCTTTTCTCCTAATAAGTCTAAAAAAGTCTGTTCAGTTTTATTTAGAATTAATAAGGGTAGTGAAAATGCATCACCCTTTTGTTTATTAATAATAAAATAGTTTCTTACAAATTCTCTTAATTGAATAGCAATAAAATAGCTTAAAGTTTGCCAAATAGTAAGACCCGCTGTAGAATTCACTTCAATTTGGAATCCTTTTCTACCATTTTCCAAGATTATTTTTTTTAGTATTTTTATAAATTCAAATGGGTTCTCGCTTTCAATTATAATCTCTTCAATCTCTAAAGGTTTAAATTCAAACTCAGGATCTATTAATCTATTCTTTATATCAATTATTTTTTTTAAAAATTCTGGATTTGATGTGGAAATAAGTATAAGCTTATTTGCATTAAATATCAATAAACCTTTCAAAATCCATTCGATATTTTCCCCAACTGTAGCAATTTGACATGTTTTCATAATTTACCAAATAAAAAATGGTAAATTTTCTTAATAAACTTTTTTATTCAAATATGAAAAAAAAAGTTAAATATAAATATAAATTGTTGCTTAATTCTAGTAATAAGTGTAAAATAACAAGATAAACTTACTCCAAGGAGGGCACCTCCTTACCCTCAACCGATTAAATGTTGAGTAAGTTTTCAAGGAGATGATAAGAATTGAATTATAAAAACTACCAAAAGATAAATAATAAGAAAAAAAGATTAAAAATCTTAATTATCATTCACGGATTCCCCCCTTATTATATGGCAGGTTCTGAAGTTTATGCTTGGAACAAATGCCGTGAGCTTGCAAAAAAGCATAATGTTATTATTTTTACTCGTATAGAAGATGAATATCAAAAACCTTATGAAATAACTGAGACGATTGAAGATGGTTTAACGATAATTCGGGTTAATAAACCTGGAAGAGTTTATACTTTTCGTAGTAAATATATCGATTTTAAAATGGCAGATGTATTTAGAGAAAAATTGAAGGAAATTAGCCCCGATATTGTTCATATAGACCATTTAAGCCATCTTACTATTCAAATCATAAAAATCATAAAAAAAAATGGGATTCCCATTATTTTCACGCTTCATGATTTTTGGATGCTCTGCATTAGAGGCCAGTTAATTCAAGATGATTATTCACTCTGTTCAGGACCAAGCTTCGAAAAATGTATAAATTGTAATATGAAATACTTCACATCAGAGTTACAAGCAAAACTTGAGATTAAGAGATGGTTAACTTCATTTTCTAAAATAAATAACCAGATCGATTTATTTATCGCTCCTTCCAGATTCCTTCGCAATACATATATTAATTACGGAATTCCAGAAGATAAAATTATCTATATGGATTACGGTTTTGATAAACAAATAATTAATGGAGTAAAAAAACAACCCAATGGAAAAATTCGGTTCGGATTTTTAGGGAGAATTATTCCTGTTAAAGGACTTGCTCAATTAATTGAAGCCTTCAATAATGTTGATCATTCTAAATCAGAGCTTAATATTTATGGGAAAATGCCAAGCTCATCAATTTATCTTAAAAATCGGTGTAAAAATAACGCGATTCATTTTATGGGTGGTTATCATTATAAAGAAATTTCAAAAATTCTATCTAATATTGATATTTTAGTAGTTCCGTCAATTTGGTATGAAAATTCACCTTTAGTAATTCATGAAGCCTTTTTAGCTAAGATTCCAGTAATTACGAGCAACTTAGGAGGGATGGCAGAACTAGTTTCACATAAAAAGAATGGGTTATTATTTGAGCCCGGGAATGTAGAAGATTTAATAGAAAAGATGAATATTTTCATTGAAAATGCAGAACTCATTGATATATATTCACAAAAAACTTATGTGCGCTCAATTCAAGAAGATGTCAAAGAAATCGAGGAATTATATTATAAACTTCTAAAAAGAGAGGAGGTTCGATTCGTTGTTCATTAAAGAAAAATTAAAGGTACCCTGGAGAATTACATTCGATACAAATCCTGATCAGTGTAATCTTCATTGTATGATGTGTGAGGAGCATAGTAAATATAATTTTAATAAGCATAAGGATTTTAGAGTAATGGAATTTAAAACTATTAAAGAGGTCGTTCAAGATTTAGTAAATTATGGCTTAAAGGAAATAATACCCAGTACTATGGGCGAGCCACTCCTTTATGACAAATTTATAGATCTAATAAATCTAGTAAAAAGTTATAATCTTAAAATGAATTTAACTACAAACGGTACTTTTCCAAGATTAGGTGCTGAAAAATGGGGAAAATTAATTTTACCAATTATTAGCGATATTAAAATTTCTATTAATGGTGCCTCAAAATGTATCAATGAACAAATTATGGAAGGAATAAATTTTGAAAAAGAGATCTCTAATATTAAAAAATTTATTAATATTAGAGACGATATTAGACAGAAGGCGATAAATTTTCCAACTATAACTTTTCAGGCAACATTTATGGAAAAGAATTTAGATGAGATACTAGGACTCCTTAAATTGGCAATAGAATTGAATATTGATCGCTTTAAGGGGCATCATCTATGGATTACTCATCCTGAATTAGAAAATCAATCATTATTGAAAGACAAAGAATCTATAAAAAAATGGAATAAAACCGTTGAAAAAATGAAAAGAATCGCTGATACTTCCATTTTAAAAAATGGTAAAAAAATTAAACTCGATAATATATATTCTATTTCAAATAACTCTAAAAATAATATATTTCCAGAAAATTTTATATGTCCATTCTTAGGGAGGGAAGCTTGGATAGCCTGGGATGGAACCTTTAACGTATGTTGTGCTCCAGACTATTTAAGAAGGACACTGGGATACTTTGGTAATGTAAAAGAAATGAATTTCATGGAACTATGGAATAGTGATAGCTACAGACATTTAATAAACAATTGGGGTACTTATCAGGTTTGTAAACAATGCAACATGAGAAGACCATTAAAAAATCTTGGAGAGTGTTTAAATGAGTAGTATAACTGAGAAGGAAAAAATTAGTTTAGAAAAAATAGAAATTTCAAAAGATGAGACTCATCATCTCTATAAGGGAATGCCGTTATATGAAAAAACATTTGATTGTGTTTTGAGTTTCCATCCTCCTGGTGTTGCCGCAGTGATAGATAATACTGGGGCATATCACATCACTTTTGAAGGGGATCCACAATATGGAGAAAGATTCATCAAATCATTCGGATTCTATGAGGGAATCGCTGCTGTTGTTGATAATTCAGGATGGTATCACATTGGTTTAAATGGTAAACCAAAGTATGAAAAAAGATATGAATGGGTAGGTAATTTTCAAGAGGGTAGGTGTCCTGTTAGAGATATAGGTGGTGATTTTTTTCATATTAAGAAAGATGGATCATTAGCTTATAATGAAAAATATAAATATGTTGGGGATTACAAATATGGTATTGCGGTTGTTTATGGATATGATGGATTTGCTCAACATATTGATAAATTTGGCAACTTTTTACATGAAAAGAAATTTATTGAGTTAGGAGTTTTCCATAAAGGTTTTGCGACTGCAAAAGATAATCGAGGGGCTTTTCATATAAATAAGAATGGAGAAGCACTTTATCAAGAGCGATATAAATGGATTGAACCTTTCTATAATGGATTTGCACTTGTTTGTAAGCACAATAGAGAAAAATTAATTATTGATGAAAAAGGAAAAACCATTCAAAAGATTGATAATCAAAATTCACATAATATCCAATCGTTCTTAAGAAAAAAATTAATGAAGATGTTAGTTGGCTATTGGAAAACTCAAATTATTCATTCAATAGTTGAATTGGAAATTTTAGATCATATTAGAAATAATAAGTATAATTTTAAAAATTTATTAGAAACAACAAACCTCCCTTATTCATCATTAAAATTGATTATTCAAGTGTTAAAGATCTGGGATTTTATCGAAGAGATTCATGGTGTATATAAATTAAAATATCTCGGAAATCTACTTACTGAAGAATATCCAGAAACTCTTAAATATGCTGCTAAGATGTGGGGAGAAGAACATTATCTTGCAATGAGTAAATTGACAGAAGCTTTAAAGACAAATAAACCTCAATTTAAGGAAATTTTCGGAAAAGAAATATTTGATTATTTTGATACATATGAAGATAAAGGGTTAGTTTTTAATAAATCGATGAAGGCGTACTCCTCAGATTATGACAAAATTATCGATCTATATGATTTCACCAATGCGAAAGTAATTGCTGATATAGGTGGAGGAATAGGGCACCTATTAGAAAAGATACTACTTAAAAATCAAAATATTCAAAAAGGAATTTTGTTTGAAAGAGCATCGGTAATTGAAAGTGTTAAGAATTTCGCTCATATAGATTCAATTAGAAAGAAAATTGAATATATCCCAGGAGATTTTTTTAGAAATATACCCTTTAAAACAGATATTATCATAATGAGTAGAGTAATCCATGATTGGGATGATGGAAAGGCAGTCACTATTTTGAAAACAGTCCATAGTGCTTTAGAGCAAAATGGAAAATTGTTATTGTTTGAAATGATTATTCCTGAAGATCCTAATTTTGATATTGGAGTTTCATTGAATTTTAATTTACTTGTAAATGTGGGAAGTAAAGAAAGAAATTATAGAGAATTCAAAGATCTACTCCAAAAATCGGGATTTAAAATAAATACCATAAAGAAAAATGAAGGAATAATCTCATTGATTATTGCTGAAAAAATAAAAGACGAAAAATTAGAGAGGAACGTGTAAAGTGAACCCGATTATTGATAGAATTGCGTATAAGATCGAAGAAGGAATAAAAAGTTTGGAATTTATAGAAGGAATTGTATTATATGGGGGTTTTGCTCGAAAATCTCATGATTACTATTCAGACCTCGATCTCTTCATCTATCTGAACGAGTTCTCTAATGAGAATATAGAAAAAGAAATTAAGCAAATTGTAATTGAAATATTAAATAATGATGATGAGGGAATTTCAAATCAGTTTGAAATATATAATAAATGGATAATATTCACAGAAAAAACATTTATTAAAATAGAAATAGGAATTAAGAAGATCGAAGAAGCAAAAGAAGATATCATTTATATAGCAGAATCCATGATAACAAATCCTATAGAAGCAATTGGATATGATAAAAATAACAGAGTAAAACAGATATATCTAGAAAACTGGATTGATCTTAGCGATATTAATAGATTAAAAGCCCTGTTTAAGGAAAAAATCTATAAATTTATTTACTATTTTGAAAGGTGTCTTGCTAATCTTGCTAAAGATGATGAATATCGAGCTTACATGAATTATTCCCTTTCTTTTTACAAACTAGCAGAATTAAAAGCTATGGTAGAGGATAAACATTATAATTTGTACCAACCAAGTCGATTTACTACAGATATTATTGATAACTGGGATTTGCGAAATAAATATTACAGAGCCTCCGCAGGATTAAGAAAATATGATATGATTGATCAGAGAGACAATTTAAAAAATTTGTTTTTAGGTGTTTTAAAGAAAGGAATGGATAAATTTAATTTAGGAAAAGCCATCTTCTCGGATATTCAAAATTTCTTTAAAAAAGTTGATGAAAAATATCTCCTTTTTAAAAATTTAAGAGATATTGCTTTAATCCCGAACAATTTTTCAGATGAAATAAAAATTAAAGAAGGTTTAATATTTAGAAGTGCCTCATTATCTAAAAATAATAGTGGAATGATATTGGAATTTCTAAAGGAAAAGAAAATTAAACACATATTGGATATTCGCTGCAAGGATGAACTTGAGAATTATATTAAATACAATAATTTTTATGATGATGAGTTAAAAGAGAATTATGTAATTAATATTCCATTTAAGATAGAAGTTAACACTTATATTCCTGATAAACCTTATGAAAATTTTTACTATGCTTTTTTGAAAGATTTTAGAGATGAATTAGGATTAATTTTTGAAAAATACTTTAGTAATGCTTCTAAGAATAGATTAATTATTCATTGCGAGGGTGGAAAAGATCGTACAGGCGTTATAATTGCATTATTATTGGACCTTCTTGGTGTAGACCGTGAATTAATACTACAAGATTATCTATTATCTTATAGTGATACTAATAGAAAATATATTGAATTTATCTTTGAAATAATAGATAATGAATATATAGGAACTGAAGAATTTTTGAGAAATCAATGCAATGTTTCAGAAAAGGCAATTCAAAATATAAAGAAGGTTTTGGTGTTTAATAAATGAGAATTTTAATTATCGGGAATATTGGGAGTGGGAAAACCACTTTAGGTAAGATAATTCAAGAGCTTACTGGATTTAAATTCATTCAAATTGATGAAATTCGTAGAAAATATCTTAAAGAAAAGATTTCTGAAGAGTATTTTTGTCTTCAAGAATTTCTTAAAAATATTGAGGATAATAATAACGTTATATTGGAATTTACAGGTGCCGGATGTCATAAATTTGCTATAAAAAGAGCTTTAGAACTAACAGGGGATTCTGTTTTGATTTTTCTCTGTAAAACTAAATTATTATCAACCCTAAGAGAGAGGATTGAAAAAAAGGCGTTTGATTATGGTAATCCTTTTAATATAGATATAAATGAACACATTTTATATATTGAAGATAATATTAAACAAGATATATGCTCAAAGTTTTGGATCTCGAATAAATTCAGATTTGCTGAAGTATTTATGGAAGGCTTAGACGATATTAAGTCGAATGAGAATTTGCTAAAAACGATGTTAAAACTAGATAAATAAAAGTGAAATAAATATGGAATTAAAAGAATTTATCAAAGAAAAAAAGAAATAATATATAATGGCAAAAAAAGAAAAAATTAAAATACCTACCAAAAGCAGAGGTTATAAATTTCAAAAACATAATTTGGGTTCACATGAATCCCAGAAATTCAATAAAGAGCAGAATACACATAAGAAGGCAAGAAAGAAGAAGAAGTCTCCATCGATCTCAAAATTATCACATAAACTTCTTGATCCGTTTTTGGAAGATAATAAAGCGAGCCCTTTTAGTATAAAAGATAAATTCTTTTTATTAGAGAGGTTTGTTTTAAAACAGAGGATTGAATATATTAAGGAAATAGAAAACCAAAAAAATGTAGATTATAATCATATAGCAATAGATTTCTTATTAAAAAATCTTTTTCTAAAGAAATTTCGATTAGATCCTGGTTTTAGATTAACTATTTATAAGGAACTAAATGAAAAATCAGAATATCTGAGAAAAATAACTAGAGAAATTTTAAAATTTTTTGAAGATAAGGTAATTTTCACTAAATTTTCGGAGATCAAGTCTAAACAAAGAGAGGATTATGATCTATACTTAAGTGAAATTAAATTTAATTTGATCAATGAGAGACGATTAAACTACTTTTTTAATACAGTTTTTAGAGAAAGTGAGCAAAAAAACATTTGGGTTTATCGTATATGGAGGAAATTCATGGAGCAAGGTAAAATTCAAGAAGCTGTTGCTGTAGAATCAATGCTTCTTGAATTTATATCTGGGTATAATCAAGGATATTTCCTTTTCTGGGGGTCCTCCCCCTATAAAGAAAATCGAAAGGCTCAATATTATCTGTTAAATGCAACAAGAGAAGTAATAAAGAATATAAAACCATATTTTTTAGATTATATTGAAGCTGAGAGGAAAAATATTACATTATGTGACGATTTACAGTTTACTGTAGATAACTTAAAATATCCTCATTTGCATTCGAAGATTTCAGAGTATTTAGAACATTTTCAAGATTTAATTAAAGAAAAATTAACATTTATAGATATTAGCTTTATCAGAAGCAAAATTATGAATATTGCTGCTTACATCTATTTTAATTTTCTAAATGTTCAAGATAAAATCGATTATTTAAATAAATTTTATGGTGTTGAGCCTCTATGTGAATTCTTAAATTCTAATCCTAACTTATATGAGAAAAAGGATTTTATATCAGATCTTCCCATCTGGCATAAATATGACTTATTGTCTGAAATTAAAGGTTTAATTGAAAAGTTAATAAAAGAATCAAACAACGAAATATTTGTTGAAGTTCCAAACTATAGTGATGAGAACATCAATAATCTCATTTTAATCAAATATTTATGCAAAACTTATATAAACATTGAGGATTACGCAAATGCATTAGAAATATTAATTCTTAAATATCCTTTTCTACAAAATCTAAAAATTAAATTAAAAGAAAAAAAAGAAGAATTAAAATCTATGCTTAATCATCAGAATCGAATTTTAATAGAATTATTATTTTTATTTGGAGAAATTAGTTCTAAAATGCGAGATAATGAAAATGTTGATTTTACGATAGAAATTTTCAATTTACTAGTTGAGACTGAAGAGAACATATATTTTAAAGTTAAATTAGAAGTAATTAAGAGCATTATTTATAGGTTTAATAAAAATTTTCAACAAGAAAAAGAGACTATCAATAAATTAAATTTTAACAGAGACGAATTATTCAAGAATAAATTAATTAATCCTTTTGAAGTATTACATTATTTGATGCCTCTCAACTCGTTATTTTCTGAAGATTATGATGAAGAAAGAAGAATTAAGAAAACTTTGTTTGAGTTTGAGACACTTGAAGTTTTTGAAAGAGAACCTTTAATTCCTTCATTGTATGAAAGTTATTTATTTTATTTTGATATTAGAAAATTTATCTTAAATAATTTTCAGAGCATTGATGATTATCTAGAAAAGGAATTTTTCTATTTTTTAAAAAGAAAAGGAAATCAAATATTATTTATCCAATTAATGGCAAGTTTTGAAAAAGCTATTGAAATATCAAAAACAATCGAGTTTTCTACAGAATGGACAATTGATAGAAAATTTCTAGGACTCACAATGGAGATTATTGCATTTCCATATTTTTATAATCAAGATTATAAATCAGCTTCTAAATATCTTAAGAATGCATTATTTTTTAGACCAAATGATTTGTATTATTGTAATTATTTAGTCCTTATCAATTTAATTTTAGGAAAAATCTCTGATGCATGTTCAAATCTTCTTAGAATTTATGAAGAGGAATCTAATGGAGGTTATCTTAAAATTAATTCAATAATCAAGTCATGTTTTCAAAATTTAAGAATATGGTTTGAAGGTGAGGAATTTAATCGTAGGATTAATGATCTTTTTAAAGATTTAAAAATAAATGAATTACATAATGAGAAGAAATCCAAGATTTATTGTGATATAGGTTTAGCCATTGCTGATCTAGGATATTTTAGAGACGCTATAAAATATTTTTATAAAGCATTTAGGATTACAAAAAAAATAGAGTTTAAAGGGTCTATATTAAATAATATAGGAACTATATATGGTGATATTCAAGAGATTGAAAAAGCAATTCCTATATTTGAACAAGCAATTTCTCTTAGCCCTAATAATTCAATTTTTAGAACTAATTTAGCAAGAATGTATGAACTGAAGTTAAATTTTATTAGAGCTCAAGAAATATATGACGAAGCTTATAAATACTTTAAAGATATAGATATGGAAATTGCTTTATATATGAAAGCTAAACGAGATTTTATGGATATCCAAATAAGTGGGATAATAAATCTAAATATTGTTCATGATAAAGATGCATTGAAACATTTCATATTAGCTAATGATTTAATTAAAAACCTTAAAAATTTTAATAGTTTAAATGATAATACAGGGATCATATTCTTAGAATTGACTAATGGATTTGCTTCTCTTTTTCACTCCAAAATTTCACTTTACTTTCTTGATGAATTATATAAGATTTATCCACCAAATTCGAGGATTCCTAAGAATGAGTGGATTAGATTACCAAGGGGAATTAAAGAAATATGGAAGGGAGATTATATGACTTTGGGGAGTATAAATTATTTATTAAAGGATATTTTAAACCCAAAACAAGATCCTTTTATTCTTAGATTAAAAAAATTATTATTATCAATAATTTCTAAGCCCGATATAGAAGAAATTCAATATTTTACTTTTTTATCATCACCAATCCGAAATCCTGGAAGTCATGGACCAATCATAGATAATAAAGCATTTATGGAAAACATTACTGAGATCTTCAAATCCTTAAATAAAACACTCGTAATTTTTGATAAAATTCAACCTATTGTTAACTAATATCAAGGCATTCCTCCATTCTTCTGCTTTTTTAGTTCCCAAATTTATATTGAAGGATAACTTTCAGGACTCCTCTTAATTGTGATATAAAAATTTTATTAAGAACTATTCAGACTATTATATTATAAAAAAAATTTTGACCTATATGTCTGATATAAAATATTTTTAATTATTTATTTTAAGATTTTATTGAGATAGGGAGATTTTAAAATGAAATCTACACTAAAAATAACTTTATTGGGGGGAATCAACGAGATCGGAGGAAATTGTGTTCTTTTAGAAGATTTAGGATTTGATGTAAATTTACTAATTGATTTTGGAATAAATTTTGAACGATACAACCCATCTTTTAATTATGATGCTCCTTCGAATATAGAAAGCCTTTTCAAAGCTAAATTGATTCCTCGCCCTAAAGGAGAAGTACTAAGAAATCTCTATTCAAAATATTATATCTTTAATCATAAAAAGCAGAGACATGGGCAAAAAGTAGGTGAGTGTAAAAATAAAACTGATCCTCCAACTAAAATCCATGGATTGTTAATCTCTCATGCTCATAGAG
Source organism: Promethearchaeota archaeon (assembly GCA_019058295.1). Classification (GTDB taxonomy): domain Archaea; phylum Asgardarchaeota; class Lokiarchaeia; order Sigyniarchaeales; family SOKP01; genus LW40-45. The sequence continues at coordinate 32,224 of JAHPZI010000001.1, read as the reverse complement.
ATCATTACTATGGTATAACGTTACTAAATCGTAATATCCCGATTTATACCGGTGTAACTACTAAAAAAATAATACTGTCTCATTATGACACAAGGGGATTCCGAATGGACAATTTTTATACGGGTTTAAAATGGAAACTTTTTAGAACTGGCAATATCATTGATATTAAAGGCTTAGAGATTATACCTATTCACGTGGATCATTCTGTTCCTGGCTCATATGGCTTTATTTTTAAGACATCAGCGGGAATTGTAGTCTATTCCGGAGATTTTCGGTTGCATGGACCCCTTTCTTATATGACAGGTGATTTATTATTGAAAGTAAAAGAACTTTTAAGGAGGGGAGATCCTCCAAAAAATGAAATAAATAATAATTCACGAGTTAAATGTCTAATTTGTGAAGGAACCCATATCCATAAGGGAGCTATTGAATCAGAGCGTACGGTCAAGAAAAATCTAAAAACTTTATTTAAAAATATTTTCTTTAATTATTTCTTAGTAAAATATGATAGAGGAGATTGGGATCGCTTTCGGACCTATGCAACCATCGCTAAGCAACACAATTGGAAATATATTATTACAGAAAAAGACGCCTATTTCTATTATCGCTTGAATAAAAAAGCCATCTATCCTACTATGAAAAATCCTCACATTAGGAAGGATGATCATATTTATATCCTAAAACAATCTCATAGACGATATCCATGGAAGCCTTTTATTGAAAATATGCTCAAAAAGCATGAGAAAATGTGGAGATATATTGAATTTGAAGATATTACAAATTCTGAGGGAAATTTTTTCCTGAATATTACCTCCTTAAATAAGGAGCAACTTCTTGAATCTTTACCTAACCATCTAAAAGGGCTTTTTCTCTCTTCAACCATAGATCCTTATACAGATCATTTCTATGATGATTCAAAAACATTAGAAAAAAAACTATTAAACCTCCACATTCCTTCCTATAGAATTAACGCCTCAGGTCATGCGATACCTCATGATATCTACAAATATATAATGGAAATAAATCCTGAAAATTTAATACCAATTCACACCAAATACCCAGAACTTTTTGAAAAACTTCTCTCCAATAAAGATATAAATGTAATAATCCCACAAGATAAAGAAAATGGATTTCAAATAGAGGTGTCTTAAAAAATTTTGATTATCTTTTATTATATTTAATTATTCAACTTAATCCAGCTTTTCTCTCCCTTAATCAAATGGAATTTAATCTTAATTTCAAACTTTTTTGCTAAATCTTCTACTTTAGAAAAGTAATCATTCATATCATCGAAAATCTTAACGGATAAGTCATTTTTGTCATTATTAGATTTATTTAATTGATATTTTGCATTGTTTTCTAAAATTTCTTCAATCTTTTTTATTTTCCATTCAAAATATTCATCAGTTTGATGTCCTTTTCCTTCAGGATAATAAATTATCTGGTATCTTTTTATTCTATCTAATGGTTTTAATTGAAATTCAGTAAGACTGCCAAATTCACTTTTTTTTCTCCCCGTAATAAAAAATACTAATTTTGCTCGCTCGCAGTGCTGCTTATAGTAATTAATAAAATCGGGATATAGCTTGATTTTGTGTCCATTACTTATTGATTCTTTTACTGTTTGTTCTCTGGAATGATTATTATCCTCAGAGTTTGATATAATGGCAGGCATAATACAATCATCAATGTCAAATATATAAATTTCTTCTTTCAATCTTATCCCTTCATTGAACTTTTTTAACTAATTTCCACCCTTAACTATTTATACTGCCCTTTTTGCTTCCATCTTATTATTGATTTTTATGGAACATATTTCAATCTTCTTATTCCCAATCTAATAATCGAGATTTATAATAAGAGTGAATTTTTTTTTACATTCTAAATTTTTAGTTTTTTTTCTATCTCTTAAAATTAATTAATTTTTTTAGAATTTAATTTATTAAGACAAAAAAGTTTAAAACTTTATAAAAAAAGATTTAAATAGTTGAGAAAAAAAGTCCAAGTTTTAAAATTATGTTTAGAATCAATGATAATGTATTTATTAAACGTAAACCTGATATCAAGGGCATAATCGTTCATATAAAAGATATTGGAGGAAAAAAATATTATACCGTTAAAATTGACGATTATGAAGAGTTCTATGCTGAATCTGATTTAAAGATTTATAAAACAGAATATACTTCTATAGAAGAGAAAGTCAAGAATAATATTTCTATTCCCTTTGATGATTTTAAAAGAAACCTATTATTTGCCAAAATCCAATATAACTTATCAGGGATCTTTTTTGAGAATTCTTCCTCAGCAGATTTTTTGCCTTATCAATTTCGCCCATTAATGAAGATCCTTGATTCTGATACTGGCCGATTATTGATTGCTGACGAAGTTGGTGTCGGAAAAACCATTGAGGCCGGATATATTCTTTCAGAATTATTAGCGAGAGATGAGATACATTCAGTTCTAGTTGTCTGTCCTAAAAATTTAGTCCCAAAATGGATTTTTGAACTTAAGAGATTTTTTAATGAGAAATTAGAGCGTGTTGAAAATAGTAAAGATTTGATTCTTAAATTTCAAAATCGGGCCAAATACCCTAAGCTTGTTGTAGGACTGGAATTAATTAGGAGAAATGAGATTGTGGATCAATTAGCTCAAGGATTAATAAATAAAGAAGGTCTTAACCTTCAGGAATTTGAAACCTTTGATTTAATCATTTTTGATGAGGCACATCATTTACGTAATACAACTACATTATCTCACAGAATAGCGAGGATTTTGTTAGAAAATTGTGAATATAGTTTATTTCTCACAGCTACTCCGATCAATCTTAGTATTAACGATCTATTCAATCTATTAAATCTTCTTGTATACCAAGGAGAATTAACACTCACAGAGTTTAATGAAATTATGGAACCTAATAGAAGTCTGATTAAGATTCAAAATTACCTTGATGTAGGTAATATCGATTGTATAAAGCTCATTGAAGAAGAATTGAGATTTTTATCTAATGGAAATTCTTTTTCAAAATTAATCTATGGCAGAATCTTAACAGATGGAAACTTATTCCGATATCTTAAAGATGAACGCTTTAGAACTCCAGATATACTTAGCAAGATTAAACACTATTTAGAAAAAATAAATTTTCTTTCAACAATTTTAAATAACACACGCAAGAGAGATATTGTAGATCATGAAAATTTATTCCCAGTAAGACATCCGGAGGAACCAATCTTATTAACATTTACGGGTATAGAAAAAGAATTCTATTCAAAAGCACGTAGTTTTTTTATTCAATTAATAGTTCGAAGAGCAGAAGGATTTGTTCCAATTCATTTAGTTGAAATTATGCCCCAGAGAGTAATCGCAAGTAGTATTCATGGCACATTCAATAAACTCCGCCGTATGTTAGAAACGCATAGAATGGCATTAGAATATGAGGATGAGGACTTTCAAGATGAGTCTCAGACTGATTCCATTTTACTTCAAAACAATGAAATTGAAGAAATCAATCAATTATTAGACTATGAAGAATTAATAGGCCCAACTGATTCTAAATTTAATGCAGTATTAGAAAAAATAAGAGAGTATTTTATCGCTGGAAATGAACAAATAATAATATTCTCATATTTTAAATCTACGATTGAATATATCACTAGAAGATTAAATGAAACCGACTTTTCTAGAGAGGAAAATATTTTTGGTCGCCCTATTAGAGCGGAATATATTCATGGAGATATTGAATTAGACCAACGTGAAAACTTATTTAATCTATTCGAGAAAAATCAAATTCAAATTTTAGTTTTATCTGAAATTGGAGCTGAAGGTATCGATCTTCAATTTTGTAATTGCTTAATAAATTATGATCTTCCATGGAATCCGATGAAACTAGAACAAAGAATTGGGAGATTAGATCGTTATGGTCAAAAAAAACCGATTTTTATCACTAATGTATATATTCGTAATTCAATTGAAGATAGAATTTTACACCGTCTTTATCAGAGAATAGAAATAGTGAGAGAAAATCTGATTTTTCTAAATCCTATTCTAGAAGAGTATTTCTCCAGAAGAAGAGAATTACTTTATCATCCAGAACGGACAGAAGATGAATTAGAAGAGATTGTGAATAAATTAGAAGAAAATTTAGCTCGTAAAAAGCTAGATATGGAAAAAATTGAAGAAAGATTAGATGAGATTAAAGGAAATACTGGAAAAACATTAATATTTGAGGAAAAGTTTATAAATGACAAGAGAAATCCCTTTTCTTTAAAAGAACTATTTGAGGCACTCAATTTTTTATTAAAAACTAATTTCTCTGGTACTTTTTTAGAAAAATGTGAAAAAAATGATAGTATTTCAAATTATTTAACGAAAAAAGGGATTCCTAATTCTCCTAGATTATACTATCTAATAACATCAGAAAATCTCATAACTAAACTGCAAGCAATTGAATTAAAACCTGAAAGTATCAATGAAAATTTACGAAGTTTTATTTATCGCATTGATAGCTCACTAAATTCTAAAAAGAGACGCTATAAACCAATTCTAGTCACATATGATGTAGAATTGGCTTCTGATTTTAGCAATGATATTGATTTACTTAGTTTAAAACATATATTGGCTAAAGTTTTAATAAAATTATTTAAAGAAAAGAACTCTATAAAATTCTCTCAAAATACATTACTTAGACCGCTTAATGGGGCACCATTCAATTCAATTTTATTGCGTATATTTTTACTTAGAAGTGAGGGAATACAAAAAGAATCTCGAATTGAAGTTATAGGATATCACTTAGACTCAGAAGAGATAGTAGAACATGATATCGCTAATTATCTGTTTGAACAGATATCAATAGATAAATTTGAATTAGCGACAAAACATCAATTTAAACCAGAACTTATTGATAAAGCATTTGATCAATGTTTTTTAGAGATTATATCAATCAAGGAACAACTAATAAAAGAGCAAAAAATAAGAATGGAACAATTATATAAGTATAAGAGAGAGCAAATCAATCATAGGTATGATAATAAGATTGACAATTTAAGAAAAACATTAGAGAAAGTTAAAGGTAAAAAAATTGAGCGCCTATATGAAGGACAGATTAGTAAAAATATAAATCGAAAAAAAAATGCACTTGAAGCTCTAGATATTAAATATAATAAAGAAATTTCGGTTTCTATTATAGATATAGGAGCAATTTTAATTGGAAAAAAGGAGGCAGATGAATTATGAGTCAATTAATGATTCAGAAACCACGTTTTGTCAAAAATCACTTTGACAAATTAATTAATGAAAATCCTGAAAGAAGTTTTAATGAAATCCTAGACTACTTTACATCTATATCAAATAAAGATTTGATTCTAAAAAAAGAAAATATTAACGAAATATCTCGAATAGTTGATATTGCTTGTGAGATCCAGCGTTCTTTCCTAAATTATGGGGATCCAGATAATTCTAGATTGATTTTAAACTCTTTAGCAAAAAAAATCATATCTAATCCTGATATTAATGATTTTATTAAATTTCTATTTGTAAATTATGATTTAGATAAAGAGTTGCATTTGCTTAAAGAAAAGAAATATCATAAACTATTATATGCTGCTATTAATGAATTATATGTATTCACTAAAGATGAAAATGCAATGGAAGGAATTGCTAGCCAATATTCTGGTGATTGGCATTTTTTTTTTGAATTGCTTCAAAATGCTCGAGACGCTGAATCAGATTGCGTTTTATTAAAAGAAGTTAAAATAAAGGGAAAATCATATCTTATTTTTGCCAATAATGGTAATAAGTTTACGCCTATGGATGTTTGGGGTATTTCAAGTATAGGCCAAGGCTATAAAAATCGAAAAAATATAGGTTATTTTGGAATTGGTTTCAAAAGTGTCCGCGATTTCTCTAACTCAGCTATTATCATTTCTAAACCATTTGAATTTCGTTTAAATCTCATTTTGGATGATAAAGAAGCAATTGAATGGGAACTTCAAGAGTTTTCTAATGATACTGAATTAATTGAACTTAATAACAAATTTTATTTAGAGAGAATTGCGGAGGAAAACATCCGGGCTTTTGAAAATCATATACGTTATATCGATCAAAAATTTATGCTATTTTTAGAACCATTATCGAAAATTAAAATGATTTTTGATGAAGAATCATATTCTCTTAAAGTTGACCCTATAAAGACAAAAGGGATACCAATATCTAAGATCGAAGATGGATTATATGTTATTCATACAGTTAGCGAAGATTTAAATCTTAAAGATAAGGAAGATAAAGATATTGGAGAAAGAGAAATAAAAATAGCCTTTAAATTCAAAAAAGATAAAAAAAATCAATATCACTCGGAAGATCAAGATTCTGAGAATACTCTTTATGCCTACTTTCCTGTTATAAACAGAAAACCAGACTTTAATTTTATTTTGCATGGTCATTTTTCCCTAATAAATTCCAGAGAAGATTTAGAAATAAAAGAAGATAGTGAAAAATGGAAAAGGGATATAAATGAAGTTTTACTAACTGAGAAAGCACCTAAATGTTTCCTCGAATTATATGAAAAGTTAAGCCAATCAACTAAAAATAATTTCACAGATCTAACAAGATTGGTGCCTTTTAAAGATAATAATAATAAAGTTTATAACCTCTTTAGGAAGGGATTGATCGAACTAATAAAAACGAATTTATCTAAAAAAAAAGAAATTTTATTCTGGTGGGATAAAAATCGTTATATTCCATTTTCAGATATTATTTTTGTAGAAAAAAGCAATAAAGAAATCTTAGAATTCATAAAAAGTAATTTAAACATAGAATTTCGAGAAAATTTATCAAAATTGACAAAATTAAGCTATTTCAAAGAATCTGTTTATCTATGTGATGATTTAAATAAGAAAACCTTTTGCCAAGAAATATTTAATAATTCCGAAATGGCCGCTAGAGACCTAGATTCTTTCCAAATATTAGAATTAATTAAGATGATTTTAAATTCATGTAAAATTCCCCTTATTAAAAATTTAGACTATATCGCATCAACACAATGGGAGGGGTATTTTGGCTCTTATGATAATTTGACAGCTTTTCAGGATGCACTTGCAAAATGGCATTTTTTTAAAGATAATAGATTTGTGAAAGAAGAATTATTCGATTACTATCTAATGAATCTTGAAGATTGCTCTGGGGATGTTTATATTTGCAAAATTAATAACCCTGATTTTTTTTATATAAGGGAAGATTTTGTTAAAGAATTTCCCGAATACATGAAAATTCTTAACTTAATCCATAAAAACTTTGGAAAAATTGATCTTAATTTGCCTTTATTTCTGTTATTAAAAAAATTAAAGGATTCTAACGGAGAATTAAATGATTTTCATAAAATTATAATTGATCTACTTCTAGAAAAGCAACGTGAAGATTTATATTCATCTTTAAATCAATTAATGAAACTTTTGTTTGATAATTCGCGCAGTTCCAAAGTTTATTTAGATAATAAAGAAATACTATCGAATCTTCATCTAATGATTATAAAAGTATTTAAGAAAATAGGGGATAACCTTGGAGATACAATAAAACTTAGAGATTATTATCTATTATTAACACAAGCTCCCTCCATAAAAGATCCCCGAGAGGAATATTTTATCTCTGATTTGATTTCTATACTTTTAAAGATCCCAATTTTTTCAACAACAGAATCATCAAAAGGCTTGTTTAAATTTACAGATTTATATTGGGGAGATCAAAGATATCTGGATTTATTGATTCAGACCTCTTTTGCTGAAAATCTTAATATTATAAATATAACACATTCAGAGCTATGGGAAATAATAGATACTTTATTAGAAAAATTTAGGATTCAAAAGTATTTTGATGTAATTTACCCAGAATTTAGGTCTAAATTTATATCTGCTAATACTATACAAATTAAGTTTAAAAATAATCTAGATAAAATTATTGAAAAGAATCCATTCAGTATTTTAACCCTTTTAAATTCCAGTGACTTGGTTCGGCAAGAAGAGGATATTTTCTTAATCTTCTTTTCGAGTAAGGAAATTTTTGAGAGATTTTCAAATTTATATTATTCAGATTTTAGTAGTACTGAGGAAATAATAATATTATCGAAATTATATAATTATGAGAAATACACAAAAATATCTAATCAGAATGTAACATTTGAAATACAGGACATATATATAGATGAAAATCTAATAAATCTCTTAATTTCATATTCTAAAAATGTATTAGGGTTAGAATTGAATTGGATTCATAATAGTGACAAGAATTTCGGAAGATCTACAAAAGAACTTTATATATATGAAGTTTTACTCCTTTTTTTAAATGAATATCTGTTAAAGAATAATGAATGGGAGAATTGGTTCAATTTTTATATTATAATACTGAAATTCCTTGAAAATAATAAAAATCTGATTATTGAATTCAAACAAGAGATATTAAAACACATAGATAATCTAAAATTCGAAAATTGTAATGGACAACTCAAATTTATAAAGAAATTATACTTAGAAAATGAATTTGAGAAGCTAGATAAAGATCAAATTAGTATTCTGAGAGGTTTCATTGATAATCCCGAATTAGGTTCTTATATCCCTAATAAAAAATCTCTTGAACTAATTAAAAGGTTGGAATCTTTTGAATTAATTCTATCTTCCAATTCTATGACATCTAAGAGATATTTATTTAAGATTCTTATGAAAATCTTCAAAAATGAAAATCCAGATTTCTTTAAGAATGATAATTTACAAGATTATGAAGAATTCTTAAGAATATTAAAAGTATTTAGATTTAATCTAAAGGATTTAAAAAATTATTATTTAATTCCAAATTTAAATTACAATTTTTTTAAAATAGAACAAATACCGAATCGATATAATATCTTTTTAAGCGATTTTATTGAAGAACTACCGATATACGATGTTTGGGAAAAATTTCCAGAAGATGACAAAAAACCCTTCGATAATTGGTTGGATCCTGATTATTTTAAGGTATTTAAATCCATTTTTAACGAAGATATAATGGAAATTAAAAGAATTGATGGTGTCGATTATAATGGTAAGGATATATATGAATGCTTTCAAAAGCAACAAATTAAAGACGAAGATTGTAATGTAGAATTACCACCTTTTATGATACTCTATATTATTGAAACTTACTTTAAAATTGAAGAATTTTGCATTCAAAATGAAAAACATTTGAAATATGTAATTAATTCTCTAAAAATTTTTAAAACCTTAAATTTTCAAACAGAAAGTATAAAAAAGTTTTTTATAGAAAATATCTCTGATTATAAAATATACCCTGCCATTCAAGGTTCGGATACTAATTATATATTGATAGACTTAAATGATAGTAATCTTATTTCAAGGGAATTTCAAGTTCCAGAGTTCTTAAGTGAATTTAATGAGAAAAGATTTTATCTTCATGGCAATCTTGAAAGATTATTACTAAGTTTTAAATGGGAATTTGATTTTCTTAAGCGAGCACAAAGGATCCCTCTAAAATATATTTTAGATCATTGTTCTCATCTATTTTCTCCAAAAAATCCCGAATTTAATAATTATAACCACACACAATTAATCAATCTATTATTTCAGCATCAGAACTTTCGTTATTATTATAATAACGAAAAAGGAGAATTAGAGGATTTATTAAACAACATAAGCTTAAAATCAATCGATAATAATAATTATTTCAAACCTAGTAAACTCATCCATCCTGTTCTCTATAAAGAGATAATACTCTGGTGGAATAGTCTATTTAATATAAAATTCCCGAAAAATAGCTTAGTAAACACGCTAGATCTTAATTTTTATAAAATAGAGCAATTAAACTTTATTAAACATGCGTTTAAAATTGATGATTTATTAATTTTTGGGAGTAAGATAAGTATTTTAGACGTTCTTGAAATATTTTACCGAATACTAAATGAAAGACAAGAGATTATCTCAAATTATATAGCAGTTTATCAAAAATTTGGAGAAAATTTTTCAAAAGTATATAATAATGAGTATTTTTCCGAAAAGGAAAGACCTAATAAAGGAGAATTACAAGAAAAACTAATTAATCTTCTGATTTTTCTAATGAAAGGTATAAAAAAAGAAAATAAAATTTTTAATAAATTTTTCTTCTCAATTAAGGACTTGAATCAAAAAAAGTATCGATACATCATTCCTGAAGAAGAAATCATAACAATTGATGATGAATTCTTCAATCCAGTGCATAGGCTGTCTAAATATGCGGATGAAAATAAAATTGAGGATAAAATAATCCCTTTCTTTAATTCTATTAAAAATTTAACATTAGATACTATAAGAAAAGTAATAATAAAATCTGAGAATATTCTTGAGATCATAGTGGCTCTGAATAACTTATTTTCGCAGCATTCCTTCGATAATCAGAAAGGTAGTGAAATCTATCTTTCATTAAGAAATATATTGACTTGGTTTGATGAAACATATACTTTGGATAAACTATTTAGAAGAGATTCAGATTTAGAGATACCTAATATTCAAATATATCTTAAAGATTGTGCTTATCTTGATGATTTCTTACAAAATCTAAATGATTTTAAATTTTTTATTAAGTTCTTTGATATAAAGAAAATAAAATATGAGCATATACTAAATCGTTTAAAGGATTTATCATTAAATGCTAAACTCCATTCAAAAAATATCTTAGATATCTTAATTCTACTCAACAGCAAGAACAAAATTTATGAATATTTTGAAGTTCTTAGATGTTTAGAAATAATTCCTGTTATAAACCTTGCGACAAACCAAAAGGAATATCAATCATTTGATACTCTTTTATCAAGTAATACACTATATTCAACTAAGACATTAATCATAGAAAATATTATTGAGTATTGGAGTGATGCTCAAGCATTAAGAGATTCTCCTTCTTTTCTGTTATTTGATAAAACATATCGAAAATCTACAGGAGACTGGGAAAAAGTAACAGAGGCTATGTTAAATGCTGCTGTTGAAAACCAGAATTTAAAATTAACAAGTATTGACACCTATCCTGATATTTTAAATTATTATAAATTTGAACCTGAAGAGGAAGAAAAATTATTTGTCAATGAAACACGCTTTTTTAAAGAAATGCTTTCATTCCTCGATGAAAATGGTTCAAAAAAGCCTTTTAAAAATCTTAAGATGAAAGGTATCAACTTAAAATGTGTGGATTCTCCTTATTCTTTTAGAAGGATAATAAAAGCATATGGAGATATAAAAATCCAAACATTTAATGGGAGAGAAATTGAATTAAACAATATATATTTAAGGAAATTATTTAAAGTAGATGAAGCTAAGAAAAAAATTAACTATTCTGATGATTTAGAACTAAGTGATTTAGAAGAACACTATATGAGGCATCTTTTTGATTCAATTTTTCCTAATAATTCAGGAGATATCAATGAAGTAAATGAATTTAGTAGTATTTTTTATTGGCGGGTTGATTTTACAGAATCTAAATTAAACGAGTTTGAATCTAATCCAGATACATTAAGAAAATATTTAGAAAAGAAAGAAATTGGTCTCGTCTCCAAAACTATAACAGATATTAGAGATAATATTATGGATTTTATTGAAGAAATATTAACTATAAAGGAATCATATCAAGATGATTCTGATATTTTCAATATTCTAGAAGTTTTGAAAGCGGAATTGATTATTGAAGAGAAATTAAATAAAAGTAAATTTACAGTTCAAAAACCCAGGATCAGAATTAATCCAGAAGATTATGAAGATTTTTCAGAACAGGATACTAAAGAACTCCTTAGAGATTTTTTAAGTGTTTTTCAGAAATATAAAGGATCTCAAAAAAAATATCCATATATTAGCAATATTGACCTTAAGAGATTCAACGACATTTTATCTCTAAAAGTTCCAGAAAAAGTAAACATTACTCCAATAGAGCCCGAGATTCCTACTCCTTCACCAATAATTCGACCAGAAGGGAAATCTTTAGAACCCACATCGGAAAGTCCTCCAAAGAAAAAACCTTCATCACCCCCTACACAACAACCGAAAAGAAAGAGAAAGAAAGGAGGGAATGTAGGAGGTAATTTCCCCGTACCTAAATTCCCTCCAAAAATTGAAAATCCTTTTAAAGAAAAATTCACAACGGAAAAGAAAAAAACTGAAGAAAAAAGGGTCTCCAAGAAAGAATTAATTGGTGAACCGAAGAAATTCCAAGATGATGCTGAAAATCTCTTAAGAGATATTTATAGTGGAACTGCTCATGAACCTGGTGTTCCTTGCCAGATTTGTCGTAGTTATTGTAGAGAATGTGAAATGCATGGCGATGTACGAGACGGCTATCCTTGTACAGCAACATGTAGCTTAATTCATTTTAATTCAAAGGGATTAGTATCTTCACGTAGATTCAAATTATGGACCACAAATGAATATGAACAACTTGAAACTGAAATAAATGTTGATCTTGAGGATTTTTTCAGAGGCTACATGCTCATTCTATGCCATAATCATGGATTAGCATTCAGTGGTTTTAAAGAAGATATTAGAAATCAAATTTATGAGAAATATACTAAGGGAGAATATGAAACTTTAGCTGGGGGAGATCTTCTTATTGCACTTAATAATCTTCTTTTCCTAGATAATGAGGAAGAGGTACCTGTAGAATTAATTTTTAGTAAAGAACATATTGAATGCTTTAAGTATACATATGAAATTTTTAATGGAAGATAAGTCTTATGATAAAATCAGCTGAAAATATTGAAATGAAAATTGATATAATAGAAAAAATGGTTAAAATCAAATAAAAATAAATTGGTTATTTAATATCTCAATTTAGCAATAGAGAAAAAATCATGACAACTGATAGAAGTAACTTAATATATTCTGGTTGTATTCATTAATTTAGAATAAAATGGTGTATTTTAAATGGACTATAAAAAACTTGACAGTTTAATGAAAAAATACCATGATAATATGGAATTTGATAAAGCTGAAAAAGTTCTAGATCAGGCGATTAAAAAGGTAAATTTAAATTTAAATTTAAAGGAGATTATGAAGATATGTGATTATTATGGTTATTATGAGAAAAGTATTCAGATTTTAAAAAATGTTTTAAACGAGAGAGAAATTAATAAAGATCTTAAAGAATTTGCAGAAATTCAAATTAAAGAAAGATTACACGATTTTGCGGAGGATTACTTTACAGACCTCGAATATGAAAAAGCTTTAACTTATGGATTTGAAGCTATTGAATTTGGTAACAATTCATTAGAATTAAAAAAATTAATAGGAAATTGTTATTTTGGGTTAGAAAACTACTCCGATTCACTGGAACACTATCTTGAATATCTAAAAGTTAATTCAAATGATTCTGAAGTATTAAGAAATATCGGAATATCCTATCTTGAGCATGGTCAATATGATAAGGCAAAGTCTTACTTAGAACGAGCACTCGAACTAGATCCTAATGATTCATTAATATTAGCTAAATTAGGCTCTCTTTTTTTAGATTTAGATGATTTTGATAAAGCTATTAAATTCTATGAATCATCATTAGCAAAAAGTGTTAATAAATTTTTTTTTGAGTGGAGGAATCTTGGATATGCCCATCTATCCCATGCTTATTCTTTAATGTCTAATAAAGATATAAATAAGACAATCGATATCTTAAATAAAGCAAAGAAATACTATGACAAAGCTTTCGAAGAAGAGGAAAAGTGGCATTATTCCAGTGAGCCTGATTTTGACACTTGGTTTGAATATGGCGAAATTAATTTCTATCTTGGAGAATTGGATATTGCAAAAGAGGCATTTTTAAAGGCAAAATCAATAAATTCTAAATTATGGGAATCTTTTGAAGGGGAAGATTTTTTTAAAATGATGAAAGCTGATGAGGAAATTATTCAACAGCTAATCTCTGAGTATAATAAGAGCAAAAAAAAGAAGAAAAGATTTATTTATTATTGTAGTATTTGTAAAACCTCATATGAACCTTCAGATTCTTTGCAGAAAACCTTGGATGGAAAATATCTTTGCCCTAAGCATGGAAAGGAGCTGAAAAAATATAAAGATATTCGCTTCTAAAAAAATAATATTAAACTTTGGATGTTAAACAATATTATCATTAAATGGACTTTTCTGTATATATACATATAAATTTATAAGTATTTAAATCTCATCATCCAACAATTTTCAACAGGCAAACCTGTTATTCTGAGAATTATTAACCCGGTATTTGAATAAAAATAAATAAGAAAAAATTATCTATTCCTTTAGACAATGATACCAAAAGTATAGATAAACCTTTATGTTAAAAATATTAGCTATTTCAGACATTTATGCTCAGAAACTTATTAGGAAATTATTTAGGAAACCAAATTTTAGAGATTCTTTGTTTCAAGCTTTGATGTCTTTTTTCTAATTCCTTCATATTCCAATCCATAATTTTTGTAATTTCATCTGTAATTAGAAAATCTCCTTTCTTTTTCTTAATGTATGTTTCAATTTTTTTTGGAAATGGTCTTCTCCCAGCACTCGAATTTTTTCTAGAGTCTAGTAATACTAAGTTGCCTAGACGATTAGTCCAATTCAATCTTTGAGTCTCATTAAATCTTTTTAACCAGTATACATCATCAGGATTTCGCGGCAAGATATGCTCTAAACTAATTTCTCCATCATATGATATTTTTACATTATCTTGATCTCGTTCCCACATATCTAATCCTAACAATATAAATTTAGCTTTAAGTCCATGATCTTTAAGATAAAAATTAATTTCATCTATTTGTTTAAGAAATGAAGATTTATTTGAATTTAATTCATTATTAAATATTGGATTTTTAATTAATTCTAATTCGGATTTTGTTGATTCTATTAATGTAATAATTTTAAAAGTTTGAGTCAATCTCTCTGTATAACTTAATCCACTAATCCAATCAATCGTAATTTTTCTTTCAAAAGATCTAAGAAATCTATACAAATGATTATCTGAAAATTTCAAACTAAATCTGATAATCACAGACATCCAATCATTCCAAGGAATGAAATCTCTCATAAGAGACATAAGATTGTAATATTTAACATTAAAAACCTTATTTTCTGTATTAATTTTGGCATCCAATATCTTTTTTTGATAAATTTTCCATACGTTTTCTAGATATTTAATAAAATTTTCTCCTTGGAAACTAGGATCTTTTTTAAAAATTTTCTTTTCATATTCTTCATAGATACTTTTTCTGGCCTTTTCTTTTATTTTAATATTTCTAATAAATCGCACTAATACATCAATACCTCCTAGATTTTCCATTCCTTCTTCGATATCTTCCCAAGTTCGCCTATACTTTTCATGGTCCTTTTCTGGAATGTTTCCAAAAGCATTACTTTTCAATAAATCTGCGTTTGTTAATTTCATTCCTCTAGTATTTATTACATTAAACAATCGAAAGGCTGAAGATAAGTTGCGAGATTTAACAATGACCAAAACTACTTTTTGAGATAAATATGCACTAAATTTTGTAATAAGTTCTTGATTAAATTCTCCATTTTCCCTAAAGTTTTTTTTAAAAACATTTATCGCTGTTTTAATATTATTTTCTGATTGATTTTTGCATACTTTATTAATTTCTTCAGATTCTAAAGTACCACCATCCTTCAAAACAAATTTCTCAAAGATATCTTTTTCTTTTTCTCGAATAGAGATTCTAATGCTTTCTGGAGTGCCTTTAGTATCATTTCTCTTTTGATAGATATAGTCCTGCATAGTATCATGAATTTCCTTACTTTTAGTAATATCTCTAATAATTGCCATAAGAATTGCCAAGGAAATTAATCTCTGTTGTCCATCAATAACAGCATACCTTCCAGATTCATCATTCTTTATCTCTTGAGACCACAAAATAATTGCTCCTAAGAAATATGGTTCATAATCTTTATTAGATTTTCCATGTTCATCAAGATTTTCAATTGAGGCATCATTGATATCATCAAAAAGTTGTTGAAAATTATCCTGTTCCCATGAAAATGGTCTTTGAAAAATGGGAATCTCAAATAAGAATTTATCACTAAATAAATCTTTAATATAATAATGTTCGGCTTCAATTTTTTCGATTTCCATAATAAATATTAGATATAAAATTATATAAATTTTCATAAATGTAAAAGATCATTAGAAAATATCAGAATCTATAAAAATAGCTATTATTTTTTATATTGAAATTGTCAAAGCAATTACATCAATTGATTAACCTATTGCTCGTGGTTCAGTATTTGAAAGAAATTCCAGCAAAAAAAAGGGATATCTTGATACCTATCCAGAAAGCATGATACTGAAAGCTATTAAGGTGATTGTGGAAAAAAAAACAATATTGATAATAAAACTTTAGAAAGAAATATAATTAATTTAACAATATTGGACTAGAATTGCACAGATTTTTGTAAAAGTTTACCAGTATCTATTTCATTAACGAAAAAAGTAGGGAAGATTATGGGAGAACTAAAAGACAGGGGTATACTAACTCCCAGAGTTTATATTAACTATACGTAAGAATTAAACTATTTCTATGTTTTAAGAAAAGTTTCAAAATATATTTTTCTTCTTTAAAATTAATTTCGAGGAGAAATATAAAATCTGATAAAAGAACCTCCGAGCTTAGCATATATTATTTCTGATTTTAAAGGATATTTTTCTCTAATTGAAAATAATATTTGATCTGAACTATTTAGCAAACTTGCCATTTTATTATTCATATTAAAAAATTCTAAAGAATAGTTACCATGACATTGATTTTGAATAAAAATATTCTTAGAATTTTTATTTTTAGATTTAAAATTATAGCTGGCTTTTGAATTCTTATCCCATGAGATCTCATTAGTTCCAGAATCTCCAGATTCTATAAAGCATATTTTATTATCATAACATTCAATATGAATAATTTCTGAGTAAATACCGAAATTATCCATTAGATATCCCAAGTTCTTTTTTGATAGGTCAAAAAAACAATTATATTCAATAGTGTGAAGACGATCTATTTTTATTTTGCCTGATTGATGATAATCGATACAATTAAGTTCCCGTTCTATTTGCGATTTATATTTTTTTGAATTTATTTTGATATATAATTTTTCTTTTCCAAAAATTAAACTGATAATTGAATCATCTCCGCTCTTACATTTAAGTACTTTCTTTAAATCACTTAAATTAAATCCAAGATTTCCCAAGTTATAAAATTTGAATGATTCGTTCTTAATGATTATTTCTATTGTAGATATGCGAATTGGATCCATTGTAAGAACGTATAACTTGTCTTCTTTAATTTCAATTTCAATTTCATCTAATAAAGAAGATAAAGCTTTAAAAAAGTTATAAAATGTATACCCTTCAAATTCAATTGAACAAAGGGCCTTCTTATTAATCACTAAATCTAATTCTTTTTCTAATTCTGAGTAAAATTGATTTTTTTTTTCTTCAATTTCTTTTTCAGTAAATAACGAAAAATTTAAGACTATTTTATCTAATTTGCTATTTAACAGTTCTTTAATTTCATTAGGTATTTGATTATTTTCATTTAAAGATAAATCACCACTAATAAATTTATTAATTGAATTAGTTTTTAACTCTTCCAACCTTTTTCTAACAATACCTTCAATTTTACCTTTTTCTGCTAAATTAACCCAATTAAAAGCATTTTTTTTAGATGACAATTCTATGAAATTTACTTAAAAATAAAGATCTAAAGATTTAAGCTCCTATAAAAAAAATATTTTATAAAATACACTAAATAGTTAGAATATTATTAATTTCTTGAATTAGAATAGTGTGAGATACATCATCTTTAGATGGATCGTAGATTTTTTCGATATCGATGAATTTTATAAAAATTTTTATAAGATTGTCAGGTGGTATTTCATGTATATATACCTTTATTTCGTCTTGGAACATTCTCGGATAGAGAAGAATTACATCATTGAATTTAGTTTTTTGAGATTGGGAATACGCAAACATCTGATATAAATCTGCTGTTGAAATTCCATGACGATATTTCTTAGAAGAAAGCATTTTATATTTAAAATCTATTAGGAGTTTTTTTACAGATCCTTCAAATTCATATTCAATTAGTAGATCTGGAGTTAGTTTAATATCAAATAAAGAGCCGATTCTCGCTTGTTCCTCAACTTCCAAAATATTATAAGTGTAATTTACCTTTATCTCTTCAATATTTTTCTTAATAAAGACCCCTATGAATTTTTCAAATAATCTATTCATGTCAAATAAGAAATAAAAGTTTTCAATGGTTCTATTCTGAAAATTAATATTACTATTGGTTATAATTAATCGAGAAAACTCAATGAGAGGTTTAAACTTTATATTTAATCTAGTGAAGGTTAACTTCTCGAAATGATATGGACTAATATTAACCAAATTCACATTTTGAAGTATACCTAAGATATTATCAATTTTTTTACCAATTTTTAAAAAACCATAACTATTTTTCAACAGAATTAATACATTTTTAAAAATTTGATTAATGAGATTATTTTCCCTAAATTCCTCATAATTACAATAAAAAAGCCATGGTTTAACGGTGTTGTATTTCAATTGCTGGGAGATTAGCAATTTACCTTTAATATATTCTGTCGAGTTTGTTAGATTAATATATGTATGAAAAATTCCTGTTTTCATTAATTCATATAATTTATAGATAAACATTTCTATTAAAAATTTAAATATATCTCCTTTTTGCTCTCCCATAAATCCTAAGTCTAATTTCTTTAAAGATATTCCAGTAAATTCTATATATTTTAGAATAAATAAGAGATACTTAAGATTAGGTAGGGATTCATCTTCCTTATATATCTTAGGGATAATTTGAATAGAGAAATCTTTCAATCTTATAAATCCAACATATTGAGTAGCTTGGATAGAATCAAAAAAGAGTTTGATAACCTTAACTTTTAGTTTATTATTGACTCTCTGTAATTCGTCTTTAATCCTTACAATATAATTATCATCTACTTCTTTTTTAACACAATTTTTAATTCGTTTTTTTAGCTCTTTATGATTAAGCTTCTCGAACTCATAAAGATCAATAGTTTTAGAGGTCATCCCAGAAATACACCTTGATATTAATTATTCAATATCGAATGTACGGCAAAAAATATCAAGAAATTGAGCTTTATCTTCTTTATATTCGATTATTTTATGAGGGTAGTCAATTTCCCCTCCTTCTTTGAAAATATCCTTATATTCTGTTTTTAAATCTTGAATAAATCCGGTTTTCTCTATTTCATTATACTCGCCTAACAGAATTTTCAATTTTTCCCAATCATTATAGAAATATTCGTTAAGAAGAGGAATAATCTTACCATACCAAACAGAATAGAATGCTTGACTTGTGATCGTTTTTAAAAAATAAGAATGCCCTATCATATGATCTCGGTCTAATAAAACTTCAATTCGTTTATTCAATTTATCAAATGCTTTTTGAATTTTCTCAATATCATCCTCTGTGAAAATATCATCCCCTTCGTGTTCGTCTTTTAAAGTTGTTAGTTCATTTGCAATAATATTCGAGTCAGGATAAATACCTTCAAAATGGAATCGTCTTCTTAAAGCAATATCTAAAAGAGCAATACTACGATCAGCTGTATTCATTGTACCTAAAATATAAAGATTAGGTGGTAAAATAAATTTCTGTTCTTCTAAATTTTCTTCAGCTTTTGTGGCTTTTGTAAATGGCAATATTACCTCCGTTTCATTCGGGGCATTTAATCTTTTATCCTCTTCAATAATGGTTATAATCTCCCCAAATATTTTTGATATATTTCCTCGATTGATTTCATCAATTATAAACACAAATGCCCTTTTCCAATCTCCTTCATTTTGAATGGAATCAACAAATTGTTTAAAAATCCCATCTGAAAGAATTACTTTATCATCCTTATAACGATATCCTTGAATAAATTCTTCATAGGAATAAGCCTGATGGAATGTTATTATTTTAATTTGATTTTTCTCTTTATACTTTTTGTATTTTTTTTTAATTTCATCCCAATCTACTTCTTCTGACTCTAAATTTAAATTATATTTATTTTTCTCGATTAATTCAACGGCAATTTTCTTTGTAAGAAATGTTTTTCCAGTTCCAGGAGGACCATAGAGAATTATATTTTTTGGAGTAAATGATCCATTTATCTCTTCTGGTTTCTCTTCTCCCTCCTCTTTAGTACCTTCCTTTACAGGTAAGGTTATAGCTTGATTAAATTTTTTAAAATCACTGAATACTTCAATAATAAATGATTTCATTTTATCTAACGTGAAATCCTCAAAATTAACCTTTTCAAGATGTTTTGTTGGATCATAGTCCGTATCAATACTAACATCACTTCCTTTAGCTATACCATATTGTATATGTTTAGAAGAAATTCTCAAGAATATCTGGAATGCTTCTTTATGATTTGCAAAGTCTTTTTCAGGATAAAATGAAAACCAGACATGTGAAGCTCCGAAATTTCTAGGCCCCTTGAAATCGGTAATTTTAGCAGCCCATCCTCCCATTATTAAAACTTCTGTTTTTAAAAAGTTTAAAATAGAATTCTGGACAATATTCATATTTTTTTTTATTTCATTTTTATGAAGATTATAGTAAATTTGATACAAAATTGCAAATTCCGTCCATTGTGCCATTATTGCTTTTTCTCCCCTATTAGGTAGAGCGTCTCTGAAACGGGGGTATTCATTGAAATAATCTTGGTTTACATTATCTATATTCTCTATAAGCTCATTAATAATATTAACACTGACCTTAATATTTTTTAGAATTTTATCCAAGATTACATATCTAATGAAATTTATAACAAAAGGCTGATTCGACTTACCTATATAATTAGAAAAACCTTGGGCTTGTTTTTCTATTTCTTCTTTACTAAACTTTCTTATAACATCCACTAAAGTTGCTGGATCCTCCTCAAATCGTTTAAAATCTATAGCAAAATTGTATAGACTGAGAATGGCATTTTTAAAATTCAATTCTTCCATAATAATCATTATTTTTGGTTTAATGCATTATTAATTTCGATGAATATTATTTAAATATTTATAACTTTAGGAATACTTTATTGTCTAAAAAATTTATATATTATAATAACAAAATAATATCATTAAGGACTAAAATCATTGATTAATAGGATCTTAATAAAAATCAATTTATTATTCAAAAAACTTAATATTATCATATTAGATGAGGAGAATTGAATTTGACTTTAGAGACTGATTTTAAGATTGGAGAAATAGTGGAAGCTAGAGATAGATTATGGCGAATTGATCAAATTATCATAAAAGAAAAAGAAATTCATGAAGAATTAAAGAAATTTATCCTTTATTCTGTAAGTAATATCACAGGACAACCTTCAACTCAGCTTTTAATACCAGATATTGAGCCTATTAAAAAATCAGTTGTTCCAAATCCGTCTGCTGAAAAGATTGGTTCTCCTGTTTATCAAAAGCTTTTGTTAGACGCAATAAAGCTCGATTTAATTTATAGCACAACTTCCTTTATTAGCCTTCAGAATTCAAAAGTGATTCCGATTTCTTATCAGATGGTTCCAGTCTTAATGGCTTTAAATCTAAAAAACGTGAGATTGCTATTGGCAGATGATGTAGGTTTAGGCAAAACAATAGAATCAGGTTTAATTCTTCAAGAATTACTAGGAAGGAAGAGGATTAATAGAGTTTTATTTGTGACTCCGGCAAATCTTCGAGAACAATGGCAGACTATTTTAAAGCATTTTTTTGGTATCGATGCAGTAATAATGTCCCGTCGAAATCGCAGATATTTAGAATCTGAACTTTTAGTTGGGGGTAATCCTTGGGGTTACTATAATTTCATTATTACGTCTATAGACTATGGAAAGCGCCCGGGTGTTAAAGAAGAGATACTTCAGTTTGATTGGGATATGATTGTAATTGATGAGGCTCATAATGTTATGCGTCCCCATTTAGGTTCTGATGATGAAAGCTCAAAATCATTTAAACAAAGTTATGGTTTTGCTAAAGCATTAGCTAATAAGAAGAAATATCCTCATATATTATTGCTTTCAGCAACCCCTCATAATGGTTATAAAGATTCTTTTGCTAGTTTACTCGAGATGGTTAATCCTGCTATCATTAATTATGGTAGAAGTCAAATCGAAATTGAGATTAATAGAGATTTAGCAATAAATCATATTTGTCAGCGCAGAAGAAAAGATGTGGAAGATTGGTTATCAAAAAGCAAATATAAAAAAAATCCTTTTCCCGAACGTGATTCCGAAGAAGTTTATATCGATGCATCTGAAAAATTCTATGAGTGCTTTAAGTTAATAAATGAATTTTCTCAACATGTACTCAGCAGAGGAAAAAATGATCCTGAGGAGAAAAGGAAATTTAGCTATTGGACGATATTGCATTTCCATAAACGAGCAATCAGCTCTCCAAATGCTTTAAAATGCTCTGTCGAAAACAGATTAGAAGAACTTGATAATAAAATAAATAAAAACTTTAGAGCAATAAATGAAACAGATTCTTTTATCTCTACTGAGGAGGCCGCTCAATCTGTAATGGATGGTTATGAAACAGACAGGCTAACAGAGGAAGAACTCGATTTACGAAATGATAAATTAATCTTATCTAAAAAAGCAGAAGATTTAGTGAAAGAAAAAGAACTTTTGATAAAAGTAAAAAGATCTGCGATTGAATTAATGAATCAAGATAATAAAATCAATCAGTTAATCAATTACATACTCCCAGAAAGGTTCAAAATCTCAAAAAAAATAATAATCTTTACAAGATATATCGATACTTTAAATTATATTAAAGAAAAATTAGAAAATAAGACTCAAAATACTGTAAAGTTCAAGAATATTAATTTATTCACTGTTCATGGTCAAATGGCTTCACAAAAAAGACAAGACGTATACGATGGTTTTCTGAGGTCTAAAAATGGGATTTTAATTACTACAGATTGCATGGCAGAAGGAATTGATCTGCAATTTTCAGCAGATCAAATAATTAATTATGAACTAACTTGGAATCCAAATAGGCTAGAGCAGAGAAATGGCAGAATTGATCGATTTGGTCAACCAAAAGAAAAAGTGTATATTAGAACCCTAATTTTAAAGGATACATTGGAGATGGATATTTTAGAAGCATTAGTGCATAAGGCAGATGAGATTAAAAAAGCTTATGGTTTTGTTCCTGGATTTTTTGGAGATCCTGAATCTGTAATTGATCATCTTACAGAAAAAAGGAGAAAAGAAAAGCGTGAAGACGTTCAAAAAACGTTGGATCAATGGATCAAATTCTCACATGAAGTAATTGAAGATATCGTTTCAGTCTTCTTTTCAAAGAAAAACGTAGAAGAAATGGTTAAAGATTCATTTTACGGTCATAATAACATTAACCTTGAAGAAATAGAACAGCGGATGCTCTTAACAGAACAAGAAATTGGAAATACAAATACTCTACTTAATTTTATTCAGAGAGCTGTAGATTTATATGATGGCTCTATAGAAGAGGAAAAGGATGAGGAAGATGTTCTACAGATTACCCTTCCCGACCAAGTTCAAAAAGATATTGGAGTTAAATTTGAAGATAAATACTTAATCACTCCTAATAGAGAAATCAGTGCTTCACGAAATGATATAGAAGCAGTCAATTTAAAAAATCCGCTAATTTCTGGTCTAGTAGAAAAGGTAAAAAATGAGGCTTTTGCAGTGGATAATGAATTTTATGGACGGACCGCAGCTTTTCTTAGCAAAGAGGCTTCAAAAGCCTTAGCTGTCTTTCATATAAAAATTAGGTATCTGGTCAATACTGAGCCTAAGGGTTTAATGGAGGAGATCACTAGAATTGGGATTGATTTGTTTAGTGGAGAGGTTCTAAGTACCGAAATAATCGAGTCAATTTGGAAAGCAGATTGGGAGAACCATTCTAAAAAGGATATTGAGTTAAAGAAGCATCTAAACAAAGCATTGGCGATTCACAATTTTGACAAATTGTTGAATTCATTTGCAAAGGAAAGATTGGAAAAAATTATTGATGAACGAAAAGAAATGATTGCTAATTTGAAAAATCAGGGAATTACAACAGATTTACAGGGTATTGATGAAATTGAAAAGGTCGGCATTGACTTGTTAACTATAACATTAATATATCCTCCTATTGGAGGGGGTTAAAAATAGCAGGTCAAGTTGCACTTTTAAGAAATATTCGTTCTAGCGGCGGGTTATTTACTGAAAATATCCTATTAAGATTACGTGATAATCCAACGAAGTTAAATATTGGAAAAAGAGAAACTTTTAAAATATTATCGAAAAAAGGATTAGATACTAAACAAGTAGAAATTTTTGAATGGTGTAAACAAAAATGGGATGAGATTTCACCTAATATTGACAGTTGGAAATTAGAGGAGTTGATTGAAAAATGGTTAATCCCTTTTTTTGAGCAATTTGACCATAAACTAGACCTTTTTGAAATGAATGAAGATAATATTGATGAGGATAGCCCTATTAAAAATTTTCATATAACTCATCAATCTAAAGATCATATCAATCCTTTTTTTCATTTTTTAGATGTCACTGAAGATTTTGATTCAAAAATTCCTTCCAATCCTCAAGAAAAGGCACATCATAGTATTTGCCAGCAATTTGTCAATTTTAATCCTGAAATTGAGTGGTTAATTATTTCAAATGGACGAGTTCTACGCTTTTTAACAAAATATTACCATACATACTCAAAAGGTTTTTTAGAATTTGATATAGAAAACATTTTTTCGAATCGTGATTTGATCGAGTTTAAAACACTTTATTTCACTTTACATTCAAGCAGATTCATTGCGGAATCTGAAGATCAAGAGATTTTAATTAATCAATTTCAGAATGAATCTGTCTCTGAAGGCATAAAAATTGGCGACGCTTTAAGGGATAAAGTCCACAATGCTATCGAATTACTAGGTGATGAATTAATTCAACAAAATCCCAAGTTTTTAGAGAAAATAATAGCCAATGAAATTAATCCTCAAGAATATTATGCAGAACTTTTAAGAATAATCTATAGGATCATTTTTTTACTATATGCAGAACAGCGAGAAATGTTGCCAAAAGTGGATTCTATTTATTTCGAAGAATTTTCTCTTTCTTCTCTAAGATATTTATCAGAAAATCCAATTAAAGCAGAAAAGAATTATGATTTATGGAAAAAGATCTTCATTGCCTTTAGATTAGTGAGTGAAGGGAGTGATCTTTTAGATATCAATTCTTTTAATGGAACTCTGTTTAATGATGATTATTTACCAATAATAATAAGTAATGATTTAAAAATATCGAATGATGTATTATTGAATATAATTCGATTATTGACAACTTCCAAGAACTATAACGTTCTTCAAAAAATCAATTTTCTTGAAATCACTGAAGAAGAAATTGGAGCCATATATGAATCCCTCCTTGATTTTAAACCAGATTTTGATAGAAATTCTCAATTTAAACTGGCTCAAGGTGAAGAAAGGAAAAGCACAGGATCCTATTATACTCCTAAAAATATTGTGGATTTATTAATTGAATCAACACTAGGGGCTCATATAGACGATTTGGAATCTCTTGGAGAACCCTCTGATCGTATACTGGAGCGCTTAAAAGGAATAAAAATATGTGATCCTGCATGTGGGGGAGGTACTTTTTTACTTTCTGCTATGGATTTATTAGGAAAAAAAATGGTAGAAGCAAAAACCAAATTTAATAGTATTTCAGATGACGATTTAAGAGAAGCAAGAAGAGATGCACTTCAAAACTGCATTTATGGTGTAGATAAAAATCCATTAGCGGTTGAATTATCAAAGGTTTCTCTTTGGTTGAGAGCAAGTGTAAATGATAAGCCACTTAATTTTCTAAATAATCATATAAAAAATGGAAATTCTTTAATTGGTTTGGATGAATATCATAAAGATTTATACATCAAACCAGAAAATTTTAAATCTCCAAATAAAGCGAACAAGGATTTAAAACCAGATCATAAAAAGTTGAGAGACCATATAAAGAAAGAGGTAGCGATGATATCAACATCCAAGAAAAAAATTATTCATATTACATCTTTTATTTCAGAAAGGGAGGATCTAATTTCTGAGTTGGATGAATTTCAAAATATTTTACAAATGAATGAGGCAGATATTAAAGACTTTAAGAAAAAAGAGATAGAATATAATCGATTACGCAAAAATAAGAACTTCCTAAAATTATTAAATATAAGTAATTTAAATATCGCTACTTATTTCTGGCCTATTGATGAGGAGTCCGTTAAAATCTATCCAAGTAATACTTTATTAGAGGAATTTAAAGAAGGGATTCTAAATGATAAAAGTAAAGGAATTTTGAAAAAAGCAAATCATATAGCACAAATCAATTACTTTTTTCATTGGTATTTAGAGTTTCCAGAAGTTTTTAGAAGAAAATCAAAAGGATTCGACATCATTATTACTAATCCCCCCTATTTAAGTTCAAAAGAAATAAATAATAAAGAAAAGCATTTTTACAAGAACCAATTTCAATCCGCTGTTAAACAATATGATCTCTATTCATTATTCTTAGAAAGATGTTATAAGCTTTTAAAACCGGGCGGAAGTATGGGACTAATTATTCCAGATTCTTTTCTTGGACGTAGTAGCTTTGAATTTATAAGGTCATTCCTATTGACTAATTGTACAATTAATAAAATAATTCAAATCAACAATGTGTTTGCAGATGCGAGTGTGGCAAATATAATAATAGTATTATGTAAAAAAAAGCCACATAATCTTCATCAGCTCTCATTTTCGCGTTATGCTGATCTCGAAGAATTTAGAAATAACCTTGGTGAAACTGTACTTATCCCACAAAAGTTTTTATTAGAACTACCTAAATCCCGTATTTTATTTTTAAAAGAAACTGTTCGAAATATCCTATCAAAAATAAAAGAAAACTCCTTTCTATTTAGAGATATAATAGATGCTCATAGGGGTGAAGAGTTGGGGAGAAAATCTGATTTAATAGAAGAAGTTTCAACCCTAACAAATCAGAGATTGATAAGAGGGGAAGATGTTCAAAGATATGAGATCAATTTTTCTGAGAAATATATTCCTATTGATGAAATAAAAAAAGCTGATTTGTATGCTTCACCCAAGATTGTATTACGACAACTTGGTGATTCAATTAATGCAATGGTCGATATCAGCGATAATTTCGTTACAATTCAAGCAATATATAATATTAAATTAATTGATGAGAAATATGATTATTATAGTATTTTAGGCATACTCAATTCAAAAATTATGAATTTTTATTACACAATAATGTATAAAGAAAAAGATCTTTTTCCAAGAATATTATTAGAAAACATTAAGAATTTGCCCATTCCATTGAATTTGGAAGAAAATCAAGTAGAAATCTCTGAAATGGTTCAGCACTTAATTCAAAATGAAGAGAATGTAGAAATGGAAAATCAGATTGATGATTTTATTTTTAATTTATATAATTTAGAAGATGATGAAATTTACTATATTAGGAATTTTATGGATTAATAATAAAGGTAATTAAAAATGGTCTCAAAAAATTCACTTTTAAGAAATATTAGAGTGAGTGGAGGATTATTTTCAGAGAATATTCTTCTTAGGTTACGCGATAATCCTGAATTGCTCAAAATTGGTAAGATTAAATCATTTATTGAGGACGATAAAAAACAGGAAATAAAAAAGGTTAAGGATGTTCGAAGAAATGTTTTTGAATGGTGTGTGGAGAAATGGGATGAGATATCCCCAAAAATAGATAAATTTACTTTAGAAGAATTAATTGAACAGTGGCTATTTCCTTTTTTTTCGCAATTCAATTATGAATTAGAAGATTTTGAATTTAATGAAGAAATTATTGATGAAGATAATCCCTTAGCTGGATATACTATTAGTCATCAATCGAAGGGTCATGAAAATCCATTTTTTCAATTTGTTAATGTTAAAGATGATCTTGAATCTAAGACTAACTTAAATCCTCGAAAAAATTCACATCATACTACTTGTCAGCAATTTATTAATTTAAATCCAGTTATAAAATGGTTATTCCTATCAAATGGCAGAATTTTACGAATACTAACTAAATACTATCATACTTATTCAAAGGGTTACTTAGAATTTGATTTAGAGAATATATTTGCCAATAGAGATAAGAAAGAGTTTGATGCGTTATATGCTATAATTCATCCTAGTCGATTTGTTCCTAAACCAAAAGATCATGAGTTCTTAATTGAAGAATTTCAAAAAGAGTCCGTTGCAGAAGGAATTAAAATCGGGGATGCTCTTAGAGATAATGTTCACGATGCCCTAGAACTACTCGGAAATGAGTTAATCCAGCAAAATCCAGAATTCTTAGATTTAGTGATGGTGGGGGATTTTGATAAAGAGGAGTATTATGCTGAATTGTTGAGGATTATTTATCGGATTATATTTATCCTGTATGCTGAACAACGAGAAATGCTCCCAGGGGCAGGAAGTATTTATTTTGAAGGATTCTCTCTGTCTTCGATCAGAATGTTAGCCGAAAAACCCATCAAGGTTGAACGAAATTACGATTTATGGAATAAATTATTTCTGACATTTAATATAGTAGGACAAGGAAATAAGTTTTTGGAAATTAATGCGTATGATGGTGGATTATTTTATAGTAAAAATCTTAAAATAATTTTAAAAAATGAATTAAAACTCTCCAATGATGTTCTTTTAATGATAATTCGCTTATTAACAACCACTGGAACTAATAACATAAGACAGAGAATCAATTTTCTTGAAATTAAGGAAGAGGAAATAGGTGCAATTTATGAATCTCTTTTAGATTTTAAACCTTACATTAATAAAAAATATACTTTTCAGTTGATTGAAGGAACTGAAAGAAAAAGTACCGGTTCATACTACACACCAAGAGCTTTGATTGATATTTTAATTAGAACAACTCTACAACCACTTGTAGAAGATCGATTAAAAGAAACGGGAGATGATAAAGATGAAAAAGAAAAAGCTATATTAGATTTAAAAGTATGTGATCCCGCATGTGGAGGGGGAACATTCCTACTATCCGCATTAGACTATTTAGGGAAAAAGTTAGCAGAAGTGAGAACTGGATCAGATTCTCCCTTAGAAGATGAATTGAGAGAGGCACGTAGAGAAATACTTCAACACTGTATTTATGGGGTAGATATGAATCCACTTGCTGTAGAATTGGCAAAAATGTCTCTCTGGCTGAGAGCTTGCGTTAAAGATAAACCTCTGAATTTTTTGGATAATCATATTAAATGTGGAAATAGTTTAATTGGATTGGGACAAAAAACTGAAATAAGTGGTATTGAACCTGATTCGTTTAAGGCTATTTCAGGAAATAAAAGTACTGGCATACCGAATGAAAATACCAAATTACAAAATATGGCTCGAAAAATAATTAGAGATGAAATTAAAGAACAGAAAAAATCTAAGAAAAAAATAACAACAATTACGGCATTTATGACGGATACTAGGACAGCAGATATTTGTAGTATAGAATTTCAAAAAATCATTGATATGTCCGAGACTAAACCAGAAAAGATTAAGCAAAAGGAAATTAAATATGAAAAATTAAGGCAAAATGAGAATTATCAACAAGCATTAAATGAGGCAAATATTTGGACCTCCACTTTCTACTGGCCATTCGAAGGTACTGCAATAGGTGAAATTCCAAGATATACCACTATTGAGCAATTAAGAAATAAATCTGCTGATCCATGGTTATTGACCTTAATGGAAAAAATTAACAATATTGCAGGAGAAAATCAATTCTTTCACTGGTTTATTGAATTTCCTGAAGTATTTTCTTCTGAAAGAAAAGGATTTGATTGTATCTTAACTAATCCACCTTGGGAAGAAATTCAACTTAAAGAGATGGAATTTTTTGAAAGTCAAAATGATATCTTGAATGCAAAAAATCAATCTGAAAGAAGAAAGTTAATAAAAGAGTTGAAGAGTAAGAATAAAAAATTACATAATCAATATGTAAAAGCTTGGCGATCAAAAAAAAAAATAAGTCATTTCTTAAGGAATTCTGGATATTATCCCTTATCAAGTAAAGGGACTGGAAATACATTTGCATTATTTACAGAGAGGGTTTGGCGTCTGATCTCTGCTGCAGGATATGCGGGAATAATTACTCCCACAGCAATTATTACAAATTATCATTTAAGTAATTTATTTCAAGCGTTTGTTGAAAATAATTCAATATTAAATATTTTTGATTTTGAAAATAAAAATAAAATTTTTGACATTATTACTGATTTTAGATTTTGTCTTATTAGTTTATGTGGAAAGGAAATTACTCAAGAAATTATCCCTATGACCTTTTATACCTTAGAACCAGAAGAAATCCAAAATCCATTAACAATAATTTTCAGTTCTAAGGAAAATTTACGAGAAAATATTAGAAAGTTACCTGATGACCATATCTTAATTCCATTAGAAAAAGATGATTTTAAATTATTTAATCCCAATACTTTAACTTGCCCATCCTTTAAGATTAAAAAAGATGCTGATTTATTAAGACATTTATATCAACAAACATCAATCTTCAGACTTAAAAAAGTAAATAGTAAAGAAATCATTTCAAATCCTTGGAAATTCGAATTTAAGAGACATTTTGATATGTCAAATGACTCAGAACTTTTTTTAAATTATGATATGCTTAAAAATACTGGGGCTAGACCAGTTGATGCGGATATTAATAATAGAATTTGGATAGATCAAGAGAAAAAGGAATACTTTCCTCTATATGAAGGGAGAATGATCTCATTTTACAATCATCGATTAAATTCTATGGAATTTAGTGAAGAAGGTAAAAAAACTAAGGCAAAGTCAGTTAGAACAACGCTTAGTGAGTATATAAATCCCTATTTTTATGCTACTCCGAATTATTGGATTGAGAAAAGATATATTGAAGAGAGACTTCCAGATTATGATAAAAAATGGTTTCTAGGTTTTAGATCAATAAATAGAGCAACAAGAACAAGAACTTTTATATTTTCGGTAATTCCATACTGTGGAGTTGGAAATTCATTACCTTTAATCTTAGTTCAGAATCATAATACTGAAATATGTGGTCTCATTGCTAATTTAAGTTCAATTATCATTGATTATATTATTCGTCAGAAAATTTCAGGACCAAATCTTAGTTTCTTTTTTATAGAACAGGTACCAATCTTCCCTCCTAATTTTTATAATGAAAATCTATTAGAAGAAATTAAATCAAGAGTAATTGAACTAGTTTATACTTCATATGATTTAAAAGATTTTGCTAAAGATATTGGATATGAAGGAAAGCCATTTAAATGGGATATGGGAAGAAGAGCAAAATTACAATCTGAACTAGATGCAATTTACGCTCATCTATATAATATTAGCCGAGAAGATCTGATTTATATTTTAGAAACATTTCCAGTATTAAAAAAGAAGGAATTAGAAAAATATAATGAATATCACACAAAATTATTAATATTAGAAGCTTTTGATAAATTCGGAAAGAAAAAGGAGTTATTTAAGAGATAAATATTTAAATTAAAATCATGAAACTATAATTATGTGGATTATAATTTGTGATAATACAAAAGGTAAAAATCCTGAAGGATTTATATTATCAACATTATTTAATTTTGTTAATTTTGTTAAAAAATACTCAGATGTGGAAGTTTTTCTGTTATCTGAAGATAAGCTAAAAAGTATAAAAATAATCTTTGACAAAAAGTTAAAGATCATTGATCAAACAATAAAAATATCTAATTTAGAAGGAATAATAATATCTTTTACAACATCTGCGATTGAAAAAATAGTTGAAGATGATAACTTAAAATTAGATTTTTTAAACATCATTGACAATTTGAAAGAAGAGGCACCGATTTTAATTTTCTCTGCCAAACCAGCATTTAATAAAATTAAAGAATATTTGAAAGAATATAATCTCCTTTTTGAACCAAGGAGAGGGGTAAATTGGTTTAACATAAATTTAAGAAATAGACTTAAAAAAGTTATAAAAAAAAAATAAACAGTTCTTATTAATTGAAAAAAGGTAGAAGTAATGATTAAACCATCTTTAGAAAAAAAACCTCAAAATATTTTTATTATTGCTGATCACCTCCAGAAAACCTATAAAAATTTCGTAAAAACCTTCCAAAC